>CANQNK010000004.1 GCA_947625195.1 uncultured Clostridia bacterium | reverse complement strand
AAAGCGGAAAAACGCTTAATGTGTTTATGTTTGAATGAACTATTTGATATTTGTTTTGTTTAAATAATTTTACAAGAGCCGGAATATATTTTCTGATATTCTGATACGGAGGAACAATATAGATTCGGCCACCTAAGCTTTCTATCTCATCTCGGGGAATAAATTTAGAATCACTATCGACGATAAAGTCAAACTGCACTTTGCTTCGATCAATATTTCGATAATAGTTCATAATAACAGCTTCAACTCCGCCGTTATCCATTTTTCCCATTATTTGAGCTATGCGCATAGGTCCATTCATTCAGTTATCCTCACTTTGTTTAATTCAACATTATATAATTTGATTATCAAATCGCACCTTTCCCCAAAATAACTGCTCCAAAGGTTTTGAAAATAATTTTTATGTCAAGCCAAAGTGAACGATTCTTGCAATAGTAAAGCTCCATATCCTGACGCTCGTGATTAGAATATCCTACATCATTTCTCGCATATGCCTGCCAGTATCCTGTAAGTCCCGGCTTTGCAGATAGAAAAATCTCCTGCTCTGACTTAGAATAGTTTTCTTCAAGCTCAGAAAATAAAATGGGTCTTGGTCCGACAAGCGACATATTTCCCCTGATGCAGATATTCCACAGAATCTGAGGAAGCTCGTCAATGCTTGTACGCCTGAGCTTTCCTCCAAAGCATTTCCTGCCGTCACCCGTCTTTATGTAACCGATCAATCTGGGATCGTCTTCGAGTTTGTACTCTTTTTTGTACTCTTCAATTTGATCAGATGTCAAAATGCTTTCGAGATCGCTTGAACCCTTACGCATAGACCGAAACTTCACCATTCGTATCGGTTTGCCTCCGGGACCGACTCGTTCCTGAGAATAAAACGGGTTTCCGGGATCTTTTATCATAATCATCACCGCAATAACTGCCATCGGTATAAGTAAAACAATACCTGCGATCAACGTAATCAAAAAGTCAAACACACGCTTTACTATTCTATACGCTAACCTATGTGATGATTTTTCTTTTACTATGTTTTCATCCGTTTCTACGGCTATTGATGGCTTATCAGAAAGCGCTTGCTCAACTGCTAAAGCGGTTGCCGTATCGTCTTGAGCGAGCGCAGTAAATTCTTTAGACACTTTGTCATCAGTCCCTTTCTTTTTAACAATCAACATAATCACATATTATCTGTTACACATTTCCTATTCTTTATGACTTATGTCTCAAATTCAATGCCTATCTCCGCCAGCTTTTGTACCTTGCCTATATCCAACACTCCTTTTTTATAGCTTCTCTCCTGTGAGCGGATCCACTCACCCAACGGATATCCGTCACCGGATATATAGCTTTTCGGAATAGGTACTCCCCCGCCGTCAATACAGTATTGCAACGCGTGACTGTAACCTGAATTCCACTTTTCTGTCTGTACATTCCAGAGCATTCCAAGCCTCTCAAGCAGCTTAATCCTTTCAGCAGTAAGCTTTCCTGCTCTGTGCCTTGTTCTCTGATTCGCTATCCAAGATCCAAGCATATATCCGTCATCGCAAACAAAAGCTAATGGAATATTGAGATTTCCGTGTATACTGCGATATGATGCAGCATGCTCATATCCCTCTTTCCATCTTGCATCAGTCGGATTCCATATCATATTAAGTTTGTTTAATTTTTCGATTTTGCTAATACTGAGTTTTCCGGTGCTGTATTTTCTGCGTTGAGACGCTATCCAGGCGCCAAGCGCAAAACCGTCATCTGTGATAAACCCCGCTGCGGGGTTTATATCATTATGCTCAGCATAATATTCCTCTGCATATCCGTAAGCTTCTTCCCATTTGCTCAAAAAACGCTGCCATGACATACCAATAGACTCAAGCATTGCTATCTGCTCATCCGAAAGCTTACCGTTTTTGTACCTGTTTCTCTGAGTGGAGATCCAAACGCCAAGTTTAGCGCCGTTTGATGCAGTATATCCGGCATGAACATTCAAATCCCCGTAAGTTTTAAAATAATCCCTGGCCAAGTTAAAATAGTTTTGCCAGTTTCTGTCTGTAACGGAAGTCCATTTCATTCCGATAGACTCAAGCCTTTGTATGCGTTCTTCTGAAAGTGCACCAACACGGTACTGATCCTTAACGCTTCTGTACCATGCGCCGAGTGCAATTCCCTCATCGGTCGTGTACGTTGAAGGTATATCCAGATTTCCGTTTTTCTCAAAGTATTTCTTGGCCTCAGTAAATTTTGCCTCCCAGGTATCTTCAGCCTCCCACACCATTCCAAGCTGCGACAGGCGCTTAAATTGTTCTTCGGGAAGCTGACCCTTTCGGTATCTATGTCTCTGTCTTATTAGCCAAAAAGAGAGCTTTGAAGAATTTTGAGGTGAAACATCCAAATTTCCGTATTTTTCATAGTAGCTTTTTGCGAGCTTAAAGCCATCTTCCCACATGCGCTCGTGAAGCGTAAGCCAACTCATGCCAATAGATTCAAGCTTCTTTACCCTAGCAGGAGAAATACCTGATCCCTTGCGATAGTTGTTTCTCTGTGTTACTATCCACTGACCAAGCCTTGCTCCGCTTTGAGTAACATAGCTCTGCTGCGGCAGAAGGTCACCGTACTCATCAAAGTAGCGCTTTGCCTCTGCAAACATCGCGTCCCACGATGCTGACAGGACTTCCTCAAGCTCGTCAAAAAGGCGACGAGCCTCTTCGACCTCATCAAAAATCTCAAACGAATCATTTACGATACGGCGATCTTCCCCGATATATTGATAGTAACGTACGATTTCACGCATCTCATCCTGAAGTGTTGAAATGCTGTACAGGCCGCTGATATTATTTACAATATCGAAGATAACAGGCTTTCTATCCTTGCTCGCTGATAGCGCCCGACCTATTTGCTGTTTGAAAATAATTGGAGAAACTGTAGGTCTTAAAAGAATTACACCGCTGACTCCTTCTACGTGTATGCCTTCGTTAAGAGCGTCAATACAGTATAAAAGCCGAAGATGAGTATTGTCGCTGTCATTTTTAAAGGCATCAAAAGAAATGCCCGCCCTTGGGTCGTCAGAATACACAGAGTATATATGAGGATTTGCATCGACCTTTTTAAACCACTCTCCGGCCTTGCCGATCATCTCTTCCATATGCTCCCTGCTTGCGCAGAACACGATGTATTTACCGGTGCGGTCGGTCATATGCTTAAAAAATACCTCGTCCAAGCCCTCTGACATTTCAAGAGCACGTTTTAATGCTTCGAGGTATTTTTCCGCAGCATTTATAACCGCTTTATTTCTGGAGTGCTTTATACGCACCTTAATCCTTTCAAGATCCTTCTGATACGAAAATACCGATAAAACATACTTTGGCGTACTGAGAATTCCGCGGACAATAGCTTCAGAAAGTGTCATTTCAGAAGCTATGCAGCCGTCAAAAAGCTCGTCAGCCATATCTCTCTGATTATCCAAATAGCGGATCGAAGTCGCCGAAAGTCCTAAAACAAAAGCCTTATTATACATTGTCAGAAGCTTGTCAACACCCCTGCCCCACATGTCAGCACCGCAGCGGTGAAACTCATCAAGAATGATATAATCGGGCTTTATCTCGTAAAGCTCGATTTCTGACATCTGCATAAGTTTTGCATAGGTAAAAAATTTAATATTCTCGGGTGATTCTGAGCCTGAAGCCTTAAGATTTTCAAGCTGGGTTTTAAATATATACTCCGACGGTGAAAGCCAACATACGGTTTTATCCAAATTGTCCTCACACAGCTTAAAGCCTATGAAGGATTTGCCCGTACCGGTTGGGTGAATAACCGCTGCCTTACCTGTCTGAGACAGCATCTCAACAACAGAATCATAAGCGGTCTGATTGTGTTCAAACAGCTTGAGCACCGCATACACCCCTCTCATAAACATTACACACAATTGGGATTCAGAGTGCGGATAAATAAAATGTTCATTATTTACATAATGTCGTGTAAATATATGGAAATATGACATTTATAGATTTATTATTATAAAAAATAAAAAAGTGCCCGTAAAACGGACACGAAAATAAAGCCCTCACAATTCTGAAAGTTAAAAAAATGAAATGAGGACTCATTTGTTATGCAAATTTTTACAAGAAAAATTCCTTTTTAACAGATTATAAAATTTTAACTTAATTTTCATTGAAAAGGACTTGACATTTATTAAATTGTTTGATAAAATTTATTAGGATTTAGAGTTATGAAATAAGCGCTTTACGACATTATGTAAATAATGTCGTTTTTTGTTTTTTTATGTAACAAGTCCCATTCGTTCAATCCGCCTTAAATGCTCGGTATAAGTTGTCATTATGTAAATTCTTGTCGTATTGATGCTGCTATGCCCTAGAATATCCGCAAGCTTTACAATGTCCCTTTCAATCCCGTAAAAAGTTCGGGCAAAAAGTCTGCGCAGGTTGTGAGGAAATACTTTCGACGGATTTACGCCGGCAATATTGCACAGCTTTTTCATCGACAGCCATATGTTGCTGCGGTTTACCGGATTTCCCCGGCTTGTACGAAATATAACTCCGGATTTGATACCGTTTGTTTTTATGTATTTTAACAGCTTGTTTTTTAGCTTTCCCGGCACAAGTATCGTTCGGGTTTTGTTTTTACAGCTTACAACTATCTCGCTGCTTTTTATCGCTTCGACCGTAAAATATTTTAGCTCTGATACTCTTATTCCCGTTGCGCATATTGTCTCAACTATAAGCTTTAATCTGGGCTGATCGTTTGCCGCATCCAATAATCTCAGATACTCTGATTTTGTCAGCTCCTTCTCCTCGTCGCGGTAAGTCTTTTTTTGCATTCTTAAAATCTTTACCGTGCAGTCATAACATCCAAGATAGCGGCAAAAGCTGTTAAGTGATGCAAGTATTGTATTTATGCTTCCTGTCTCGTACCTACCGCTCTTTATAAGTATATGCTTATATTCAACCGTAAGATCCTTAGTAAGCGGTACCTCCCCCGCAAAAACAATGAATTCTCTGACGTGACGTGTGTAATTATCAATTGTTACACTGCTTTTTTCTTCCTCATAAAGATGCCGCTTGAAGGATTTTACAAGACTTTGGTTTAATATGATTTCAGACATTTTAAGATTCCCCCAAAATACAAATATTTAACAAGACTTCAATTTAAATCTTTAAAGTCTGTTGTATGTTTATATTAAAGGTAAACTTATTTATTGTCAATAAAAACAAAGCTGCCGAACATATTCCAAGGATACATACAACAGCTTTCTGTTAAAAATATTCAGTTAATCTTCAAAGAATACCTTAAACGCCCTATACGCCATATAGGTGTCTACCTTTGACGCTACCTCAAACGGAGCGTGCATTGAAAGGATCGGCACACCTACATCAATAACGTCTATATTGAGATTTGCAATATACTGTGCGACCGTTCCACCGCCACCGAGATCGACCTTGCCAAGTTCTCCGGTCTGCCATACAACGCCGTTTTTGTCAAGAAGGTCTCTTACTCTGAAAACATATTCCGCAGAAGCGTCGCTAGTACCGGCTTTTCCTCTTGAGCCTGTAAACTTTGTAACGACTACTCCGTAGTTTATCTTAGACGCGTTCTTAGCCTCTGTTACGTCGGGAAATGTCGGATCTACTGCGGCGTTTACGTCTGCTGACAGGCACTCAGACGCCGATATAACGTGCCTTGGAACTCCGCCGAGATTTTCTGCAAGATCGCTGAGAAAATACGAAAGATACGCGCTGTTTAAGCCTGTATTACCGTCGCTTCCCGTTTCCTCCTTATCCGTCAGGACCGTAACGGCAGTTTTCTTCGGGTTTTCAATATCAAGTATAGCCTTTAAAGCCGTATAAGCACATACCCTGTCATCCTGCCCGTAAGCTCCTACCATACTTCTGTCAAAGCCCAGGTCTTTAGCCTTGTATGCGGGAACAGCCTCCAGCTCCGCCGATACAAAATCGTCCTCCTCGATGCCGTACTTATCGTTTAATAGCTTCATTATGTTCAGCTTTACCTTTTCAGACTCCTTATCGTCCTTGAAGGGGCGTGAGCCGATAAGAATATTTAGCTCCTCACCCTTTACAAGCTCCGGAGGCGTTCTCTTCATCTGACTCTGCGCAAGGTGCGGAAGCAGGTCGGTTATGCAAAAAACCGGATCGTCCTCGCTTTCACCGACAACTATCTCTAACTTCTTGCCGCTCTTTAAAAATACCACTCCGTGAAGCGAAAGCGGAACTGTAGTCCACTGATACTTCTTAATTCCTCCATAGTAGTGGGTTTTAAACAGTGCGAGCTCACCGTCTTCATAAATCGGATTCTGCTTTAAGTCAACTCTCGGGCTGTCAATATGCGCTGCTGAAATCCTTACGCCCTCTGATATATCGTCAGTTCCGATAACGGCAAGCAAGACCGCCTTCTCACGATTTACAGTGTATACCTTATCGCCCGGCTTGAGCTTTTTAGAAAACTTAAACTCTTTAAATCCGTTTTTCTTTGCAAGCGAGACGGCGGCCTTTACGGCTTCGCGCTCTGTTTTAGCATCATTAAGAAACTTTTTATAGTCCTCGCAGAAATCGTCCGCCTCCTTTATATCCTTATCAGAAAGCACCAGACAGGCGTTTTTTTTCTTTGTAAAAAGTTCTTCCTTAAGTGCCTTTGCTTCTTTTTTTGAACTCATTTTCAGTATTCTCCTTCGTATAGATTTATGTATGACTCATAAGTATTTGCAATTTTTCTGACGTAATGCCGAGTTTCATCGATGGGTATGGCTTCGACATCAAAATTTTCAGAAGAAATAACCCCGTCATTAAGCCACGACTGTACATTTCCTATGCCGCCATTAAATGCAGCAGAGGCGATACGCCAATCTCCAAACTCGTCCAGAAGCTGCCTTAGAATAAAACAGCCGTATTTTATGTTGCAGTCGGGGTCTTTCATATCGTCAAACGACACGCTGCCCTGCTCGCCGAGCTTTACGCTGACCTCTTCAAAAGAAATTGGCATAATCTGCATAAGCCCCCTCGCTCCCGCTGATGACTGCGCATCCGGATTGAAGTTGCTCTCTACCTTTATTACCGTGTATACGTAAAGCGGGTCTAAGTTATATTCTTCACTGTATTTCTCGACATATTCCTTATAGTGACACTGATAAAAATACTTCTTAGAAATCAGCGGCACCAGCTTTGCCACCGAGTATATTATTCCAAAAAGAATAGATGTCGTAAGTATGAAAATCACAAGCCAGCCCAGAGGTTTTATTCTTCTCTTAGCTTTTGCCATAAATTATCTCCTTAATTTGCTCAAGCGCTTTTATCGCCTTAATTTCAAGCTCTGAAAGATCACCGTTGTTAGTAATTATTATATCACTGTTATTGATAAAAAAGCTGTCGTCTTGTTGTGACGAAAAGCGCAGTTTTACGCTGTCTTCTGATATTTTATCACGATTGATGATTCTTTCAAATCTCTTTTTCTTGTCAGATAAAACGCTTACTATTATCTTACAGCGTTTATAAATGCCGCTTTCAAACAGCGTTGGCGCATCAAGCACGATAAAGCTTTTGTCATAGCTTTCTAAAATTTCATTTATATACTTTGTAATATACTTAAAGATTATATCGTTTTGTTTCTTTAACTTTTGCCTATCAGAAAACACTATGTCCGCCATCTGCCGCCTGTCAAGGTGAAGCCGTTCATCAAAGCACTCAGGGAAAAGCTTACTAAGCTCCTTATTACAGTCGCTGTTGTCCTCGGTCACCTTTCTTGCGACCATATCGCAGTCGATAACGCCTACTCCGTTATCTCTCCATATATCAGAAACCGTGCTTTTTCCGGCTCCGCTTTGTCCGGTAAGACCGACTAAAGCAGACATATCATTCACCAACCCTTACTATTTCAAACGCCGCCGCCCTTAGTATCCTGTTATACACAGCAAGCCCCGCGCCGCTTTTATCGGGAACTCTTGCAAAAACTGTCTCGGCATTTAAGTCGTCAAGCTCTCTTAAAACCTTAAACAGTCTTTTTGCCTGCTCAAAAGAATGCTTTCCGTAGTATACCGTGTTAAAATTTCCGGGGACTCTATCTCCGTCAAAGCACATAAGATATGTATTTTCATCCGCGTGAGATTTTGCATACTCTAAAAATTTGTCTAAAGATCCGTCAACAAGCACAACCCTGGCCTTTGGCGAATAATGCTTATACTTCATTCCAGGAGACGCAGCCTTTTGATCTTTGCTTACCTCGCTTAAAACTCCGTCATCAATAAACACAGTGCTGGATACCGTCATAAGGTCTTCTTTTGTGATAATTCCCGGACGCAGAATACGCACACCGCTTCCCTCTAATGAAATAACCGTGGATTCTATGCCAACCTCACACTCACCGCCGTCTAAAATTGCAGCGATAAGGCCGTTCAAATCGCTAAAAACATGCCTTGCCGAAGTGGGACTTGGGCTTCCCGAAAGATTAGCCGAAGGCGCTGCAAGCGGCACTTCGCACGCGTCTATAAGCTCCCTCGCTAAAGCGCTTTTGGGCATTCGTATTCCAACAGTATCAAGTCCGCCGCTTGTAATAAGAGGAACCTTATCCGCCTTGGGAAGTACCATTGTAAGAGGCCCCGGCCAGAACCGTTCGGCAAGCTCATACGCAAGCAAAGGTACATCGCCGCTAAGAGCTTTCAGCATACTGATATCTGAAATGTGGACAATAAGCGGATTATCAGCCGGTCTGCCTTTTGCTTCAAAGATTTTCTTTACCGCAGTCTCATTAAAGGCGTCTGCCGCAAGGCCGTAAACAGTCTCGGTCGGCATTCCTACCACTTCACCGCTTTTTATAAGCTCAGCACAATAGGAAATGTTTTCACGAGTGGGGCGAAGCAGCTTTGTATCAAACATAAAAAGATCCCCTTTACTCAGCCTGAGCAGATAGCTTTGCCGCCTGATCAGCCGTTGCGAGAGCGTCAATAACCTCATCAAGGCTGCCATTTAAAAACTGCTCAAGCCTGTATATCGTAAGCCCTATTCTGTGGTCGCTTATTCTGCCCTCGGGGAAGTTATAAGTCCGAATGCGCTCAGAGCGGTCACCCGTTCCTACCTGCGATCTTCTCTGTGCGGCGATCTCGTTTTCCTGCGCCCGAAGCTGCTCCTCATAAAGTCGCGAACGCAGGATTTTAAGCGCTCTCTCTTTATTTTTGAACTGGCTTCTTTCGTCCTGACATTCAACAACAAGCCCTGTGGGAAGATACGTTATTCTCACCGCAGACTCTGTTTTGTTAATATGCTGACCTCCTGCACCGCTTGCTCTGAACACATCTATTTTAAGATCGGTCGCTTCGTTGATCTCAAACTCGACCTCCTCCGCCTCCGGCAGCACCGCGACAGTTACGGTAGAGGTGTGAACCCTTCCCTGAGATTCGGTTTCGGGCACACGCTGAACACGGTGAACGCCGCTCTCGTACTTAAGGCGTGAATATGCGCCCTCGCCCTCAACGCTGAAGGATATTTCCTTATACCCGCCAAGCTCTGTTTCATTGGCGTTCATAACCTCGTGCTTCCAGCCCTTTGAATCTGCATACATAGTATACATTCTGTAAAGAGAGTTTGCAAATAAAGACGCTTCCTCTCCGCCTGCTCCGCCTCTTATCTCAATAATTACATTCTTATCGTCGTTTGGATCCTTGGGCAGAAGCATTATTTTAAGCTCTTCCTCGCACTTTGCCGTCTGCTCTTTGGACTCCTCAAACTGCATCTGAACCATTTCTTTGAAATCCTTTTCAAGCCCGCCTGCCTCTAAAAGCTCACTTGCCTCATCAAAGGCGTCCTTTGCCTTCTTATACTCACGGAACTTTTCAATTATCGGCGTTAGGTTTTTATACTCCTTCATCAAGGATGCATAACGCTTATTGTCCGAAATAATTTCAGGATTCATTAAATCGTTATTTATCTGCTCGTACTTTTCCTCGAGCTCTTTGAGCCTTTCAAACATAAATAATCTCCTTAACTAAAGCTAACGCAGTATATTTTTTATATTTTTTTCCGCCTTTGATCTGGGGATCATAAATTCTCTGCCGCAGCCTACGCAGCGCAGCTTAAAATCCATTCCCGAGCGCAGCACCAGCATTTTATTGTCCCCGCACGGGTGTTTTTTTTTCATCACAAGTATATCATTAGGTCTGACATCCATAATATCCTCCCATAGATGCTGATATTTATTCTGAAAATACCCTACGGATTTAATTATAGCATATCAAAAGCTAAAAGGCAAATACTTTTTAGGCAGAATATTCCTCCTTTGTTGCGAATATAGTTAAAAAGAGATTCAAAGACACTTAAGGAGGCAAAAATGAACAAGTATTATCCTGAGGGCAAGCTTATTGCACAGAGTTCAAATAAACAGGCTATAAGAAGCCTAAGCGGCCTATGTGACGCTAAGAAAGATGGCATGATTTTAGAGGCTAAAGCTATACTTTGTGATACAGATCACAATCTCATCGTCGATCTTCCCTGCTGCAGGGGCGTTATTCCCAGATTTGAAGGAGCAATCGGCATAGACGACGGCACAACGAGGGATATTGCACTGCTGTCAAGAGTTAACAAGCCAGTGTGCTTTAAGGTGTTGTCGATAGAAGAGACCGGCGGTGAAACAACCGCTATTCTTTCAAGGCGAGAAGCACAGCTGGAGGCCAGAGAAAACTACATAAACAAGCTTATGCCCGGCGATATAATTCCCGCAAGGGTTACACACTTAGAGCAGTTTGGCTGCTTTGTGGATATCTGCTGCGGGATCGCTTCGCTGATTCCTATTGATGCAATATCAGTTTCCAGGATATCCCACCCAAAAGACCGATTTTTTAACGGCCAGGACATAACGGTAGTTGTTAAAGCTCAGGAGGACGACAGAATTTTTCTCTCTCACAAGGAGCTTCTGGGAACCTGGGACGAAAACGCCCGGCTGTTTAAGCCGGGTCAGACTGTGGGCGGAATAGTTCGCTCTATCGAAAGCTACGGCATATTTATAGAGCTTAAACCGAATCTTGCCGGGCTTGCCGAAAGCCGGGATAACGTAAGCGTTGGCCAGAAGACCTCCGTCTACATAAAGTCGATCATTCCGGAAAAAATGAAGGTAAAGCTTATTATAGTAGATGTTTTTGACGATGCCGAGGTTGACAAAACGCTCGACTACTACATAACTTCGGGAAACATAAGTGAGTGGGAGTATTCAACAAAGGAATCCGCTCGAAAAATTATAACTACATTTTAAAAAGCTGTTACAAAACGTAACAGCTTTTTTGGTAACTATACAAAATCATTTAGCTATACTATTCGCCTTTTATCTTTTTTCGATATTCCCGTGCGGTCTGTTCCTGCTTATTGTCGCCGAACTCATAATACAACCTGTCCTTTAAGCTGTCCGGAAGATACTGCTGGTCTACCCAGTGATTTTCAAAGCTGTGCGGATAAAGATAATGCTGTCCTTTTACCTCAACGTCCGCACCGTCTAAATGCTTGTTCTGGAGCTGTCTGGGAATACTTCCCGAAAGTCCTGCCTTGACATCAGAAATAGCTGAATCAACAGCCAAAATTGCGCTGTTGGATTTAGGTGCAGTGCAAAGCAATATTATTGCCTCGGCCAGGGGTATTCTCGCCTCGGGAAGTCCCAGCTGCAAGGCGGCGTCAACAGCTGACTTTGCAACAACTATCCCCATTGGATACGCAAGTCCTATATCCTCAGCCGCAACGACCAGAAGCCGCCTGCAAAGCGACGGCAGGTCTCCCGCCTCCATAAGTCGGGCTGCGTAGTGAAGCGCTGCGTTTTCATCGCTTCCCCTTATCGATTTTTGAAACGCCGAAAGAATATCGTAATGCTCATCCCCAGCCTTGTCATAGCGCATATTGCTTTTCTGAGCAAGCAGACTTGCGTTTTCCATTGAGACAAACAGCTTATCTTCCGCTTTATCCGCGGATAAAAAACAAAGCTCGACCGTATTGATAGACTTTCTCACGTCTCCTCCGCAGCCTTTTGCAATATGCTCTACAACGCCCTTGTCAAGAGAAAGCTTTACCTTGTTTTCGTCAGCCAGTATCTGAAACGCTCGCTTTATGGCAGGTATCGTTTCCTCCCACGAAACAGGCTTAAACTCAAAAACAGTCGATCGGCTAATTACCGCTCCGAATACATAAAAGTACGGATTTTCAGTTGTTGATGCTATCAGCGTAATTTTGCCGTTCTCTATATACTCCAGAAGTGACTGCTGCTGCTTTTTGTTTAAGTACTGAATCTCATCCAGGTAAAGAAGTATTCCGTTATATCCCTCAAACGTATCGGTAGAAGCAATTATCTGCTTAATATCGGAAACGGATGCGCTGGTGCCGTTCAGCTTATACATTTTCAGGTTTGTGTTGTCCGCAATTATCCGCGCAACGGTCGTCTTTCCCGTTCCGGACGGGCCGTAAAAAATCATATTCGGAATACTGCCGCTTTCGATAATTCTTCTAAGCGGTTTGTCCTTGCCCAAAAGATGAGTCTGACCGACAATGTCGTCAAGCTCATAAGGCCTTATCCTGTCCGCCAAAGGCTTGTGCATCCCGTCTCAGACTCCTTTCAAAAACAGTTTAATAAAGCGGATATTTTGCACACAGTGCACAAACCTTTTCTCTTATCTCGTCCGCCTTGCTTTCAAAATCGGTCGCCGCAAAATATATGCACTCGGCAATTATATCCATATCCTCTTCTTTTAATCCTCTGGTTGTCACAGCAGGTGTTCCCACTCTTATGCCGCTTGTGATAAACGGACTTTGCGGATCGTTTGGAATCGCGTTTTTATTTGCTGTGATATAAACCTCGTCCAGCCTGTGCTCAAGCTCCTTACCCGTGATGTTAAACGGCTGCAAATCTACCAGCATGAGGTGATTATCCGTTCCGCCGGACACCAGCCTGAAGCCTCTTCTTACAAGCCCCTCGGCAAGAGCCTTGGCATTTAAAACAACCTGATGCTGATATTCCTTGAACTCAGGCTTTAACGCCTCGCCAAAGCACACTGCTTTACCCGCAATAACGTGCTCAAGAGGCCCTCCCTGTGTTCCCGGAAATATAGCCTTGTTTATCTTCTTCGCAAGCTCCTCATCGTTTGTTAAAATAAGTCCTCCTCTGGGACCTCTTAAAGTCTTGTGAGTAGTAGTAGTGACAACGTCTGCAATTCCTACAGGCGACGGATGCTCACCCGCAGCAACAAGACCTGCGATATGCGCCATATCCACCATAAAGTACGCACCGACTTCCTTTGCGATTTCACCAATCCGAGCAAAATCTATTACTCTCGGATACGCACTTGCTCCCGCGACTATAAGCTTTGGCTTACACTCCTTCGCCTTTCTTTCGATCTCATCGTAGTCTATTCTCTCATCGTCGCCAAGCTCATAAGAAACAAAGTTAAAGTATTTTCCCGACATATTAACAGGGCTTCCGTGAGTCAAGTGACCGCCGTGAGCAAGACTCATTCCCATAACAGTATCTCCGGGATTTACCAGTGCAAAGTAAACCGCTGTGTTTGCCTGCGCTCCGGAGTGCGGCTGAACATTTGCGTACTTTGCCCCGAACAGCTTACAAGCACGATTGATAGCTATATTTTCAACTACATCTACGCATTCACATCCGCCGTAATAACGCTTTGAGGGATATCCCTCAGCGTACTTGTTTGTCAAAACACTTCCCATAGCGGCCATAACGGCGCCTGAAACTATATTTTCACTTGCAATAAGCTCAAGATTTCTTCTCTGGCGTGCAAGCTCCTTATCCATAGCCTCTCCGACTTCGGCATCATATTTTTTAACATAGCCGATAGTATCCATCATTTCCATATGATTCGTCCTCCTAAAATAATATATTTTCATTATATAATACTTTGGCTGTTTTTTCAAGTGCAAAAGCACAAATATTGACAAGCATTGATTTAAGTTTTATAATTATTTTGAGGTGATACATATGGTTCAAAAGCTCGTAAAATCAAGTGATGAGATCACAAAGCTTTCATCCTTCGCAAGTGATATATGGCACGAAGCTTTTTCTGAGCTTCTGACTATTGAACAAATTGATTATATGCTTGAAAAATTTTTGTCCCCAAAAGCGATTTTCTCGTCAATCAAGGAAGGATACGAATATTACTACCTTCGTGACAACTATAAGGATATCGGCTTTACAGCTATATGTCAAAAAAGCGACAATACTCTTTTTTTGTCAAAGCTATACCTGATAAAAGAACAAAGAGGAAAAGGCTATTTAGAGAAAACCTTTGACTTTTTAAAGAACTATGCAAAAGAAAAAAACTTAAACAGTATATGGCTTACGGTCAACAAGCAAAATTACCGGGCAATTGCGGGTTACAAGAAGATGGGTATGAAAGTAATAAGAAGCGAAGTAACTGACATCGGCAGCGGATTTGTGATGGACGATTATGTTTTTTCCCTTTCAAGAGAAAACTTTTAAAAGAGACTGCTAAATCTTTCTGCCTCTACTGACAGAAAATAGTTTGGTACGTTGGTAACCGGCGGAGTTTTGCTTGGAGTTGAGGTAACAACCAGTCTTTAAATGTAAAAGCAAAAAAGGTCAAAACGGATAAATTAAATCAAACAAAACTTAAAAAGCGGCGCAGTTTTTTACCTGCACCGCTTATATTTTTGTCATTGTTGAGTATGCGTCTGATTGTATACGGAAATTCTTGTAAGCGCACGCTTTAGCTTTATCTGAGCCATATCAAACTCACTGTCTGATTTTTTGGACGCTTTGATCCTTTCCTCAGCCGCATTCTTTGCTCTTTCCGCACGCTCAAGGTCTATCTCATCAGACCACTCGGCAGACTCGGGCAAAATAGTAACATCGCCGCCGGAAACTATTATTATACCGTCTGAAACAGCCGCTGTTCGATAAACTTTATCCTCACCGACTCTCACCTTGAGCGGACCGCTTACCACGTTTGATACATAGTCTATATGTCCGGCCAGAAATCCGGCGTTGCCCTCTGAGGTTCTTACAACTATCTGCGTTACCTCTCCGTCAAAGAACGTCTTTTCGGGAGTTATTATTTTAAGCTTATATGAGTTCATTTAAGCTTCACCTACTTTATGCCCTTTGCTTTTTCAACAGCCTCGTCTATTGTACCGACAAAGAGAAATGCCGATTCGGGCAGATCATCGTGCTTGCCTTCAATAATCTCCTTAAAGCCTCTTATCGTCTCGCTAATAGGCACGTATTTTCCCTTCATACCGGTAAACTGTTCCGCCACAGAGAACGGCTGAGATAAAAACCTCTGCACCTTTCTGGCTCTGCTTACGGTAAGCTTATCCTCCTCAGAAAGCTCATCCATACCCATAATTGCAATTATGTCCTGAAGCTCTTTGTATCTTTGCAGGATAGACTGAACGTTTCTTGCAACCTCGTAATGCTCTTTGCCTACTATCTCGGGGTCAAGTATTCTTGAGTTCGACTCAAGCGGATCTACCGCCGGATATATTCCCAAAGATGCTATATTACGCGAAAGTACCGTCGTAGCGTCAAGGTGTGCAAAGGTCGTTGCCGGCGCGGGGTCTGTAAGGTCGTCGGCAGGAACATAAACTGCCTGAACAGACGTTATCGAACCCTTTGACGTTGAGGTTATCCTCTCCTGCAAGGCTCCCATTTCAGTTGCAAGCGTCGGCTGATAGCCAACCGCAGAAGGCATTCTTCCCAAAAGCGCAGAAACCTCAGAACCCGCCTGAGTGAAACGGAATATGTTATCTATAAACAACAGCACATCCTGTCCTTCAACGTCTCTGAAATACTCAGCCATCGTAAGCCCCGAAAGTCCCACTCTCATTCTTGCTCCGGGCGGCTCGTTCATCTGACCGTAAACCAGTACAGTCTTGTCGATTACCCCCGATTCAATCATTTCGTTGTAAAGGTCGTTACCCTCACGGGTCCTCTCTCCGACACCGGTGAATACTGAAATACCGCCGTGCTCTTTTGCAATGTTGTTTATAAGCTCCATAATAAGAACCGTCTTACCGACTCCTGCACCGCCGAAAAGTCCTATCTTGCCGCCCTTTAAGTACGGTGCGATAAGATCGACTACCTTTATTCCCGTTTCCAAAACATCGCTTGCAGCCATCTGCTCATCAAAGGAAGGAGCTTCTCTGTGAATCTCCCACTTTTCGTCTGTTTCGGGCGCGGGCTTGTTGTCGACAGGCTCCCCCAGAAGATTGAACATTCTTGACAGCGTCTGCTTTCCTACCGGCACTTTTATCGGCCCGCCAGTGTCAACAGCGCTCATTCCTCTGACAAGTCCGTCAGTTGAGCTCATTGCGATACATCTGACGATGTCGTCACCGATATGCTGTGCAACCTCGACAACGATCCTCATACCGTTATTGTCGATCTCAATTGCGTTTAGTAGATTTGGAAGATTGTTTGCAGAAAACTTTATGTCAACTACTGCGCCGACTATCTGCACGATACTTCCGGTATTTTTTTCGCTCATAGGTTTATGTCACCCTTTCTAATCGCTGTTTTTAATAGAACCTGACACTATCTCAGTAAGCTCCTGAGTTATCTGCGCCTGTCTCGCTCTGTTGTAAAGCAGAGATAAATTATCAATCATTTCCTGTGCGTTGTCGCTGGCGGATTCCATAGCGGTACGTCTTGCCGCCTGTTCCGCGGCATAAGAATCTACCACAGCTCCATAGTAAATACCTGCAAAGTACTTAGGAAGCAAAAGCTCAAAAACCTCTTCCGGAGACGGGTCGTATAAAACAGATGCGGAATACTTTTTTCCCTCGCTCTCCGGCTCATTGCTCTTTTCTTCTTTAGTATCGCCTGTATTATCGTCAATGCTCAGCGGCAGTATCCGCACTGATTTAGGCAACTGCGACAGAGTGTTTACAAAAGTGGTGTAGCAAAGCTCGACTATGCCGAACTCTCCTCTTGTATACTTTAAAACGAGCTCTTCGCTAAGCTCTATACAATCATATGCCGTAATCGTTTCCGCAACCTGCTGGTATTCTCTGAAAACAGGATAGTTATATCTGCGAAAATACTCAACAGCCTTTTTACCGACCGGCATAACCGATACCTTGTAACCGTCAGCCTCTAAAGCCTTTATCTTTTCAACTGCCATTTTAAGCACATTGTGATTAAATCCGCCGGCAAGACCTCTGTCCCCGGCAATAACGATCATAAGAGCGTGTCTTTCCTTAAGGCTTTTTGAAATGCCCTTAAAGGCGTTGTCCTTTGAAATATTTTTTATCGTTTCGTACAAGGTGTTAAAGTACGGCCGGGACTGCGCTGCTCTTTCCTTTGCACGCCTTAGCTTTGAAGAAGCAACAAGCTCCATAGCCTTTGTTATCTGCATGGTGCTTTCAACGCTTTTTATACGCCGTTTTACGTCTTTTATGTTGGCTGATGCCACTTAGGAGACACCTCCCTTATGAAAGTGATTCTTTCTTATATTTATCAACAAAGTCCTCTAAAACATTGATAAGCTCTTTTTCATTTTCCCCGGTCAGATCCTTGGTTTTTGCAATAGAATCCGCAATTTCGGGGTGCGAATAATGAATATGACTGAACAATGCCGACTGAAAATCCAAAACTGCGGATACCGGGATCTCCTTAAGAAAGCCGTTTGTAACGGCATATATGATAATAACCTGATCCTCAACACTCAACGGAGAGCTCTTGCCCTGCTTAAGCACCTCAACAATTCTCTCTCCCTGCTCAAGTCTGTCCTTTGTGTCCTTATCAAGGTCAGAGCCGAACTGAGCAAACGACTGAAGCTCTCTGTACTGGGAATACATAAGTTTTAAGGAGCCGGACACCTTTTTCATCGCCTTTATCTGAGCGGACCCTCCCACACGGGATACCGAAATACCCGGATTTACCGCAGGGCGGATTCCCGAGAAGAAAAGCTCAGACTCCAGAAATATCTGTCCGTCCGTAATTGAGATGACGTTCGTAGGAATGTAAGCGGAAACATCTCCCGCCTGAGTTTCTATAATAGGAAGCGCGGTTATCGAGCCTCCGCCGTAGTCTTCATTCAAGTTGCAGGCACGCTCTAAAAGTCTTGAGTGCAGATAAAAAACGTCTCCCGGATAAGCCTCACGACCAGTCGGGCGCTGCAAAAGTAACGACATCGTTCTGTAAGCGACCGCGTGCTTTGAAAGGTCATCATATACAATAAGTACATCCTTGCCCTGAAGCATGAAGTATTCAGCCATTGCACAGCCGGAGTACGGAGCCATATACTGCAAAGGAGCTTTTTCACTTGCAGACGCAGACACAACAATTGTATAGTTCATCGCTCCCGCACGCTCAAGCGTTTCAACTACGTTTGCAACGGTTGAGTTTTTCTGTCCTATCGCGACGTATATACAAATGCAATCCTTATCGCTTTGGTTTATAATCGTATCCAGAGCAATCGTGGTCTTACCCGTCTGACGGTCGCCTATTATAAGCTCTCTCTGACCTCTGCCGATAGGTATCATAGAATCTATTGCCTTTATTCCCGTCTGAAGAGGTCTGTTTACTGATTTTCTTGTAATAATTCCAAACGCAGGCGACTCGATCGGCCGTGTCTCGGACGTGAAAATCTGACCCTTTCCGTCTATAGGCTCGCCCAGAGCGTTTACAACTCTTCCCAAAAGTTCGCTGCCTACGGGAACAGACACAATCTTTCCCGTTCTTTTTACCTGACTGCCCTCTTTGATATCGTCGTCATCGCCCAGTAAAACTGCTCCGACAAACTCTTCCTCAAGGTTCTGAGCCATTCCCATAACTCCGCCCTCAAACTCCAAAAGCTCACCGGCCATACACTTTTCAAGTCCGTGAATTTTTGAAATGCCATCGCCGACGGTAACTACCGTTCCGACATCGTCAAGAGACAGTTCTGATTTATAGTTTTTGATTTTTTCTTTAATAATACCCGTAATTTCATCAGGACGTAAATTCATAAGTACTTTACCATACCTTTCTAAATTCTATACTACAATAGAATCTATTTGCGCTTTCAGCTTATCAAGCCTGTCCTTAATGCTTCCGCTCAAAACAGTGTTATTATAGGAAAGGACAATTCCACCCAAAATGCTTTTATCCGTCTTTTCCCGAAGCGCAATATTTTTGCCGGAAATTAAGCTAAGCTTTTGAATAAGCTTTTCTTTAATTCTGTCAGACATAGGCTCTGCCGTAGAGACGGTCACCTCTAAAATGTTCATCTTTTGGTTATAAAGGTCCTTGAACGCAGAATATATCTCACAGAATCCGCCGCTTCTTCCTTTAAGCGCAACAACGCTTAAGAAGTTATAAGTGAGTCCGCTCAGCTTGTCTTTAAAAGCATCAATTATAACCTGTTCCTTCTCAGGCCACTCAACCGTCGGCAGATTAAAGAACTTTATCAGGTCAGGATTTTGATTAAAAACCTCTGCAAGCACACCAAGTTCCTCAAAGGTTTGTTCAAGACAGTCCTGCTCACATGAAAGCTCAAACAACGCCTCGGCGTAATTGTTTACATATGAACCGTTCATTACAGCTCACCCACATTGTCGATAAACTCTTCGATGAACTTTTCGTTATCGGCAGAAGAAATATTTTTGTTTACCACCTTTTCGGCAACGTTGAACACGATGCCGGTGATTTCGGTCTTGATTTCATTCACCGCTCTCTTTTTCTCAGTCTCAATCTCTTCGTTCGCACGGCTTATTATACTCTTCGCCTGATTTTTAGCATCGCTTATGATCTCGTCGCTGCGCGTATTTGCCCTGGCTGTGGCAGTCTGCAAAATCTTTGCCGACTCTTCCTTTACTCCTGCCATTCTGGCGCTGTACTCCGCTTCAAGCTTCTTTGCGTTACCCTCAGCCTCGTGCGCGTTTGCGTAAACGTCTTCAACCTCTTGCTTGCGGGCATCAAGCACTCTGTTCACAGGTTTAAAAAGGAAATGCTTTAAAATCAAAAACAAAATGATCGTGTTGCACAGCACGGGGATTATCGTTTCATAATCAATAGAGAAAAATGGAGTTTCAGCTAAAATTATATTTGCCATTTTTACCTCCCGGTTTCAGCGTTTAGTGGTTAGCATAATAAATTAAAGCTCGCCTATAAACGGATTTGCAAACATCAAAAGCAACGCCACAACGAACGCATAAATACCCGTAGACTCAGCGATAGCGCATCCTATAAACATAGTTCTCGTGCAGTCTCCCGATGCTTCCGGCTGTCTTGCCATAGACTCAATCGCCTTGCCGACGGCAAAACCTTCGCCGATACCGGGGCCTATACCTGCGATCATCGCAAGTCCCGCACCGATTGCCGATGCACCCATTACAATTGCTTTTGCCAAAAGTTCCATATCCATAGTTTTATCCTCCAATAAAAATATTCTTTATCAAACAGAACAATTCTGCCAATACCGCATTAAAGCAAATCAACAAACGGATTTGCAAACATTAAAAGCAGCGCCACTATAAGCGAAAAAACGCCCATGCTTTCGCTGATTGCCGCGCCTATAAACATTGTCCTCAGACAGTCTCCGGAGCTTTCCGGATATCTCGTACAGGCGTCAACTGCACTGCCAACAGCATAACTTACTCCGATTCCGGGACCGATTCCCGCAATCATTGCCGCACCCGCTCCTATTGCAGAGCACGCATAAATCAAACCCTCAGGTGTCATAATGTCCTCCTAAAATGTCAAAACTTACCTAATCCTGCGCCACGTTTACCATTGTCAGCGTTGCAAATATATACGCCTGTATACATCCTGCGAACAAGTCGAAATATACACTTAACACGGCGGGGATTCCCACCTGAAGTACGCTAACAGAAAACGGCCCTATCGCAAAGCTTATATGAAGCGCCGACGACGCAGCGGCAAGAGCCATATAAACAATTCCTGTGATTACCATTCCGCCGGCTATGTTTCCGAAAAGACGAAACGCCATAGACACAGGCGTTGCAACCTCGCTTATGATATTGATAGGCGTTATTACCGGAACAGGCTGCGCATAAGACTTAAAATACCCCAAAAAGCCGTTTGCTCTGAACTTTTCATAGGTTATAAGGACAAATGTCATTACTCCCCAAGTCAAGGTGGTGTTAACGTCAGCCGTCATTGAGCGAAGTCCCAAAAGGCTTACGAGGCTTCCGATAGCGGCATAGCTTATCAGCATTGCTATATACGGGGCGTACTTCATATTCTTAGCACCCATATTCTGCTTAACCAGTTTATTTACCGAGCTGACTAAAAGCTCTGCTATTACCTGTCTCTTAGTCTGCGGCGTTTTCTTCAAATTTCTGGTCAGAAAAATGCACAGAGCAAATATAAATGCTATTATTATCCAGCCAACTACCACGGTCTCGGTTATTTTCCAGTTGATTCCCGGGATCGTGAAAACTATTTTAGGCCCGTGAATATCAAGCGCCGCCGTGCTTATTTGCTGTATCGGCATCATTCTTCACCTCTTTTTTAAACAGATTATCAATAGTCATAGCAATTCTGGGATAAAACTGCGGAATAAGCACCCCGAACGGGTTGATTTTAATAAATTTATATCCCAAAACGCATATCAAAAACAACAAAATATATCTGATCATATAGCTTCCAACGATTATTTTCTTAGCGTACAGCCTGTTTACCATGACACCGTAATACATACAGTCAGCCATAAAAAGGTTGGAAGCTATCATAAAAGCAAACCCTACGAGCAGCCCTGCGATCATTTTCAGATCTAAACTAAAGCTTATAAGCGCTGTAATGACATAAGTTATAACAAGCAAAGCCGCCATTTTGAAAATAAGCTTTTTAAAAAACGGTCTGAGCGGATTATCCTTTAACCTAGACATTTTTCAATCTCCCGCCGTATAATAAAGCTATTGGGAAAAGTTTTATTCTATATTATTTTACTCTTCATTATGTATTTTACCATAATTTTTTTAAATTTTCAAGAAAAAATCCCCTTAATAAATTTATTTGTAAGATTAAACCTTTATTTTAAGCAAGTCAGGCGCTTTTTTGTATGCCTTCACAATTGCGACAATTTAATCTTGACAATAACATTGAATTGTAGTATAATAATTCAGTAAATTTTATGCCGCTGTGGTGGAATAGGCAGACACAAGGGACTTAAAATCCCTCGGACTAATAATCCGTACCGGTTCAAGTCCGGTTAGCGGCACCATAACCATACGTAAAAGCCCCTGAGTTTTCGGGGGTTTTTGATTTATGTCTGCAACCTGTCTGCAATAGAATTTATTCTGTGTACGACTGTTTATGAAATCTATTTGCATTTATTTATGATTTGTGATATACTATTTTATGAAATTGTACGCACAACCTGCGCTTATTTGGGAAAGGCAAAGCTATATTATGGAATATAAAATTGTGATTGTCAACAGAGGCAAGTTTATATCTGTCCCCTGCAAAGCGGTTGAAGGAAATCTGAATAAAACGCAAGGTGACTACTATAAAGTCTTGCTTTACATACTCAGCGCGGAAACTGACGACATTTCTACGCAGGAGATCATCGATCAAACCGGCGTTACATCCGATACTGCCGACAACGCCGTTTTATACTGGCAAAATGTCGGGATAATCTCTATCTGCGGGCAAAAGAATTCTAAGCGCGCAGATTCATTGATCGGGCTGAGCCCGTACTCCGAACCCGCCATGCAGGAATCTCCCGCTAAGTATTCGTCAAAGGAAATAGCTCAGATAGTAAATTCAAACTCAAGTGTAAAGCTTTTATTTGACCAGCTTGAACTGACTCTAGGCAGAGAGCTGCGTTTTTCAGAAAGGTGCGGCTACATAAACCTGTACGAATATTACGGCTTTGAGGTTCAGTCGATAATACTTCTGGTAGAATACTGCGTCAGTATTGAAAAATCAGCTTTGAGGTATGTTGAAACTGTTGCAAAATCTCTGTTTGAAGACGGCAAAACCGATTACAGGGACATTGAAAAAGAAGTTCGCAGAATGGCAAAAAGACATAGCTTTGAAAGCAGAATAAAAAAGCTTTTGGGTATCGGCAGCAATCTTTCCTCAAAGCAATCAAAAACGGTACAGTCGTGGTATGAAAAAAAATATGACGAAAGCCTTATTGAAGCGGCTTACGACAGAACTCTTGACAATACCGGCAAGCTGAGCTTTCCGTATATGAATAAAATACTGGAAAACTGGGAAAATGAAGGCGTGAAGTCCGTAGGCGACATTGAAAGACTTGACATGCCTAATAAAAAAAGTAAGACGACAAGAGAAACTTCTTACGATATTGAGGATTATGAGAAGTTTTCGATCAACTTTTTAAGCGACAACAAGGAGTGAAACAATGACCGAAGCATACAAAGCGGCAAAAAATGAGCTTGACCAAAGGCGCAGGATCGCTGAGGAGGAAACAGAACGCAGACGTGTTGAAATTTCGACAAAATTCCCCGAAATCTTAAGGCTTGAAAGAAATATACTTAACACGAGCATAGAAATTTCCAAGGCCATCTGCGCACACAGAGGCAACATATCAGAGCTGATAGAACAATTGAAAAACGAGAATCTTTTAAACCAGCAAAAAATTAAAGCTTTACTTACAAGCTTCGGATACCCTTCTGATTATCTTTTACCTAAATACACCTGCGAAAGATGTAAGGATACGGGTTTTGTTTCCGGAAGACGCTGCGGCTGCTTTGACCGACTTATAAACAAATACTCAATTATTCAAATATCCAAAAACTGCCACATAAAGCTTTCAGATTTTTCAGACTTTAAGGCTGAGTACTATCCTAATACGCCGGACTCCAACGGAATAAATCCGCAGGAGAAAATGAAGATGTTGAGGGATTACTGTAAAAAATACACTGACAGTTTTTCAAAGGACTCCCCCAGCCTGTTTATGCTCGGAAAAACAGGACTAGGTAAGACCTTTATCTCCTCGTGCATGGCAAAAGAGCTTATCCTGTCCGGCAGAAATGTGGCGTTCGACTCGGTTCAGAACTTTCTTGTAAAAATACAGAACGAACAGTTCGGCAGAGATACGGGAAACACACTTGAGGTATTGAATGACGCAGATCTGGTCATTCTTGATGACCTTGGAAGTGAATTCAACTCCACTGTATTTAATTCAGTGCTGTATAATATAATCAACAATCGAATAAATCTTGAAAGACCTATGATCGTTTCCACAAATCTGTCCCTTTCAGAGCTAAAGGAAAAATATGACGACAGAATAATCTCACGTCTTCTATCGTTCGAGCCCTTGAGATTTTTCGGGGTGGATATCAGACAGGTAATGCTTAAACTGAAAAACAGATAGTATTTTTAATTCTTTTGGGAATAATTATTATGAGGTGAACACAATGGCGGTAAGATACAATGAAGATGAGGAGATTGTCAAAAAGCTTAAGGAGGGGCTTAAGCGCAAGGGCGGATACTGTCCCTGCAAGCTTGACAGAACAGAGGATAATCTATGTATGTGCAAGGAGTTCAGAGAGCAGATCGCCGACCCTAACTTTGAAGGATACTGTCATTGCAGGCTTTATTATAAATCAAAGGAGGACTGAAAATGCCGTTAATTACAGTTACATCTGAAAATTTTGAATCGTTGTTAAGCAGCGATAAGACTTTGCTGTTAGACTTTTGGGCGACTTGGTGCGGCCCGTGTCAGATGCTCTCTCCGGTTATTGACGAGATTGCAGACGAAAACGAGGAAGTAACTATCGGAAAAATAAATGTTGACGAAGAGCCGCAGCTCGCCGAAAAATTTGACATAGACAGCATTCCGACACTTGCTGTAATAAAAAACGGAAAGCCAACAGAACGATCAGTAGGGGTTGTTTCAAAATCCGAAATACTCGAAATGATCAAGTAAAATAATCCGGTGATATGAACAAACATATCGCCGGATTTGATTTTTATATAGACTATGCCTTCTGATCAGCTACACTTTTAACACCACTTTGTATATTCCCGACGAAGGGGTGCGGGTCGCCGGTGGCGACCTTTGCGTCACCAGACGCAAAAGCTCCGACCGAGCCGGCAGGCGAGACTGCCGTTGCTCTCCGTACACCCCATGTCAACAGGGATGCTGCTCGCCACTATTAAAGATATAAGAGCCAAAAGGTGGGCGCTGCCCTCCTATTAAAACCGCCCGTATAACCGTCTCCTCAGCGGTTTCTCCAAACCTTATACGTCCACCAACAGAATGAACGCTCGTTACCCACCATTAAAAATTTGCCGTCCTGCAAGATAATTGCCCCAACACGTATGTTGATTATCCCACCATCACAGGGAACCGTCATATCACTGCTTTAATTTTTCTAAAAAACACTGTACCTGCATTATTTTGACCTCCTACTCGTTGACCTTTGACATCAGCACTACATACTCCACATGCACCGTCCGCACATGAAGTTTCACGCCCATTCCTATCCACGAATAAACTTATTGATTGCCTTCTTCTCTGCCTGCGGGTTCAGCTTTAGAATCTGCTTCTTTATCAAATCATAGCTTTCGATGGGATCGAGGTGTGGTAAGGTAAATGAACGAGTATACCAAAAATTCTCTACTGTTGTAAATACAGTGCTATTCCATCCATAGCCCTCGCCGTATTTATTCTTTTTTTGCGCCCTACCGCACATAGTGATAAACATACGCATTTGAAGCTCAACGAGCGCACGTTCAAACTTTGCATTGTCTTCCCGACTAAATCCACCTTTTTGCTTTATTTCATGAAGAGGAATTTCTCCGGCGGAAACAATGGCGTATATCCGTTTTTCCATTTCGCTTATCGTACCGCTTTCATAGGCTTCATCGAAGGTTTCGCCGTTTCTTCGGACAGCATAAAAGTACGGATACCAGTCCTTTGTGATATATCCGCTTGCGCGAAAAAAGAGCTTTGAATAAGCGATATCATCCCGTTCTTCCAAAACTCGCATCCGCCATTCCCACGGATCTGTTTCAAAGTCTCCTGTGTGCCACTTTATAGGAGATAAGATGCTGTCCTGTTCCTGCCATCCGTAAGGAATTACGGCATAGATGCCTTTTGGGTTGCCTCCTCCCATAGAGAAACCGCATTTCATCAGTACGTCGCAAAAATCCGAAAAATTATTTATCATACATTTGCCCACCTTTTACACTGTTCAATTCGTGCACCTTGAGGAGTATCCCCGTGCTCAGGATCACAAGAATACTGCATCAGAAGCTCACAGGGAATATCAGCGCATTCGCCGCAATGTATGATACCTTTATTCTGGCAGCATATCGCAACAGGACATTCCCCATGGAAAGGATGCCCGTTTGTTTCGATACATCCGCCGCAACCGCATGTCTCCTTATACTCACATCCAGTGCAGTGAAGTCCGCATCTTGAATCAATCATATGTATAACCTCCAAGTTTTTCTTTAACTATATCACTTCAAACACGACATAGGGATACCTGAATATGGCAAGATCAATAGGGCGGGCGTTGCGCAGGATATACGCGCGCGCTTTTTCATAAGTGTTCATTTAAAAATCTCCTTCGTATAAAAATTAAGATTTGTATCCTTATTTTCCGACCCTTGACATCAATACTAAGCACTCAATAGTTGTCTCATTTTCCAAGGGAAGCTCAGTCACTTCCTTACCATTCAGCGGAACAGGGAAATTGAAGCGCTATTTTCACTTGTTTACAAAATCCATTATTCAACCTGATATTCAACTGAGAGTGTTCCGTCATCGCTACCTCCCCATGGCTCTAAATTGAAACCAGATATGCTTTTTAGCGTAACCTTTACCGAACTAAAATCCTCATTAAAATCTAATGATATATTATACTCTCCAGTTCCTCCGTCATCAGAAGCAATAAATTCTGTTTGGCTATCATTGCTCCAATCAAATCCTAATTCCAATGTCGCAGCACCTGATTCTGGCCAAAAAATTAAATGGCTCTCGGAATAGTAGCTTGGCTGTAGTTCTGATCTATAGGTATTATAAGAATACGTGTATGTTTTTCTCCATAGACTATTATCATCTTCTCCCATAAAGCCTTTCATCCCACCTACATTATATATTCCGTACACTCCTGTTGGAATGGTATTTCTTATTTGAGTATTTATAAACGACCATGAGAGAAATTCTTCTGATGTTTCTTCTAATGGGCATCCTGGTAAATAAATTAGAAATTCATCTGCATTATCAAAACCGTATGGATCAGAAACAATGTACTTGATGTCATTTTCGTAATACACTGTACCAGAAGTTCCTTCAACATCAAGTGATTCAAGATTCATCGAGTAAATATACTCGTTGATTTTTTTAGGCATTGTAAATTTACCGCTAAAATCACTGATATATTCTGTACCTTTTGAATATCCGGTTCCTGAATCACCCATATCAGAATCATGATATTGGCCTTTAAATGATCCATCATCATTTAGTGTAATCACTGTAGCCCATCCACCTGCACCACTAGAAAACGTAAATTTTGAAGGTAGCATTTCAAAAATATTATTAGCACCTGCATTATACTCAAAAGTAGATAAATCAAGTGGCAAACAATTATTAATTCCATCATCCTGAAGCACAGTCAATTGATATAGAGATACTGCCAGCATATCAATTCGGGCTTGGAAAAGATTTGTCCAGTAATCTCGATTCTGTCCGAACTCGTCCACCATTGTAATCAAGTTTTCGTACATGGCAATCGAGGTTCGGCAGTATAGTTGTAATGCTTGAATATACTTACTATAGATTTCAGTATTATCCCATTGACCTTGCATATTCAGATGCGTATTATATGCTATCCGGTACACATTTTGCTGTAATTCAGATAAGTACAACGCTCTCTGATCCGCTTTAAAGGCTTCGACCGAAGAGCTTGTTAGAGGAAAGTTTTCAACAAACAAACGAGCAACGTTCAGGCTAAATGTCCAAGCTCCGCTACTTATGCCAGCCGCACTTGATACGCCAGTACCAATCAACTTCTCCCAGCACAGCTTATCAGTAAAGAGTTGCATAGCCTCTGCCTCAAGCTGTGTTGTAGCAACACCCAGCACATTCTGGTAACGGTTTGCGACAGTAAACCAGTCATTATCATCGGCTGATATTCCAAGAGAATTAAGATTTTCTTTCCCCATTACGTTGTAAACCAGATTATCTGTGGCATTTGTGTACTTCATTTGCTGTGCTGTATCTACAGCGGCAGAAACAAACAGCATTACATAGTCTGCATTATCAAAATACTTTTTTGCTGTTTCACTTGTCTTGTTCTTTTCAGTGAATGCTTCGTAAAATTTATCACCATAATGCGTTACATCAGCGTGTTGACCGGCTTCAACGGCATCATACGCAAGACTAACAAAGGATTTTTCGATGGCATTATTGTAATACTGGATATACCATTGAGTTGGCTCAGCCACAAAAGATAAAGTGTCTTTAATCGCTTCAACGAAGTCCTTTCCACTATCAGAGTGAAGATCTGAGTATAATTCATTTTGACTTGATTCTTCGTATTTCTGAACAGAGTCGTAGTCATATAAGTTGACTTTAAGTGCATTAAGGAACGCATCGCTTAAATACTCATCCGATGTAGACATATCCCCCATAATGAAATCCATGATAATATCCAAGGTTAACGACAGTGTAACATTTCCTTTTCCACCATATAACTCATAGATATCAACCAGGGAATTTCCAAAATCAATATTTAAAGCTTCCCATGCAGTAATTTCTGGCATTCTACAATACAGAGTATCATCTTTAATAAATGCGATAGCCTTAAAATAGCTCAGAAACATAAGTGCTGGTACAGCATATTCGTTTGCCGACACTTCCAGGATTGTTATGGAAACAGATTGATATCCGTCATCAAACCGTTGATTCTCTGTATCAAAGGTAACACTCCAAAACCCCTGTGTAACAGAAATGGTATCTCCCTTTGTAGACTGAGAACACCGTGTCAGCGAACACAAATCATCGATGGTAATATAGTGAATTGAATCGCATAAGTATGCATTGATTGAAAAATCGTCAGCAACATTACTATTCAGTGAAAGCGTGACTTCTTCAAAGTCGTTTTCTGTCGCATGAGCATTGATTCCACAAATTCCGATAATCGAAAGTAATATGGCAATTACAATACATAGAAAAAGGCATCGTTTCAAACTATGATTAATTTGAGTTCTCATTTGCAAGTCCCTCCTTCAAAGCTTGAAAGAAAATCTCTTCCAGATTTCCTGAAATAATCTTTTCAAATTCTTCGTTGCTGATAAGCTTATATCCATCTTTTGTTTTTTCTGTATTCATCTCAATGGTACTCTGGAGAGTTGTGTAATCCTCAGAATCCAGAATGGATTGGATATTTTTCTTAACATTGTCAAGCAATATATCGTAATCCTCTGTTCCCTGCTCATCGATAGCTGCTTGTATAGCATCTGAAATAACCTGCTCCAAATCAGGTGTCGTTACTTTCACTTCCGCGACACCGGAATTACCTTTCCAGGAGATATCAGCCACCTGATATACTATATTTTCGCTAAATGTTCTCGACAAATCACCGGAAGGTTCATAGTTCTCCATTCCTTGAATCTGATTTACTGTATCTAGCAACTTAACCTGTTCATTTTCATGGTTGCATCCAGAAAGGATAACCACAAGAACCATTAATAAAATCAGTTCCATCTTTTTCATATTCAATGCCTCCGTTTATTCTATGATACCATAATGCTTCAATGCATCCATAATCGCCGCTTCTTTCTCCGGCGGTCACTAAGGCTGTCTGGCGTTATCCGATTTGGGCAGGTTATAGCTTACCCTCTCAATAATACCAATTCCATAAGCATAAATAGGCCATCCGCTTTGCTTCTACATTTACCTGCTTTTATTTGATCAATCACTTTAACCAGTCTATTTAGGAGTTCAATCTGTTCATCTATGGACAAAACATTTTCTGTTAAAACCGTATATTTTCCTGCTTTGATATTTTCAATAGCTCAATTCATCGTAGCAGAGCCAGAGTACACATCAATTCCACTAAATTAGATATTAATGCCGTTTCCGACTAATAAATTTCGTTCCATATATCCCTACCTCTTTCCCTTTTTTACTTAAAAGCCAATTTTCTCTCCATCCGGCAAAACAAATGCCTGCTCATAATTCACACCCAATGCTTCTGCAATCATTATCATTTCATCATAATAAACCGTACCACGCTGCAACTTCTTATTAAATTTTGCGGGGTCTGCCCAATGCGCCGAGAAAGTTCCACCAGACTTATATTCTTTTTCTCAAACAACTCTCTTATCAAATTCGACGTTGTCACCTCGCGCCTCCCATTAGGCTATACAGATATTATAAATCATCTGGTTGATATTTTCAAGTATCCTAATGATCTTAATGGCTTTAGTCAAGACCACCGGTAAATCGGTGGCTTGCACAGTCCTTAAAAGTGGCACCGTAGTTTGACACCGCATTACCATTTTACCCGGAGGCTTATTTTGATTGCAATAAAAACTCCCGACAACTGAAGCTGTCGGGAATTTTCATATTATCTACTCTTTTATTCTAAGCGCCCTAAGTGAGTTCAAAACACAGATAAGCGCAACTCCAACGTCGGCAAACACGGCAGCCCACATATCGGTATATCCCAAAGCACCCAGTATCAGAACCAAAACCTTGACGGCAATTGCAAAAACAATGTTAGTTTTTACGATACTCATGGTCTTTTTACACACATTTAGCAGAGTCGTTATCTTACCCACATCGTCGTTCATGATAACTACATCTGCGGTTTCTATCGCAATGTCAGAGCCAAGCGCTCCCATAGAGATGCCTATATCTGCTCTTGCCAGAACCGGAGCATCGTTTATTCCGTCTCCGGCAAAAGCTGTTTTTTCTCCCTTATTGAGCATCTGCTCAATATATTTAACCTTGCCCTCGGGCAGAAGCTCAGAACAATACTTTGCAACGCCAAGCCGCTTGGCAACGGCAGATGCGGCGCAATCTCTGTCACCCGTCAGCATTACCGTTTCAATTCCCATATTATTTAGTGTTGATATCATACTTTGAGCGTTTTGCTTTATATCGTCTTCAAGAATTACACTTCCTATGAATTTTCCGTCATATCCAACGTATACGCAGGTGTTTTCGCTGATCTTATCATCTGTCTCTATGCCGTTTTCAAAAAGCAGCCGTCTGTTTCCTGCAAGAAGTGTTTTGCCATCCACAATTGCTTTAATTCCCCTTCCGGAAATCTCACGCGTATGTGAAACTAAAGATTCATCGGGTATACCTCCGCGACTGATGTATTCCTCAACAATGCTTTTAGCTATCGGATGGTTGGAGTTAAGCTCTGCGTATGCGCAGAGCTTTAAGACATCTGCCTCATCGGCATTATTCGCTGTTATACCGCTCACTTTAAATTTTCCAGAGGTGAGCGTTCCTGTTTTGTCAAATGCGATCCGCCTGACATTAGACATAATTTCTATACTGTTGGCACCTTTTATAAGTACTCCTCTTCTGGAAGCGCCGCCTATTCCCGCAAAAAATCCCAACGGAACTGAAACGACAAGCGCACACGGACAGGATACAACAAGGAACAAAAGCGCTCTGTATCCCCAATTCTTTAATGCTTCAATCGAAAAACCTGTAGCCAAAAAAGGAATAAGCGCCAGCATCAGAGCACAGACCACAACAACAGGCGTATATATTTTTGCAAACTTGGTTATAAAGCGCTCTGCTTTTGCTTTTTTAGCCGATGCGTTTTCTACCATATCCAGAATTCTAGACATTGCGGACTCAGAAAACGGTCTTATGACCTCAAGCTCAACCCTTTTTGAAATACTTATGCTGCCGGACAAAACCTCGCCGTTTTCGCTTACAGAAACGGGAACGGATTCCCCGGTAAGAGCGGACATATCAAAGTCTGCGTCCGTTTCCAAAAGCTTACAGTCAAGCGGCACTCGTTCTCCTGCTTTTAAAACAACAACATCAGAAACCCTCACCTGCTCCGGCGAAAGGGATATTATCCTGCCGTTGCGCTTTACGCTGACCTTGTCAGGACGCAGCGCAAGAAGGCCTGTTATAGACTTTCTGGAACGCTTAACGGCATAGCTTTGAAACAGCTCTCCTACCTGATAAAAAATCATTACTGCCGCCGCCTCATGATAATCGCCCAGAGCAAAAGCTCCTGCCGTTGCGACGGTCATCAGAAAGCACTCGTCAAACGGACGGAGCTTTATTATGTTTCTCACACAATTTATTACAACGTCATAACCCGAAACGGCATACGCCAAAACTACAAGACATACGCTTACGGCAGATATTTTCGGTATAAAGGAAACCGCAAATATAATAAGCGCCGCTATCAGCCTCACAAGATCAAAAAGAGTTGCGTCTTTTTCGTCATCGTCCGACTTTTCTTCGACGACCTTTACATCAGGCTCTATCTCCTTAACTATTTTTTTGATGTCACTTACAGCCGTTCTATCCACTTCGTCATAAGTCAGCTTTTTTGACACAAAGCTGAGCTCGCTGTTTTTAACGGAAGAAAGCTTTTTTATTCTGTCTGCGATCTTTTCGGTGCAGTGAGGACAATCCAGTCCCTTCAAATACAAAGTAGTCTTTTCCATAAATCATCACCTTAATATGTTATTCGTTCACGTGCTCAAGTGCCATAGCGATTATGTTTTTTATGTGTTCGTCCGAAATGGAATAAATAACACTTTTTCCCTCTCTGCGGTATTTTATGAGTCTCGACTGCTTTAACACCCTGAGCTGATGAGAAACTGCCGACTGTGTAACATCTACTAGTTCGACAATATCACATACGCACATTTCACCCTTAACCAAGGTAAACAGGATTCTAAGTCTTGTCGCATCGCCCAGAACCTTAAACAGTTCCGATAGATCATATGCCTCCTCTTCGCCCAAAACCTCATTTTCAAGCCTCTTTACTTTGTCAATATTCTTTCCGCCGCACTCTTTGTGCTCTTTTAATATCTTATCCGACATAACAGCCTCCTATATATGAATGATTATTCATATATTATATTATATCATGTGTTTTAAATTTGTCAATAGCTAATTTAAAATATAGACAAAAATTTTTAAATGTGATATACTGACAGATATGGGTTTATCCCAAATTTTACAACAGGTGATCATATTGCAAAAAATTTTAGGATATATGAGAAAGGCCGTTATTGAATTTGATCTTTTGCAAAACGGCGACAAAGTTGCTGTAGGCATTTCCGGCGGTAAAGACAGCCTTGTGCTGCTTTCCGGTCTTGTTCGACTAAAAAAATTCATAGGAATAGATTTTGATATAGTCGGAATAACGCTTGATCCGCAGTTTGAAGGTGTTATGACTGATTACTCCCCTGTAGAAGAGCTTTGCAAAGAGCTCGGCGTTGAGTACCACATCCAGCGATCAAACATAGGAAAAATCGTTTTTGATCTCAGAAACGAAAAACACCCCTGCTCTTTATGCGCAAGAATGAGAAGGGGCGCTCTGCATGATATGACAAAAGCACTCGGGTGCAATAAGCTGGCGCTCGGACACCACAGAGACGACGTTGTCGAGACGTTTATGATGAATCTGTTTATTGAGGGTCGAATAGGTTGCTTTGCGCCGAAAAGCTACCTTTCAAGAAAAGACATAACCCTAATACGACCGCTTGTCTTTGCACCCGAAAAGGAAATAAAGAAAGCGACAGCAAAAAATGACATTCAGATTATAAAAAGTCATTGTCCTGTTGACGGACACACCAAGAGAGAGGAATTTAAAAACTGGCTCAATGAAAATAACCATGCAGATAAAGGCTTCAGCGACAGGATTTTCGGCGCACTTCGACGAAGCGGTATTGATGGATGGGGCATAAAGCAGTAAAATATTAACAAATTGTAAACATTGAAACGAAGCATGAGTTCTAGAGAGAATTAAAGAAAATGCAAGAGATTTTACGAGAAAAACAGATATATTTTAAAAATTTGTAAATTGAGACTTGACAATCAGATTTTAACAGTATATAATTGTCAATGTTGCGTTTTACTCTGCTTATATGCTGTGTTGCAGAGCTTATGAAAAATAAAACTTGGAGGAAAAGATTATGTCAACTTATATGCCAAAGAAAAACGACATCACACGCAAGTGGTATGTAATTGATGCTGCCGGCAAGCCGCTCGGAAGAGTTGCGGCAAAAGCGGCGCACATTCTTCGCGGAAAGCATAAACCAACCTATGCTCCTCACGCTGATTGCGGCGATCATGTAATCATCATCAACTCTGACAAGGCCGTACTTACGGGTAAAAAGCTTGATCAGAAGTATTACAGATGGCACACCGGCTGGATCGGCGGACTTAAGGAAGTCAAGTATTCAAAGCTTATGTCTGAGAGTTCTGACAAAGCTATGACGCTTGCGGTTACGGGAATGCTCCCAAACAACACTCTCGGAAGAAAGGCGGCAACACGTCTTAGAGTTTATAAGGGTGCAGAGCACAAACACGCAGCTCAGACTCCTGAAGTTTGCGAGTTTTAATTTAAGAAAGGAGCTTTAATATGTACGAATCAAAGTCACCATATTACTACGGAACAGGTAGAAGAAAACATTCTGTTGCCAGAGTTCGTGTTTATCAGGGAACCGGTGCTATCACTATTAACGGCAGAGATATAGACGATTATTTCGGTCTTGAGACCTTGAAGCTTATAGTTCGTCAGCCTCTTACAATTACCGGAAATGAAAAAAGCTTTGACATTGTATGCACGGTTGCAGGCGGCGGTGTAACAGGTCAGGCAGGAGCTATCAGGCACGGAATTGCAAGAGCCCTTCTTGAATTTAACGAAGAGCTTCGCCCAGCGCTAAAGACAGCGGGATTTCTGACCCGTGACCCGAGAATGAAGGAGAGAAAGAAGTACGGCCTCAAAGCCGCAAGGCGTGCGCCGCAGTTCTCAAAGCGTTAAATATTCTATACTGCAAAAATCCCCGAATTTACCGTTCGGGGATTTTTTATATATTCGCTAGCATATTTTTTCAAGATTTCTCCTTATCTTTTTAAGAATTTTCTTTTCAAGCCTTGATATGTACGACTGAGAGATCCCAACAACATCCGCCACCTGCTTCTGGGTCATCTCATGCCCGGTGTCAATTCCAAATCGCATTTTCATAATGGTCTTTTCCCTGCCGCTTAAACTGTCTATTTCCTTGAGCACCAGCTCTCGCTCCACTTCGCTTTCAACGCCGCGCATAACTATGTCGTCTTCAGTGCCGAGAATGTCGGAAAGCAAAAGCTCGTTTCCGTCCCAATCGATATTAAGCGGCTCGTCTATTGATATGTCGTTCTTGTGCTGGTTGGACTTTCTCAGAAACATAAGTATTTCATTTTCGATACAGCGAGACGCATATGTGGCAAGCTTTATATTTTTGTCAGGATTGTAGGTGTTTACAGACTTAATAAGCCCAATCGTACCTATGGATATCAGGTCCTCAAGCCCTATGCCGGTAGATTCAAACTTTTTAGCTATATAAACTACAAGCCTAAGATTGTGAACAATCAAAAGCTCCTTTCCCTTTTTGTCTCCCGACCTTAGCAGTTCAAACGCAATCTGCTCTTCCTTGGGACCCAGCGGAGGCGGAAGAGAATCGGCTCCGTTTATGTAATCAATATCAAATCCGTTTGAAAATATTCTTGCAAGTGTTTTGTGTAAGAAAAGCTTCAGCCTGTTTGTAATCATCGTAATTAGTCCTTATCTTAAAATATTGGGGTTAAAAATCGCTCTGGGACTTCCCAGATTTGTCATTCCGATATTGACATCCACCTGCTTATTGTCAATCCGCACACTTTTTGGAGTATAAACCCTTATCATACCGCTGCCGTTGACCGTCTGATATGGCAAAAGCTTAAACCGTTTGCTGTCAAACGCCTTCTCAAGCTCCTGAGAACAGCATACGATAACAGCCTTCTGTGCAAAAAAATCGTAAAGGGAATTTCCCGTATCGCTTATTCCGTCAAGAGTAATTTCGTCAAGGTCGGTTTTCACACAGACAGTCGCTCCCCTCTTTGAGGCACAGCGAAACGACAGATAGTCGTACAGCCAGAACACAGCATAGGTAAGTATAGTCACCACAGCCAGCATTATAAGCGATATGTCAAAATAAACGGTCACACCGATTACAATCACCGCACGTCCCAATGCTTTCCACAGCACAAAGCAAATACCTATAAACAATAAGTTTACAGACAAAATTGCACCGCACGCTTTCAAAATGGCTTTAAAATTCAGACCCTCTAAAATCACTGAAATAAGAAAAAGAGTTAAAAGCTTTATGCCACCGCTTATCAGAAGATTTCCCGTTAAAAGAATTTGCATTGACGACATTCCCCCGATAAGGGAGGCGGATAAAACTCTTGCCGCAGAGTATTTTTTGTGTACTGAAACCTCAACAGCTTTTATAAAGAAATATGTAACGTACACGTTTGTAAGAATCAAAATGTCTACATATACATCCACTGGTCTCACCGCTTTATAAAATAACAATACTGGTTTTCATCTATCTTTGTTTCTTAATTGGAACATAAAAAAGCTGCCCACAAATATATTATAAATCTGTAACTGCAAAAGAAATGTCGATTTTAAAGGTCAGAAAAATTCCTGACGCATTTATCTAAAAAAGAAAAAGCAACAACCAAAGTTGTTGCTTTTTCTTCTTAGTATGAAAGGATGAAATAGAAAAAATCCTGGAAATCAAAATTACCTGTTTTCACAAATTAGCCTTAAGGCCGTCCTTTCCTCACCATCAATCACGATGTTTGCAAATGATGGGATACAAACTAAATCAATTCCGACAGGCGCAAGATATCCCCTTGCAATGGCTATAGCTTTTATAGCCTGATTTGTCGCACCCGCTCCTACCGCCTGAACCTCGACAGCGTCCGACTCTCTTAAAATCCCGGCGATTGCACCGGCAACAGAGTTGGGAGAGGAATGCGATGAAACTTTCAATACCTCCATCTTATTTACCTCCACTGAGAACTCGCAAATATTGAAAAATTAAGTAGTGGGTAGAATGTCTAGATAAATATTGTAATTGCTTTTGTCTATTAACATATTAACAAGTTTTATAGAAAATGTCAATAGTGTTTGGGTATTTTTGTGCATTATCGCTTAATAATGCGTTCTATTTTTGTTGCTTTTCCCGAACACTCATCGAATTCTATTATAACCGCATTGACAAATTGAGCGTTCTGGCTTGTTTGGAACTTACACGGAAAATGAAATACAAGCTTTCTTGTTGCAATGTCAGAGTCAACACCCAGCACCGAATCCTCCGCACCTGTCATACCTACGTCTGTTATATAAGCCGTATGTCCGTCAAGAATCGTCTCGTCGGCTGTCTGAACATGAGTATGCGTTCCCAGAACCGCGGTTACCCTTCCTCTTAAATAATTGCCCATAGCCTTTTTCTCCGCCGTGGCCTCAGCGTGAAAATCAACGATAATATTTTTGGTAGCGAGTCGGTTTATTATCTCGTCCGCCTTTAAAAAAGGATTGTCAAGAGAATCAAGGAAAACCGTTCCCATAAGATTTATCACTGCTATCTGCGTTTTGCTCAGATCAATCAGGCACGCGCCTTTTCCTGCAACGCCGTGGGGATAATTTGCCGGGCGCAGTAAAAAGTCGTTTTCGTCAAAGAGACTTACGCTTTCCCGCCTTGAAAAAGCGTGGTTCCCCGTAGTTATAACGTCAGCTCCAAGCGAGAAAAGCCTCTTTGCGGAATGTTCGGTAACACCGTTGCCGTTAGCGGAGTTTTCTCCATTTATTATAATAATGTCAGGGGCGTATTCTTTTCTTATAGAATACATTTTTTCCTCTAAAAAGTCTATTCCTCTGTCTGAAACGACGTCTCCTATAAATATAAGTCTCATAAATTCTCCGATCTGTTTTTTCCCTGGCGGCGTTTTTTCTTGAAATCCACAGCTGCCGCGTCATTGTCAGCTGATACGGCAGATAGAAACTCAAACCAAAACACAGAGCCCTTTCCCTCCTCGCTGAAAACGCCGAACGGCAAAGAATGGCTTTTTAAAATTCCCTTTACAATTGAAAGACCGATTCCGCTTCCGACCACATCGCGCTGAGTTTTGTTTCCTCTGTAATATCTGTCGAATATTACCGGCAGCATTTCCTTTGAAATTCCCACTCCGTGGTCTATTATTTCAATCCTTACCCTGGAGCCTGAATTTGTCTGTTTTACCTCAATATCCTTGCTGTCGCCGGAATAGTTAACGGCGTTGTTTATAAAATTATACAAAACCTGAGACATCTTTTCATAGTCAGCCTTTACAATTCTGTCCGCGTCCCTGATAAGCTTTATATTATATCCGTCCCGCTCAATGAGGATTTTATAGCGCATCATAACGTCGTCCAGCAGTCGGTGCACAGAAAACTCACTTATGTTAAGCTCTGCGTTTGCGCTCTCTAGCTTTGAAAGCTCCAATAGATTATTTACAAGCGCAGACAAGCGGTCGGATTCTTCTATGATAACGTTTATGTGTTCCTCGCGCTTAATCGGATTATCTCCCGAAAGGTCTCTAATCATCTCAGCGTATGCTTTTATCATAGTAAGCGGAGTTCTAAGGTCGTGGGAAACATTGGCAATAAGTTCTTTTCTCAGATTAGCCACCTTGGATATTTCATCCTTTGCGTTATTCAGCGTATCTGAAAGCTCCGCTACCTCTTTGTAGCCCGTGCCCTTAAATTCGACGTCCATATCCCCCGCACCGAATTTTTTGGCGGTTTCATTTATATTGGCGATCGGGCGCGATATCATTTTAGAAAACAGTATGGCCGTTATAAAGCTAAGCTCAATGAGAATAATGGTTATAAAAAAAAGCTGATTGTTGAAAAGCTGGGATGAAACGGTAACAGGTTCTATTGTAGTTTCAACATACACTATGCTTTGAGAGCCGTCGGCAGCGTCTGCAATTGATGCGCAGATAAGCTCATCGCTCTCAAAATGAGTGTTCTTATACATTTCTGAAGCGTACTCATCATTTCCCTGCAAAAGCTTTGTACGAAGCTTATACATACTTTCGCCGTATCTTTTGTAAACGTCATCATACAAAAAAGAAAAGCGCCCCAGGTTATTCTCTTCAAACAGCACATTTCCAGACATATCCGTAACGACAATACAAACTCCGTTTTTGAAAGCGAGACTTGATATTACATCACTGATATTCGGACTTTGAATGTTGTTTTCAATATCAAGGCATATTTCCTCAGCGTTCCTTATTTTGGCCGCACGGTAGTAGGTTTCCAGAAAGAAAAACTGTATAACCCACATCATAATCATAATAAGCAGCGAAAAACAGGTGAAGTACACCCATACCATTGTACTCAGGCTGTGGTTTCTGGGATCAAACAGATTTTTCACGCTCTGAAAAAATCCGGGCTTACTAACAAATTTTTTCAAACTTGTACCCCATTCCTCTCAGCGTTACAATAAGATTTCTGTATTGGCCAAGACTGTTTCTTAGCATTTTTATATGAGTATCAACCGTTCTGTCGTCGCCGTAAAAGTCGTAACCCCACACCTCTTCAAGCAGCTTGTCTCGTGACAGAGCAATGTTCATATTTCTCACCAAATAAAACAGCAGATCGTATTCCTTGGGCGTCATCTGAGCTTTCTCGCCGTCAACGATAACCTCTCTGGCGGTGAAGTTGATAGTTAGCCCTTTGTATGTGATGACCTCTTCCTCTCCAACTGACACGAATGAGGAACGCTTCATAACTGCCCTCATACGGGCAATAAGCTCCTTAGGAGAAAACGGCTTTACAACATAATCGTCAACGCCTATTTCAAATCCGAAAAGCTTATCGTACTCCTCACCTCTTGCAGAAAGCATGATAATGGGAGTATTTTTCGATTTTCGTATCTCCTTGCAAGCGGAAAAACCGTCCAGGCGCGGCATCATAATATCCATAACGATAACGTCAATGTCGTTTTCGTTCGCCTTTGAAACGGCTTCCATACCGTCGGCGGCCTCAATAACCTCAAAGCCATCAAACTCGGCGTATTCCTTAACAACGTCTCTTATTTTTTTTTCGTCGTCAACTATCAGCAGCGTAGGCATAAAACAAACCTCCTTGTCAGTTTGAACATCGGCGTCAACAAGTCGGTATTTAACCAACCTGTATACTTAAATTTTAAAACTGTTTTGTGTGTATTGTGTGACGGTAAGTAAAAACTTACAGAAAACAGTCGGTAGATGATCTAAATGTCCATTGATTCTTTCTAATAAACTTTGTAATACTTAAAGCTCACCGGAAACCTTTTATATAAGATAATTAAGACTTTGATAATTGAAAATCTTAAGTTTTTCCAAAAACGACCTATCACTTCCGGGTTGTCGGAGGCAAAAAGCACTCTTTATATCAAACCCGAAACATACAAAATAAGGTCGCGCCTTGCTTAACAAACAGCCGAAGCAGTATCAATCCGCTTCGGCTAAAATACTTACCTGTAAACGATCTTAAAGCCGGAAAACTCAGCATCGCCCTTTCCAACTGCATATAGTCCCAGCACAACACCGGTAAAGCCCTCTGATATCTCGCTTGAGAGGTACTTTGAAGGACCTGTACCCAAGAAAATTTCCTCTTTACTCTGACTGATAAAAAAGCTATACTCAAAATGGTTTGCTCTAATAATCAGCCTTGCGTTCTTGCCTGAAACCGAGATGGCGTTCTGTGTATGCTTTATCCCTCCGATATTAAGCTTGAGCACAGCTTCATATCCGTTGTCTGTTTTTCTCAAAGCAAGGTCATAATGCTCATTTTCGCAGGAATAAACAGTAACTCCCGCCTCATTAGAATCCACCGATACATCAACAGACAAATCCATTTCAAAGTCCCTTTGCCTTATACCGATAAACGTAGGCGTATCCACCTTGTCAAGCGTTACATTGCTTCCCGCCAAAACAACGCTTGACTTGCCCAGCTTGTAGTTTTCAGTTCTCGGATGTCTTAGATAGCACCAGTCAATACTCCAATCAGTGTTTTGAAAGGTATATATTTTCTTTTCATTTTGCTTAAAATCGCCTTTAATCTCATACTCAGCGTCGGCAGTGCCGTCCTTTCCCGCGGTAAACCATCCGCCCTTACCGAATTCAACCGGTATAAGAAACACCTCTCTGCCAAGCGTGTGAAAAGGCCTCCACACATGCAGCTGCCTGAAGCCAAGACACAAAATGTGCCAGTCGCCGTTTTGGTCTTTGATCAGATCTCCATGTCCTATACCCTGAATGATATAAGGCGCTTTGTTTCTGTTTGTGAGCACAGGATTCTTCGGATATCCCTTAAACTCTCCCCAGATGCTATCAGATTTTGCATATGTAATCATATGTCCGTATTCTGTTCCGCCTTCTGCCGCCATCAGATAATACTCGCCGTTTATTTTGTACATATGCGGACTTTCAAGGTATCTTCCGCCAGAGCCCTGCCAAATGCACTTGCTTCTCGTTAGCTTCTTTCCTGTGGCAATATCTATTTCACACTGAACTACCCCGCTGACACCATCGTCATCGCTGCCGTTGCTGATAAAAAACACCCTGCCGTTCTCAAAATAAAGAGAGGGGTCTATTCCGCCCTGATCGACATAAATAGGATCCGACCACTCACCGTAAATATCATCAGTAAATACGTAAAAATTCTGATGAGTTGTGTCGTTGGTCGTGACCATATAAAACCGCCCGTCATTAAACCGTATAGTTGGCGCAAACACGCCGCCGGAGCTGTTTATTTTATCTAGCATAACCTGATTTTTTCTGGTTAGAACGTGACCGATCTGCTTCCAGTTTACAAGGTCGCCGCTCTCAAACAAAGGCACTCCCGGAAAATACTGAAAAGAGCTTGCTACAAGATAGTACCTGCCGTTTGCAAAGCACACGCTGGGATCGGGATAAAAACCCTTTATAACCGGGTTTTTATATTTCATATAGCATTCTTCCTTTCTTATGCGGCGCCCCTCAGTATATTCACCGGATAGAGCCTAAATGCTGTTTTGTTAATAGATAGTGAATTATCTGTATTTATGATATTGGCAAAGCACATTTGCGTACAATTTCAGTAATATACAGCCTATACGTGATGGGCATAAACAAATGTCAATAAACTAATTTATACCCAAAAACTCAAAATAGTTTTTCTCCGGCATAATTACGGTCGACTCCTCCACCTTGCCGTCTCTTCTCTGAAATTTGATGGTGTTGTTGTTCTCCCAAGCTATTTCAAGCGGAACAGCGTCAGCGCCCCTTGAGCCGAATCTATAAACAGTTTTTCTTATGCCTTTTTCCTTAAGAGTGAAAAACCTGAAATCCTTTTCGTTTCCGTAAGGAATGACATAAAGCGCAAGATTTCCCATACTGTTGTCCTGAATATCTGCAAGATAGAACATCTTGGTGCCATCGGGAGAAATTCTTTTATCTACCCCTTCAGCAGTAAAATTTACTGAGTTTATATCATCTATTACGTCTTTGTAGATTTCATAAACAGCGGCGTTGGACGGTTCAGAAAGAGTCTCAAGATCTAGCCGTGTTTCAACAGTGTTCGATCCACCGAAAAGAAAATTTAATACAAAAACCAGAATAAGTCCCAGCACATAGATTAAAAGATAAATAGTTCCCAGAATCACCTTAAGCGTTACGTTGTTGTAGCTTATGAAGAACACAACGATAGCCACTATAAACGACGGTATAATAAGGATCCAGTTCCCCAGATTAAATATAATCAGCAAAAATACAAGCGGCGGAAGTATTATGCCTATAACGCGTGTGACAATATTGTCACGGGTAAGTATCATAAGCGCCAGAAATACTGCGCTTGCAAGAGCATATACAATTCCGAAGCCGACCACAGCCTCGCTTTTGATTTCAAGCTCATACAAAAATGACGCATAGGCAAAAATTCCTATCACAAAAACATATATAAGGTTTATCAAAGAAAGAATTCGCTTTAACCAAATATTGTCAATAGTTCCTATCATACTGTATACCTCCAAATTAACTGCTGTATTTTAACTAGACTAACTTACTATTATGTCCTCCGTTCCGGTGAGGCCGCTTACTATTTCGGTTTTAAGCTCATCAGAAATACCGGTTTCAACCGCCGTCTGAACCTTTACTCCGTCAATGAGAACATCAACATACTTCTCGTCAGATATACTCCTTATAGCGTCTGTCGGAACCAAAACCACATTTTCTTTTGTATATGTGTTAAAGGTTACTTTAAGGCCCTCATAGTAGCTGATATCACCGTATTTATCATCGACCTTGACCACATAGCAGTAATTTGAATAATCGCCGTTATCAAAATGAATGATATCACTAACTATTCCTGTACCGACATTTTCGTTAAGATGCGTAATGCTCACAGATGTTCCGAAATTTACGTTTTGAAGCTGATTATCATCGTTTGTACGGGCACAAAGGACATTACCGCTGCTGGGTGTGATAGAACAAACCAAAGCGCCCTGCGCTATATCCTTACCTATTGCATAGCTATCCTCAGATCCGTTTACTTCGGATATAACTCCGCTTACAGGAGCCTTGACCGAATATTTTTCCTTGTTTTTCAACAGCTGATCCATAGCGTTTTGTTCAATATCAATATCTATTCTTGCGCTCTCAAGCTCCGCAGCGCTGGTTCCCTTGGTAGCTCCCAACGTCTGATACGTCTGCTTCACGGAATCAAGTCTTATCTGCTGATCCGCGATCTGCTTGTCTATCTCCTCTGAGGTTATGGTTATAAGAACATCTCCCTCCTTGACCTCAGCACCGTTTTTAAGATTGACAGATTCAATCTTACCTCCGGCCTGAGTAGACACGGACATAATATACGGATTGCTGTACGAACCGTCCAGCGTATAGGTTTCACTTATTGTACCAATCTCAGCTTTGATTGTATTAAACTCAATTTTATCACCCTCGAGAATCGGCAGCTTTATTTCATCATCCTCTTTTTTGTCTCCGCATCCTGACAGTGAAAGCACACACAAAGCCGCAAAGGCCAGAATTAACACTCTTTTTTTCAAAGCAATACCTCCTACTTACCCTCAGACATTCTTCGTTATAAAAGCCCGGAAATTATCTCATTGGAGACCAAAAAGCCCTCTTCGGTCAGAGAAATATTATCCCTTTTAATTTTTAAATACCTCTTGCCTATTTGATCTGCCTTTTTTAAAATATCCTCTTTGCCGCCAAGAGATAAATATCTGTTTACGCTTATTCCCTCGTTAAGTCTAAGAGATAGCAACAGATACTCTTCGGCTTTATCTATTTTGGTATCTTCTATTACTCTTATATCCTCGCCCTTTAGATAATCAGACAAGTTCCTTTTGTTATAGTACCTAACGCCTTTAAAATACGAGTGTGCCGACACGCCAAGCCCGATATATTCCTCCGCGCGCCAGTATTTAAGATTATGCCTGCTTTCATAACCGGGCATTGCAAAATTTGAAATCTCATAATGAACAAACCCACAGCCTTTAAGTATTTCGCACATATATAAGTACAAATCGGCCGCTTCATCATCATCGGGCAGAGACAGATCCATATTCGCGTAAGGCGTATTTTCCTCAACCTTTAAAATGTAGCAGGAAATATGATTAACTCCGAGACTTACAATATCATAAACAGACTTTTTAACACTGTCCCTTGTTTGTCCCGGCAAAGCTATCATAATATCCGCAGAGATATTGTCAAATCCGGCTTTAGCAGCATCACGAACCGCATTTTTTGCTTCATAAAAGTTATGCAGTCTGCCAAGAACCTTAAGCTCGCTGTCGCTTGACGACTGAATGCCAAAGGAAATCCTGTTTATTCCCGCCTGCCTGTATCCCACAAGCTTGTTGAAATCTGCACTTGAAGGATTGACTTCAACTGTTACTTCTGCATTGTCGTTTATATAAAAGCAGCTTTTAAAACCGCATATCAGCTTATCGATATGCCTTTTGGAAAAAAGACTTGGAGTTCCGCCGCCAAAATACACGGAATCTACTTCAACTGCGCTGTCCTTATAGCCGCCGGCTTCTTCAAGAAGCCTTTGTACATAAGCGTCAAATACTCTGTCATTCTCCGGTTCTGCTGAATAAAAATCACAGTACGGACATTTTCTTTTGCAAAACGGAACGTGAATATAAAGCCCTGTAATATCAATCATCAAAAGCGTTGTCTATATAGGTCTTGATATTATCCCGCGAAGCCTTTGATTTTACCACCAAGATCATCACAAGATGCAAAACCCCGTAAACAAGATACACAAGCGCAAACGCCAAAAAAAGCTTTGCGTAATAGTATGCGCTTTCTAAATAACTAAGTCTGAAATACCGTGAAACGCTGCTGAGAAAAGAAACTGCAATCGGATGGATCAAAAGATAAAGACAAATGCCAAGTGCCGCGCAAACAGTCGTAAAAACAGTAATCGATACAAGTGCGCTTTTAACCTCAAACCGTGAAAACATAACACCGCATATAAGTGCCAAAACAAATATCACAGCCGTAAAAAAGCCCCCTGATATATTTGCATAGAACTCGTGAATAAAAGGAAGTATTACCGCACCGGAAAAACCAAATATAAGCGCTCTTTTAACGGCTTTTTGAAAATCGCTCATCGTATCTCCTCTTATTCGTCGAGCTTTAAAACGCTCATAAAGGCCTCCTGCGGAACCTCAACCGAGCCCAAACGCCGCATACGCTTTTTACCTTCCTTCTGCTTTTCCAGAAGCTTCTTTTTCCTAGTAATATCTCCGCCGTAGCACTTTGCAAGAACGTCCTTGCGAAGTGCCTTTATAGTTTCCCGTGCGATTATCTTTCCTCCGATTGCCGCCTGAATAGGTACTTCAAAAAGCTGGCGCGGAATGTTTTCTTTAAGCTTTTCACATATTCTTCTTCCTCTGGCATAAGCCTTGTCAGCGTGAACTATAAACGACAAAGCGTCTACAACTTCGCCGTTAAGCAGAATATCAAGCTTTACAAGCTTGCTTTGCTCATAGCCCTTTATCTCGTAATCAAAAGAAGCATAGCCCTTTGTTCTTGACTTAAGCGCATCAAAAAAGTCATACACGATCTCATTGAGCGGCAGGATATAATGAAGATCGGCTCTGTTTTCGTCCAGATACTTCATATCCTTAAAAACTCCCCTGCGATCCTGACAAAGTTCCATTACATTGCCTATATAGTCGCTTGGAGAGAAAATATGCGCATTTACCACCGGCTCCTCGGCAGACTGTATCACCGCCGGATCGGGATAATTTGTCGGGTTATCTATATACACCGTTTCTCCGTTTGTCATATTCACTTTATATATAACGCTCGGTGCGGTAGTTATCAGGTCAAGATTATACTCCCTCTCAAGGCGCTCCTGAATGATTTCCATATGCAAAAGCCCCAAAAATCCGCACCTGAAGCCAAAGCCCAGAGCGATAGATGTCTCAGGCTCAAAGCTCAAGGAAGCATCGTTTAAAAGCAGCTTGTCAAGTGCATCGCGAAGATCGGCATACTTTGCGCCGTCAACGGGATATATTCCCGAAAAGACCATAGGATTTACCTTTTTGTAGCCTTCAAGAGGTTTTTCGCACGGATTATCGGCAGTTGTTACGGTATCTCCGACTCGCGTATCGCCTATATCCTTTATAGAAGCCGCTATATAGCCAACCTCTCCCGCCTTGATCTGACCGACCTGAGTAAGGCTCTTTGCGCCCATATATCCGACCTCGACCGTCTGAAACTCAGCGCCGGTAGCCATAAAACGAATGTTGTCCCCTACCTTAAGAGTTCCCTCCACTATCCTGACATATACTATTACGCCCTTATACTGGTCGTAAACACTGTCGAAGATAAGAGCCTTAAGCGGAGCATTTTCGTCCCCCTCAGGACATGGAATATCACTTATCACACGCTCTAAAACCTCTCTTATGTTTGTCCCCATCTTAGCCGAGATTCTGGGAGCGTCAATAGCCGGTATTCCTATAACATCCTCAATCTCTCTGCACACTCTCGCGGGATCGGCAGAAGGAAGGTCGATTTTATTGACAACAGGCACTATCTCAAGATCATGCTCAATAGCAAGGTAAGTGTTTGCCAAGGTCTGCGCCTCTATTCCCTGAGAAGCGTCTACAACAAGTACAGCGCCCTCGCACGCGGCAAGCGACCTTGAAACCTCATAGTTAAAGTCAACATGACCGGGAGTATCTATAAGGTTAAACACATATTCCTCTCCGCTTTCAGATTTATAGTTAAGCCTTACCGCCCTAGCCTTTATGGTGATTCCTCTTTCGCGCTCGATATCCATATCATCGAGCAGCTGATCCTCCATTTCACGCAGCTCAACCGTTGACGTAAGCTCTAAAATTCTGTCTGCCAGGGTGCTTTTGCCGTGGTCTATATGCGCTATTATACAAAAATTTCTTAAATTTTTCCTGTTCATCCGAAAATTTCCTTACTTTTGCTTTTTAATTCTTATTACATTCACAACAACCACAACCGCAAGCACCGCCAGAACGATTATAAATATAACTACGACATAGCTTTTAGAACCGGTTAAAGCATTCAAGCCGCTTAGATCGGTTTTGTCTGCGTTGACAGTCTGCTTAACCTCACTCTGAGCGGCGGTCTGCGATGCATTTTGAATTCTCTCATAAGTATTTTGTTGAGCGCCGCTTTGTTCAGAATCTTTCTCTTCACCATTAACTGTGGTGATATCTACAGGCTCAGCCTCAGTCGCAGGTGCTGTTGTCGGTTCGGTCTGCTCTGTTATATTGTCTGATGTTTCCTCAGTTGTCAACACATCTTCAGGTTCAGAAGTCACCTCAACCTCATCGCTCAGCGAAATAAACTCAAAGCCGTTTTCCTCCGCGTATTTCTGTGCGGCAGTTCCTTCATATCCCTTTATTACAAAGTTATCAATCTTTTGATAGTTCTCGTCATAGCCTAAAGCATAGGGCTCAATAAGGTATATGTCTTTTCCTATTGAAATCTCCTTAAGGCTGTCGCAGCCCAGAAACGCACCGTATGTGATAACACTAAGACTTTCCGGAAGCGTGACCTGATATAAATCCTTGCAGTTTAAAAAAGCAAAATTATAGATGCCTTCAAAGCCTTCCTCAAGCGTGATAGTCTTGATTTTTTTATTCTCAAAGGCATACTGACCTATTGCCATAACCCCGCCCTCAAGCGCCTCGACATCAAGCTCAGTATCGCTTCCGTGGTATGAATCAATTAAAACAGTATCTATAGAATATTCTTCTCCGTCTTGATAATACGGAATATCTTGTACTTCATACAAAAATCCCGTAAGCTTACATATATCGATGCTGAATTCCTCGTCAAAGTCATAAGGATACTTATCTATGTTAAAATAATATGTTTTACCTTTCTCAAGCTCGGCAAAAGCGCAAAGCGATTCATACTGATCAAGCAATGTAATTGACTCAAAGCTTATGAGCTCGTTTCCGTACTCATCGGTAATATTGCCTTTCAGCGTTACAGGACTTTCTGAAATAACAGCATAATCAGCAGTTTCATCGGGAGTGAATTCAATACTCATCGGTAAATCCGATGTGGTGACAATTTTTTCGTCATATACTTCAATATCTGTATAATCACTTTCAATGCTATCGGTCAATACGACCAAAAGCATGTCATCATCAGAAAAGCTTTGCGGCTCGTTAAGATAAAAGGTGTACGAAGCGTCGTCGGGAAAATGTACAGAAGATTCAAAACTATATCCGTTCTCTGCGTCGCCGTATGTTACAAATTCAAAACATATTTCTCCGCTTTCATTTTTAAATCCGCCGAAAACGGAGACATCGGATTCAATGAAAAAATCATAGCTCATGCCGGACTGAGGTGTAAACTGCTCAGAAAACGGCAGATCAGAGGCTGATAATGCATCAAACAACAAAAAATCCGGCCAGTCTTCAGGATCAAAAACAGAGTCCTCATCATATGCGCAAACTCTTGACGCTGCAAATGTAATTAACAAAATAAAAGTAGTAACAAGTGATAACAGTTTTTTCATAATTTATTTTCCTTATATTTTAAAAGATTTATTATTAAACGTATCAAACTCAATTATATCCGTATGAAAACATACTGCTACTTATTTACAGTATATCACAAAACCTTATGTATTGCAATACAAACTTTTAATTATTTGAAATTATGTTAATTCAGCGGCAAAAAACTAACGGATAAAAAAGCACCGCGGGAAAAATGTTCTCCTGCGGTGCTTTTGATTTATGCGACCAAGCCGATAAGCCGAGTTTTGTCTGGTGCGGTAATCTATCTAGGACGTATGTCGCCACACGCCTCAAGCCCCCTATAGACGCAAGTCTGACGAGCAGCCATTGACTTAACGTCTACCATTGGAGTTGCATCGGATAAGGTTTACATGGCATCGCCGTCTCCGACGATCCGGTGAGCTCTTACCTCGCCTTTCCACCCTTGCCGCAAAAGCGGCGGTATATCTCTGTTGCACTTGCTCTGAGGTCGCCCTCGGCTGCCGTTAGCAGCTATCCTGCTCTGTGATGCTCGGACTTTCCTCCTGACGTTTTCCCGCCAGGCTACCGCATAGCTTACTCGCATTTATAATTATAAGAAATTTTGAGGATTTGTCAAGCGCTATTGTGGAAAGTACCAGTATGAATTTACGCCATACATATATGTTTTGGAGCCTTTTGGCATTTGTCTTATCGCGTTGAAAGCATTGTAATAGTCGCCAACTCCGAATGGAATCATCAGAGCTCCGAATAATCCCAGGTAATGGAGTGTAGGAAAGAACAGAAAAATCAAAAAAGGAATTATCCCCAAAACAACGTTTGGGAAAACGTTCATAAAAACGAATCTGAACTTTGTCATATCCCCGGTGCCCACCACAAAAATCAAGCCCTTGGAAAAATAAGTATAGATGTATGCTGTTCCGTTAAAGCAGATTGCATACATCAGCACTTTTATAAATAATGCCGGAAGAAATAAGATTATCGAAATTAGTCCATACTTGAATTCTCCCGGTTGAATGCGAGCGTAAAAAATATAGAATACAAACAAAGCTAAAATCAATAAAGCAGAAATGATGTTTGTGATTATAGAAAACTTTTTAATGTCGGTAGTTTCTTTAAATCTTACAGAGTTTGGCTTTAAAACATTATTCGGAAGAGTGTTGAGATCTCCGTTGAATTTTCCTTTAAACACGATTTTCATATAGCTTCCTCCTATCTGATTTAATTTTAGCATTGATAAATGTTTCTGTCAAATATTTATTTAGCTATTGAATATTGCCAAAATGTATTGTATAATAAAAAAGTAAATTTCACGGAGGATAAATCTATGGCTAAAGTTGAGTTTGCAGGTCAAATAAACAAGACTTATCATATCGTTGCGGGACTTTTTGCACTTGGTGTATGCTTATTGATCGGTGGAAAAAAGAAAAAGCCTGTAAAAAAGCTTGCAAAGCGTTTTAACCGCGTTGAAAAACACGCATACAGTGCGCTTGAAACAATATCAAATAACATAGAGATACATAAAGTAAAGAAAGGCGTCCTTGATTATCAGAAGTGCCTTGAAATTTACAATAAGCAAAGGGTAAGAAATAATGAAAGTTATTAATCCTTTTAAGGTGATAAGAGCGCAGGCTTGGTTTACACCCACTCACGCATATATATTTGAAAACGGATTTGAGATTTTGAAAAACAGACGAACGGATATATACAAAGCGCTGTTACCGCTTAAGGAACAGATTGCAAAGTACGTTTTGGCTCCGGACTTTAAAGGCGACATAAACAAGGGAAGCGGAGCTCATTACTACTCTCCGGTTTTAAAAAACGGCAGAAAAAGCGAAAAAACCGAGGGCTATTACAAAAACCGCCTAGGTAAATTTTCAAGGTCTGCAAGAACTATGTGCGAAGAAAACATAACTCTTGCCGCAATTTTCTATGAGGCGGGAAATAAACTGATGTTTGCTCAGTGTCTTGGCCGCGCACTTCATTTTATAATGGACATATGCTGCACAGTACACACTACTAATCTCATTTCACTGCCGCACAAGAGAAACCCTCACAATATGTACGAGATATATTCAAGAGCTAATATGGAAAGATTCTCAATTGACGATATTAAAAATATGGCTGCGTTTGAGGACAAGTACATTTCTATGCCTATAGGAGAGATGTTTTCTGAACTGGCAGAGCAGTCGTCGGAGTTTTACGAGGATATGATGTCGCTAAGTCGCGATAGATTTGATAAGGCTCTGTCTGAAATGCTGCCTGTAAGCTTCGCAGCTTCGTATGTTATGACCGTGAAGATCTTCGAGTACGTAAGATCTTATGACGGAGTCAAGCTTCAAGACAGCTTTCGCCTTTGCTCTAACTGCGGATACCTGTGCAGGAGAGGAAAAAAGACGTATATTTCTAAACGTATTGAATCGGCGGCAGTGCTGACTCTGACAGAAAAAAACGGTAAGTTGTTTTTGCGATGTGAAAGGGATTTTCTTGTTTCAGAGGGAAGATTTGGTTTTTCATTTGCCGCAGCCCAGGATCAGGGTGCCGTAAGGCTCACAAAAACGGACATAGGCTATTTAATATCTACGGAGTTTTCAACGGGAGAAAGATATATAGCAGAGGATAACTCTGTAATAAAAGCGAGATTTTTTAATCCTGCTGACCGCAGCTTTTACTGGTCTGTAAAAATTGTCTGAAAGGAGTAATATATGTATGAAGTATTTGGTTTTACTGTGTGACGGAATGGCGGATTACGACATTCCGGAGTTTGGAGGAAAAACGCCTTTGGAGGCGGCTAATACACCCAATATGGATCGTCTTGCAAAGGAGTCTGAAATAGGTCTTGTAAAAACTGTTCAGGATTCTATGAAGCCGGGAAGCGATGTTGCCAACTTGTCGGTTCTGGGGTACGATCCTATGGTATACTACACGGGGCGTTCTCCGCTTGAGGCAGGCTCTATCGGAATTGATATGAAGCCGACTGACGTATCGTTCAGATGCAATTTGGTTACCTTGTCTGATGAGGAAAATTATGAGGATAAGACCATACTCGATTACTGTGCGGACGATATTTCCACGGCAGAGGCAAGAAAGATCGTCAAAACACTTGCCGAGCATTTTAACTGCGAGGAATTTCAGCTTTACAGCGGAGTATCCTATCGCCACTGTCTTATATGGAACGGCGGCACAACGGATGTCGGAACACTTACCCCTCCGCACGACATAACCGGCAAGCCGATAAAAGAGTATATACCAAAGCATGAAAACGCTAAAAAGCTTTACGATATGATGGTAAAAAGCTATGATATTTTGCAGGATCACCCGGTAAATAAAGAGAGAGAGAAAAAAGGACTTCGCCCGGCAAACTCTATGTGGCTGTGGGGTGAGGGAAAAAGAGCTTCCCTTACGCCGTTTAAGGAAAAATACGGACTTAGCGGATCTATGATATCAGCAGTGGATCTTTTAAAGGGAATAGGTAAATTCAGCGGAATGAAGGTGGTAGATGTCGAGGGAGCTACCGGCTACATAGATACGAATTTCGATGGCAAGGCACAGGCGGCGGTCAACGAGTACAAAGACGGACAGGATTTCGTATACATTCACGTAGAAGCTCCTGACGAGTGCGGTCACAGGTATGAGATCGAAAACAAAAAGCGCTCAATCGAGCTTATCGACGAAAAGATTTTAGGTCCGGTGCTTAAATATCTTGATGATTCAGGCGAGGATTATAAGATACTTATAATGCCCGACCACGCGACGCCGTTGAGTCTAAGAACCCATACTAACGATCCTATACCGTATTTGATGTACAAAAAGGGCAGCAAGGTAAGCGGAGCTGATTCCTATAACGAAAAGACCTGCAAAGCAAGCGGTATATATATCGATGAGGGTCACACGCTTCTTGAAAAGATGATAAAATCGTAAGGGCTGAAGACATATGGACAAAAATAAGCTGAGTTATATTGATAAACTATTAAAAGGGGAAATAGATGGCGATAGAATCGCAGGCGCAAGCGTAATGATTTACAAAGGCGGTGAAATCTGCTATAACAGGCAGTTTGGCTGGGCAGATAAGGAAAACAAAATAGCCGTTAAAGAGGATACTATATTCAGGCTTTACTCCTGCACAAAGCCGATAACTGCCACAGCGCTGATGATACTTTACGAGCGCGGCGAGCTGGAGCTTGAGTATCCGCTTTACAAATACATACCGTCCTATAAAAATATGAAAATAGTGTCTGAGGACGGAGCTCTTACCGACTGCAAAACCGATATAACTATCCGCGATCTTCTGAATATGACCTCGGGGCTGGTTTATCCCGGCGGCTGGTTTGAAGCGGGAAGACGTGTCGAGCCGGTTTTTGAAGAGCTTATTTCAAAGCTATACACTAAAGACGCCATAACAACCGTTGGTCTGGCTGAAAAACTAAGCGAAACGCCGTTGTTTTTTGAGCCGGGCAAAATGTGGAATTACGGAACCTCGGCGGACGTTTTAGGCGCGGTGATCGAGATCATCTCGGGTATGAAGCTGTCTGAGTTTATGAAAAAGGAGATTTTTGATCCTTTACAAATGAATGACACGGCGTTTTATGTCCCCAAGGAAAAGCTTTCTCGCTTTTCAAAGCTATATATGCCAATAGACTCCGGCATTAAAATGTTTGAGGGAAATCATTTAGGCATCACCGATTATAAAAATCCTCCGGCCTTTGAATCAGGCGGAGCGGGATTGGTTTCTACCGCGTCGGATTATATGCGCTTTGCCAGAATGCTGCTCGGCGGCGGAAAGCTTGACGGAATCAGGATATTGTCAGAAAATACGGTGAGGTTTATGACGCAAAATCATATGACTAATGAGCAGTATTGGAGTATGCAGTACGGATCCACAAAGGGCTGCGGCTACGGCTCATTTATGAGAGTTGTCGTAGACACCGCTGCTGCTACCACAAACGGAGACGCAGGTGAGTTTGGATGGGACGGATGGACGGGAACATACTTTTCCGTTAACCCGAAAAGGAATATGATAATCCTTTACTTTATTCAGAAATGCGGCACGGGAATGGACGATATTACAAAAAGGCTTCGACAGATAGCATACGGATCAATAGACTGACAGGATTTAACGGCTTTGGCTTTTGTACAAATGGGGTAATCATTCAGAGTCAACAAAAAAATAATAAAAAAGTAGAGCATATTTGGTAAAATACGTTAAATGGATATGAAACAAGCCTTTAAACGTAGAAACCAATATGCTCTTTTCAATATTTGATATTAAAGAAAAATTATTTGGATTTTAAGTTTCAGTTATTCAGTTATAAAAAAATTGAAAGCGATGACAAAAGTATAACACTTTGTGCACAGTCAGTAAAAAAAGTATAATTACCTGAATCAAACTATTAAGGATATGCCAACAACATAAAAGCAGCCGCCTTCTTCCGGTAGCTGCTCGCATACATTTTTATTTTTAGCTTTTACACCATTATTATGTTGAATATCATTTTTAATCTCAGATAAAGAAATAGCGCCCATATGGACGCTGTATATTCAAAACAACAGAAAAAATAATAGTTTAGCTTACTTAATATTATAGCTACAAATTGGTTACTTGTCAATAGCTAATTGTAACTAAATTGTAAATATTCTGACTTTATTTTGTAACAATAAAAGCGGTTCAAAACGAACCGCTTTTTAGATTAAGTAATATGCTTACTACTTTCTCTTCTTTGCAAGAACAATTGCTACACCTGCAAGAGCAATTCCGCCGAGAGCAAGACCTGCTGTTGCACCTGTGTTAGCACCTGTCGATGTAGAAGGTGTTGCAGCTGTACCACTGTCAGAAACAGCAGCAGTTGTTGTCTGCTGACTAGCATTGTTTCCACTGTTTCCGCCTGTTGTAGTATTGCTTGTGTTAGAAGCCTCCGTACCGGTTGAAGCAGATCCACCATCAAGACCTGAAAGTGTGAAGGTAATCTCAACAGAAGTCATTGCGTCAATATCGTCCTTAACAGGATTGATAAGAGGAGAATTATCCTTAGTTGATCCGTATACGTTATAAATCTCAATTCTGTAATTATAGTTGTCAGGTTCGATATTTCCTGTTACTATTTTTGAAGCGTCAAACTCAGCCTCAACACCGTCAAACTTAATGCTGTCTACAGTAGCTTTGATCTGAGACGCCTTGTACGGACCTGCTCCCGCGTTCTCATCATACTGAGATTTAATTGATTTAGCGTCATTCGGAATATGAGTCTTTGTGGATGAATCATACTTCTCAGTACCGTCAATAAGACCAACGATATCAATTACAAAAACATCGGGTGCAAAGAACGATGACCAAGTCTGAGCATCGCCGTTGTAAACAAATCCTAAGTTTGTAGGAAGTCCGTCAACAATCTTACCGGAAATGTACTCGTCTCCGCCCTCGGGTTTACCCTCAGGAGCATAAACACCAACTGTGTATTGTCCGTCACCAGTAACAACTGCATCCTTACCAAATCCACCTCTGTATCTGCTTGCATTATCTCCAGTGCCTTTCTCTCCAACAAATCCGTGAGGGCCCTGATTGCACCAGTCGGCGAACTCACCGGAACAGCACATTAAGAAAGCATCATAACCGTTAGCAGGCTTTGTCCAAGCAGATGCTGAGAATGAGCTTACTGCTGTGCCGGATATCATAGCCACTGCAGCTGCTCCTGCAATAATCTTCTTAAACTTCATTGCAAAAAACTCCTTTACATAATTTTATACTTTATATTTTACAGTATTTCATATGTCATTTCAATGTGCTATTTATACAAATTTGACCGGGTATTTCTAGCTATATTAGACAACATTTTTAAAATCCCTTTAAAATACATAGGATAATTTTTATAATTTTAATCATTCTATAGTAACTCTCTTTTTCTTCTGAAGTCTTCCGACCACAAATAAAAGAAGCCTGACAGGTACCAATCTGCCCAAACTTGTAAGAATTTTCATACTCAGTGTAGGAACAATAACCATTTTTTTCTTTTCAAGCATTCCAAAAACGCCTTCTATCGCACAATTCTTTGCTGATATCCCGCCAAGGCCAAAGCTCACTCCCGCGACCTTATTGAATTCGGTATCAACCGGACCCGGACAAAGTGCTCCCACATATACGCCGCTTCCCTTTTCCAGAAGCTCCTCATTTATCGCTCGGGTGAGATTTACAACATAAGACTTAGTTGCATAATAAGCCGCCATATACGGCCCGCCGCTCATCAATCCCGCTGAGGACGCTACATTTAATATATATCCCGAATTTTTTCTCTCCATATCCTTTAAAAACAGCTTTGTAAGAATATGAACCGCCTTACAGTTTACATCGATCATTTTTGTCTCGGTTGTAAGATCGGTATCCGAGAACTCACCGTATGCGCCGAACCCCGCATTATTTACAAGCACATCTACCTTTTCATGCTCAACGCTCTGGTAAAGACTTAGGCAGTTTTTCTCATCTGACAGATCGCAATCAACAACGCTTATATCTACATCGTATCTTTCAAGTATGTCAGCCGCAAGCTCCTCAAGCCTGTCAAGACGTCTTGCGACCAGAATTAGCGAATAACCTCTGTGAGCCAGAATTTTTGCAAATTCACTGCCTATTCCAGAGCTTGCTCCCGTAATAAGTGCCAGCATAAATAATTTCCTCCTTTTCACCCAAAATACTTTCTGTCAAGCGTCCTGTAAGATACGGCAAGTGCAATATGGCTTTTGCCTATCTCCTTTTCTCCCGATAAATCAGCTGCCGTTCTGGCAACCTTCAGTATTCTGTCATAACCCCTTGCCGAAAGCCCTATGCGTTCAAACACATCCTTTAAAAGCGTCCTGGCCGACTCTGTCATAACACAGACCTCATCAATTATATCGCTTGTTATCTGCGCGTTGCAGGTTATGCACGTACCCTTGAACCTCTCATTTTGAAGCTCTCTGGCCCTCTGCACACGCTCACGTATTGCAAACGACGATTCTTCCTTTACATCAGATGATATATCGTCAAACTCCACCGGCGGTACCTCTACCTGAATATCAATTCTGTCAAGCAGCGGACCGCTTACTCTGGAAAGATACTGTCTGACCTTTTTATCTGTGCATATGCACTGCTTTTTCGGATGGCCGTAATATCCGCAGGGACAAGGGTTCATCGCAACGACCAGCATAATAGAGCTTGGGTAAGTAACGCTTCCCCACGCGCGGGATATGGTAACACGCCTGTCCTCAAGCGGCTGCCTTAAAACCTCAAGTGTAGGTCTATCAAACTCGGCAAGCTCGTCAAGAAAAAGCACGCCGTTGTGTGCAAGAGAAATCTCTCCCGGCTTTGGCACTGTTCCACCTCCTGATAGCCCGACACTTGAAATAGTATGGTGCGGCGCACGGAACGGCCGTCTTGTAACCAGTGGGTTTTCATTATCCAGTATTCCAGCTATTGAGTGGATATTGGTAGTTTCTATCGCCTCGTTGAACGTCATCTTCGGCAAAATTGACGGCAGCCTCTTGGCAAGCATACTCTTTCCACTTCCGGGAGAACCTATCATAAGTATATTATGCCCGCCGCTTGCCGCGATTTCAAGAGCTTTTTTCACCGATTTTTGACCTTTTACGTCTTTGTAATCAAGCGTTTCATCAAAAGCATCTTTGCATGGGACATATCCCGAAAATGGACTGATACAGCACTTGCAGAAATGATCGTAAAGCTTTGAGAGGCTCGTCACCGGATAAACCTCTATCCCCTCGCATACGCTTGCCTCTTTGGCATTTTGGCTTGGAACAAACAGCTTTTTGATTCCCGCCCTTTTTGCCATTATAGCCATAGGCAGCGCACCGTTTATCGGTCTTATCTCTCCGCCGAGCGAAACCTCTCCCACAAATGCGCTGTCTGAAATATCCGATGCCTTTACAACACCCATAACAGCAAACAGCGCAACGGCTATTGAAAGGTCGTGAACAGAGCCAGTCTTTTTGGTATCTGCCGGCGCTAAGTTTATCATTATCTGAGTATCCGGAAACTTAAGTCCGCTTGAGCGAAATGCCGACTTAAGCCTTTCCCTGCTTTCCCTTACGGAAGTGTCTGCACAGCCCACTATGTCAAACGAAGGAAGTCCCCTTACCGCCTCTATTTCCGCCCGAACCATAAAGGCGTTCATACCTATAAGTCCCAGACTTTTCACCTCTGCAAACATATCTGTCACACTCTCTTTACTTACTGCACTGCATTATTTTTACCGCTGCCTTTATTCCGTCAACTGCGGCGGACATTATTCCCCCGGCATATCCTGCGCCCTCTCCCGCAGGATACAGATTGTCTATACCTACAGCAGACATATCATCTTTTCTTACTATTCTGACAGGAGACGACGTTCTGGTTTCCGGAGCGGTGAGCAGACCGTCAGAAAAACAATGCATCTTTTTTGAAAAACAGCCAATGCCGATTTTCATTTTATCTATTATTTTTTGGGAAAACAGCTTAGAGAAGTCTGAATATTCAACTCCCCTGCTGTAAGTAGGCTCTATGTACGACTTTATCGACACATCGTTATTCACAAAGCCCTTTACGCTCATACACGGAGCTTTATATCCTCCCGTCAGTTCATACGCCTTTTTCTCAAGATTTTCGGCAAATTTCACTCCGTCAAGAGCACCTCTGCCATAATCCTCAGGCGTTACAGAAACCACAAGCGCCGCATTCGCGTTTTTCCCGTCCCTTGTACTGAAGCTCATTCCGTTTGTAATAACAGAATTTTGATCACTCTGTGCTGCCACGACATATCCGCCCGGGCACATACAAAAAGTATAAACAGCCGAACCGTCTGAAAACCTGTGTGAAAGCTGATATTCTCCTGCGGGGAGCCTTTTATCTCCCGCAAGCGCTCCGTACAGGCTTTGTTCAACATCACACTGTCTGTGCTCTATTCTAGCCCCGACAGAAAACGGCTTAGGCTCTACAACAACGCCGCTTTTAATCAACATTTCAAAGGTATCCCTTGCGGAGTGTCCTATTGACAAGATAAGCTTGTCCGCTTTGATTTCTCTTCCCTTGGAATAAACACCGCTTATACTGCCGTTTTTTATCCTTAATCCGTCAAGAGGAGAATCGAACAGAATTCCACCTCCGAGCGACTCAATCTCCTTTCGTATTCTCACTGCTATATCACGTATTTTGTCGGTGCCGATATGCGGCTTTGCCAACGTCAGTATTTCCCTGTCAGCACCGAAATGCACCAGTTCTTTTAAAACCACTCGACACAGAGGATCCTTTATCCTTGTGGTGAGCTTGCCGTCAGAAAATGTTCCCGCTCCGCCTTCGCCAAACTGAACATTTGAATCTTCATTAAGCTCACCGCCGCTCCAAAATTCATTCACGGCTTTTATTCTGTCCTCCATCTTCGCTCCGCGCTCAAGTACCAATGGCCTGTACCCCTCTCGAGCCAAAGCAAGAGACGCAAACATTCCGGCAGGGCCAAAGCCCGCAATCACAACTTTTTTATCTTTAGGCAAAACAGCCTTGTAATCAAAATCCACATCATTATACACAGGAAGTCCGTAACGCTTTGCAACAGCGATTTCTGCTTTTTTGTCATAAAGCTCGATCACAAACGAGTACACGTTTGACACCTCTCTGCCGCGTCTTGCGTCAAGAGAACGCTTGTATACATCTATGCTTTTAACGCTGCCGTCGTCAAGCCCTACAGAGCGTATAGCCTTTTTCTTGGCGTACTCTGTGCTTTCTGTGAAAGGACATTTTATCTGATGTATTATTAAAGGCAAGACAGTTCTCCTTTCTTGAGTATTCAAACAAAACTGGCGGAAACGAAAGAAAATCATCTCCGCCGATATTTATTCTACTCCTTATCCGAAATGGACAGAGTGATCTTGTAATCCCCGTATGCCCATACGCTTTTGTTATCAGGACAGTAAACGGTTACCAAAAACGTATCGTTAGAAAGCTCCGCCTTTGACAAGTCCAAAACGGCAATAAAGTCGTCGTCGCTTAAATTATCCAAGACCTCAGACTGACCGTATATGATAACGTTCTTTATCTCGTCAGTTACAATGCTCACGTTCTTATTATCAGGAATGTTTTGAAGCTTTACAGCAGACTTCGGCACTGTTATTTTCTTGCTGGAAAATCCTGCGTCCTTATAATTTACATAAACCGTGTTTACCTCCCCGTCGGATGCTGTAAGTCCCTTCTCGGAAAGAGCTGCGTTTATAGCCGACTTGCTTATTGTTGCGGTAGCGCCGGGGCTTACATCCCTCAGATTCAAATCAAGATTTATGCTCAAGTCCCTCTCAACATTACCTATTGCAGAGACGTTTATCGCCTGTGGAGAAATAGTGGAAACTATAACGCTTGAGTCAAATATACCTGATGCATCCTCTCCCTGAGAGTTTTTAAAATTGACATAGACAGGCGCCGAGTCCTTCTTGGTTACGTTTACCGATACCGAAATGGATTCCGGCGATATTGTAAGACCGTCCTTAGAAATCTCATTGCCCTCGCTGTCGTACAGCACTATTTCAGTATTGGTCGTGGTAAACGACTCAGTAAGGCCGTCCGCACGATCACGCACTTTTACAGACGCAAAGCTTATGGAATCCACTATCGTCTTTGCGCCCTCAATATTTATATTGCTTGGCGAGATTACGGGAATATCCTTAACAAAACCGTCTTCCGTGGCAAGAGATGAAGTGTCCACGCGGTCAGAAGTAATTTCAAGAACCTTGTTTATATTAAAATCAAATGAAAGGGTTACAGTTTTCGGACTTACAGACAAAACCTCAATTGCCTCTGAATTTGCAGAAGAAACATTTACATCAAGCGTATATTCCCCGCTTTTTGTTACACCTGTAGTATCAACGGACGCTATCAGGTTGTCGGATGTATAATCTCCTATTACATATCTTGCTCCGGAAATATTTGCAGAAACAGTTATGTTGTCGCTGTTTTGAGCAATAAGATTAGTGCCCTCGGCGGCTCCGCCGGAAAGAGAAACAGAAAGAGGTATACCCGAAATTCTCTTTTCAACATTCGGATATACGGCGATAGACAGCGTAAACCACAGTGCTACCGCCAAAACCACCGCAAGTATTTTTACAAAAAGCTTACTGTCCAAGAGCTTAGAAAGATTCAGTCTTAATTTTCTTTTTTCCATTTTCTCTTCACCCTTTCAGCCAAGCCCTGGCGCTTCGCCTCGTCCTCAATAGGTATAAGCTTTTTCGTCAGAAGCTTCTTTAAACTTTCCTTGTGATAACCCCTTGTAAGTACACCGTCCTCTGCTACGGAAATGTTTCCTGTTTCCTCCGAAACCACAACTATCACAGCATCGCTTACCTCGCTTATACCGATAGCAGCCCTGTGACGAGAGCCCAACTGCTTGTTTATAAACTCCTCCTTCTGCGGCTTTGGAAGAAAGCACCCTGCCGCAAGGATAATTCCGTCTCTTATGATCACAGCACCGTCGTGCAGTGGTGTGTTCGGGAAGAAGATATTACCGAACACCGCAGCCGACGGAGTACAGTTTAATACCGTACCCGTGTCTATCTGTTCTCCCAGCTTGGTCATCCTTTCGCAGACGATAAGGGCGCCCGTTTTTGTAGAAGAAAGACTGGCAGCCGATTCGCATATGGCGTCAATACAATTTTCCCATGCTCCGGAAATTCCGTTTGCATCTATCGGGTTCAAAGAGTAAAGGCTTACCACCTTTGTTCTTCCCATCTTCTCAAGTATTCGCCTGAGCTCCGGCTGAAACAGAATTACTATCGCCAAAAATCCCCAGCTGAAAAACGTCTGAAGTATATACGTCATAGCCTTTAGTTCAAAGAAATCCGCAATAAAATAGCAGGCGATGATCAGTATGATTCCCTTGACTAGCTGACCGGCTCTTGTCTCTCTTGCAATCTGAATTCCCTTATATAACAAAAATGATAAAATTGCAATGTCTAAAACGTCAAACACTGTCATGGATTTTATTATGCTGATAAAAGCGTCAAAGATATTTGTTACTGTATCCAAAAAATCCACTTCCCTCTGCAATAAAGCCTTAATATCCGTCTACTTAGTTTTAGTATATCATATTTTCAGAATTTGCACAAGGTGTTTTCACAGGATTTTTACGCTTTTTTTATCGCTTTTAAAAGATAATATACTTCACTTTGTCTGTTCATGACCGAAGGAGAAAACCGCACTGTTCCGTGCTTTTCGGTTCCAAGATATTTGTGTGCCAAGCCTGCGCACTGATAGCCTCCTCTTAAATATATACCCCTGTCGCTCAAATACTCGGCAAGCTCGTTTGACTCGTATCCATCCTTATTAAATGACACCACGGCGGAGTATTTTCCTTTTCCTCTTATAACAGTTATTCCTCTCTGATTGCTGAGCCCTTGCAAAAAGCTTTCCGTCAGACTCATTTCATAATCATGGATTCTCTTTATTCCCTTGCTTTTTACAAATTTTATTCCCTCGCCAAGACCTATTATGCCGACGGTATTTATCGTTCCGCTTTCCAGCTGCTCCGGCAAAAAGCCAGTCTGCTCAAGCTCAAGAGAGGTTGCACCAGTTCCTCCCTCTATGATTGTATCAAGCGAATAACGCCCCGAGGAAATCAATAGCCCCGTACCGGTTGGTCCGTACAGTCCCTTATGTCCGGACATACACAAAAAGTCGTAGCCGTCGCTCATGCTAATAGACAAAACACCCGCAGCCTGTGCCGCGTCTGCAATATAAACGATTCCTCTTTTGCGGCAGATCTCTCCAATCTCCCTGTACGGCAGAATCTGCCCGGTAACATTTGAGCAAACTGTAATAATCACTGCTTTTGTATTGTCACGGATCAGCGCCTTTAACCGCCTCAGTGTTACCTCGTCGTCATCGTCAACCTCCAGCACCGAAAATGCAACCCCCTTTTTTGACATTGCATATACAGGCCTTGAAACACTGTTGTGCTCAAGCGACGATATTATACAGTGATCGCCCCGGTGCAGGCATCCCTTTATAGCCATATTAAGTGCGTGCGTACAGTTGAGGGTAAAAACTACGTTTTCTGTCTTTGCCCCGAACAGCTGTGCCGCTGATTCTCTTACCAAAAATACCTTCTCAGATGTTTTTATCGAAAGTTTATGTCCGCTTCTTCCCGGATTTCCTCCGTAAAACCTGACGGCGTCCGCCACAGCCCTTGACACGGAAGGCGGCATAGGATAGGTAGTTGCCGAATTATCAAAATTTATCATTCTCTCACCTCACTATCTAACATAGCCGGACGCCGTGTCTTTGAACTTTATGTCGTTCATTCTCAGAATAGACGTAACACGCGCTATATCGTCCTTTATCCTTATTGAATATCCGCACCCGGAAAAGTATCCGGACGGAGTCTTCTGTATTTCACAGTACATTTTCTTTGAGTTTAAAATTCGCTTTGCCTTCTGCGCATAGGTAATACTTGTCATTGCAATAAGATTGTAGGTCATTTGTATTACTCCTTAATTTTGCAAGGCACACCGCTGACCTTACAAGAATTTGCGCGGTATGCCTCACTATTTTTTCTACCTTTTCATTTTATGTTGAAAATTAAGACTTTGTGATTTTTATTGACAGTAATTTCGGACATAAAAAAGCTCTGCAAACAAAATGCAGAGCATCAACATAGCAGTGGTTTCTATTTTAAAAAACTGTCAATAATTTTTCTCACGAAGTGCTACAAGCTTATCCGATAAGAAATACCATATACAAAAGGACATAAAAAAAATAATAACGCAAAAAAGCAAAGTCAATTTATAGGAAAAAGACTGTCTAATCTACAATTTTTTATATTCTATAATACCCCAACTACTTTTTCTTTTTAATCAGCAAATTGATTTCATCGACCTTTGGCGGATCAAGCTGCAAAGGATATCTTGAGATTGCCGTTGCTGCACAGGCAGCGGCAAACCTTACAAGCTCGTCATCGTCAAATCCCTTCATAAGCGCAAAAGCACAGCCGGCTTTGAAGCTGTCGCCTGCTCCGAGAGTGCTCGCAACATCCACCTTATACGGTTCAAAAGTTTTCATTGGCTCACCTTTTCTTCCGTAAACAAGGCTGTTGCCGCCATTTGTAATTATCGTTAAACCGCCGCCGTTTTCCTGAAACAATGGAAAAAGCTCCTCCCGTGTTCTATCAGGATAATTGTTTATAATGCCTTCGCCGGAAATTACTGAAACCGCAGAATTTCTGTGAAAGTAACTTTCATATTCACAGTCTATTGTAACATAAGGCTTGCTGTGCTTTATGCAGTATTTTACCGCAAGCTCAGACTCCTCCCAAAAGTACGGGTCAATAGCCGCCACAGTACAGTTTTTAATATCCTCTTCTCTTGGTTTGTTCCAGGGTCGGTTGCCGCTATTGTAGGCTTTGCTGAAAAACTTCCCGAACATTCCCATAGGTGTTCGTATATCGTCTGAAATGATCACATAATCCTCTAAGACTTCGAGTTCCTCGTCAAAATGCAAAGAATCAAGATTAACAGACTTATCTTTGTAAAAATCCGTAATCAGTCTCTTCGCGCCATATCCGATATAATTTCCGTCCATTTTCACTTCAGCGCCAAGCGATGACAATACCGTAGCGCACGTTCCGGTTTCTCCGCCCGGAAAACGGTATTTCTCCTTTATTTCCGAGTAAATATCAGGCTTTAAAAATCCGCCCTCAATCAAAAAGCTCGACGAAATCGCAATCATTCCGTATAGATATATGTATGGTTTTTTCATAAAACACCTCCATAAAAACATTTTATGACTGTATTATAAGCGGTTTTATCTGCCGAATATACAAAATATGTTGACATTATATCATATTTATTATATAATGCTGTTAACTGAATGCTGGAGGAAAACTATGAGCCTTAACACAGAGCTTAACAGACGCTTGTTTATTCAAAGGGAACAGAAGAAAACACACGTAGAGTACAATCACGAATACGGATACTACAACAATGTTGCCGAAGGAAATGTCGAGGAGGTAAAAAAGATTCTTGCCTCTGTTGATAACGAAAAAATGTATGACGGATCGGAGTACGGTCAGCTTTCAAAAAATCCGCTTAACAATACACGTTATCACTTTGTGGTTTCTGTCGCACTTATAACAAGACTTTGTGCTGAAAAAGGAGTTGAGCGGGAGCTGGCCTATACGTTGAGCGACCTATATATCGGAAAAATGGATCTACTTAATAATGTCCGGGAAATTATTTTACTTCACAATGAAATGCTTCTGGACTTTGCAAATAAAATGGCTGATTTGCCAAAAAAACAAGTCTACTCCCTGCACGTTATCAAAGCAATCGAATACATTTCCCGTCACAGGAATGATAAACTTACTGTAGAGACAACAGCTAAAGCCTTAAATTTAAACAGAAGCTATCTGTCAACGCTTTTCAAAAAAGAGACCGGCGTTTCCATAGGCAGGTTTATCCGACATGAGCGGATAGAAGCATCAGCAAATATGCTCCGCTTTTCAGACTACTCATACGCCGACATAGCAGAATATTTCGGATTTTCTTCTCAGAGTCATTTTATACAGTGTTTTCGCATTGAGACGGGATATACTCCCAAGGAATACAGAGAAAAGTTTTCAAGAAGTCAGGAAATCTTTGGATAGCTTTTTAAAACCAGTATATTATAACAGCGGACAGTCATACTCTGCCCGCTGTTATTCTATGGATCCGATAGGCTTTTAATAGTAAGTAATCGCTGACAGCAACAAATTTTATGTTTTATACCGATCCTATTTCTATTTCCTCTATTGCAACTTTTGCAATAATATGATATAATACTACTAATACAATATGTTTTATATGTTTTTCTTACAAAGGAGATGAATTTGCTGCCATAAAAGGCACTGTAAGCTATGAAAATTTCAACCAGAGTAGAATACGGAATAATTGCGCTTGTTGATATTGCAATAAATTCCGAAAGTGGCAAAGCAGTTTCCATTGCCGGTATTTCCGAGCGTCAGAACATTTCAGCAAAATACCTTGAGCAATTGCTGACTGCGCTTAAACAGGCGCATCTGATTCGAGGTCAGAAAGGCTCACGAGGAGGTTATGTGCTTGCAAGGCCATCGAACGAAATATGTTTTGATGAAATCATAAACGCTCTTGACATTACAATTCTGAGCGATTCTCACACTGATGACTCACAGGATAATTCTTATTTTAAAAACACAATAAACAGCTGTTTATGGGACAAAATGAATGCATATCTACAGAATTTTGCAAAGGAAATTACCCTTTTTGATGTTGCCGAGCAGTGCAAGCAGGCATACGGCGACGGCAGCGAGTATATGTACTACATCTGATGCTTTGAATAAGCGCCATTTTGCGCAAAGCAAAAACCGTGCTAGTTACCGCTGTTCGCGCCTATAATGTGGATCACTCTCATCTTATCAAACACATAATTAAAAAGAGGTTTGTTCAAAACATCATAGGTATGAGCGCAAACATATGGCTCGTTACCCTTATATCCGGTAATGATACAGCTGTGATGATAATATTCTCCTGTTGAAAGCTGAATTATATCTCCCGGCTGTGAATACCGCAAGTCAGAGATTTCTCCCATAGGTCCGGCGCCTTTATTTGAAATAAGAAAGCGGTAAAGGTAATCGACACTTGTCCAAGCTGCGGCTCTGCTTGAAGGGCTGTCATAATACCACCCTGTGTCCTTCGTGTAATTCATAATTTTACATCCTGCAAAAATGCACTGAGATACAAAGTTGGTGCAGTCACCCCCGATATCTTCAAAATTGTAGTAATAGGGGTTTCTTCCTAATGCCCACCGCTTTGCATATTCAACGGCTTCAAGCCTGTTGTATTTAACTATTGACATAAAATCACCGCTGTATTATATGCTTACAGCGGTGATTTTGTATACAGTCAAAATAACAATTAGTGCTCTCTAACGTATAAAATTCTGTCACTTTGCAGCTTCATCAGCCTTTAACCGGATTATTCCGAGAACATTGGCGTTGATAGATAACGCTCTCCGGTATCGGGCAACAGTGCAACAATTACCTTGCCCTTGTTTTCTGGACGTTTTGCAAGCTCGGTAGCTGCCCATACTGCCGCACCCGAAGAAATACCTACAAGCAGGCCCTCGTTTCTTGCAAGAGTTCTACCCGTCTCAAAAGCGTCCTCATTTTCAACAGCAATTATTTCGTCGTATATTTTCGTGTTGAGCGTATCAGGCACAAAGCCTGCTCCGATGCCCTGAATCTTATGCGGTCCGGGAGTTCCCTTTGAAAGTACGGGAGATCCCGCAGGCTCAACAGCAACCACTTTGACATTCGGGTTTTTGCTCTTAAGATACTCCCCTACTCCCGAAACGGTTCCGCCTGTGCCTACACCTGCAACAAAAATGTCGATCTTTCCGTCAGTATCATCCCATATTTCAGGACCGGTCGTATTGCGATGTGCAGTCGGATTGGCTGCATTGGTAAACTGGCTGGGAATAAAGCTGTTCGGTGTTGCGTCTGCAAGCTCCTGCGCCTTAGCTATAGCTCCCTTCATGCCCTTTGCGCCCTCAGTCAGAACAAGCTCAGCACCATAAGCCTTTAAAAGATTTCGGCGCTCAATGCTCATCGTCTCCGGCATTGTAAGGATTATCTTATATCCTCTCGATGCCGCAACAGCTGCAAGTCCGATACCAGTATTTCCACTGGTAGGCTCTATAATTACAGAATCAGGATTTAAGACACCCTTTGCCTCGGCGTCGTCTATCATTGCACTGGCAATTCTGTCCTTAACGCTTCCGGCCGGATTAAAATACTCCAGCTTGCCATATATCTCAGCGCCAAGCTCTTTTATTTTTGAATAGTTTGTCAGTTTCAAAAGCGGTGTCCCGCCGATCAAATCGGTAATTCTTTCAAATGTTTTCATAATAATTCTCTCCTTATAAATGTAATTGTAATTCAAATAAATTTAATCAGATGTTTCAACATCGCTTTTTCAAATAAATTTTCATCATAAATTCACCTCATCAATAAATAAACCTATATAACCTATCTGCTTTATAGGAATTATTATAACACAGCTTTTTTTCTGTGTCAACCCTTATTAGAAAATTTTTCTAAGTACATTGTGTCTAATATAGATAATTCCGACATTCAAAAAGCAATAGAATATCATCAACTTTCGCCAGCAGGAGTTTTTACTTATGAAGATGCAAAAGCCTATAAACCGAGAAAAGAGCTGTTTGAATTAGCTCTTAAAAGTACAGGACTGAATGCAGATGAAGTAATTTATATTGGAGATTCAATAAGCAGTGATGTGAAAGGAGCATCTTCAGTTAATATTAAGGTTTTATGGTTAAATAGATTTGGAAAGAAAATTCCAGAGGGCGTGTCATGTATTAAGAGCTTATTGGACGCATTAGATTATATAAAATAGAAATCAACAGCTTACCAAATCATTCAATAAAATATTTATTGAAATTTAAGAAAACGAATTAAATGAATTCATTTTCACTGTCGAGGTGCAACTTTGCCCACTCTTTAATTTCAACTCACACGCCCGCATGGGGCGTGACACTTGGAGGTAGTGTAAATGAGAACAGGACGACCCATTTCAACTCACACGCCCGCGTGGGGCGTGACTATTCAGGCATTTAGAAAAAACGCGCGACGAATAATTTCAACTCACACGCCCGCGTGGGGCGTGACGTGAGACACGCGTAACATTACCCGATTTGTCCAATTTCAACTCACACGCCCGCGTGGGGCGTGACGGTGTTTTCGGTGTGTACGGCGAAAAGGGAGCAAATTTCAACTCACACGCCCGCGTGGGGCGTGACTATATGCTCTTAGTTCCATTGCTGATGTAAAAACAATTTCAACTCACACGCCCGCGTGGGGCGTGACTTTATAACGAAAAACGAAAATGCTGGGTGGGGCAAAATTTCAACTCACACGCCCGCGTGGGGCGTGACGGCAGGCTTTTGGACAATACATTTGTCAGCATAATTTCAACTCACACGCCCGCGTGGGGCGTGACTTTCTTGTTGGGGAAACTCCCCAAACCCCTAAAAATTTCAACTCACACGCCCGCGTGGGGCGTGACAAGTATAAAGTGTACAGCTATCCTATGCACAGAGATTTCAACTCGCACGCCCGCGTGGGGCGTGACTTGCAGAAGGTGTTATATTAACTTCAATAGAAAATTTCAACTCACACGCCCGCGTGGGGCGTGACTGATGGTTGGCAAACAGGTATAGTAAATATTGACGATTTCAACTCACACGCCCGCGTGGGGCGTGACGCGGAGAGATGGATACAGCGGCAAAAAAGGCGGAAAATTTCAACTCACACGCCCGCGTGGGGCGTGACCTCCACAGATACCGCCTCGGAGAGTACGAGAAGAATTTCAACTCACACGCCCGCGTGGGGCGTGACTATTCAGGCATTTAGAAAAAACGCGCGACCAATAATTTCAACTCACACGCCCGCGTGGGGCGTGACATAAAGCGGTAGAACGGTATATATCAAACTGGCAATTTCAACTCACACGCCCGCGTGGGGCGTGACTCATCTAACGATGCAGAACTACCAGTTGACTGTGATTTCAACTCACACGCCCGCGTGGGGCGTGACATAAATTTTTCCGATCAAACTTTTCCTTAATTCTTCATTTCAACTCACACGCCCGCGTGGGGCGTGACCGATTTTTGGTATGGGCTGGGCGGAGATATGGCTGATTTCAACTCACACGCCCGCGTGGGGCGTGACCCGCTAAGAACTATTATTCTCCCGAAGCAAATCATTTCAACTCACACGCCCGCGTGGGGCGTGACTCGGATGACATTTTGCAAAACAGTTTTGCGCTGAATTTCAACTCACACGCCCGCGTGGGGCGTGACACTGGCGTTAATCAGGTTAGAAAACAACTGACAAAGATTTCAACTCACACGCCCGCGTGGGGCGTGACACAGGGGGTGAAAATAATATGGCTGATCAAAAAATTTCAACTCACACGCCCGCGTGGGGCGTGACCTGCTATTATTCCTATAATTATCGGTATGGCTATTATTTCAACTCACACGCCCGCGTGGGGCGTGACCAGAACAGTAATTGAAAGTGAGGTATTAAAATGAATTTCAACTCACACGCCCGCGTGGGGCGTGACGATATAGTGGACGCTTATAATGTCTATGAAATGGAAGATTTCAACTCACACGCCCGCGTGGGGCGTGACTGAAAATGCTGATGAATATTGTCGTAAATCTTATATTTCAACTCACACGCCCGCGTGGGGCGTGACAAACTAAATATGTCAAACAGTTTGCCCGCAGAAATTTCAACTCACACGCCCGCGTGGGGCGTGACTTTTGATAGTTTAAAATTATTACCATTCTCTGTTGATTTCAACTCACACGCCCGCGTGGGGCGTGACATTTGTTCTTTTTTGTGTGTATTTTGTACCGCTATATTTCAACTCACACGCCCGCGTGGGGCGTGACAAACAGATTGAAGTAAAGGAGCTGAAGATGTGAATTTCAACTCACACGCCCGCGTGGGGCGTGACGCAATACGGCGTTTAATGTATATCAGCTTGCACATTTCAACTCACACGCCCGCGTGGGGCGTGACCCGCTAAGAACTATTATTCTCCCGAAGCAAATCATTTCAACTCACACGCCCGCGTGGGGCGTGACTGCTCCGGCAAGTGATAAGCAGATACAGCTTATCATTTCAACTCACACGCCCGCGTGGGGCGTGACTTGTCATAGTTTTTACCTTCTTTCTAAAATTCAATTTCAACTCACACGCCCGCGTGGGGCGTGACGTTAATCCCCTCGTTGGCTAATAATGATGCGTGAATTTCAACTCACACGCCCGCGTGGGGCGTGACACTGATAATACGGCGCCATTGCCTTAATCAATCCATTTCAACTCACACGCCCGCGTGGGGCGTGACAATACGAGAAACTCTACACAGCCGTTTCAAAATCTATTTCAACTCACACGCCCGCGTGGGGCGTGACTGTTCCGATTGATGATAAAAAACTAAATCACTGGATTTCAACTCACACGCCCGCGTGGGGCGTGACTTGTTAAATACTGGTCGTTTCTCATTCCCGTTAATTTCAACTCACACGCCCGCGTGGGGCGTGACACACCGCCCCAGGTTGCCGAAATCAATCAACGGAATTTCAACTCACACGCCCGCGTGGGGCGTGACCCAAAGCGAGAGAAATCGACGATGATATTTCTGCTATTTCAACTCACACGCCCGCGTGGGGCGTGACGTCTAGTCTATATCTAAAATGCGCAACAGTTTCAATTTCAACTCACACGCCCGCGTGGGGCGTGACATTGCCTGTTGCTGTGTTTTGTAGCAATCCGGGCAATTTCAACTCACACGCCCGCGTGGGGCGTGACGGACGAACTATCAACAGATAAATTTGGACAATTTATTTCAACTCACACGCCCGCGTGGGGCGTGACAAGCATACATAGAGGTTTTAAAAGAAGACGAGAATTTCAACTCACACGCCCGCGTGGGGCGTGACATAAAATAACCTGGGGTCGTTTTTAAAACTTTGGCATTTCAACTCACACGCCCGCGTGGGGCGTGACACGAAATTGTTTGTATACTTACTCCTTCCTCTAAATTTCAACTCACACGCCCGCGTGGGGCGTGACATACTCGTAAGCAAGGCTGTCAAACACCTGTCCTATTTCAACTCACACGCCCGCGTGGGGCGTGACATCCGGGCTGTTGGGAATACGTTGATCATTTCACTGAATTTCAACTCACACGCCCGCGTGGGGCGTGACGGAAATTCATATCTAACTGTTGAAAAAATATTGGATTTCAACTCACACGCCCGCGTGGGGCGTGACCTTCCTTTCATGCTTTTTATTTTCTTGCGTTTCCGTATTTCAACTCACACGCCCGCGTGGGGCGTGACCCGGAACATCTTCCCAGCGTTCCAAAAATAATAAATTTCAACTCACACGCCCGCGTGGGGCGTGACTTTTCAACAAATATTCAATGTCCGATGCCGCGAATTTCAACTCACACGCCCGCGTGGGGCGTGACGCTCGTATTCGTCTATCCGGAATTTTAATGCTCTATTTCAACTCACACGCCCGCGTGGGGCGTGACGATAAGATGTCAGTACTGATGGAAGCAATGATAGATTTCAACTCACACGCCCGCGTGGGGCGTGACTGTCCTCTTTCCCCAGACTGGTGTACTATTTAATATTTCAACTCACACGCCCGCGTGGGGCGTGACTTGTGAACGGCGGACATTTGGACATCGGATAGATTATTTCAACTCACACGCCCGCGTGGGGCGTGACGTGACAAACAGAGATAGCACCTTTGCAGAATTGCATTTCAACTCACACGCCCGCGTGGGGCGTGACGGGCTGCACTCAGGATAGGTTGTTAGAAGCGTTAAATTTCAACTCACACGCCCGCGTGGGGCGTGACATAAAAGCGACACCGCTAGAGAACGGTATCATCAATTTCAACTCACACGCCCGCGTGGGGCGTGACGAGGTGCAGATCAGATTCTGCCAGTGTATGGACATATTTCAACTCACACGCCCGCGTGGGGCGTGACTGTACGATCTGAAAAATGGGCTGTTGGCAAATTTAAATTTCAACTCACACGCCCGCGTGGGGCGTGACGGCAATGGCAACAGCGCTAAATTCAGTTGGCATTGATTTCAACTCACACGCCCGCGTGGGGCGTGACGATTTGCCACACCTGACAGAGGACGGAGTATTGAATTTCAACTCACACGCCCGCGTGGGGCGTGACAAACAGCATAACCGACATCTATATGACCAAAACGCATTTCAACTCACACGCCCGCGTGGGGCGTGACCTGAAATCAATTATGCAAAAATAGATCAGTTAATTTCAACTCACACGCCCGCGTGGGGCGTGACGCTATGGATTTGAAGTATCAAAACAGATTTACAGATTTCAACTCACACGCCCGCGTGGGGCGTGACAACGAAATTGTTTGTATACTTACTCCTTCCTCTAAATTTCAACTCACACGCCCGCGTGGGGCGTGACAGAATGAAAAACTGCGGCTAGTGTGGCACCAATAATTTCAACTCACACGCCCGCGTGGGGCGTGACAAAATTGTTTCCCAAATCAACAATCGCAGAACCATTTCAACTCACACGCCCGCGTGGGGCGTGACACGGTTTTCGTCACACCCGTCCACGCACTTTCAATTTCAACTCACACGCCCGCGTGGGGCGTGACAAGCGTGGGATGATAATACTGCGCTAACAAACGATTTCAACTCACACGCCCGCGTGGGGCGTGACGCGTATGCGTGGAAGCTAATTAGCGAAATAGCGGACATTTCAACTCACACGCCCGCGTGGGGCGTGACAGAGTGGGCTGATATGGTGCTGTTTGCCAATTACATTTCAACTCACACGCCCGCGTGGGGCGTGACGTGCATCAGCTACAGCTAGACCAGTATGCCGAAAATTTCAACTCACACGCCCGCGTGGGGCGTGACCAGTAGCAGCATCACAACTGGGTGTTGCTACGCTGCATTTCAACTCACACGCCCGCGTGGGGCGTGACTTTATGAAAGACAGCCTCATACCCATTGTTGGCATTTCAACTCACACGCCCGCGTGGGGCGTGACGAAGCCTTTACTGTCAAATGGTAGGCAGAGGTACATTTCAACTCACACGCCCGCGTGGGGCGTGACCTACTACTGTGTTGATATTAGCATAGTTGGCAGTATTTCAACTCACACGCCCGCGTGGGGCGTGACATGTAATTGACGATGACGGCAACAGAACTGGCATTTCAACTCACACGCCCGCGTGGGGCGTGACACGATCCCTCAATTGCGATCATTCTGCCTTTAGAAATTTCAACTCACACGCCCGCGTGGGGCGTGACTTACCTTAATCATTATGACTTGGTTTATGCATCAAATTTCAACTCACACGCCCGCGTGGGGCGTGACTACAGCGGATTCTTTCAGCGCGAAACTGTTTTGCATTTCAACTCACACGCCCGCGTGGGGCGTGACTTTATTTTGAAATTGCCAAACAGAGAATCAACAATTTCAACTCACACGCCCGCGTGGGGCGTGACTAAACTCAATGATCCTCTCTGGGCAAATAAATTATTTCAACTCACACGCCCGCGTGGGGCGTGACATAATTCGTATTGCGTACATTTTCTAATTCTTGAGATTTCAACTCACACGCCCGCGTGGGGCGTGACATTGTAATAGAATAAAACTTTCGGGTTTTTTGTATTTCAACTCACACGCCCGCGTGGGGCGTGACGCCTTCGCCCGCACGATGATAGCCGAAATTTTTATTTCAACTCACACGCCCGCGTGGGGCGTGACATTGACTTTGCGAACAGATCGATAGACATAAACATTTCAACTCACACGCCCGCGTGGGGCGTGACGCTGGTAGCACGTGCAATGGGTGACGCAGGGATCGATTTCAACTCACACGCCCGCGTGGGGCGTGACAGGGTAGCGTCAGTTTAAAAAACATCAGCTACCCAATTTCAACTCACACGCCCGCGTGGGGCGTGACAAGCATCAAACAGTGGCAGCGTAACAGCGCAAGATTTCAACTCACACGCCCGCGTGGGGCGTGACTCAACGGCCGTCCCATGCAGCGGGCGTTATACAGAATTTCAACTCACACGCCCGCGTGGGGCGTGACACTCATAAAGTGTAATCTACTTACGCAATACGTATTTCAACTCACACGCCCGCGTGGGGCGTGACTCTTTGCCCTTGGGCTTGTCTTGTATACTGCCGGCATTTCAACTCACACGCCCGCGTGGGGCGTGACGCCACCCGATGTATTGAATCGGGTATGTCGGCATTTCAACTCACACGCCCGCGTGGGGCGTGACGCGGCGACTGAGACGAGCGGAACTGAAACCGCCGATTTCAACTCACACGCCCGCGTGGGGCGTGACTATGAATAATTCGGTTTACACACTGACGTCGTCAAATTTCAACTCACACGCCCGCGTGGGGCGTGACGAAAACGGTATGCCTACATACGATACCCCGATAATTTCAACTCACACGCCCGCGTGGGGCGTGACGAAATTCATATCTAACTGTTGAAAAAATATTGGATTTCAACTCACACGCCCGCGTGGGGCGTGACATATATCAATTTAGGTGATGAAAAAATATGTGCCGATTTCAACTCACACGCCCGCGTGGGGCGTGACATTACCAACTGAATGTTCGGTCTGGGTTCTCCTATTTCAACTCACACGCCCGCGTGGGGCGTGACCCGCCCACCACAATGCCTCAAACGCATTTCCAAATTTCAACTCACACGCCCGCGTGGGGCGTGACTAACGGCACTACGAAGATATTTCAGTGTGCCAAGATTTCAACTCACACGCCCGCGTGGGGCGTGACATGGCTAAACACGCTGATCCGCAGTCAGTGCCAGATTTCAACTCACACGCCCGCGTGGGGCGTGACTATGTAGCGACACAGGATGATTTTGACAAATTTTATTTCAACTCACACGCCCGCGTGGGGCGTGACAATATGATTTTAGTAAATACGATGAGCTATTAACGAATTTCAACTCACACGCCCGCGTGGGGCGTGACTAAAATAACCTGGGGTCGTTTTTAAAACTTTAGCATTTCAACTCACACGCCCGCGTGGGGCGTGACGGATCACCACACCGAATCACCCGGACAGGTAAGACATTTCAACTCACACGCCCGCGTGGGGCGTGACTTAACGAGCTGGACACACCGATAATCACAGAATGCATTTCAACTCACACGCCCGCGTGGGGCGTGACAAAATATGTGGAATGTTAAAACGAATATTTCGCATTTCAACTCACACGCCCGCGTGGGGCGTGACAAATCCAATTCATCTTGTTGTCTATAATAATTGTGCATTTCAACTCACACGCCCGCGTGGGGCGTGACAATCAGCGTGATTCCGTATTCGTTCTCTCTGTATATTTCAACTCACACGCCCGCGTGGGGCGTGACGCCATACATCGCTCAGATATGCGCCGATTTCGTAAATTTCAACTCACACGCCCGCGTGGGGCGTGACCAATCAAAATACCGTCAATCTCCGTCCTGCTGGTATTTCAACTCACACGCCCGCGTGGGGCGTGACTAAATCGCATTTTTCCGTCAATCGCTATTTTCATATTTCAACTCACACGCCCGCGTGGGGCGTGACCTACCGTATCATATTCGCTAATTATATCTATTAAATCATTTCAACTCACACGCCCGCGTGGGGCGTGACAAAACATATCGAATTTTTGAAACAAGAAGGTTGTATTTCAACTCACACGCCCGCGTGGGGCGTGACACGTAATTGATGATGACGGCAATAGAACTGGCGATTTCAACTCACACGCCCGCGTGGGGCGTGACTATGATTTTAGCAAATACGATGAACTATTAGTAAATTTCAACTCACACGCCCGCGTGGGGCGTGACATTGTTTTGAGTGATTTTAGTAATTACCACAAAAATTTCAACTCACACGCCCGCGTGGGGCGTGACTTTATACCTTCTTTCTGAAATTCAGAGGCTTAAAATTTCAACTCACACGCCCGCGTGGGGCGTGACAATACAAAAATAGCGGCTATCAGCCAGATGAAAAATTTCAACTCACACGCCCGCGTGGGGCGTGACGAAATCAGCGAACGGCTGGGTGTGGAGGTCAGAAATTTCAACTCACACGCCCGCGTGGGGCGTGACACCGCCCGGATTTTCCCGCCTGTGATCTAGGGAATTTCAACTCACACGCCCGCGTGGGGCGTGACTTAAACCTGATACATTTTACAGGTTGAAAAACAACATTTCAACTCACACGCCCGCGTGGGGCGTGACGTTGAAATCGGCGGCGATACCACACAACTGGACAATTTCAACTCACACGCCCGCGTGGGGCGTGACTTATATGTGCCGACCCTCAGAACGGCGAAATTATATTTCAACTCACACGCCCGCGTGGGGCGTGACAAATTCAGCGGATTCATTCAAAAAAATGGAAAAATTTCAACTCACACGCCCGCGTGGGGCGTGACATGACAAAAAAATCATTTTGCAGTCAACTGCAAAATTTCAACTCACACGCCCGCGTGGGGCGTGACAGGTGTGCCGCCCGATCCGGCAACGGCAAAACAAATTTCAACTCACACGCCCGCGTGGGGCGTGACAACATCAGCTATCGGACAATATTGTTGAAATCTAATTTCAACTCACACGCCCGCGTGGGGCGTGACGCTGTCATAAAACTGCTGTGTTGCGCCCTTAAACATTTCAACTCACACGCCCGCGTGGGGCGTGACGCATAGGATAGCTGTACACTTTATACTTTGCTTCATTTCAACTCACACGCCCGCGTGGGGCGTGACCTTATCGCCATTTACTTTAAATCCATCTTTTCTCATTTCAACTCACACGCCCGCGTGGGGCGTGACCCTGCGCATATTCTCCTCGCCAACAATGGGTATATTTCAACTCACACGCCCGCGTGGGGCGTGACGTATACCCATTCACTCGGCATAGGGTCACCTCGGATTTCAACTCACACGCCCGCGTGGGGCGTGACGCAGTTCGGTATATTAGTTCCATACAGCGAATAAATTTCAACTCACACGCCCGCGTGGGGCGTGACGCCTTCTTCGTTTTCCCATTTTTTATGTAGAACATTTCAACTCACACGCCCGCGTGGGGCGTGACTAAAAACGGAAATCAGCGTCAGTCAAACAGGATAATTTCAACTCACACGCCCGCGTGGGGCGTGACCCTATATCCTGTGCATATAAGGCCACACATCCACAACAGGCGGACACTTTACATAATAAATAAATGCTTTTTGTTCATAATACATTCATATTTGCTTATTTTCTTTTGCGAAGCCTCTGCAAAAACTATATTACCAACAGTTCGCGGATTAGACAATAATAACACCCTCCGGGTCATATGTTTCTTTTGTACCGTAGTGCTCGACACGTCTTTTCCAGTTATTGCCCAAATAATAGAATCTTAAGCTGTCATGCTTCTCATCTATCAGTTTAAGAAGCTTATCCTTAAACTTTAAAAAAGTTCCGTAGTCAACGTCTATTTCAAAAACAGAATTCTGAACTCGCTGACCGTAATTTGTACATTCCTTAGCTACTTTCCTCAGGCGGCTCTTCCCTTTACTGTCGGTTATCGACACATCATAACTTACAAGCACCATCATACCTATCACCTACTTCAATAAATAGCACGGATACTCATTGATCTCTCCGCGTATGTATTTTGCAAGTAAAGAACTTTGAACAAATGGTAAAAGACCCAAAGGTATCTTTTCATTCAAATACGGATGTATTACCGTTCCACGCTTTTTCTCCTGCCATGCCGTAATCACTTTTTTCTTACCTTCTTTATTAAGCATTACAGCTTTGCTTTCCTGCGTTTCAAAATCCTTAATATTGAGCTTTTTAAGATTTATCATAGTAAGCGTAAGGCGCTCTGCTATACACCTTGATTCTTCCACAAGATCACAGGCAAGGCTGCTTCTTCCTGAACGTAGTGAATGATAAAAGCCATAGCAGCTATCAAGCCCAACGCTTTCAAGCGCAGAGGTATATGCGCTCGTCATAATCGTATAAAGGAACGAAAGTACAGCGTTTACCGGATCCAAGGGCGGACGCTTGGTTCTCGCAGTCATTACAAAGTCCTTTTTCTGATGAAGAATAAGCCTGTCAAAAATATTAAAATATGCTTTAGCACAGCTTCCCTCAATCCCCATGATCATCTCGGTATCACACATTTCATATACATGTTCAATACCACTTTCCAGATACTCTATGCACTTACTTAACATTCCATCATTGTCAAGCTGAGGATTATCACGCATTGAGCGTTTGATCAAATATCTTGTATTAGATAGCTTTGCTGCAACCGTATTCTGTACCAGAAGCAAATCTGGCGAGGCAAATTGCTCAAACTGAGCTTTCCTAAGAAAAATATTACCTTTGGTTTTTCCCTGCACTCTTGCTAAAAATCTTCCTTCCGGTGAAAAGAAGCTTATATTTATTCCATAATCAGCACATTTCCCCATAAGAGCCGGCGAACAGCCATGGTAGCTGAAGCAGTATATATCCTCGATATTAGAAAAAGGCATACGAAACTTTTCTTTGTCATCGCATTTACATACTATGTTTTCGCCGTCAAGAGTCAACCACGCCGTTTCATCAAGAATATACAGCGAGTTAAGCAGCTTTTTCATATCCCACCATCTCTTTTCATAGACATTATTATTTCCCTGACGCAATAATGCTTATCCTTAGGAAAGCACAAATCTTTTACTGAACAGCCTGAGCATTTCTGTCCTTTTCTTCTGGGCGGTATTTTATTCTGCTCCATAACCTTACGCATCTCATCAAGCAGTTTTTTAAGCATATGATCATATTTATCAAATTCCACATCAAAAGGAAGCTTAACACGTTTTCGCGTATCTGAATAATATAAGAAGGCTTCGCTGTCACAATTCCATACAAAATCCGCACATATTTTCTGTGCAAAAACCTGTATAGCATCCGTTTCCCGAAAAGCCTTATCTTTCGGAGCCTTAGGCTTGTACTCCACTAAATTCACCTTATAATTTCCCTCAAGTCCGATAATTGTGACACCTTTTTCTGCCTTGACAAATTCTATGCAGTCAACTACCCCGTACAAATCATACTCCGGTATATCATTGTATATCGGCACAGAACTTCGCACAACTTTTTTACTGTCCGAAAAATTATGGCTTCCGTCGTGAACATGCTCATGCAGAATATCCGCTTTGATGACAAAAGCATTCTCGCTCCAGTCCTTGTTTATCTCAAGAAGACCATAACGTCTCGGACAGTACATATAGTGTTGTATAGCGCGTATATTTACAGTTGTGTCGGTCATATTTTTTTAATAAGCTCTACACCCTCGGGCATTGAGGTGTCTATGCTTATTGTGTAATCGTCAATGCTTCTTGGAAACTCAACGCCATCCTTCTTTTGAACCTTAATCTTATCGAACAAAATATGAGAAGGAGCGTTTCCGATCGGCGACGAATGCTTGAAAACAAATAGCTTTCTTAAACACATTTTACCTCTCGCCGCACTGTGATCATGCTCGAACATATTTTCAATCGCATCCCACAAAAGCTCAAGGTCATCCTCGCTGAAACCCGTTACCTTTTGTGCAAGCATAGCGGAAACATATCCTTCCGCACGGTAGAGTCCGTAAGATACAAAGCTCTTTTTGCCCATTTCGCTTTTTTTCTTCTCCTCAAAATCCTTATCGGTAGTTACAGCCTGTCTTGTTATAGTAATATCCTGATTATATACCGGGTCAAGGCTTTTGGCGAAATTGAGCTGAACCGGTCCTCTTACTATTCCGCACGGATCATCACCTGTGCTCATAACCGCTCCGAAGGTACGGACGTCAAAGTAGTTGTCACAGATATATTCCTGCGCTTTTTTAACATCATCCGCATTTTTGCCCTTCTGACTTTTTTTAAGGCCCAGTGCATCATAAGCCTCGGTAAACTTTGAGTTTAAGGAGCGGTCTGCTTTAATAAGAATGTTATATCCGCCCTCGCCCTCTTTTGCAAGCTCAACATAATTTCTTATCTTTCTTTTCAAACATACATCGGTAACGATACCGAATGATGTCTCTGGGTCGGTTCTCGGCATATTAGCGGCATCAGGGTCGCCGTTCGGATTGCCGTTTTCTACGTCAAAAAATATGACGAAATCGTACTTATTTTTAATTGCATTCATCTTATTCATTGTTTTCTTCCTTTCTGTCTGTAGTATCATTTGACTTTTTATAATTATTCTTTTGGTGGTAATAGCCTATTATAAATCTTCCCTGTGAATCAAGATCAAGCGTCTGCGGAAATGAATCGTCAAGCTTGTCCATTATTTCACCGATAAGATAATCATAATAAGCAGCTTTTTCATTTAGCTTTCTCATATGTACCTGTGCAAGCTGAGAAAGCATTGGCATTATTGCCGAAGGCCTTTTACAAGCGGAAGAAAAATACGAATCCACAATGGTTCTGTTAAGTCCTCCGCCCGATGCGAGATTCTGAATCTTTTCATAAACCGCAAATAGTCTTCCGCACAGATATGCGGGGTCGTTATTGTTAATATCAAGTGACATTTTAATATCCTCCTCTTTTCCTGATAATCTTGCTTTTCTATTAAGACAAGCCTTGATAATACCCGCTCTTACACGGTTTAATTTGACATAATCGCTTTTATCCGTATCGCTGTCGCTCTTTACCCTTCTAACCACTGTTTCAAGCAGCTCATTCGGATAATTGCTGCCGTTGAATGCAGACAACATTATACTTGTTATAAGCGGTGGCGGAATTTTTGCATTTGTCGCCTTAGGAGAAATAAGCTCCTTTTTTATAAAGGAAAAGTAAATCTGTCTGTTACTTACAGGATCAATTTGAAGATCCCTTTGATGCTGTATAAGATTGTGTATAATGTGCCCGAACTTATCGCGGTATATAAATTTCTGACATATACGCGAACCGTTAGGCGTCATACCCACTACATAAAACGTAACGTCTTTATCCGCCTCAAGTTGTTTGATGACCTGTTCATCAGTTGTGGTACCACCCAAAGCATCTTCAAACGTTTTGTTGAGCATTGCCTGTGCTTTCCCATCAGGAGGCGAATACATCAAGGAAAAAGCATTGCATTCCTTGATATCATTCGATTTCATAGCAAAATACACTATGACCAGATCATCAAGCATAACACGATGTAGCTTATCAGCAAGCAGGTTATTAAGCGTAGATGTATATTTCTTCATTACACTTTCGGAAATATTGCTGTTAAACGACAGCTTCTTACCGTAAGATTCAAACGCAGTTTTTTTCATTCCAACCAAAACGCAGCCGGTAGTATTTCCTCCCGGAAACTTGATCTTATCATGTATTCTTGCGATGGGAAGCTTTTCGCCTGATACTCCGCAGATTGCAACATCCGAATCGTTATCAGCTGCCTCGCTGTTCTTTTTTAAAATATATTCATTATATTTACTGATAAACTGCTCGTCTGCTTCAAGATTTCCCTTTCCTCCCGCAAGTCCGAAACAAAAATATGAGTTCTTGTAATCCTTTCCAAGCTGCAGCAATGCATGATTCAGCGTTTCATCTTCAGGCTTCCACTTGTCTACGAATCTTCTGTATGCTGTACATATTTCGGAATCAAGATCGCTGAAAAATTCCCGTTCATGCTCAACAAACGCCTTGTGGGATTTTCTTGCCCTGTCATTATCAGACTCGGCGGAGAAACCGTCCTTATCATATGAAAGTCCGAAAATGTAAAACGGTCTGTGATCTAAAAAATTTGAGCATATGCTGCTCTTTTGCGTTCTTGACGGCAAAACCACCTTTTTTGCAATCAGCTTTACCTTTTCCTTTCCTTTCTTGTCATAAGTTTTTTCCTCTTCCCGGATATCAACAATGCTTGCAATATCTCCGTCAGGCGTAAGCCTTATCTGAAAGTGCACATCCTGTTCACTCCAGCCGTCAGGCAGTTTTTTCCCCTTTGGGTTTTCCTCAAGCTTATCTGCATAGTCGCACAGAGCCTTAATCAACATATTATCCCCTCCCTGTATTTGGCAACATCAATTACTCCGTCAATCATATGCGGACGGTAATAAACTGCATCGGCTTTATCCGAGAACTTAGGGTTGTCCCAATCGTTGTTTATCGGAACTCCGCCGTCTTTAAATTTCATACCGTATAGCATATATCCCAGATCAATATCGCCTTTAAGCTCCTCACTAATCTCGCTTAAGTCAAACTCTTCTACAAGCTCGACTTTTCTTGCAGAAAACTCTCGGCACCCAAGACACGGCTGGCGAAAGCACTGACCTTTTCTGAGTCTGCGAAGAAATATATTGTAGTGCTTTTCTTCGCATTCATCAGGATGCTCCGACCTCATTCCGGTAAGCTCAAAATGAAACTCAATGCCGTATCTGACATCCTTTAAGATCATTCCCGCACGCTGGCTTCGATCTTCGTCAGCATAAATTTCAGCGTTTCCTACGCCTTTCATTTGCGACTTTACTGCCGAAAAAGATACTTTGCTTTTAACTTCATTGCGTCTTACATTGATGAACTTAATAGGGTTAAAGACAATAATCTTATCCACACATATTTTCAGGCAAGGCTTCCAATATATGCTTTTAACAAGTCCTTCCATAGCCGAAACGGTGGGGACTTCAAATGTCACTCGCTCAACTTTCATCTCTGGACGTGTAAAAAGGGCATAATCGCCTTCGACAATAATTTTGAATCCACGGCTCATAAATTCACCTCCATTCTCAACTTATATTGTTTATATTATATGTCATAGTGTATATAATTACAAGATTAAAAATGCACAAATATTGATTCTAATTTTTGGCAATATTTCACAACTCTTGATTTTTACTAATTAGTGTAGTATAATATGTATGTCTGCATAAGCAGTGAGTTGAAATATATTATCTATCTTATATTTTTATGACCTTGTGGGCAGTTTCCTAGCAAAGCTGCCCACTTTTTCTGTATTTTTTATGAAAGAACAATATCATTATACATTTCCGTATTAAGCCCTGTTTCGTCGCTGTAGTATTCATTGTTTGTAAGCATAAACACACCGGTTCCGAAGTCATCAATTATTCCAAGCTTAAAGGCTTGCTCAAATTCATATCTTCTCAGCGAGACGGTATATCTCTGAAGTCCTCTTTTTGCTGTATAATCCTTGTCTTTAAGCCGTTGAACCAGTTCTTCTGACTCCTTGCAGTTGTTTATAACTATTCCTATTGTCTCCTCCTTAATAAATTCAAAATTCATAGAATACGTTCTGAAAGGAATATTATCGATTCCGCTTACATTTGATGAGATAGAGTTTTTAGCAATACTTTCTTTATTGAAATCATAAAGACGACGATAATACTCCTCAATACATTCGACTGAGGATATATCATCATATTTGTTGATCAAATCCTTTACTATGTCTATTGGATTCTGCATATCTCTGTTCGGCTTTTCATCAAGTTCAAAAATGAAAACATCTCCGATCTTATCTTTTCCGTCACGGTTACATCTTCCTCCTGTCTGAATGATATTGTCAAGTCCGGCCATCTCACGAAACACTGACTTAAAGTTAAGATCAACTCCGACCTCTATCAGCGATGTAGAAACAACGGTTATCTTTTCAGGGTGTTCGAGTTCTTCGCGTATTGTCTTGATAATTCTTGAGCGGTCGTTAGGAGTCATATATGTTGAAAGATGATACTTCTTCCCCGAAATACTTTTGTACAATTCCTGTGCAGTCTTTTTCTTATTTACCACTATCAAGCTACTTGAATACTGATCTGATTTTTCAAGTACTCCTTCATAATCCGTTTTTCCAAGATTTATGTACCTGCATTTTTTAAAATACTTAAAGTCCTTCATATCGGTCATAAGATTTGTGACTGTACAGTCGGGCAGGTATCTTTTAAAAAGCTTATCGAAATCAGGCATTGTCGCAGAAAGGAAAATTGCCTCGCTATTTAAGTATTTTGTAATATATCCTATACCCCTCAGGCACGGCTGAAGCATATTTATCGGCAGAAGATGTATTTCATCAAATATAATAACGGAATCCCCCACATTGTGAAGCTTTCTTAATCCAGAACCTTTGTAATGATAAAGCGACTCAAAAAACTGTACGTTTGTTGTGATAATAAAAGGCGCATCCCAGTTTTCGGTTGCTTTTTTAAGTTTCATTGCCGTATCCGGATCCTCATCTGTATCGTCATCAAAGACGTAATTTGAGTGATGCTGTAAAATATCAGCGTATTTGCCGAAAATGTTTTCGAAAGTATCCGCCGTCTGCTCAATAACGCTGGTATACGGTATAACATATATGATACGCTTTTTCGTGCTGCCGGGAGCCGTAAGTTTGCTAAGTGCAATATTAAGGCTGCATAATGTTTTTCCGCTTCCTGTCGGCATATTCAAAATACTTATATCACCCGACGTCTTAGAATTTTTGTATGCCTGATTCTGAAGTCTTCCCCTTGCTTCTTTCAGCGGAGTGTCATGAACATAGTTTTTAAAATTATTCTCAACCGCGCGTTTAACCTCACTGAAATCGGCCTGAAGACCTCTTTCTGACATAGGGTTACAGAATTTTTCTGTGTCAAGAAAATCTGCATCTGTAAGGCACGAAAAAACATAACGTGTAAAAAATGCAAACTTTTCAATTAGTTCTTCACTTTTCATAGATTCCAAAAGCTCATTTGTGATTGCTTTTTCATCCGGAATACTCGGGCTGATCTCATTTCTGTATGAGCTGTATTCAGATTCGCCCTTATAATAATCCCCTCTCTTTAAGCGACTGTGAAGCGTGACATCGTTATATGCATTGTCTATTTCTGTTCCACCGTCGGGAATACCGGTGTGATGTCCCAATATACAGTATTCAAGCATCAATGCTACCGGATTTCTATACCCGCTTAAATTGCAGCATTCAATAGCACCGCAGCAGGAATGCTCGTATCGCACATCTTCCCCCTCAAGCCTTTTTTGAAACCTTTTGGAGTACTTGCCTATGTCATGCAGCAGTCCGGCTGCATACGCTATCTCCTTAAACAATTCAATTGAGAACGACTCCGCCAATTCAGCAACAGAATAAAGATGCTCTTTAACGGTCTGTGATCTTCCGTCCTCAGATTTATGAGCATAATATTTCACTGAAAAAACCCCTTCCGTGAGTAAATTGTATAGTGCACCTGTTTCTGCTGTGATTATAACATAAAATACCAAAATAATCAATTATTCTATACATTTTATTGCCGTCTACGTATTGGTTTACAGCAGAAAATAATAAAAACCGGCTTTATATCACTTTAGTTATAAAAAAAGCCGAGAGAAAATTCTCTCGGCTTAAATCGACCAAATATTAGTCCTTAGTTGCGGTTACAACGCCTGAACCTACCGTTCTGCCGCCCTCACGGATAGCAAAACGAAGTCCAACCTCAATTGCGATAGGTGTGATAAGCTCAACGTCCATAACAACGTTATCTCCCGGCATACACATTTCCTTGTCAGCAGGAAGTGTGATTACACCCGTAACGTCTGTTGTTCTGAAATAGAACTGAGGTCTGTAGTTGTTAAAGAAAGGTGTGTGTCTTCCGCCCTCTTCCTTCTTAAGAACGTAAACCTGTCCTGTGAACTTTGTAAGCGGATGAATGGAGCCCGGCTTGCAGAGTACCTGTCCTCTTTCGATCTCGTTTCTCTGAACGCCTCTCAAAAGTGCACCGATGTTATCTCCTGCCTCAGCGTAGTCAAGAATCTTTCTGAACATCTCGATACCTGTTACGACAGTCTTTGCTCTCTCCTCGGTAAGACCGATGATCTCAACCTCGTCACCAGTCTTGAGCTGTCCTCTTTCTACTCTACCAGTAGCAACTGTTCCACGTCCTGTGATGGTAAATACATCCTCAACAGGCATAAGGAACGGAAGGTCTGAAGCTCTATCAGGAGTAGGAATATACTCGTCAACTGCATCCATAAGATCAAGGATCGGCTTGTAAGCAGGATCGCTTAAATCGTCCGGAGCCTCAAGCGCTGCAAGAGCAGAACCCTTGATAATCGGCGTATCGTCGCCGGGGAAATCGTAAGAATTAAGAAGCTCTCTTATGTCCATTTCAACGAGTTCAAGAAGCTCTTCGTCGTCAACCTGATCAGCCTTGTTCATAAACACTACGATGTAAGGTACGCCAACCTGACGGGCAAGAAGCAAATGCTCTCTTGTCTGAGCCATAGGACCGTCTGAAGATGCAACTACGAGGATCGCTCCGTCCATCTGAGCAGCACCTGTGATCATATTCTTAACGTAGTCAGCGTGACCCGGACAGTCAACGTGAGCATAGTGGCGCTTATCAGTCTCATACTCAACGTGAGCAGTGTTGATCGTGATACCACGCTCTCTCTCCTCAGGAGCCTTATCGATCATATCGTAAGCCTCATACTTAGCCTGACCCTTAAGTGCAAGAGCCTTTGTGATTGCTGCTGTAAGAGTTGTTTTACCGTGGTCAACGTGTCCGATCGTACCAATGTTAACATGCGGTTTGGTTCTTTCAAATTTTTCCTTTGCCATTTGGAATTTCCTCCCTTTGATTAAATTTTCCTTAAATGATTGTGTGACGGGGCATAACCCCTCATTGAAAAACATTATAGCAAACATTTGTAAAAAAAGCAAGTATTTTTACAAATTTTATGCAGAGAAATTATCGGTATTTTCCGTGTCAATCCTTGTTTCTATTTGACATAATCTTTTCAGCGATTGATTTCGGAACCTCAATATAGCTGTGAGGCTCCATTGAATACTGTCCCCTTCCCTGCGTCTTTGAACGAAGGTCGTTTGAATATCCGAACATTTCAGAGAGCGGTACAAGCGCTTCTACCTGCGCGGTTCCCATTCTTATCTCCTGCCCCTGAATCTGTCCTCGACGTGAGTTAAGGTCGCCTATCGCAGTACCCATATGCTCCTCAGGCACTATTACGGTAACCTTCATTATAGGTTCAAGTATTACGGGGTTTGCCTTTCTCATAGCTTCTTTAAATGCCATTGATCCGGCAATTTTAAACGCCATTTCTGACGAGTCGACCTCGTGATACGATCCGTCGTAAAGTCTTACCTTAACATCAACAACAGGATATCCTGCCAAAACTCCCGTTTCCATTGCGCCCCTGATACCGGCGTCAACTGCGGGAATATATTCCTTCGGAATAGCTCCGCCGACGATAGCGTTTGTGAACTCATATCCCTTTCCGCTCTCGTTAGGCTCAACCTGGATCTTAACGTGTCCGTACTGTCCTTTACCTCCGGACTGTCTTGCATACTTGTGATCGACATCTGCATTAGCCCTGATAGTTTCTTTATATGCAACCTGAGGTGCACCTACGTTTGCCTCAACTTTAAATTCACGGAGAAGTCTGTCGACAATGATCTCAAGGTGAAGCTCACCCATTCCGGCAATGATGGTCTGACCCGTTTCTTCATCAGTATATGTCTTAAAGGTTGGGTCCTCTTCTGCAAGCTTTGCAAGCGCAATGCCCATCTTCTCCTGTCCAGCCTTTGTCTTAGGTTCTATAGCGAGCTGGATAACAGGCTCAGGGAACTCCATAGATTCAAGGATTATAGGGTGCTTTTCATCGCAAAGAGTATCTCCCGTGGTGGTGTTCTTAAGTCCTACCGCAGCGGCGATATCTCCCGCGTAAACCTCGTCGATATCCTTTCTCTCGTTTGAGTGCATCTGAAGGATTCTTCCGATTCTCTCACGGTCGTCCTTAGAAGCATTGTATACCGCAGAGCCCTTTGTCAGAACTCCCGAGTAAACTCTGAAATAGCAAAGCTTTCCAACAAACGGGTCTGTTGCGATTTTAAACGCAAGCGCCGCAAACGGCTCTGAATCTGACGAAGGTCTTTCCTCCTCCTCGTCAGTTTCCGGGTTTATTCCCTTGATGTGCGGAACATCAAGCGGAGAAGGCATATAATCAACTATTGCGTCGAGCAGCTTCTGGACGCCCTTGTTTTTATAGGACGTTCCGCAGCAGACGGGCACCATTGTGTTTGCGATAGTGGACTTTCTTATGCACTTCTTTATCTCGTCTATGGTTATTTCCTCACCGCCGAAGTACTTCTCCATTATCTCCTCGTCCTGCTCGGCTACATGCTCCATAAGAGCCTCTCTGTATTCCTCAGCCTTGTCCTTCAGGTCGTCGGGGATCTCCTCAACTCTGATATCCTTGCCGAGGTCGTCATAATAAACATACGCTTTCATTTCAAGAAGGTCGATAACTCCCTTGAAATCCGCCTCAGATCCTATAGGAAGCTGAATCGGAACAGCGTTTGTTTTAAGTCTGTCGTGGAGCATCTTCAAAACATTGTAAAAATCCGCTCCCATAATATCCATTTTATTGACGTAAACCATTCTTGGAACCTTGTACTTATCAGCCTGTCTCCAAACGGTTTCCGTCTGCGGCTCAACTCCGCCCTTTGCACACAATACAGTTACGGAGCCGTCGAGAACTCTAAGCGATCTCTCAACCTCAACCGTAAAGTCAACGTGTCCAGGTGTGTCGATGATGTTGATTCTGTGCTTCTTCCAGAATGCAGTAGTTGCAGCCGAGGTAATTGTAATACCTCTCTCCTGCTCCTGCTCCATCCAGTCCATGGTAGCAGCACCCTCGTGAACCTCACCGATCTTATGGGTAATACCTGTATAGAACAGAATACGCTCGGTAGTGGTCGTTTTACCTGCGTCAATATGAGCCATGATACCAATGTTTCTTGTATCTTGCAGTGAACAATCTCTTGGCATAATTTCCTCCTATACTTATAATTACCAGCGATAGTGTGCAAAAGCCTTGTTTGCCTCTGCCATTTTGTGAGTATCGTCTCTTTTCTTGCAAGCCCCGCCGACGCCGTTTAGAGCATCCATGATCTCTGCTGCAAGCTTTTCCTTCATCGTTGATTCGTGTCTGTCTCTTGAGTACTTTGTAAGCCATCTGAGTCCCAGAGTCTGACGTCTGTCAGGACGAACCTCCATAGGGACCTGATATGTCGCACCGCCAACACGGCGAGCCTTTACCTCTAAGTTTGGCATAATGTTCTCAAGCGCTTCTTCAAACGCCTCAAGAGCAGGCTTTCCCGTCTTTTCCTCAACAATTCCAAACGCGCCGTAAACGATCTTCTGGGCAACTCCCTTCTTACCGTCGAGCATAATGTTGTTGATAAGTCTTGTTACAAGCTTTGACTTGTAAACCGGGTCTAAAAGAACGTCTCTCTTAGCAACTTTACCTCTTCTTGGCACTATAATTCCCTCCTTCACATAATGATATCACAGGTACTCGCTCTATGGCCGCAGCCATAGCTCCGTCAGTCCAATGCAGAGGTACTTAATTTATATTAAATACTCCACATGACTGTGGTTTATCTGAGTTCTACTTAAAATTCGGCTAAAGCGCAAAAAACTACTTTGAGCCCTTAGGTCTTTTGGCACCGTACTTTGAACGTGCCTGCATTCTGTTTGCAACGCCCTGTGCGTCAAGCGTTCCTCTTATGATGTGGTAACGCACACCCGGAAGGTCCTTAACTCTTCCGCCGCGGATCATTACAACGCTGTGCTCCTGAAGGTTGTGTCCCTCTCCCGGAATGTATGCGGTAACTTCCTGACCGTTTGTAAGCTTTACTCTGGCGATCTTTCTCATAGCCGAGTTAGGCTTTTTAGGTGTAGCGGTTCTTACTGCCGTACAAACACCGCGCTTTTGCGGACAGTTCTGATCTATCGGCTGCTTTTTCAGCGCGTTAAAGCTCTTCTGAAGCGCAGGCGCCGTAGATTTGGTTGACAGCACGTCTCTTCCCTTGCGTACCAGCTGGTTAAAGGTCGGCATATCCTCTCTCCTTTCCTAAAAATTTAGCATAACATATTATCACGCATACAAATTATTATACATGTAAATTCCGTTTTTGTCAACGAAAACAGAAAAACAATTGTAAATTTTTTGTAAACTTATCATTATTTAGTTATTAAAAAAAGGAGCGCCGAAGCGCTCCTTTAAATGCTTATTCTAAGCGTTTGCTATCTGATGCTCGACAGATGTTTCATTCTTAACTATCTGCACATTGTTGTAAACATCCATACCCGTTCCGGCAGGAATAAGCTTACCGATAATGACGTTTTCCTTAAGTCCGACGAGCTTATCCACCTTTCCTCTGATGGCAGCGTCCGTAAGAGCCTTTGTCGTCTCCTGGAACGAAGCCGCCGACAGGAACGAATCGGAATTTGACGCAGCTTTCGTGATACCCTGCAAAACTGGAACGTAGCTTACAAGTCTTGCCTCCGTATCTCCCTCGTCTATTTTCTGTTGAATTTCGGCGTTTATAGCCTCTATCTCGTTTCTGTTCATAAGAGCGCCCGGCAGAAGATAGCTGCTTCCCGGATCCTCTACCTTTACCTTTCTCATCATCTGACGCACTATAACCTCTATATGCTTGTCGTTGATGTCAACGCCCTGTAAGCGGTAGGTCTTCTGAACCTCAGTGATGATATAGTTCTGAACAGCCTGAACACCGTTTACGGAAAGGATATCCGCCGGGTTAATCGAGCCCTCTGTAAGCGGTTCTCCCATTTCTATCTCCGCTCCGTCACGTACACGGATCTTATATCCGTATGGAATAGTGTAAATCTCCTTATCGGGATTTTCTATATCGTTGCTTGTAACGGTGATCTGTTTTGTCTTTTTGACATCTTCGATCTTTACCGTGCCTGAGATTCTCGAAATGATAGCTGCTCCTTTTGGCTTTCTCGATTCAAACAGCTCTTCAACCCTCGGAAGACCCTGAGTAATGTCCTCAGCGTTTGCGATTCCGCCCGTGTGGAAGGTTCTCATCGTAAGCTGAGTGCCGGGCTCACCGATAGACTGAGCAGAAATGATTCCAACAGCCTCTCCTACCGAGATGACTCTGCCGTTTGCGAGGTTAGCGCCGTAGCACTTGGCACAGACGCCGTTTTTAGCCTTACAATGGAGCACTGAGCGTATCTTGATTTTTTTGTCGCCGTTTGATTTCATTACCTCGACCGCCTTTTTAGCGTCGGCCTCTGACATAAGGCGCGTCTTAGGAATAACTACCTCTCCCGTTTCCTTATCTATAAGGTCTTCTACCAGAAATCTTCCGGCAAGTCTTTCAGACAACGGCTCGATTATCTCATTGCCGTTTCTTATCTCAAACACTTCCAGACCGTCGTCAGTGCCGCAATCGTCCTGATGAATGATTACCTCCTGAGAAACATCTACAAGACGTCTTGTAAGATAACCTGAGTCGGCGGTTCTCAAAGCCGTGTCGGCAAGTCCCTTTCTCGCACCTCTTGATGAGATGAAATACTCAAGGATGTTAAGACCTTCACGGTAGTTTGCCTTAATAGGCATCTCAATAGTTGAACCGGACGTGTTTGCTATAAGTCCTCTCATTCCTGCAAGCTGTCTGATCTGATTGATGCTACCTCTCGCTCCTGAATCAGCCATCATATTTATCGGGTTATACGGGTCAAGGCCTTCCTTGAGGGCGTCTGTAACATCATCGGTTGCCTTGTTCCATATCTCAATAAACTTCTTGGATTTTTCTTCGGCGGAGATGTATCCTCTCTTAAACTGCTTATCTATCTTGTTTATCTTTTCGTCTGCCGCTTCTATAATTTCCTTTTTAGCCTCAGGAATGGTTGCATCGCAAACAGCAACGGTGATAGCGGCTTTGGTTGAATACTTATATCCCAGCGCCTTTACATTGTCAAGAACCTCAGAGGTTTTTGACGTTCCGTGCAGGTGGATACATCTGTCAAATATCATTGAAAGCAGCTTTTTGTCGGCCTTCTGCGTTATTTCAAGATCAAACTGCTTATCAGAATTTGTTCTGTCAACAAATCCCAGATCCTGCGGGATTATGCTGTTGAAGATAAGTCTTCCGACTGTCGCGTCTATTACCTTTGAAACCACCTTGGAGCCTATTGTCTTTGAAACTCTTACCTTTATCTTTGCGTGAAGAGAAACGTAGCCGGAATCATACGCCATCAAAGCTTCATCGGCATCCTTGAATACCTTTCCTTCACCCGGCTCTCCGTCCTTATCCATAGTAAGATAATAAGAACCGAGTATCATATCCTGAGTAGGAACGGCAACAGGCTTTCCGTCCGAAGGCTTTAACAGGTTGTTTGCCGCAAGCATAAGAAATCTTGCCTCTGCCTGCGCCTCTGACGAAAGCGGTACGTGAACTGCCATCTGGTCTCCGTCGAAGTCTGCATTGTACGCCGTACATACAAGAGGGTGAAGCTTAAGTGCTCTGCCCTCTACCAGAACCGGCTCAAATGCCTGAATTCCCAGACGGTGAAGTGTAGGCGCACGGTTTAACAAAACAGGATGTCCCTTGATTACATTCTCAAGCGCGTCCCATACCTCCGGGCGGGCACGCTCAACCATTTTTCTTGCACTCTTTATATTTATAGTCGGGTTAGTGTCTACCAGACGCTTCATAACAAAAGGCTTGAACAGTTCAAGAGCCATCTCCTTAGGAAGTCCGCACTGGTACATCTTAAGTTCGGGGCCTACCACGATAACTGAACGTCCCGAATAGTCCACACGCTTTCCGAGAAGGTTCTGTCTGAAACGTCCCTGCTTACCCTTAAGCATATCAGAGAGCGACTTAAACGCTCTGTTGTTCGGACCTGTTACCGGTCTTCCGTGTCTGCCGTTGTCGATTAGTGCGTCAACAGCCTCCTGTAACATTCTCTTTTCGTTTCTTACAATTATGTCGGGAGCATCAAGCTCAAGCATTCTCTTAAGTCTGTTGTTTCTGTTAATAACGCGTCTGTAAAGATCGTTAAGATCGCTTGTCGCATACCTTCCTCCGTCAAGCATTACCATAGGTCTTAAATCCGGAGGAATTACCGGAACAACATCAAGAATCATCCACTCGGGACGGTTTCCCGATATTCTGAAGGCGTCTACAATCTCAAGCCTTTTTAAAAGCTTTATTCTCTTCTGTCCGGCAGGCAGATCCTTAAGCTCGTCTTTTAAAGACGCAGAAAGCGCATCAAGATCTATCTCGCTCAAAAGTTCCTTTATCGCCTCTGCGCCCATTCCCGCCTTAAAGCCGTCCTCATACTTCTCCCTCATATCTGTGTAATCCTTTTCTGAGAGAAGCTGACATTTTTCAAGCTCGGTATCACCCGGATCAATTACGATATACTTTGTAAAGTACAAAACCTCTTCCAGCCTTTTTTGAGAAACCTCAAGCATCTGTCCGATCCTTGACGGTGTTCCCTTGAAGTACCAGATATGAGATACGGGAGCGGCAAGCTCGATATGACCCATTCTTTCTCGCCTTACCTTTGCTCTGGTAACCTCAACTCCGCACCTCTCGCAGACCTTGCCCTTGAATCTGATCTTCTTGTACTTTCCGCAGTGACATTCCCAGTCTTTAGACGGTCCGAAGATCTTTTCGCAGTAGAGTCCGTCCTTTTCAGGCTTTTGAGTTCTGTAATTTATGGTTTCAGGTCTTTCAACTGCGCCGTATGACCACTCTCTTATCTGCTCAGGCGACGCAAGACCGATTTTTATAGATGCAAATGTATTAAATTCCAATATTCGACCCTTCTTCCTTATTTTATGAGTTTGATAAGCTTGTTAGTTTAACGGTTATTCCTCCTCGTCAATAAACAAATCAGAATCGTCCAGTTCATCACCCAAACTTATTTCGCTCATCTCTCCGTCCTCGTCCTCTTCAAAAAAGCCGTCCTCCAGCTCGCTCTCGTCGATAGTCATCTCCATATCCTCAATAGCGGGCTGCGGAGTAAAGTCGTCATCATCGTCAAAGGTCTGCTTTAAGTCTATCTCTGAACCGTCGGTTCCCATTACTTTAACGTCAAGGCACAGAGACTGAAGCTCCTTGACAAGCACCTTGAAGGATTCGGGTATTCCCGGCTTTGGAACATTCTGTCCCTTGACTATAGCCTCATAGGTCTTAACTCTTCCGACCGTGTCGTCAGACTTGACCGTGAGTATCTCCTGAAGCGTGTAAGCCGCTCCGTAAGCCTCTAAAGCCCAAACCTCCATCTCACCGAATCTCTGTCCGCCGAACTGCGCTTTACCTCCAAGCGGCTGCTGAGTTACCAGAGCATAGGGGCCTACCGAACGCGCGTGGATCTTATCATCAACAAGGTGGTGCAGCTTAAGATAGTACATATATCCTACAGTTACCCGGTTATCAAACTTCTCTCCGGTTCTGCCATCATAAAGAGTTGTCTTTCCGTCAACAGGCAGATTAGCTTGTTCAAAGCAGTCTCTTATATCCTTTTCGTGAGCGCCGTCGAATACCGGCGTCATTATCTTCCAGCCAAGCGCCTTTGCCGCCATGCCAAGATGAACCTCAAGCACCTGACCGATGTTCATACGCGATGGAACTCCCAGAGGGTTAAGCACGATGTCAAGAGGTGTTCCGTCCTCAAGAAACGGCATATCCTCCTGCGGAAGAATTCTTGAAACAACGCCCTTGTTTCCGTGGCGTCCCGCCATTTTATCGCCGACCGAGATCTTTCTTTTCTGTGCTATATAGCACCTTACAAGTTTGTTTACTCCCGGGCTCAGCTCATCGCAGTTTTCACGGGTAAATATCTTTACGTCAATAATAACTCCCGACTCTCCGTGAGGGACCTTAAGCGAATTGTCCCTTACCTCTCTTGCTTTTTCTCCGAAGATCGCTCTCAAAAGTCTTTCCTCTGCGGTAAGCTCCGTCTCGCCTTTAGGCGTTACCTTGCCGACAAGTATATCTCCGGACCTTACCTCTGCGCCTATTCTGATTATTCCGTTTTCATCCAGATCCTTCAGAGCATCTTCTCCGACGTTAGGAATATCACGGGTGATCTCCTCAGGGCCGAGCTTTGTGTCCCTCGCCTCGATCTCGTATTCCTCTATGTGGATAGACGTATATCTGTCCTCTTTCACAAGGTTTTCGTTGAGCAAAACCGCGTCCTCATAGTTATAACCCTCCCAGGTCATAAATCCTATAAGTGCGTTTTTACCGAGAGCAAGCTCACCGTTCGCAGTAGCGGGGCCGTCCGCTATTATCTGATGCTCCGTTATCTTTTCGCCGACCTCAACGATAGGTCTCTGGTTTGTACAGGTTCCGGCATTAGAGCGCTTAAACTTTGTAAGCTGATAAGAATGCAGCTTTCCGCCCTTTTCCTTTACAACTATTTCGTCCGCGCTTACCTTTTCAACTACTCCCGGTGCATCGGAAACGACCGCTACTCCCGAGTCAAGGCACGCCTTGTACTCCATTCCCGTTCCTACGATAGGCGCTTCCGTCTTTAGAAGCGGCACTGCCTGACGCTGCATGTTAGAGCCCATCAGGGCGCGGTTTGCGTCGTCATTTTCAAGGAAAGGAATGAGAGCGGTAGCAACAGAAACTACCATCTTAGGCGAAACGTCCATAAAATCTACCTGGGACGCGTCAAATTCCGAGATCTGATCTCGGTGTCTGCCGTTTACCTTTGCTCTTGCGAATTTGTGATCCTCAGTCAAAGGCTCGTTTGCCTGAGCTACTATATAGTTATCCTCAACGTCGGCGGTCATATAGACAACCTCGTCGGTCACTACACCGGTTTTTTTATCCACCTTTCTGTAAGGCGCCTCGATAAAGCCGTACTCATTTATCCTTGCAAAAGACGCAAGGTATGAGATAAGTCCGATGTTAGGGCCTTCAGGCGTCTCGATAGGACACATTCTGCCGTAATGAGAATAGTGCACGTCTCTTACCTCGAATCCGGCGCGATCTCTTGAAAGTCCACCCGGGCCGAGTGCGGAAAGTCTTCTCTTATGCGTAAGCTCCGCAAGCGGATTGTTCTGGTCCATAAACTGAGAAAGTGGCGATGAACCGAAAAACTCCTTGATAGCCGCAGTTATCGGTCTTATATTTATCAGTGCGGAAGGAGTTATCTCCTCAATATCCTGAGTCTGAAGATTCATTCTCTCACGGATAACTCTTTCCATTCTCGTAAATCCTATTCTGAACTGATTCTGTAAAAGCTCTCCCACACTTCTTATTCTTCTGTTTCCGAGATGGTCGATATCGTCTACTGTGCCCACAGTCTCGCACAGATTGAGAAAATATGAAATTGATGCGATTATATCGTCAACAGTGATGTGCTTTGGCACAAGCTCATCTGCTCTTTGCTTTATGAGCGCCCTAAGCTCCTCCTCGTCGCCGTCGGCCAAGTCTAAAATCTCCTTCAAAACGGCAAAGGAAACGAGCTCATTTACTCCGTACTCAGAACAGTCAAAATCGACATATCCTTTTATATCCACCATACCGTTGGAGATTATCTTTACCTCTTTCTCCTCGGTTTTTGTGGTGGTTTCACCATCGTTAGTCAAAACCTCCTTGACCTCTACGTTAACATAAGCGGTGTTGACGCCTGCCTGCTCAATTTCAGCAGCCAGCTCGTTTGAAACGGTAACTCCCGACTCCGCCATGATCTCACCGGTAATGGGATTTACAACAGGGCGCGAAAGCGTACGTCCCGAAAGTCTTGCAGCAAGACTAAGCTTCTTATTGTATTTATATCTTCCGAATCTCGAAAGGTCGTATCTTTTTGCATCAAAGAAAAGGTTTTTTAAGTGTGTTACAGCGCTTTCTACCGTAGGAGGCTCTCCCGGACGAAGCTTTTTGTAAACCTCTAAAAGTGCTTCCTCTCTGTTTGCAGTAGCATCCTTCTGCTCGATGGTCTGACGAATTCTCTCGTCATCGCCGAAAAGCTCAGCTATCTCCGCATTCGTTCCTATTCCTATAGAACGGATAAACGTAGTAAGCGGAATTTTTCTGTTTTTGTCTATTCTTACATATACAATATCGTTTGAGTCCATTTCATACTCAAGCCACGCTCCCCTGTTAGGGATAACTGTTGAGCGGAAAAGGTCTTTTCCGGTTTTATCCTTATCACATGCGTAATATACTCCCGGTGAACGGACAAGCTGAGAAACGATTACACGCTCCGCTCCGTTTATAACGAAGGTTCCGCTGTCGGTCATTATCGGGAAATCCCCCATATATACTTCGCTTTCCTTAATCTCACCCGTTTCGGTGTTATTAAGTCTTGCGGTCACCCGAAGCGGCTTTGCATAGGTTACGTCCCGCTCCTTGCACTCAGCCACCGAATATTTCGGATTTTCATCAAAACGATATCCTACAAAGCTGAGTTCCAGAGTTCCGTTATAATCAGAGATAGTTGCAACGTCTCTGAAAACCTCTTTTAAGCCCTCGGTTAAAAACCAGTTGTACGAGTTTTTCTGCACCTCAATAAGGTTGGGCATATCCAATACTTCATTGATTTTTGCAAAACTCTTACGCGTTGTCTTGCCAAGCTTTACGTCCTTGACATTTACCATAGGTTCAATCACTCCTCAATACTAAAAATACATTGGGCGTACCATTTCGTGAATGACATTTTAAAACCAGCAATGGATCGAAACCGTTCGGTTTTCACTTCCTTTTCACCTTAATTTTGCGTTTAAAAAGGTACAAAACTCCATTATGATACAGTATACTATTATATTACAACAAGAATTATTTGTCAAGCATTTTTACAATTTTTTTGTTTAACTTTTTTAAACCAAAAACACCCTTCTACAAATCGAAGGGTGCACAATATATACTAAATAATTTCGCTTGCGTGTCTTGTAACGTGACAGCCGATATTGACGGATACGGGAAGTCCTGCTATGTGCGTTGCATACTCCTCAATATTCACCGCCATAGCCGTGACTGTTCCGCCAAAGCCCTGGGGTCCTATGCCAAGTGCGTTTATGCTGTCAAGCATTTTCTGCTCAAGTTCGGCATACCGCCTTTTGGGATTTTTCACATTTACATCTCTGCAAAGCGCCTTCTTTGCAAGGTATGCGCAGTACTCAAAATCTCCGCCAATGCCAACTCCGACCACTATCGGCGGACAGGGATTGCTTCCCGCCCTTGAAACCGTGTCGGTTACAAAGTCGATAATCTCCTCCTCGGTAACAGACGGTGTCATCATTTTAAGAGCAGACATATTTTCGCTGCCAAAGCCCTTGGGAGCAACCGTGAGCTTTATTTTATCCCCCGGCACTACCCTTATATGAAGAACCGCAGGCGTGTTATCGTTTGTGTTCACCCTCTCAAGCGGGTCTGATACAACGCTTTTTCTCAAAAGTCCTTCGGTATAGCCTTTTGCCACTCCCATGTTGACGGCTTCCTCAAAGCCGCCGACAATATGCACATCCTGTCCTAACTCAGCAAACACAACTGCCATTCCCGTGTCCTGACAAATCGGTATGTTTTCGCTTTTTGCTGCATCAATATTATCCAGAAGGTCACAGAATACGCTCTTGCCTGCCCGAGATTTCTCACAGGCTGAGCAAGTCTTTATAAGCTTTTCAAGACTTTTGGGCAAAAAAAGATTTGCCTTTACGCAAAGCTTTGCGACCGTATTTTCAATTACCTGAGCTTTTACCTCTCTCATATACTACTCTCCCGTCAATAATAACAAGCTTAGGGCTTGACATAATCTCAAAAGGATTCCCTTCAAACACTGTAATGTCTGCGTCCTTGCCCCGCTCAATACTTCCTACCCTGTCAAAAATCCCCGCAATTTCAGCGGCAGTACACGTAACGCCTTTAAGTCCGTCGATGAAGCTCATACCGTTTTTAATTGCCATTCCCACGCTTATGGGAAGATACTGAATCGGCACCTCGCTGTGATCGGTGCAGACTGCTGTTTTTATGCCCGTACCGCTTAATATGCCCGGATTCTTTTCACTTAAGTTTGCAAGCTCAGGCTTTGAACGGTCACACAAAAGAGGCCCAACTATACATTCGGCGTTTTCCTTTTTAAGCTCTTCGGCAATCATATACCCCTCTGTGCAGTGGATCAAAACGCAGTCAAGATCAAACTCCTTTGATATTCTCAGCGCTGTAAAAATATCATCCGCTCTGTGGCAATGAAAATGTGCCTTTATTTGCTTTTTTAAAAGAGGGATAAGCGCTTCGCTTTTAGCGTCGTACTCCGGCTCGTCCTCAATGCCTTTTGCATCAGACTTCTGACGCATATATCTTTTCGCCTTGGTAAGCGCCTCTCTTATAAGCGCCGCTATCGCCATTCTCGTAACGGGAGAAGACTCCTTGTCAAGGTATGTCATCTTCGGATTTTCTCCGAGCGAAAACTTCATTCCCACGTTCTTTATAAGCATATCCTCAATTCTGACGCCGCTTGTTTTAACTGCGCATATCATTCCCGCGATGGTATTTGTACTTCCAGGAGAAACCACAGCGGTAGTTACCCCCGCAGACACGGCGTCTTTGAATGAGAAATCAAGCGGGTATATTGCGTCAACGGTATTAAGCTGAGGAGTCACGGGATCTGAATCCTCGTTAAAGTCCTCGCCCTCTACTCCAACGCCGCTTGTAAAAAGCCCCAGATGAGTGTGGGAATCTATAAATCCCGGATAAACACATGCCCCGTTAAGGTCTATTCCTTCTTCTGCGGCGCCCTCTGACACCGAGACGATCTTTCCGCCGATTATCTCTATACAGCCGTTTTCTATTATTTTAAGACTTTTGTCCATTGTATAGATTTTTGCATTTTTTAATACCATCAAATCAGTCCTTAATGTAAACTCTCTTCATTCTCTGATCCTTAAGCGGCTTGTCCCTGAAATCGCACTCAACTCCCGCTATTTCGTCCACAACATCCATTCCGTCAACAACTTTTCCAAACGCCGCATAATTCCCATCGAGGTGAGGAGCATCCTTGTGCATAATGAAAAACTGGCTGGACGCAGAATCAGGCATAGAGCTTCTCGCCATCGAAATAACGCCTCTTGTGTGTTTAAGGTCATTCTTTATACCGTTTGCTAAAAATTCTCCTTTGATTTTATCCTTGGCTCCGCCCATTCCGGTACCCTCGGGATCACCTCCCTGGATCATAAAGCCGGGGATCACCCTGTGAAAAATTAGCCCGTCATAAAACCCTTCTTTTACGAGCTTTAAAAAATTTTCAACCGTAATCGGCGCGGTATCGGGATAAAGTTCCAAGGTTATCTCTTTTTCATTTTCCATTTCAATTACTACCATACTAATTCTCCTTATATCATTTTTATGATTATACAACAATTTTTACCAAAAATCAATTCAAAAAGAACATACTTTTAAAACACTTCTAAAAGCAACGTGTCAGTCTGTAAATGACGTGTTACATTTTATAAAATTACTATACTGTTTTCAAGAAGCTGTCCCATACTTCTTTAACGGATTTCGACCCGAGAACACGCATTAGATTTAATGATTTAATAGAGGCGCGTTTTTGCGTCTCCTCTGTCTGTTACGACTTTATATCCTGCTGAGTTAACTCTGCGTTCAAGACATGTTCTGCACTGCGCGGATTCCTCGCCCGTGCATATCTTATTGTCGTAAATTGCGTATTTGTTTCTGACGCTTACCGGAGAAAGATTCGGCATCACGACATTTGCACCGCAGGCAAGTCCCATCTCTCGCCCACGCGGGTGAAGAGTACCCAGAGCAGTAGTCGCGGGAATAAGCGCTTTTGGGAACATAAGACGCAAAACCGAAATAAGCCTCAGCGTAAGGCTTATGCTACCGTTTTTGTAATTTTTAAACGGTGTGTGCTTATGCGAAATAAAAGGACCGATGCCAATCATATCGGGCTCAAGAACTTGTAAAAACCTAAGGTCTTCTATAAGGCATTCCGTTGTCTGAAAGGGGCTGCCTACCATAAAGCCTGAGCCGACCTGATATCCTATTTCCTTTAAATCAAAGAGACATCTTTTTCTGTTATCACTGCTCATTGAACTTGGATGTAACCGCTTGTAGTGTTCCTCATTTGCCGTTTCATGGCGAAGAAGATACCTGTCCGTGCCTGCGTTAAAGTAATCAATATAGCTTTGCTTTGACCGCTCGCCTATTGAAAGCGTAACCGCGCAGTCAGGGTAAGCGGCTTTTACATTTGAAACGATCTCGCATATGTCCTTGTCTGAATAGCTTAAGTCCTCGCCGCCCTGAAGCACAAAGGTCCTGAAACCAAGCTCATACCCCTCGCGACAGCAGCTGAATATTTCTCCCTTTGAAAGCCGATAGCGCTCGCAGTTTTTATTATCCGCTCTGATTCCGCAGTACAGGCAATTGTTTTTACAGTGATTTGTAAACTCTATAAGGCCTCTTAGATAAACGTCTTTTCCGTAAAACTTCTGCCTTACTTTGTCAGCCGAGACTTTAAGCTTATCATCGTAAATATCCGTTTCAAGAAGTGCTTTTAAATCGCTGTCACTTAGATCACACTCTGTTTCTAGCTTATTCACAATCGACATCAAAGCACCCCGCTTTCATAATCGTTGCACCTCCGACCACCGTGTCGCCGTCGTAAAGCACAACTGCCTGACCTTTGGTTATCGCTCTTTGCGGTGTGTCAAATTTAACAAAAATCTTGCCGCCGGCAAGCTGACGCACAACGGCAGGCTGCTCGGCCTGACGGTAACGCACCTTTGCCTTTACTCGCATAGGCTCATCTATTTTTTCAACTGAGATCAGGTTTACTTCATCTGCAATAAGTGTGTCGGAGTACAAATCCTTCTCATTACCTAGCACGACCTCGTTTGTATCAGGGCGTATCTCAATCACATAAAGAGGAGTTGTATGAGAAATTCCAAGCCCCTTTCGCTGACCTATCGTGTAGTGAGCTATACCCTTGTGAAGACCGAAAATATGTCCGTCAGGCGATACGAAATTTCCGGGCTCCGACTTTCTGCCGGTATGGCTTTCTATAAACGAGGCGTAATCTCCATCCGGGACAAAGCATATGTCCTGACTGTCTTTTTTATGCGCATTGACAAATCCGCTTCTCTCGGCGATTCGCCTTACCTCGCTCTTTTGAAGCTCACCGAGCGGAAAATACACGTGCCTTAACTGCTCCTGTGTGAGCATATATAAAACATAGCTCTGATCCTTAGTCTTGTCGGCAGCCTTTTTTAAAAGATACCTGCCGTTTGTCATGTCCTTTTGAACCCTGGCATAATGTCCCGTTACTACAAGGTCAAAGCCCAGCTCCTTCATTCTCAGAAACATTTTATCAAACTTAAGGCTTTTGTTGCACTCAATGCACGGGTTTGGAGTAGCACCGGAAAGATATGATGAAACAAACTTATTTATCACACATTCATAAAACTTATCTGAAAAGTTGAAAACATAATAGGGCAAATCAAGTCGCATAGATACGCTTCTTGCGTCTTGAACATCTGAAAGAGAACAGCAGCTTTTTTCGCGGCTTACATTAATATCCTCGTTTGAAAAAAGCTTCATAGTAGCGCCTATGCACTCATAGCCCTCTTGCTTTGTCAAAAGAGCCGCAACTGACGAGTCAACACCGCCGCTCATAGCTATTATAGCTTTTTTGCACATTTATATCACCTTTATATTTATCATTTTTCTTATTCTAGCACAATTATTAGATTTTCACAATAGTGTTGAAGATTATTTTGAAAAGTTCTTGACAAAACTACTTTTCTTTGATAAAATACATGGGTAAATCAAATAGCACATTATGAACGACACATGTTGCGCTTTGCGTGTAAATCTGATTACGGTACGCCATAATCGATTTGCAAAGAGCCGTGTGTTTTTTTTGTGCAGATTCAGGAGGACTTAGTTATGCCAACAAATCAGTTTCAGAAAATGTTGTATGCGTTTTTAACGGTGTTAGTTACGGTTCACGCTTACGTCTTTTACAGTCTTTACGTAGTAAACGGCTCGGCGATAATGCTTGCCAACAACAAGACAAGTGTGATAGATGCCATAAACACTCAGGGCGGTGTGTATATGTTCGGTAACTATATGCCTATATGGGCTGTGGTAATTATAGAATTTGCGTTTGCTTATATCCTTGAAATGATTATCGGAAGTCCGGGTTCCTTTAAGCTTGCAAGCAAGGTTTTTGATATAAAAGAAACACATCCGGTTATGTTTGAAACTGCAATCATCTGCGCAACGGTTGCAATTATGTGTCCAGCTATGAGCCTTATTGCGGCTGTGATTTATTATCCGTTTTACTCTGGCTTTGATATAATAACGCTTATTGCAAACTGGTTCAGACTCGTTTGCTTTAATCTTCCGTTTGCGTTTTTCACACAGCTGTTTTTCATTCAACCGCTTATACGCACTGTGTTCAAACTTGTTTTCAGGAAAAAGAATACATAATTTATACAAGAACCGCTTGTGTAACATTCCTTTATATGGTATTATATTTTAAATACCGTATAGGGGGAAAGAAATGAAAATACAGAATCAAATCAGACAGTCCGCATACAAAGCGGACGGATTTATAAAAAAGTATCAGAAACTCATAAAGGATACGGTGATTCCGTATCAGTATTCGGTCTTAAACGATAAGGCAAGGGGCGCTGAAAAAAGCCACGTTGTAAAAAACTTTGAAAATGCGGCAAGAGCGCTAAATGGTGAAGAAGCAGGCGACGGCTTTTACGGACAGGTGTTTCAGGACAGCGATGCCGCGAAGTGGATCGAGGCGGCGGCATATTCGCTTGTAAACTTTCCGGACAAAAAGCTTGAAAAGCTCTGCGACGGACTTATAGACAAAATCGTCGCCGCACAGGAAAAAGACGGCTATCTGGATACGTATTTTACCATAAAAGACCGCGATAAGCGCTGGACAAATCTGTTGGAGGCGCATGAACTTTATTGCGCCGGGCATATGATGGAAGCTGCCTGTGCCTATTATGAGGCGACCGGCAAGAATAAGCTTTTAAAATCAATGCTAATCAACGCCGAGCATATATACAAGGTATTTATAACGGACGGACACGAAGGCTTTCCCGGTCACCCGGAGATAGAGCTTGCGCTTTTGAAGATGTACCGTCTTACAGGAAATAAACACTGCTTTGAGCTCGCAGAGCACTTTATAAACAAAAGAGGAACAGATCCCGACTACTATAAGAAAGAGACTCAGAACCGAAGCTGGACTGTTTGGGGAAATAACGCAAACGACAACGACTATCAGCAAAGCGGAGTCCCCGTTCGTGATATGACCGACGCGGTAGGACACGCAGTCAGAGCCGTTTACCTTTTTACCGCAATGGCGGACCTTTCTTCCCAGACTAATGACAAGAAGCTTTTTGACGCCTGCAAACGTCTATGGGAAAGCATAACCGAAAAGCGAATGTATATAACCGGAGGAATAGGCTCTACAGTTCACGGAGAAGCTTTCAGCGTTGATTACGACCTGCCGGGTGACACAGCTTATGCAGAGACCTGCGCGTCCGTAGGGCTTATGTTTTTTGCTTCCCGTATGCTTGAATACGAAATAGACTCAAAATATGCAGATGTTATGGAGCAGGCGTTTTATAATACCGTGCTGGCTGGAATACAGCTTGACGGCAAGAGATTTTTCTATGTGAATCCGCTGGAGGTCGTTCCGGGAATTTCAGGCGTCGCAAGTGCTTACCGGCACGCCCTTACTCAGCGCCCGGGCTGGTATGCCTGCGCGTGCTGTCCGCCGAACGCCGCAAGGCTTATTTCATCATTTGGCAAATACGCCTACGGCGAAAATGACGATACTGCGTTTTGTCATATGTTTGCTTCGGGAGAGGTGAACTTTAAAAACGGCGTAAGTCTCGTCTGCAAAACTGATTATCCCTACGGTTTTACCGTTCAATACGAGGTTAAGAAGGGCGGCGCGCTGTCGATAAGAATACCAGGCTGGAGCAAAAGCTTTGGTTTGTCAATCAACGAAAAAAATACTTACGTTAAAAAGCAAAACGGATATGTGTTTCTTAATGTAAACGACGGAGATTGCGTTACCTTGTCCCTTGACTTAGAACCCAGGTTTGTTTGGGCTTCATCCAGAGTGGCGCGGCTGACCGGAAAGGTGTGCCTTTTAAGAGGACCGCTTGTCTACTGCTTTGAGGGGGTAGATAACGGTGGGGATGTGCTTTCTCTTGCGCTTAAAAGAGGCGGAGAGGTAAAAGCCTTTAAATCAGATGATGAGATCTTAAAAGACACGGTAAAGCTATCGGTAAAAGCTGTAAGGAGAAAGACCGCAGACTCTCTTTACAGCGACACTCCGCCAAACGAAACAGACACCTTTGCCATAGCGGTGCCCTATTACACCTGGGGCAACAGAGGTGAAAATCAGATGCGGGTATGGCTTGACGATATATAATAAACGTATACGAGCAGGGTTTTTTAAAGCTCTGCTCATATTTGTATAAGAGACCGGTTTATTGACAAAGCGCCGCAAATATGGTAAAATATTTATTGCAGACAGAACATAATCGGGTATGATTTTTAAAGTAAGCAGGCTTTGGGGAGTTGATTGAATGAGTGTTATGGAAGAGGTTTGTCAGAAGGTTTTTACCGGTGAGCGAGCTTTATTTCAGGGCAGGAACCTGAGAATATATGATACCGTATTTGCGGACGGTGAATCGCCTCTTAAGGAAAGCGGCAATATAGAGCTTTTTGACAGTATGTTTAAATGGAAATACCCGCTGTGGTATTCAAAGAATATAATTGTGAAAAACTGTACGTGGTTTGAAGGTGCAAGAGCGGGAGTCTGGTATACCGATAATATCAGCGTAACAGATTCAAACATTGATGCGCCGAAGAATTTTCGCCGATGCAGCAGGGTAAAGCTTACAAATGTTTCCTTTCCAAACGCAGCTGAAACCTTGTGGATCTGTGACGGTGTTGATATGCAGAGCGTTACCGCAAAGGGAGATTACTTTGCAATGAACAGTAAGAATATGACGGTCAGTGATTTCACTCTTTACGGTAACTATCCTTTTGACGGAGCAAAAAACGTAGTTGTCAGAAACTCAAAGCTTTTGTCTAAGGACGCTTTCTGGAACAGTGAAGACATAACCGTATATGACTCTTTCATTTCCGGAGAATATCTCGGCTGGAACGCAAAAAACCTCACATTTATAAACTGCACCATCGAGAGCCTCCAGGGATTGTGCTACATAGAAAACCTTGTTATGAAAAACTGTAAGCTGATAAATACCACTCTGGCGTTTGAGTATTCTACCGTTGACGCCGACATAGTGGGAACAGTGGACAGCGTGCTCAACCCCTCAAGCGGAGTAATCCATGCCGATAAAATTTCAGAGCTCATCATTGAAAAGGATAAGGTAGATCCTGAGAAAACGAAAATCATTTGCAGGCAGGAAAGTGACGAAGATAAGTGCAGATGCAAAATATCCTGCACAAAAAAGTCGGTAGGATAAAATAAAACGCGGCTTTGTGTTTTCGCCTATTAAGCGGAAGTTAAATATCAGTTTTTCAGCGGGAGATATTTTGCTCCCGTTAAAACCCTAAGGAGTCGCTTGTTTAATGACGGGGCAATGCCCTACTTTGCGGAGGACTTTTATGAAATACGATTTTGACGCCTGTGTCGACAGAAAAAATACAAACTCTCTTAAGTGGGATGTAAAGGATAACGAACTGCCTATGTGGGTGGCGGATATGGACTTTCAGACCGCTCCAGAGGTGCGTGAGGAGATCATCAAAAGAGCAGAGCACGGAATATTCGGTTATTCTGTTGTTACAGACGAATGGTACGACGCATATATAAGCTGGTGGAAGATAAGGCACAACTTTGAGATGAATAAGGATTCTCTTATCTTCTGCACGGGAGTTGTTCCGGCGATATCAAGCATCGTGCGAAAGCTTACCACACCTGCGGAGAAGGTTTTGATTCAGACTCCTGTTTACAACATATTCTTTAACTGCGTTTTAAACAACGGCAGAGAGATTATAGAAAGTCCGCTTTTATATGACGGAAAGGAGTACAGTGTTGATTTTTACGACCTTGAAAAAAAACTTTCCGATCCACAGACAACTCTTATGATACTTTGCAATCCTCACAACCCGATTGGCAAAATATGGGATAAAGAAACGCTTGGCAAGATAGGAGAACTTTGCAAAAAGTACGGCGTTATTGTTGTATCTGATGAAATACACTGCGACATAACCGATCCTGGGCTTGATTATTTTCCATTTGCATCTGTGAGTGATACATGCCGTGAAATAAGCGTAACCTGTATAGCTCCAACAAAGACTTTTAACCTTGCGGGAATTCAGACTGCGGCGGTATTTGCATCAAACGGCTTTTTAAGGCACAAGGTATGGCGTGGACTTAATACCGATGAGGTCGCAGAGCCAAACGCATTTGCCGTAGACGCGGCTGTAGCAGCTTTTACAAGGGGCGGCACATGGCTTGATAAGCTGAGGGAGTATCTGTTTAAAAACAAAAAAATTACTGCTGAATTTTTACTAAGAGAGCTGAAAGAAGTAAGACTTGTGCCTTCACAGGCAACATATCTTTTATGGCTTGACTGCTCCGACTTTTCGGACGATTCCGATAAACTCTCTGAATTTATTCGCTCAAAAACGGGTCTTTATCTATCTTGCGGAAGTGTATACGGCGTAAGCGGAAAAAGCTTTTTACGTTTAAATATCGCGTGTCCGAAAGACAGACTTATTGACGGGCTATTAAGACTTAAACAGGGAGTTATGGAATATATAAAACAGAAAAAATTGACATAAAAATTAACTAGCGACAAAAATATTACAAAAATTCTATTATAAAAATTACCGCTTATAAAAAAATCATCGTTTCACATAATATTTTTGCAACCCGAAATAAACGAAAAAGGAGTGAAAACGATGAAGGGAATCACAACTGAGCAGGGCAGACAGACTCTTGAGAAGTTCAAGATCGAGGCTGCTAATGAAGTAGGTGTAAACCTTAAGCAGGGATATAACGGCGACCTTACTTCTCGTGAGGCAGGTTCTGTAGGCGGTCAGATGGTTAAGAAGATGATCGACGCATACAAGACAGGTTCAGCTAAGTAGTTAAATCTTAAATAAACGAAAAATCCGTGCAGATGTTTTTCTGCACGGATTTTTGCGTTATACTATTGTTTTAATGCTTTATCGTTCTTCTTAAAAGTTTAAAGCTTACGAAACGATGGGCTCAAACCTTACTCTTATAAAGGGAAGCTTATCGATCGTTGTGTAGGTGTTTAAAAGTCCATCGGGAGCTGACAGATCGTTTTCTCCGCTTGCCGGAGGAGCAAATATTTTAAGAGTCAGATCCGCCTCGCCGTCAAGCGGCTTTTCGTAAAAGGCGGACATAAGGTCGATAGTTTTGGCCTCGGGCGACTTATAAAACCACTTTCCGTTTATTTCCATCATAAGGTTTGAATCGTCGTCGAAAACGACCTCACAGAAAGTTGGGTTTTTGTCAAAGTGAATAGGAACCGCCAGACCCTCAGCGTCCTCGCTTCCGCCCCAGCGGAGCGTAGCGGGAAGTGTTACTTCATCGCCCTGTTTAATTTCGGGCATAAAATACTCGTCGTGGATTATCTCTTTATACGTCTTCATAACTGGCTGTTCGATTCCTACATCCGGATTGTTCGGGTCTTCTATCTCAAGTCCAAGACGGCCTCTGTCTCTGAACTGATAAAACGTAAAGCCTGTGTACCAAAGAGCCTCTTCTCTTTTAACCCTGTCGCAGTAAGCCTTTACCATTTCCGCCTGATCCCAAGGACCGGTAACGTCGCCGTCGGCATTGAACTCGCTCATTACCATTGGCTTTGCCACGCCGTCGTTAAGCTCCTTGAATCGCTCAAACGCCCTCTTTGTGTAGTCGTATACGTCGTCAACCTTTTCTCTTTTAAAGGTGTTGCCGCCCTTTTCGGCAACGTCATAAGGCCAGCCCCAGTGAAGAGCCATATATTTATCTATGCTCCATATATCTGTGTCGATGACTGCCTGCTTGAATTCTTCTTCCTTTTCGATTTTTCCGGTGCTCGGATCCTCCACACCTCCTGTGCATAAAATAGTCTTGACGTTAGGAGCATACTCCTTCAGTATTTTATTAAAGCGGCAGTAAAATTCTGCTATCTCCGCATAAGTTGCTCTTTTTGTAAATGAGAACCAGTCGCCGGTAGCCTCATGATTGACTCTAAGCATCATTCTTCCGAACGGTTTTAAGTCGTTTGCAATCGCGATAAGGTGCTCATCTGTTACATTAGGATCAATCGTAAGCGTTAAAATTACGTCCTGTCCGTGACGTCTTACATCTCTCATAAAATTAAACGGCTCGCCATCGGTGTTGCCCTCAAGGCCGCCCCTGTACGGAAAGTAATCATCGTAAGGGTAATCCCACTGAAACGACACGTCAGCGTCCTTCATAACCTCAGAAATTCTTCCGGGCCACTCTTTGTCGAAGGGATAGTAACAGTACATAAGGCTTATTGCTCTGTGAGGCCTTCCCATTTTGTGCAGAATATAGTCCTGATTGACATATTCTCCTCTCTCAGAGCCGTCGCCCAAATCTACCGCACATTTTGCTTTTCCCATATGAATAGAATAAATCTTGTAATTCTCCATACAGTGATCCTCCTTATTTTTTAGTATTTATGACTGCGTTTATTTTGTAAAAAACAACAGCAAGTTTTTTAAATATTTCAGAGCTCTGTTCTGTTTCCGGAACTTGATTGGTGAAAATGACAAGCACGAACGGAGATTCTGCATATACAATTGCACAGTCGTGGAACTGATTCTCATTTCCCCACGAGCCGAATTCCGAGCCGTATTTTTCGCACACCGTGTATTTTGGTTCTAAAGCAGAGCGTATCTGTGTGTTTACATCAACATCATCGGAACTCATGATCTCCTTTAAAAACGATCCGTGTTTGCCGGTATTTATGTATTCCCAAACATCCATGTAGTTTCTGAGCATTTCAGCCGCCGTGCAATGAGTAAAAATCCAGCTTGGTCCGAGATAACAGTTATTTGAAAGGCGTGACTGATTGGCATTGTACTGAGAATATCCGTAATAGCTGTTCAAAAGGTAATATGCTGTGTTGTCGCTGTAGGAAACGGCTCTTTTCATAAGTTCCTTGGTGCTTATTTCGGTTCCGTTTACAAGGCCGGCGGTATATCCTGAATCTCCCGTCCATGACGACCACTTTTTGATTGTTTGTTCAAGATTTACGTCGTTTTCCAAAAGCGATTTAACGTACGGCACCTTTATAGTCGAGCAGGTCATAAAGTCCTGATACTGATTGTAATTTATCTCCGCACCGGTATCCGTATTTTTATACGCGAAGGCAAGAGAAAAATCCGATTTCTTTACTATGTCTTGAAGCTCCTGCAAAAAGTCGTTAAAGTCGGGTAACGAGACAACGCTTTCAAAACCCGAAATCTCAAACGGGTAGCTATACTCATCTATGCTCACCTTAGCAGGCTTATTCTCCCGCGTGACTACATTCGTAAGAGTAGCCTTTGTAGTTGCGGCGGTTTTGGTGCTTTTTTTATCAGAATCGACCGATGTGTTATTTGTTTCAAGCTGAGTATCATCGCGTAACGCATCGTCATCAGGAAAATCTGAAATATCACTGCTTCCAGAAATATCAGATGAGTCTGAAGAATGCTTTGAGACGCTCTTTTCCGAAGAACATCCGGCAAATATAAATGCCGCTGTCAATACAGCGCATAAAAAACGTTTTGATTTTGATTGAAACATTTAGGTTACCTCATTATAAAAGCCTATACCTTAAATATTGCCGAAAACGCCAAAAGCGCGTAATACCGCCTTTAGATATAAGAACAGACGATAGCCGTATCAAAGCATCAATTGTACTGCTACAATTCTAACAGTTTTGCCAGGCATTGTCAAGGACTTTAAGGCAATTGCAAAGTTTAAAACGAAAATCCGGTTAGAAAATTCTGACGCTTGTTTTTCAATTTAAAACAATTATGGCTTTTGGCTCTCTTACCACCATATTTATTGAGCTTTGAAGAATAGACGCAGATACTCTTAAAAGGCTTCTGCCGCCGTTTCCATAGTATGGATCCGCATAATAGAAATACAAAGTGCCGTTTATATATTCGTACCCGCATACAACTACATAATGTGTGCCGGAAGAATAATGAGTCACTATTGAAGACGTGTATTGTACTACGACTATAGCGCGGTGCCCGCTGTCAATCTGCTTTTTTAAAATAGTAGCGCAGTTGCTGTCGTAAATATTCCGTGCGCTGTACTTTCCTTTTGAATAGCCTTTTATAAGCTCTAAAAGCTTAGGCGCGGTCATACCGCCTCCGCCTCTTAAGCTGCCCTGATCGTTTAAATAGTTCTTTTCACTAAACAGTATAAGATCATCCTTGTTGTAGCTTTGATTCTTTTCACTGTTTATTAGTATGCTTGCCGCAGCAGGACCGCACGCGGAATATCCGGCTATCTTATCTCCGAACTGCCCGATCGCTGCAGTGCTTAAAATCTTTGCATTTGAGCGAACAGACACGCTACTTCTTTTTATTAACACTTCTCCGTATCGGAATTTTAAAACCGCGTAAGAGGGGTATTTTAAACTGTAATATCCGCTGTAAAGCGCTCCTGACTCAATACGGCCTATATTCCGGTAATTTTTGTCGTATATGGCTGAATTGGATTTAACATAAAACAGATTTGAAAATAACGACTGCTTTGTTTTATATGTAAAACTCAATGTATCGGAATAATAATATTTGTCGCCTATCTTTTTGTAAGTATAGGCCTTGAGATAGTAGGTCGTGTTCGGAGTCAGATAATCATATCTTAAAGAAGAACCGCCCTTTACAGACTTTGCATTTGTAAAATTCCTGTTATCGGAAATTAGCATCTTATATCCGCTTACACCCGATACTTTGTTAAATTCAATTCTCAACGCGCTTTCTACGCTGTTTGAGGCGTTGTAGTTTACTTTCGGCTTCGGCAAGGCCTTGGTGCTGTATGTAAAGCTTAAAGTATCTGAATAATAGTATTTATTTCCTATCTTTTTGTAGGTGTAGGCTTTAAGGTAGTAAGCGGTATGTGGCTTTAGATAATCAAATCTTAAAGAAGAGCCGCCCTTTATAGACTTTGCATTGGTAAAATTCCTGTTATCGGAAATTAGCATCTTATATCCGCTTACACCAGAAGCTTTGTTAAATTCAATTCTCAGCGCGCTTTCAACGCTGTTTGAGGCGCTGTAGTTTACTTTCGGCATCGGCAA
>CANQNK010000003.1 GCA_947625195.1 uncultured Clostridia bacterium | reverse complement strand
TTTTAAAAGCTTTTCTACGCTTTAGAAGTAAATATATAATAACATCTAATTTATAACTTGTCAATAGAAAATAAAAAATTTGTCGAAAAAATGTAGGTTTACAATAGATGTGTAACAGAGAAGAAAAAATGATAGCAAATAGTTTCCTGATGTGTTATAGTTAATTTACCAACACCAACTCAACAACAAAGGAGACTATTTGCCATGAATACTATAACACAAATAAGTTTGGCGGGAGTAAGAAAGAAAAAGATATGACGCTTTTTGAGGCAAGGTTAAAGGAATTAGGTATTAATCACAAGCTTATCAAACCATATACTCCAAGACATAACAGTAAGGTGGAACGCTCTCACAGAAAATACAACGATTTTCCTATGCGTCCTCTCGGCTGGAAAACTCCTCGTGAGGTTCTGGATAACTTCTTGAAAACCGGAGAAATTATTTCTTCTTAAAAATGTGTAACTCATCATTGACAAACCTACAAAATTTTAGTTTTTACTAAGTTTTTGATTACTAAATATTTATCTTTTATATCTTATAATTTATATGTAATCATAATCTGAATAAATATAAAAACAGCGGCTTAATAACAACGCCGCTGTTTTTATATCTTAATAATGGGCTGCTCAATGCCGCATAACCTTGAAAATTCTTTTGCACAATCCTCGTCTATAAAAAAGTTGCGCATACCGTCAGTTTGGTTTTTGAAAATACTTATATTTGAGTAAATATCATCCGTATTGCTGATAAACACCCTGTAACAAATCCCCTTGGCTTTAACATAAGCTCTTCTGTAGCATCCACTGATTGGAATATTTTCTTTACCAAAGTTTGTGTAATCTATAGGCGGGCATTCATAGATATTCATAACCATGTTATAAATTTTTTCTTTCGTTTCATTATCAGTTATTTTAATGCTTCGGTCATAAGGATCAAAATTTTTAGAGACCTCAACGGTTATTTCATCGCCTTTAACCCCAAAATCCTTATTCTCAGGACTTACAACTGTCCAATCGGGCTTTTTCACGATATCCTCCTGTGTCGTATCCTCTTTGCTTGTTACTTCTTCTACGATTTTCGCTGTATTGTCTGCACTTTCGAGCTTGGCATTATTACTTCCGGCACAAGCGCAAAAGCAAAATACAAGAATAAAAGTTAAAAGCGATGCTAAAATTTTACTCATAATGATAATCACCTCCGCCTATAAATAAACCCGGGCTACTTCGGGTCATAATAATTTAGTGGACCGCCATAATATAACTTCGAGTTGACATTTGAATATTTGGATTCACCTTCTGTTGAATACTCAACTATACTATCTTCCGTATCATAGATAATATAACAACCTACTCCTTCTGCACAATAACCGAACAGTTCCTCGTTTGGACTATATAACGGACGAACTTTAATCAAATTGGAAAGCCCCGCTGCCTCTTTTAACTCAACCCCTTGTCAATTTATTGTATGATTATTATACCATTTTATTTAATAATGTTCAATGATAAAAACATACAAAAAATTACCATTGTATTTGTGCATTTCGTATATAATCTTTTAATGTTTTTGTATACATATCATTGTTAAGCTATAAGAATAACTGTTAGTAAGAAACGCAAAAACCGGAATGAGCAGTCATTCCGGTTTTTAAAATAGTCTTATAATAAACCAAATTACTTAAGCTCTACAGTAGCGCCTGCATCTTCAAGCTTAGTCTTGATCTCCTCAGCCTCTGCCTTGGGGCAAGCTTCCTTGATAGCCTTAGGTGCGCTCTCAACAAGCTCCTTAGACTCCTTAAGTCCGAGACCTGTGATCTCCTTAACAGCCTTGATAACAGCCATCTTAGCATCGCCGAATGATGCAAGAATAACGTCAAAGTCGCTCTTCTCCTCAGCAGCTGCCGCAGCGCCTCCCGCAGCAGGTGCAGCAGCAACCGCAGCAGTTACTCCGAATTCCTCCTGAATTGCGTCAACAAGCTCCTTAAGCTCTAAAACCGACAATTCCTTGATATCTTCTACAAACTTTAAAATCTTCTCTGAAGCCATGATAATAACTCTCCTTTTATTTATTTTGTTTTCGGGCTTTCCGCCCAATTCCTATAATGTCAGGCGGCATAATCAAAATTATGCAACCTCTCCCTCCTTGCTGTCGTGAACAGCCTGAAGTACAGCCGCAAGCTTTTGAATGGGTCCCTGCAATGAGCCGACGAGCTGTGCAAGCAAAACATCCTTTGAAGGGATTTTTGAAAGCGCGGTAACTCCCGCCTCGTCGTAAATCTCAGACCCGATGAATCCTGCCTTAAAGCTGAATTTGTCATCGTGCTCGCTTACAAACTTACCAAGAATTCTCGCCGGGGCAGTCTGGTCATCGTTTGAAAGCGCAATGGCTGTTGTGCCCTCTAACACTCCCGTAAGCTCCTCAAGCCCTGCATTTTTAAGTGCAAAGCGAAGCATAGAGTTTTTCTCAACCGTATAAGCTACTCCTGCCTCCCTAAGCTCCTTACGAAGAGCCGTATCCTCCTCAACGGTGATTCCCTTGTAGTCTACAAGCACACCTGCCTCAGAGTTCTTGATAGCCTCGGTAAGCGCCGCTACCTTTTCCTGCTTTGCAAGCAAAATCTTTTCACTTGGCATCTTTTTCACCTCACTGGTCATAAAATTTATCCGTATCTTATGAAAAAATCTCTTTTCATCCATAGACAAAAAGAGATAACAAAGTCGTAATAAATCGCTTTGCGTTACGCTACGTGTTATCCTCGGCAGGGCTTCCGCATATAGCTGCCTGCTGTCTTTAGATACGAATGCGTAATTATTATAGCAGATATAAACGCCTTTGTCAAGTGTTTTTCAAGAAATTTATAACACAAAACCGCAAAGAAAAGCTCTCTGCGGTTCTTGTAATTTTGTTACGCTACCAAAGTCTGCTTACTCCTTTAGCGTGTGCGTTTACCAGTCCGACGTCAACTGTTGTTATCTTGCCGTCTGAGTTTGCGTCTGCTAATGCAAGCTGCTCAGGCGTCGGGTTTGTAACTCCTCTCGCAAAGGAGTTTATAATGCCTACATCTGCTGTCGTTATCTGGCCGTCGCCCGAGAGGTCGCCGAGGTGAGTGGTTGGTTCAGTCGGGTCGGTTGGGTCATCGCCGTCAAGTAAACCACATTTAAATCTGTAATTACCTACTCCTCCGGAAGTTGCGAATATTTTAATGTAATAGTAAGTATTTGTCTCCAATTCAATTTCAATACTTTTTTCACTGTTAGGTCCTACTTCAACATAAACATAATGTTGACCAAGGTTGTCCATAATAATGCCGGCAACTCCTTCAAAATATGAATTATAGTATTCTATATCTACATTTGTTAATGTAAATTTAACTTTTGTATTGTTTCCGGTATAGAATTTGACAACATCAACATCGCCGTCCAAGCCATTACCTATGCGGTCATCTGCAAGTTCTGCTCTTGAATCAATTCGTGATACATAAGAGGTGTCAAAATCAATAGTTTTTGCTTCGTCCTCCGTTTCACCAAATTCATCATAATCTGCATCTAATTGAAACTTGATATTTCCTTTTCTACATCCGTAAATTGCTACATAATAGACTGTTAAGCCTTCCAGTTTTGCACCGTCCGCTCCTACATCACCTATGGAATAAGAACTAGAATATTGTTCATCAAATGAATCTACAATTTTGCCGCTTATTCCTGAACCGCCTTGGTTGTGGCTTCCAACAGAAACATCTTTAACAGATAGGTTGTACCAGTATCTATCAGAATCATTTGTGGTAAATTTAAACCATCGAGTTTCTTCTTTTTGTAATTCAACACCATATACTACGGAAAAATCAATTTCTTCAGCTTCCGATTTTGAACTGCCTCCATCAATTATTGTAGCCCCAAAATTCAAACTGTTTGGATCTCGTGCTTCGATTGGCTCATCAGGTTCAAGAGGGTCTACATAATTGTCTTTATAGCTTTCGCCGCAAATCGAACACCTATGAAGTGTGTAGCCCTTCTCTGTTTCAGTCGGATTAACTACAGAAGTAACATATTTATGACCTGTTGCAGCAACCTCTGTTACATCTTTTTTATCTCCACAAACTGTGCAATGATGTGACTTCGAACCCTTTTCCGTACAGGTCGCCGTCTTGTCTATCGTCCACTCTGTCGAATACTTATGTCCTGTTGCAAGGACAGTTTCTTTTTTTGTAAATCCACATGAGGTACAAATATATGTTTTTATACCATCTGTAGTACAGGTTGCTGATTTTGTTATCTTTCCACTGTCATAAGTATGTGAGGTTTTAGGTATTGTTTCTTTATAATTATCGCCGCAGACAGAACAAGTATATGTCTTAACACCAGATGCTGTGCAAGTCGGTTGTTTTGTTATTTTACTTGTATATGAATGAACATGAGCTGTGACAGTAACAGGAATACTCAGTTTAGTTATTACTTTACTTAAAGTCTTATCAGCATAAGCTGTAAAAACCAGCGTGCAATTTCCTGCTTTTTTACCTTTAATAGTATAATTATTTCCATTTACAGTAACATCAATTATAGAGTCATCATACTTACAATTATATTTTGCTGTTTCAGGATATATAGAACCCTTTATTGAAAGTGATAAAGATGCATTTTCACCTACTTTAACTTTTATAGAAGTTGGAGAACTATTAAATTTAATATCCCAGCACTTCTCACAAGTTCTCAGTTTATAATATTCATTAGTCCATCTCCAAGCTCCGCACGAGCATCTTTCCGAAATTCTATGAGGGTGATCTGGTTCATATAAACGTTTAGTGTACGAATGTGTATGAATATTAAAGTAAGAAATCTTAGATAAGTATGTTTTTGTTGAGCCACTATCTGTCTTATAGGAAACCTTGCAGCACCCGTCGGTATAAACCTCTTTAATAGTAACAGGGTCTTTTCCGGTAATATAATGACCGCTTGCAACTACACCGCAACTTGTATAAACAGGAATATGTTTATTGGGGTCTTTCAAGTATGCGGTTATATTTTTTTCGTAACTATTATCAACAGTATGTGTTTTGCCATCAATATTTGAATAATTATCTGAACGTAACAAAGTTAGCTTATCGCTATTTCTTCCTGACCACGCTCCAAATGAACATTTCTTTTTTCGAATTCCACAATTATTATCCCAGTTACAATCATATATTACCACACCGTCACTCTCGACTTTATAGACAATCATACTATGCTGCTTCGTTTGATCGAACTGAAGGACATCTCCACATTTAGCTTTGCTAAGTAAATTTTTTACACTTGATTTAGAATAACTTTTTACAGAACCTATAACTGTCATTCCACTTGTAGGAGTTCCATTGTACTTCCACGATCTGTACTTACCGGAATTTGATTTTCCAAACACATTATATACAACTAATTTTGCAAAACCATAGCATTGTTTACCTCCATCAAAGCTATCTGTCCATCTGCTTCCACTTGGATGGCTTGAAATAAAAGAATCTAATTTTTGTTTTACTCCACCTGCCGCCCCTGCATTCACCGCAGGCATAACACCCACTAAACCGACAATCATAATAATTGCCGTAAGCATACTTATAAATCGTTTTTTCATAATTGTAAAAAAAGACCTCCTTTTGTTATAAATTGTATCTCTAAATATTACTTACAAAAATATTATAGCATTCAAACGAATGCAATTCAAGAGCATTTATACGAATTCGTGATAAAATCTACATAATCACCAAAGAACGGAGGAAATTTTGTGTATCTTTATCAAAGAATTCGTGATTTGAGAGAGGATAATGACCTCTCACAGCAGTTTATCGCAAATATTCTGGGAATAACAAGACAGCAGTACCAGCTTTATGAAAGCGGCAAAAGAGAAATGCCGATGCGGTTATTCATCCTGCTGGCAGACCATTACAAAGTATCCTTGGATTACATCGCCGGAAGAACATCAAAAAAATAAGCCCCCGAATCATCGAGGGCTTTACCAATTGCCGCAAATACTTATGTATAAATCTACTTAAAGAAGTCAATAGGGTCTATTGCCGTACCGTCTACTCTGACCTCAAAGTGCAGATGCTCACCTGTTGACCAGCCGGTAGAGCCGACATTACCAAGGCACTGTCCCTGAGAAACGGTCTGACCTGTCTCAACCTTGCATTCAGACATATGAGCGTATATGGTCTGATAGCCGTCGCCATGGTCAATTACGCAGTAATTTCCCCAACCCCAGCCGCAGCCGCAGCTTTCTTCCTTGCCGTAGTCGTGGTTACAGGTATTGTTCGACATAATAACTGTTCCGCCCCTTGACGCAACTACGTTTGCGCCGCGGATACCACCGTCGCCGATATCCATTCCGTAGTGGAACGATCCCCAGCGCGAGCCGAAATCGGATGTGATAAGATAATATCCCGGGCAGGGCCAGATAAATTTCTGCGATGTAGGCGCACCGGTAGTTGTTGTAGTTGTCCTGCTTGTGGTCGTTTTTTGAGAAGTTGACTTAGTCGTGCTCTGGGGCTTTTTACCGTCATGATGCTTTGTCGTAATGGTTTTTTGTGAGGTAGTTGTCGTAGTGGTGGTAGTGGTAGCAGTCGTAATCTTTGCGGCATTAGCCTTTATGGCCGCCTGAAGCTGTCTTTCAAAGGCGTCCTGCTCAGCGTCGTACTCCGACTTCTGGCTTACGTATTTGTTCTTTTCGGACTCGAGCTGCTTAAGGTTTTCCTTACTCTTTGTGTAGAGCTCGTTTAAGCGCTCCATTTCTTCGCTCATAGCTTTCTTTTGAGCCTCGTAATCCTCCTGCTTTGAAGAAAGCTCTTTTTTCTGCTTGTTAAGCTTGTTTGTCTGCTCCTCAAGAGCGTTCTTTTTCTCAACAAGCGTATCCAGCATTTTATTGTCATGATCTGCGACCCGCTTAACAAGCTCGACCTTCATAAGCATATCGAAGAAATCTCCGGAACCTAATATCACAGAGGTGTACGAATCATTTCCCGCAAGATAAAGCGCTCTGAGCCTTTGTTTAAAATCAGCAATGCCCGACTCTATATCCCGCTTTTTCTCATTAACCTGTGCCGAAGCAACGCTTACCTTTTCCTCAAGCTGTGAAATACTTGGGGCAAGGTCGCTTAAATACCCGTTTATAAGGTCTATTTTTTCGGTAGTAGTTGCTATCTGACTTTCTATCAGTGCGTTTTGCTCTTTCTCTTTCTGAATATCGCCCTGCATATCCGCGATTTTGTCCGCAAGCTCCTCCTGCTTCTGAGCGATCTCATTAAGCTTTTCCTGATATTGAGAGCTGTCGTCGGCAAATATTCTGCCGTCGGCCGCTGTTGCAGCGGTACAAGAAACCACCACCGCCGATATGATAAGCGAAACCGATCTCTTTATCTTCAGTTTGCCGTTCATACTGCCTCCTGTAATGTTTATCTGTTTGTCGTCTTTTGTTCTCTTTATGTAAGTTATAAATTCCGGTTACGGACTTACAAAATTCTCAGGATTAAGCGCCGTTCCGTTAAGCCTTACCTCAAAATGACAGTGATTTCCCGTTGAATGTCCGGTAGAGCCTACATATCCTATTGTTTCTCCCTGCTTTACCTCCTGACCCACAGTGACAATACAGTTGGTCATATGTCCGTAAAGAGTCATATATCCGTTCCCGTGGTCTATTATCGCATACCTTCCGTAACCGCCGCCGCATCCGCAGCTATAATCTTTACCAAAGTCGTGAGGACAGGTGTTCTCTGCAACAACAACCGTTCCCGCATCAGAAGCTATTATCTGCGATCCCCCAATATTTGCATCGTATATGTCGATTCCCGCGTGATAAGCGCCCCATCTCCAGCCGACGCCGTATGAGATTATATAATGTCCCGGAACAGGCCATATAAAGTCACCCGATGTTCCCGTTGTGTAATCGGTATCGTTTGATTGATCGTACTTGTTGTTCTGCTGTTGTGCAAGAGCCGCAAGTCTTTGCCTCTCCGCCTCTGCGGCCCTTCTTCTGGCTTCAGCCTCCTCATAAAGCTTGTTCCACATCTCCTGAGCTTGCTCCTCGCGCTCTGCATATGCTTCCTTCTGAGCCTCATGAGCCGCCTTTTCGGCTTCAAGCGCCTCCTGATGAGCCTTACTTTCTGCAACAAGCGTACTCAGCTTATCCATCTGGGTCTGTTGCTTAGCTTTCTTTGAGTTGTAGGAATCCCGCTGTTTCTCAAGCTCTGCCTTTTGCTTTTCGACTTCTGTCTTTTGCTCTTCTAAGGTTTTCTTTGCCTCTTCAAGCTCGTTTTTCTTCTGAATAAGTCCGTCTATCAGCTTGTCGTCATGGTCGGCAACTCTTTTTACAAGCTCCGCCTTCATAAGCGCATCGTAAAAATCCTTTGCTCCCAACAATATAGAAGTATACGAGCTGTCTCCGGCTATGTACATCGCCCTGAGACGGGTTTTGAAATCAGCAATGTCGGATTCTATCTCCGCCTGCTTGGTATCAATAGTATTTTGCGTCTTGTCTATCTTTTCATTAAGTTCATCAATGCTTGCCTGAACCTTGTCAAGACTTTCTCTTATCTCGGCAATCATCTTGCTGTATTCGTAGATAGTTGCCTGAACCGTTTCGATCTGAGCCTCTATCGCCGCCTGATTTTCCTGCTCTTTAGCAATGTTCCCCTCGGTTTCGGCGATTTTTCCGTCATATTCGTCCTGTTTTTGCTGATACTCCTCTATCTGCTTTTCATAATCCTCCATAGTGTTCTCCGCCGAGGTCAGTATAGGCTTTTCAGCGGTATTTGAAAGCGTAGTGCTTATTCCTGCGGCAATTGCAGCAACCACGGTAATACTCAGCGCACGCTTTAAAACACTTCGTGCTTTTAATTTCATACGTTACCTTACCTTTCTGAATAAAAGAACCTTTATGTCTTTTGTCTTTATCTAGCCTTTACCCCGTCAGTGACTTCTTAAACTCTCACATACTTTCTTGTGCTTATGATAGTTCCTATCGCTCCGATAACTCCTCCGGCGATAACATATCCGCCGAGAACATACCACATAATGTCTTTAAACTCATACAGAGATCTTACTCCCAGAATGTTCAGTATCTGCGGGTTTTCGGTAATGATATCCGTGAGCCCGTTATATACGAACATAGTTAAGAAGAACGCCGCAACAGCCGCCAGAATTCCCACAAGCATTCCCTCTATAAAGAAAGGAATGTTGATAAACTTGTTGGTTGCGCCTACATATTTCATTATGTTGATTTCTTTTCTTCTTGAATATACACTGGTTCTTGTTGTGTTTGATATTATTACAAGAGATACTACCGCAAGCGCAATTATAAGCGCAAGCGCAACTATCGAGAAAATATTTCTTATACTCAAAAGTATATCGGCAAACTCAGTAGGAGCCAAGACCTTTTCAACGTTTTCTATCCCGTTAAGCTGGTTTGTTGTATCCGCAAGCTTTTCAATGTCCGAAACGGTAACGCGGTATGTATCCGGAAGCGGGTTGTCATCCGCAGCGTACTTAAATACCTCCTGCTGCTCGGGAGGCATATCCGCTACCATATTTTCCCATGCATCGTCTCTTGAGTAAAAGTTTACGCTTGAAATGTTTGTCAGCTTTTCAATTGTTTCACCCACTGACTTGATCCCTTCATCGTCAGTGCCGTCCAGAACTATTACAACTACTTCGTTTTTGCCCTCTATTCCGCTTATGACCTTATTGAGGTTTATCGCAGCCAGTATGCACAATCCAACCAGAAGAAGAGATACAAGCATTATACAGAATGAAGCAAAGGTCATCATTTTATTTTTCCATACGCTTTTTATTCCCTGACCTGTGAGGTACTTTATACTACTGAACTTCATTTGCTCCTCCAATCACCTCGTCAAATACGATGTTTCCTGCATTTATATTTATTATTCTTCCGCCGAAATGGCGCACTATATCGTGCTCGTGAGTTACCATAAGTATCGTCGTTCCGCACTCGTTGATGCCTTTCAACAGCTCAACAATTTCGTATGAAAGAGCAGGATCAATGTTTCCCGTAGGCTCGTCTGCAATTATAAGCTGTGGATCGTTTACAAGTGCTCTTGCAAGGGCAACTCTCTGCTGCTCTCCTCCTGAAAGCTCGTCCGGATAGCTCTTCGCCTTATGCGCAAGGCCAACAAGGCTTATAACATACGGCACCCGAGAGGAAATATACTTTGCCGGAGCGTCTATAACTCTTAGCACAAACGCTACGTTTTCATACACCGTCATAGTCGGGATAAGCCTGAAGTCCTGAAATACTATTCCCAAGGTTCTTCTTAAGCTCGGGATCTTTCTTCTTCTCAGCTTTTTTAGATTAAAGCCGTTTACCAGAACTGTTCCCTCTGTTGCGTCTATCTCTTTGAGTATAAGCTTTATCAGCGTGGATTTTCCCGCGCCGGATGAACCGACAACAAATGCAAAATCCCCGTCGTTTATTTTAAGGTTTACATTGTGCAGAGCATCCACTCCGCTTGAATATGTAACCGATACGTCCTTGAACTCTATCAAAACTACACCTTCTTTAAAATTTTGTTGTACCCTTTTACCTTATTTCCCTTTGTTAAAACTTAACGGGATTAGCCGACAGATATTTCTTTACCATAAGTGCTATCTTAAATACTATCGCATGGTCGAACTCTCTCAGATCAAGCCCGGTAAGCTTCTTTATTTTTTCAAGCCTGTATACAAGAGTGTTTCTGTGCACAAAAAGCTTTCTTGAGGTTTCGGAAACGTTTAGGTTGTTCTCAAAAAACTTGTGAATGGTAAACAGCGTTTCCTGATCAAGAGATTCTATAGAACCCTTTTTAAACACCTCTCTTAAAAATGTATCACACAGGGTTGTCGGAAGATGGTATATAAGGCGTGCGATTCCCAGATTGTCGTAAGAAACGATAACTTTATCGGTGTCAAAAACCTTTCCTACCTCAAGCGCGATCTGCGCTCCCTTAAACGAAGCGGCAAGATCCTTTATTCCCTCCACAACCGTGCCTATTCCGACATTTACTCTGGTGTAAAACTCCGAGCTCAGCGTGTCGGATATGCTTCTGGCAAGCTTTTTGAGATCGTTTGTGTCAATGCCTGCTCTTACTTCCTTAACAAGCACTATATCGCTTTCCGTAATGTTGAAAACAAAATCCTTATTCTTGTCAGGGAAGAGATTTTGTATAATGTCAAGTGCAGAAACTTCATTTTGAGAAATGATCCTGATAAGAAACACAACTCTTGATACCTCTGAATTAAAATGAAGCTCTCTTGCCTTTACGTGAATGTCACCCGGCAAAACGTTATCAAGAACAACATTTTTCACAAAATTGTTTCTGTCGTACTTTTCATCATAATATTGCTTTATACTGGATAAGCACACTGAAAGAATATTCGCATACTTGGCGGCAACCTCGTCGGTGCCCTCTACAAAAACGGCGTAATCGGCTTTCATCTGAGAGCCGAACGGCTTGTACGTATAACCGTCACGAATAAACATATCGGTTGCCTCGTTCAGGTCGATGGATACGTACTCGTTTGTAGAGCCTATCTGAGAAAGCTCCGAACAGGCAACTATTGTAGCAGTATCGTCAATGACTCCGAAAACGCAGTCGATCGAATCACGCATCTGATGTATAACGCCCTGAAACAATCTATTAGACATTTCACATACCTCTTTTCTATAATCTTGCGGCTTACTTCAGCATACGCCGCTAAATTGGACAAGCAGCCGAAAGCATCGGCACACAATCCGATATATTACAAATTGTAACACATTTTAAAAGCTTTTGTGTTAATAAAATATGAATAACTCGAGAGTTTGGCCCGTTTTTGAACAATTTTCACAAAAACATCACATATTTATGTGTTACCAAATTGTAATATCTGGAATCATTTACATTTTCTGGAAACAGCTGTGCTTAAATTGTATTGACCAAAAATAAAAGCTGAGGATATATTCCTCAGCTTCTTCAAGTACAATATTTCCGGCTTAAATCAATTTACGTCACCAAAGCCGCTTTCAACGAGATCGACAAGACCGCCGACAGCATCCTGCTCGTCTGCCCCGTCAGCGATGATCCTTATGGATGTTCCGCCAACGATGCCAAGCGACAAAATGCCCAAAAGGCTCTTTGCATTTACACGTCTTTCTTCCTTTTCGATCCAGATAGACGACTTGAACTCGTTAGCCTTCTGAATAAAAAATGTCGCCGGGCGTGCATGCAGGCCTACTTGATTTTGAACTACTACATCTTTTACAAACATACCTGATCTCTCCTAATCTTATAACTGGAACTGATTTTCGATTACAAAATAATTATACTCGTTTATTTTTTAAAGTCAACTAAAAAACGAGTTTAAAAATAAAATTCTGCTAAATGTTTATCAGGAGAGTAATCAAAAGCCTCGGATTTGTACACTTTCACTAAAAATATGCTTGTGCTATTTACATATCAGACAAAAATTTTTAACAAAAACAAAATATTCAGCATTTTAATGTTTTTCTGTATTTCCGTAATTTGTAAAAACACCTTTGATAAGCTCTGCATCGCCGTCACTTAAACTTACTCCGTCAAGCATATCCGGACGCTTTTTTGCGGTTGTTATAAGCGACTGCTCATACCTCCACTTGGCGATTTTCTCGTGATGCCCCGACAAAAGCACCTCGGGAACTCTTTTCCCGTGCCACACTTCAGGGCGGGTATACTGCGGATACTCCAAAAGTCCCGCATAGTGACTCTCATCTATATAGCAGTCGGGGCGCGAAAGCACGCCGTCTATCATTCTTACCACTGCGTCGGTTATGCAAAGCGCAGGAAGTTCTCCTCCGGTCAGAACAAAATCGCCGACGGAAATCTCCTCATCGACTATCTCCTCTATGACTCTTTCGTCAACGCCCTCGTAATGTCCGCAGATAATTATTATATCCTTTCCCTTTGAAAGCTCAATGGCTCTTTTTTGGTTAAACGGCCTGCCTGCGGGAGTTACAAATATCGTGTGTACATCTCTTGAGCCCTTTACCGCCTGATGGCAGCGAAATATTGGCTCTGCCTGCATAAGCATACCCTGTCTCTCGCTGTAAGGCGTGTCGTCAACACGGCGGTGCTTATCCTCGGTATAGTCTCTTATATTGTGGCAGATAGCTTCAAAAAGCCCTTTCTCCCTGGCTCTGCCCACTATACTTTCGCTTAAGCAGCGCTCAACCATCTCCGGAAAAAGCGTCAGAATATCAATTCTCATCAAAAAGCCCCCTGAGCGGCGTTATTTTCATCACACTCGACTCTATATCAGTTTCCTTTACCACGTCGGCTATTGCGGGAATATAATACATTTTACCGTTTTGATCCTTTATGTGGTAAACGTCGTTTGCACCGGTCTGTGTAACCATGGTTATTTTACCGTAGATTTTTCCGCTGTCAAAATCTTCAACCGTCATACCCATAAGGTCTGCGACAAAATACGTACCCTTCGGAAGATGTATGCTGTCCCTGTCTGCATAAAGTATACTGCCTCTCAGCTTTTGCGCCTGCTCTATTGAGTTTACCCCTTCAAACTTAAGTATCGCCATATTTTTCTGCGCCCTTGCGCTTTTTACCCTGATTTCTTTATCGCCCTTTGAAAAATACAGCGTTTTGTGCCTGCATAAATCCTCTGGGCTGTCGCACCATGGCTCAGCTTTTACCTCTCCCTTAAGCCCGTGTACGCTTACAATTTTTGCTATTTCCAAATATTTTTCCATATCTTTTCCCTTTTGATTTGTTTGGCGCTGGTCAGCGCAAATACTTTACTCCCTGATAGCTGTTTCGTCTTTGCATTTCCTTGTCTATATCATTCATCACGCAGAACTTTTTTAAGCTCCACATAGGGGATACAAGCTCATCTCTTTTTCCGTCCCCCGTAATACGAGAGATCACTATATCCTCCGGCAATATCTCCAACTGATCGCAAACAGTGTTTATATAATCCTCCCGGCTGATCTGTTCAAATTCACCTCTTAAGAATTCATCGCACAGGCGTGTACCTTTCAAAATGTGCAGAAGATGTATCTTAACGCTGTGAGGATAAAGGTGTGCTACCTCTGCCGCAGTATTCATCATATCCGTGTAAGTTTCTCCGGGAAGTCCGTTTATTATGTGTATACACACATCTATTCCCCGGCTTTTAAGCTTATTAAAGCCTTTAAGAAATTCCGCATATGTGTGACAGCGGTTTATTCTTTTTGCGGTTTTATCTGAAACGGTCTGAAGTCCAAGCTCAACCTCAAGATCTGTCTTTTCAGAAAGTTCTAGCAGCATATCGGCACACTCATCACTTATGCAGTCGGCCCTTGTGGCAACATTCACTCCTACGGCGTTGTCAAGCTCCGCCGCTTCAAAAAAGGCTTTTTTTAAAAAGAAAACATCCGCGTAGGTGTTGCTTCCCGCCTGAAAATAGGGGATATACAAAGCGTGCTGCCATTTTTCGTGAAGCTTTTTTCTCACAGCGTCAAACTGCTTTTTAACGCTTAAGGCGGGGTCTCCCGCAAAGTCTCCGCTTAGCATTCCCGAACAAAAGGTACAGCCTCCCGTACCTTTAGTGCCGTCACGGTTAGGACAGCTAAGCCCTAGGTTTATCGGAACCTTAAAGACCTTTTTGCCATAAGTTTTTCTGAGATAGTAATTGTAGGTATAATACCTCTTGTTATCGCTTGAGTAAGCAAAGCCGCTTTTCATTGCCGCTCCTCTTTGTTTAAGAATCCCAGTCCGTAGCTCAGCTTTACGTTTACGGAATCTCCGTCCTTTATCCCGGAATTAGCCCTTGGGATAAAGCGTATGGCAATTTTGATCTCGCCATTGATATTGCTAACGTCAAACTCCTTGGTTGCCGCAGTCGGGTTCACGTTCTGACCGATATTCTTTCCGTTATACTCTATATACGGTCTTATAAAATAGTCTGCGGTCTCTCCGTAAAATTTGTAAGAGAGAATGATCTTATTCATATCCGTTACGTCATAAGCCGGCTCAATGACAAAGTCGCTCATTAAAGCGCCGCTTTCATTTTCCGTGAACACAACATCCTCAAGATCTATCCTTATCGTAGTGGTGATCTGAGTCTCCTCCGGTTCGGCAGTGACTGTTGTGGTAACCTCGTCTGTGGGCTTTTCAGTGGTTTCTTCGGTAGTAGGCTCCGTAGTTTTTTCGGTGGTCTTTTTAGTCGTTGTAGTAGTCCACATATTAGACTGCGGTCCTATAAATATATCGTCTTTATTTATCTTTATGGTCGTATTGGTCGTTTTTCCGGTATATATGGTCGTTGTGGTAGTGGTTGTAGTCACCGCTGTAAGAGTATTTATTATGTTTCCGTGCTCATCGACAGGCGCTATAAAATTCTGGTGAGTATTAAGGCTTTTTGCTCCGTAGATGTGAGAAAACAACCCGTTTATTTTAGCAAGCAGTGATTTTCCCGGCAAAGAGTTTTCATAGCTTTTTGAAAGATACGAGGTATAGCTTCCGTCATAAATTCCCATTACGGTGGGCTTTACTGTTTCAGAGTCGGGATCTCCTGTGTTTCGCAAAAGGGCGAAGCTGATTCCCAGTATAAGAACAAACAAGGTGATAACAGCGACGTTTATAAAGTCAAACTGTCCTCTCTTTGCATCTGTCGCCATGCTTTTAAGCGTGCTGTCAGCCTCGCTTACGCCCTTGTCACTTTCGCTCTGAGTGTGTACATAAGCGTTTTTTATCAGCTCGTCATAGGAAATATTAAGTTTGCTTTTTTTATTCTGAGCCATTGCCGATCTCCTTAAGAATCAATATACCACTCTTGATGCGGTACTCATCAAAAGCACTGCCAAAAGCGACGCGGTTGAAAGAACCCTGACGCAGGCGTATGCCCGCTCGCTCTTCGCCGCCGCCGAGTTTATTGAGCTTTTCAACTTGTCCTTAAACGGCGTGAGCATAAATACCGCAAAGACCAAAAGAGCACAGTATGCAAGAATTTCATTTATAAGCGCTTCGGATATAATACCGCTTCCTCTAAATAACAAACCTGACAGCCATATTTGATAGTCCTGAAGGTTTCCGAAATACACTAAACTCCAGCCAAAGAATATTAAAACCAGCGTATATATTCCGCAAATAAGCCGTGGGAGCTTATTTAATAGTCTTTTCAAAAAGAGCGTTTCCGCAATTACTATTATTCCAAAATACAGCCCGAACAGCACAAACTGTTTTGAAAACCCGTACCACAGCCCCATAAGCACCGAACACGCCAGGGTAGCAAGGCAGGCGGAAACGGATGATCTTGAAAGAGGACTTATCAGGCAGTCGTTTACAAGCTTTATAAGCGTGTGGTTGAAGCCGAAAACCGCTCCGGTAACTCCGTTCTTCACTCTTAGGGGCAAAAAGTTTTCCGAGTAGGAAAACCCGTTTAACAGACCAAGCCCTATTGCCATATCAGTGTATCCCGAAAACAGGTAATATACCTGCATAACAAATGCCGCCATTCCAAGAAACGCACCGAAAAATGTCATGTCGGTAACGTCAAGGCCAACACTCTTAACGTAGCCCAAGGCACCCGCAAGAACCGATGCCTTTCCCAGTCCCACAATAAAGCGGGTTATCCCGTCGTTTATTTTACGCCCGGTTATAATTCTAAATCTTATCTGATTTCTTATGTCACCGTATCTTACGAAAGGTCCCACAAGCAGCAGCGTGTAGTTTATCATATATGTCAAAAAGCAAAAAAGATTTTTTTCGCACTTTGTTTTTTCCAAAGCAACGTCGAAAACGTAGCTTGCCGAACGGACGGTGTAAAAGGCCATTCCCACTGGAAGTATTGAGTTTTCTATGGTCAGCGGCGTGCCGGCAAACAGAAAATTGTAGTTAATAATCAAAAACAAGGCTCCGTTTAAAATCGCCGACAACAAAACTCCTAGAATTTTTGTACTCCTTGATTTTGAGCCGGCCAGAAATCCGAAGATCCAGTCGGGTATTGCAGACAAAAAAACGGCACATATATACAAAGGCTTTCCCCACGTAAAAAAGAAAACTGAGGCAATGACCAGAATTAGGTTTTTGTACTCGGTACTTCTGTCGCACATAGTTATCAAAACCGTAATCGGTAAAAAGGCATATATAAAAATCAAATCCGTATACAGCAATTTTTACTACTCCTTAAATCTTCTTCTGTTCTTTATGATACCACAATTTACAAACTTTCGCAAGGGGAGAAATTTTTATATGCTTAAAGAAAAATCCCCGGTAAGTATTCCGGGGATAAAACGGTTTTATCGCATTTTACTATTACTTTGCGGAATATCTTAAAAGCCATGCGTTTGCAATGTCAAGTGCTTCGTAAAGGCTTTCCTTTTCCGCTGTTTTGTTTATTCTTTCGTTTGGCGGAAGCGTTTCATCCGTAGCCATTCTGAATAGTCTAATCTTGTTTGCAACGTCCAAATCGCCTTGCTTTTCCGTTGAAAGTATCTGCATCATAACAACGTACTTATCAGACATATTACCGTAATATATTTCCTTTCCCTTTCTGACAAGCGGAAGTCCCTTGTAAGTGAAAAATTGTCCTGCTTTTGCCATGTTGCTTTCCCTCCTTTGCAGTTTCTGTATTATAACAGATCATCTGTAAAAACCGTGTCACAATCAGTAGACATCGGCATTTATTTCCTCGCCGTCTCTTACTTTCTGAATACCGCCGATTATAGCATCTACCCAGCCGCTTTCTATTCTGAAAGAGGTTTTGCCGTTCAGCTTTACGATATATCTTCTGTCGGTTTCCTTATAGATCTCCATAACGTCCGTAATGCCATCCAGTCGCTCAATATCCACCGTCATATACAAAGCTTGTGCCTCCGGGTCGGTAAAATATATTTCATCGGTCGGGCACTGGATAAGAAGCTGATACCAGCCCTTCCAAATCTCGGGGTCTAACTCGGTCTTACCGTTTTCCTTGACGCTTAAAACATCCTTGTTTCCGTTTTCATTCTCTTCGGATATCTCAAGCGCATAGCTTATGTCAATATCCTTGGTTTTTAGATTTACTCCCTTTAAGTCAACAACGTTGTTCGTGGTCATAAGTCCAGAGATAACGTCTGACGGTCCGAATGTCGCCCAGGGCAGATCTGACGCAGAGCAATAGTATATAACGTCTGCGCCCTCTACTCCCGTAATATACGCATAGTATCCGTCAATCGTCTCGGTGTTGTCGCCCTCGCTGTCCTTTACGTATTCGGGATTTCCTATCGTAAGGGTGTATTCCCCTTCTATACATTTAAGCTTTGCCGTTGCGGTCGGGTCTGATATGCCGTATTTTTTCATATCCTCCTCACCCGGGTGAGCGACCACCGCTCTTTGTGCGTTGAGTCCCCACATTCCGTGCGTAACAGAAGATGAGTTCGTTATATCAAGATAGCTGAATATCGGAGATGTCATGACCTGAGACGATACCATAGAGCTGTTTTCATCGTCGTCGTTTTCAAAAATCATATCATAGTCCCTTGCTTTTTGCTTAACGACCAGAGAGGTGAAATAGTTTTCATCGGCATCGCTTGGCAGAGCGCTCAACATAGAAAGGCTTACGAAGTCCTCATTTGTATAGAAAAAGTACGAAAGCGTGCTTGAATAAACGGTATATACGGTATTCTTGCCCGACTCGCACAAATAAAAGTAGCTGTCCTCGGGGCTTTCGTCTCCGATCAAAAACGTTTTTGTTTTTATCCCTTTATCTAAATCAAACGTAACGGTAAAGGTTGACTGGGGAGAAACAAGCCCGTATTTTTCCATATCCCCGGCGTTTTCCTCAACAAGGTCCTTGGCCTTCAGGCTGCATACGGTATTCGCCACGGCAGAGTATATGGTACTGGTCTGATTTATCCCGTTAAGCTTGCTTATTTTCCATCCCTCTTCGCCCGCTTTTTCCTGCTCTATTTTAACATAGCCGTTTTCGCTCTCAAATTCTATTGACGAGACCATAGTGTTTTCAAGCTTGTCGGCCACGTCTGCTAAAAGATCAATGTCTCCGTGGCTTTCAGAAGACTCTGACGAAGATTCACTTGATGATGAATCGCCTTCTTTTTCCGGTAAAAGCTTAAGCACCAAAAGCATCACACCAAGGCACAGCAAGACCACCAAACAGATAATTATTCCTTTAACCTTTGAATTCATTTTCTTATCTCCGTTTCTTTAATGCTATCTGTTCTTTCTTCTCAGCCATACAACGATTCCTATTATAAGAACAATAGCGGGAATAACAAGGTTGAATACCCACTTAAAGGCGCTTATCTGAGCATCTGTAAGATCAAACAGCGTGCCGCCTATTTTTGAAGGCTCAATAGTTATACCGGTTGTTGTTTTTCCTGTAATATGGTTAGTAACGCTTAATATCCACTGACTGTTGACGTACTGCGTTCCCTGCATAATCATATCGTACAAAATGTACTCGGAACCAAGCGCAAGAACCTGACTATAGCTTGTGGTGTTGTCATCGTTAAACACCGCCTTATATCCTACCGCCGCAGCTACCTGCTCTCCGCTTGATATCTTTTCTCCCGTCTCAAGGTCTGCCTTAAATCCGGTATCAGCCGTCTTTAAAAGCGCCTTGGTAGCTTTCATATTTTCTTCCTCGTAAAGAAGCTTTATAGGCTTTGTGTATATCGTGGTATACATCGCAAGCGAATCGTCCTTGATAAACGAATCGTAATCCTCTCCCGAAAGATTGAGCTTTAAATATATGTTGCTGACATTGTCACCCTCTGTATCGTACATACTGTAGTCCTCATACTGTATGCCGTATTCCTCCAGAAGCTCATCAAGCTTGGGCGTGTCAGGCTGATTCATACTTTCTACATACATAATGTTCTTGCCAAGCTTGCCATCGTTATTCAAAAAGTCCGAAACCTTCTTTATCTCCCCATCGGTATAGTCTACAGTAGGAGCGGCAATTACGGCAATATTAGTATCTGCGGGGATTTCATCGGTGGTTATATCTACGCTGTCAACCATATAACCGTTTGCTTTCATAAGCGTCTGATAATAGTTTAACGACGCAGCCTCTGACCTTCCGGTAAGAAAGGTTATCTTTGTCGGGTTGGAATCGGTCACCACCATAAGCGCCGATGTAAACGCCTGCTCGGCGTTTGAGGATTCTATATAGCTTTTCTTTTTACCCTGAGCGTCGGAATATGTCGGCGACTGAACCGAGTAGGTATACAAGAAATTTATTTCATTTCCGGCGGCTATCGTCTCTATTGACATACCCGATTGAGAAAGACTTGCAATTACGTCCGACGAAAAGTTTACAAGGTCAAGCGGAGATACAACGCTGGTTCTCTTGTACTCCTTTCCGTCATCTCCCTTTGCCGAGGTTTCAAAGACTATATCGTAGGCGTTCAAATCATCGTCATACTCGCTTACAACATCGGGATTTGTCAAGATATCTACATACTCTATTTTTATCTTTGAATTGTACTGAGAATACTTTTGTAGTATCTCGTCCGCCTGAAGGGTATACGCATTCGCCGCATCAAAGTCCTCCTTCTCGGCAAAAACGGTGACCTTTACGTCCGTGTCAAGTCCCTTGACATAATCTATTGTCTCGTCGGATATCGAGTAAGACGAGGAGGAGGTCATATCAAAGGATAGCGGAAACCGCTCAAATATCTGCGTTGCTACAACATTTATAAGCACCAGCACCGCCACAAACACCACAGTAAACACAGCCGCCATAGACCCGTGCTTCAGCTTTTTGTGGCTTTTTTTGTTAATGCTTTTTTTTGTCTCATCAGCCGCAGTATTGTCTTTTACTTCTTTTACTTCTTCTCCGCTTTCAGGGAGGATTTTATTTTCATCGTTCATTGCAAAAAACCTCCTTTTCTCAGCTCCAGCGACGTCGTTCAAGCACTCTTACCGTAAAGAATAAAAATGCCGCCGTAACGCTCAGGAAGAACAGAATATTTGAAAGATCAAACGAACCGTAGGTAAAGCCGTTGTATCGGTCTAAAAATGAAAGGCTTGTAAATATCCCTGCAATAAAGTCTATCGGAATAATGCTTGCAATAGCGGAGAACAGATATAACATCACCATTATCGCAAACGACAAAACCGCCGATACCACCTGATTTTCCGTAAGCGACGAAACAAACACGCCCACTGAAATGAACGCGCTTCCCAAAAGGATAAGTCCCAGTATATTTCCGAAAACCAGCAGCCAGTCCGGAGTAGATATCGCCGCGACTATAACCGCGAACACAAGCGTTATCAAAACGCCCATTGCGTATACCAAAAACGCCGCTAAGTATTTTCCGAAAACAATTGCACCCAGGGTTACCGGTGCAGTAAGCAGGCACTGCTCAGTCTTGTTTTTCTTTTCCTCAGAAAACGTTCTCATAGTAAGAATGGGGATCAAAACTATAAGCACATACATCAGCATAGAAAAGACTGTATTAAGCTCGGTGGTTCCCTGCTGGATAGACGACAACGTGAAGAAAAATCCCGCCGCACAGTAAAATATTGCAAGAAATACGTAGCCTATCGGAGAGGTAAAGTATGATATAAACTCACGTCTGAATATAGCGGTCATTATTCTTTACCTCCTTTCAGCTCGATTTTCTCGCCCATAGTAAGACGAAGGAATATGTCCTCAAGCGAAAGCTCGCTCGTTTTAAGTTCAATTATATACCAGTTTCTGCCCGCCATACGGGAAAACAGCTCTCTGCGTACATCTGCGTTCTCATCCGATTCTATTGTAAACTCGCTGTAGCTTTCACGTTCGGCAACAAGAGTTATGTTTTTAACTCCCTGTATCGTTTCAATAAGCTCCATTACCTCTTTAGACGGCCCGTCGATCTTTACGCTCAGCTTATGCTCACCCGAAAGCGAGGAGGAAAGGTTTTCCGCAGTGTCGTCTGCAACGATCTTTCCCTGATTTATAACAACTATTCTGTCACAAACAGCCTGAACCTCCGACAAAATGTGTGATGACAAAATAACCGTGTGATTTCGCCCGAGCTTTTTTATAAGAGTTCTTATCTCGATTATCTGTGACGGGTCAAGTCCTACGGTCGGCTCGTCAAGGATCAGAACGTTCGGATTTCCCACAAGCGCCTGTGCCAGTCCTACTCTTTGCTTGTATCCCTTAGAAAGATTTTTAATAACGCGCCTGTAAACGTCCTCTATTTTTACAAGTCTGCAAATATCGGCGATGTGCGTGTTTCTCGGCATAGTGCATTTTTTCAGGTCGTAAATAAAGTTAAGATACTCCTTTACCGTCATATCCATATAAAGCGGCGGCTGCTCAGGAAGATACCCGATGCTCGCCTTTGCCTTGACGGGATTTTTCAAAATATCGTTTCCGTCTATCACGGCTTCTCCCTCAGTTGAGGAGATATACCCCGTCAAAATATTCATTGTGGTGGATTTACCAGCACCGTTCGGTCCTAAAAAGCCGAGAATCTCTCCATCGTTTGCGGTAAATGAAATACCGTCCACGGCCTTTTTATCCCCGAAGTGCTTTGAAAGATTTCTGACCTCTATCATTTCTCTTTCCCTCCGTATAAGAGTTTGCGGCAAGCTAATAAAGCTTATTCCGCTTTAAAGCAACTAAGCGTTAATTGATATTTTGGCATCAAATGGTTTTTTGCCAAATAACGGTCCGTAATACTATTATAAATTCCTTTTGTGATAATACTATGAAAGCTTTTCAATTCCCTTTCTTATTCTCGCCAAAGACTCCTCCTTGCCGAGAATGTAGCAAAGCTCAATTCCGCCGCCGGGGGTAAAGCTCTTCCCGGAAACCGCTACTCTTAACGGCCAAAGCACTATTCCGTTTTTAACGCCCAGCCGCTCGATAAGCGCAAACAGTGCCTCGTGGATATTTTCAGTCGTCCAGTCTGAAACCTCCTCAAGAACGGGAAGTATCTCTTTAAGAGATGAAAGCGAATTCTCCTCATTGGTTTTCATCTTCTTGTGGCAGTAAAGCGAGTTGTCGTACTCAGGAAGTGAGTCTATAAAATCCACCTGCTCCGGAATTTCCGTAAAAAGCTCGGTTCTGGGCTTTAAAAGCGATGCGATAAATGAGATATCCGCATCGGGCTTTTTCACCGTCTGTCTGATATAAGGCTCTGCCGCCTTTGCAAACTCAGCGTCGTCCATTTTCTTGATGTAAACTCCGTTTAAAGCCTTAAGCTTGACCGGATCAAAGACAGCAGGGGATTTTGAGATACCCGATATATCAAACTCATCTATAAGCTCGTCAAGAGTAAAAATCTCATTCTCGCCCTTGGGCGCCCAGCCCAGAAGCGCAATGTAGTTTATAACCGCTTCCTTTAAGTAACCTTTTTTCATAAGGTCCTCATAGCTCGCGTCTCCGTCTCGCTTTGAAAGCTTGTGCTGCTTGTCCTTCATAATGTGCTCAACGTGAATGTATGTTGGAACCTCCCAGCCGAATGCCTTATACAGAAGGTTATACTTAGGCGCACTTGAAAGATACTCGTTTCCCCTTACAACGTGAGTTATTCCCATAAGATGATCGTCCACAACGTTTGCAAAATTATAGGTCGGAAGTCCGTCAGTCTTAATAAGTATCTGGTCGTCCAAAGTGGAATTTTCTACCGTTATGTCTCCGTAAAGCTCATCGTGAAAGGTTGTGGTTCCCTGCAATGGAACCTTTTGTCTTATAACATACGGCACACCCTCTTTAAGCTTTTTGTCGACCTCTTCTTTTGAAAGATTTCGGCAGTGTCGGTCATACATCGGCATAACTCCGCTTGCCTCCTGCACAGCCTTCAGCTCCTCAAGTCTGTCCTTATCACAGAAGCAATAGTAGGCCTCGCCCTTTTCAACAAGTTCTTCGGCATACTTTTTAAACATTCCCATACGCTCAGACTGGATATACGGTCCTACAGGCCCGCCGATATCCGGGCCCTCATCCCAATTCAAGCCGCACTCTTTTAAGGTCTTGTAAATGACCTCCGTCGCACCCTCAACGTATCTTTCCCTGTCGGTATCCTCAATACGTAGAATAAAATCCCCGCCGTTTTTCTTGGCGATTATATAGGTGAAAAGAGCGGTCCTTAAATTGCCTATGTGCATATACCCCGTCGGCGACGGCGCAAATCTGGTTCTAACTTTATTCATTTACAATACTTCCTTTCCCGCATTTTCAATGTCCTTACAAACCTGTATTTTAAGCTGTGAGATAGAATCAAACTTTACTTCCTCCCGCATAAATTTCTTTAAATTAACTCTTATACGCTTGCCGTAAAGGCTGCCGCTTAAACCGAGGATATGCGTTTCGATAAGCGGCTTATTTTTTCCCACCGTGGGCTTTACCCCAATATTTGAAATTCCCCTGTATTTTTTACCTTCAAGAAAGACCTCGGTAAGATATACTCCGAATCTAGGCAGCACCGTGCCCGGCGGTATCTGCTGATTTATTGTCGGAAAATCAAGCGTTCGCCCAAGCTTCCGCCCGTGCATAACCTCTTCATAATACCCGAAGTCATAAGAAAGCATTTCGTTTGCGGATTTTATGTTTCCAGTAGTGAGCGCATTTTTTATCCTCGTTGAGGAAACGGCTTGTCCTTTATATATAACAGACGGTACAATGTTTAGCTTAACACCATTTTCTCCGCACAGACTTTCAAGCTCGCTTACGCCTGCTCCAGCTTCTTTTCCAAATCGAAAATCCCCTCCGCAGCAAACGACCTTTGCATTCAGCTTTTTTATAATAATCTTGTCAAAAAACTCCTCGGCGCTTAAATTCCTGAGCATTGAAAACTCCGGAGAAAACAAAAAATCCACTCCAAGGTCTTCAAAAATCTCCCGCTTTCTCTTGTCGGAATAGATAAGCCCCACATCTCCCTTTGTGGTAACAGAGCCGCTTAAAAATGTAAAAACCGCTGTTTTAAGTCCGTTTCTACGCTGATATTCAGCAGCATTTAAAACCGCTCTGTGACCGATGTGAACGCCGTCAAAAATCCCGAGTGAAACGGCAGTACGTTCGCTTAAGCGAGCGCCGCTTTCTGTAATATCCGTCAATTAGCGTTCACCCTCTTTAATAAAAATTCTTGTATTGATACACCTTGTCCTTTTTTACGTCAGGACGGCAAAGCCCCAAAAACTCATTGTCGCAGCCGTAAACACGAAGTATACTGCCGCCGAACTTTCCTATCTGAGAAACTCTCAGCACCACTCCGTTTTTATAAAGATGCGTGCACTTTTCGTCAAGTGTTACACGCTCATAGCACGAAAACGCCTCGTCAACGGGTATAACAGCACTGTTAAGCTTATCTTCGTCCTTAAGCTTTTGTATTTCATCGAGCGTAAGAGCTTTGTCAAGAGAAAATCCGCCGGAGCGCTCTCTTAAAAGAGAAGTCATTACGCCCAGTGTATTAAGGCGCTTTGCCATATCCGAAATAAGCGTTCTTATGTAAGTTCCTCTTGAACATACCACTTTTAAGCTGCCGCTCTGGGTACTTTCGTCAAAACTCAGAACCTCAAGCGAATGTATGATCGCTTTTCTTTTTGGCCGCTCGACCTCTATCCCTTGCCGCGCAAGCTTGTAAAGCCTTCTGCCGTTTATCTGTACGGCTGAATACATTGGCGGCGTCTGCAATATTCCGCCGGTAAAATCCTTAGCTGCTGATAGTAAATCTTTTCTTGAAACATCGCTGTTTTCTTTTTTTATAACTTCTCCCCATATATCCTCTGTTGAAGTTTCAGTGCCGAATAAAAACCCGGAAAGGTATGTCTTTTTATTGTCGGGAAGAATATCGCTTGCCCTTGTGGCTTTTCCTATAAGCACCGGCAAAACACCCGTCGCCATCGGGTCTAAGGTTCCAGCGTGGCCTATTTTTTTCGTGCCGAAAACTCCCCTCAGCTTTGCGCAAACGTCAAAGGAGGTAAACCCCTGTGGCTTGTTTACGATTACTATTCCGTCCACTTTTACATAAACTCCGAAATCTTTGATATTATCTTTTCGATAACATCATCAAGCTCGCCCTTTATCTCGCATCCTGCCGCGCGTATGTGACCTCCTCCTCCAAACTCAGAGCATATCTGCGAAGCGTTAAACTCCTCTGCCGTGCGAAGCGATATTTTATATATTCTATCCGCTTTTTCCTTAACGGTTACTCCCACGGCAACTCCCTCAATGGTTAGAGGAACAGAAGGTATGCTTTCAAGCTCGGCAGGCTCAACTCCGTATTTTTTTATGGTGTCAAGACTTATAACGTTTACGGCTACCCTGTCGTTTAAATAAAATTTCATTTCAGAGACTATTGCTCTTTCCGCTGCGGCAACATTTTTGTTTTTAATCTCAAACATTTTGCGGTTTATTCTGTAAAAATCTATTCCTGTTTCTATAAGCTTTGCCGCATAAATATGCGCGCGGGAATCGGTGCTTTCAAATTTAAAGCAGCCTGTATCTGTTGCAATTCCTGTGTAAAGACAAGCGGCGACCTCACTTGTAATCTCTCCCATTCCCGACAAAACCTCATATATTATCATCGCCGCAGCTCCTGCAGAGGAATCAAGAAGCATATCATTTGCATATCCCGTATTGGAAATGTGGTGATCTATGCAAAGATCTACAACACCCGGCTTCTGATACTTTTCAAGGCTGTCGCCCATAAGCTTCGGATCTGCTATATCAACCGCAACCACACACTTTTCTTCAAATTCCTGATTATAGTAATCATCGTATAAAAAGCTATATCTGTGCGGTAAAACGTCACCGTTTACGACGTTCGCCTTTTTACCCATACCCCTTAAAAATCTGCAAAGGGCAAATCCGCAGCCAAGAGTATCCCCGTCGGGGTTTATGTGTGTCAGTATAGTGTAGTTATCGTGCTGAGTCAAAAACCGTCTTGCGCTGTTTACGTCCATAATCGCGACCAATCCTTTCTTCACCCTGTCAACCAGACAAAATCATACCCGGTATCATCCCGCCTGTTCGCTCAATCCTTTTTTAAGAGCTCGTTTATTCTTACGCTGTGCTCAGTTGAGTTATCCGCAATAAATTTAAGCTCGGGGCACTTTTTAAGCCGCAATACATTTGAGATTTCTCTTTTTAATATTCCTTTTGCACTTTCAAGTCCCTTTACCGCCTCAATCGCCTGCTTATGCCCGTCAAAGGACGAGATATACACCTTGCAGTAGCTTCCGTCAGACGATACCTCGCACCGCATAACGGTAAGCATTGTCGCACCCGATATCCGGGGGTCCTTAAGCTCCGTAAGCTTTGCGGATATTATTCTTCTTATATCTTCACCCATTCTATAAGACTTTACACCAGCCATAAACTAACCCTTTCGTAATTATTTATTCTCTGTATTCCTCCATATAGAAGGCTTCCAGTATATCGCCCTCTTTTATATCGGAAAACCTTTCAAGAGTGATACCGCACTCGTACCCTTCTGAAACCTCTTTCACATCGTCCTTGAAACGTTTTAAAGACGACATCTTATCCTCTGCGATAACGATTCCGTCACGCACTACTCTTATCTGGTTGTTTCTTCCGACCTTGCCGCTTAAAACGTAGCTTCCGGCAACCTGACCGACGTTTGATATCTTATAAACCTGCCTTACCTCTACGCGGGCAGTTTCAACCTCTCTGTACTTAGGCGCAAGCATTCCCTTCATAGCGTCGCCTATTTCCTCAATAGCGTCGTAGATGACTCTGTAAAGCCTTATATCCACTCCGTCGTGCTCCGCATTTTCCTTTGCTATAGGATCCGGGCGCACGTTAAAGCCGACGATTATAGCGTTTGAAGCAGCCGCAAGCATAACGTCTCCCTCAGAAACCGCTCCTACCGCTCCGTGGATCACCTTTACTCTCACCTCTTCGTTGGAAAGCTTTTCAAGCGACTGCCTTACAGCCTCTACAGAGCCCTGAACGTCCGCCTTTACAATAATAGGCAGCTCTTTTCTCTCACCTTCTGAAATCTGGCTGAAGAGATTTTCAAGCGTAACCTTGGTCTGCTGGCTGAATATCTCCTCCTTAGCCTTGTGCTTTCTCTGCTCTACAAGCTCTCTTGCAAGTTTTTCGTCAGCGACGGCGTTAAAAGTATCGCCCGCGTCAGGAACCTCCGACAGTCCCGTGATCTCTACCGGGGTACTGGGATACGCTTTATTGATCTCCTCGCCCTTGTCGTTTGTCATGGTTCTTACTCTTCCCACGGCAGTTCCTGCAATTATGGTGTCTCCCGCTTTTAATGTTCCGTTTTGTACCAAAAGCGTTGCTATAGGGCCTCTTCCCTTGTCAAGTCTGGCTTCAATAACCGTACCCTTTGCAAGGCGGTTTGGATTTGCCTTAAGCTCTTTTACCTCTGCAACCAACAGAATGTTTTCCAAAAGGTCACTGATGCCCATTCCCGTAAGGGCCGAAACAGGCACGCAGATAACATCTCCGCCCCATTCCTCAACAAGAAGGTCGTGCTCGGTAAGCTCCTGCTTTATTCTTTCGGGATTTGCACCCTCCTTATCCATTTTGTTGATAGCTACTATAATGGAAACTCCCGCCGCCTTAGCGTGGTTTATAGCCTCAACCGTCTGCGGCATGATCCCGTCATCTGCGGCAACAACCAGTATTGCTATATCCGTTGCCTGCGCACCTCTGAGTCTCATTGCGGTAAACGCCTCGTGTCCGGGAGTATCCAAAAAGGTGATCTTCTTTCCCTCGTGCTCTATCTGATATGCGCCGATATGCTGAGTAATACCTCCGGCTTCACCCTCGGTCACGTTTGCGTGTCTTATCTTATCAAGAATAGAGGTTTTACCGTGGTCAACGTGTCCCATAACGACAACGACGGGGCATCGCTCTTCAAGATCCTCTTTCTTGTCCTCTTCATCGATGATAAGCCTTTCCTCTATCGTTACAATAACCTCTTTTTCAACTTTTGCTCCGAGTTCTTCTGCAACAAGAGACGCGGTATCAAAGTCGATAACCTCGTTAATCGAAGCAAAAATGCCAAGACCCATAAGCTTCTTTATAACCTCTGCTGCGACAACCTTAAGCCTTGAGGCAAGCTCTGAAACGCTAATCTCATCGGGAATTTTAACCTTTAGCTTCATCTTTCTCGCACGTTCAAGCTCAAGTCTTTTTTCCTTCTGCTGTTCTGTTTCCCGCTTGGTAGAGTATTTCTGCTTTTTATACTGCTGAGACTTCTGCGTAAGCTTTTGCTTTTTTGAGTAGTTGTCTTTGCCTCTGCCCTGACGGGAATCAGCGAGAGTATCGTACTTTTCGTTGTACTTATCAAGCTCCACATAAGAGCCTCTGGTATCGACCCTTCTGCGGTTCGATTCCTTGCCCTGCTCAGAAACGGTATAGCCTCCCAAGCTTTCTTTTCCGCCTGTATTAAGCTTAAGCCGTTCTCCCTTTTCCTTCTTTTTGGGCGGCTCTTTTTTCTTCTGCTGAGGCTGATTTTTTGATTCAGGCTTGCTTTCCTTAACCGCCTTTACAGGCGCTTCGGTCTTCTTTTTCACAGTCTTTTTCGGCTTGGTTTCAGCCGCCGGCTTTTTCTCCCTTACCGGTTTCTTTTTCTCAGGAATTTTCTTCTCTTCAGCTTCAGTCTGTTTTAGATCGTTTGCGCTGTTAAAGTAATCGCCAAAGTCCTCTACCGAGTTTTCCTGAGAAAAATACTCCAGCACAAAGTTTATTTCATTCGGATCAAGCACGCTTACGGTTTTCTTAGTTTCACCGAAAGCCTTTTCAATACATCCGATAACCTGTGCGTTTGCAAGCTTTAAGTCCTTTGCAAGCTCGTTTAATTTATATTTTGTCGCCATAGGTAATAACTACCTCCTTAATAAGTAATCCCGTCTGCTGAAATTTCATTTAAAAGCGTTCTTGCCTTTTTGTAAAAGCCGCTGTCAAGCACGGCTATTATTCCTACCTTTTTCCCAAGCTGTTCGCCCGTCTGCTCTATCGTCATGCCTAGCGAATACAGCGGCACGCTGTCAAGAGAACAGAAAAACCTTATCTCCTTAAGGCTTTTTTTCGATAAATCGGTCGCGACCAAAACGCACTTTGCCGCTCCCGATTTGCAGGCGTCCTTCGTCATATCCATACCGAGAGCAAGCTTGGAAGCCTTTCTCGCTATGGTGAGAAGTCCCATTATCTCAGTCATTTAAAAGCTCTTCCTCCATTCTGTCGTACACCTCGTCCGAAATGGCGCACGAAAAGCTTTTTTCAAATCTGCGCTTTTGCCTTGCCGCTTTAAAGCACTCTGCACTGCGGCAGATATAAGCGCCGCGTCCGGATTTTTTACCCGTGGTATCGAGTGATATTTCACCGTCTTTATTTCTTACCACACGTATCATTTCCTTTTTTGGCTTTGACTCGTTGCAGCCTAAGCAAAGGCGCATCGGAATTTTCCTGGTTTTCATATTTTTTGCCTCTTATCAGTCTATTTCTATCGTGTGCTCCGGACCGATGTCGATTTTATAGCCGGTAAGCCTTGCCGCAAGTTTTGCGTTTTGCCCCTTGTTTCCGATAGCCAAAGAAAGCTGATTGTCCGGAACTACCACCTCGCAGGAGCGGCTTCCGTCCTGAGCAAGCGTAACGCTTATAACGTCTGCGGGAGACAGCGCCGCCGCAATAAACTCGGCATCGTCCTCGCTGTATGGAATGATATCGATCTTTTCTCCCTTAAGCTCTTTTACTATTGACTGTATGCGGCTTCTGCGCGGACCTATGCATGCGCCTATCGCGTCTACATTTTCGTCCTTGGACCAAACCGCTATCTTGCTTCTTGAGCCGGCCTCACGTGAGATAGCCTTTACCTCCACGGTTCCGTCGTAGATCTCCGGCACCTCAAGCTCAAAAAGGCGCTTTACCAGATCTCTGTGAGTTCTGGAAATCTTTACCGAGGGACGTCTTTCAGGATTTACTATTCCCACGACGTAAACCTTTATTATATCGCCCTCCCTCAGCTCTTCTCCGGGGATCTGCTCGCTTCTTAAAAGGTACGCCTCGTTTTTGTCGATGGTAAGCACGGCGTTTCCGGTAGCCGGCTCAACCTTGAGCACCGTTGCCGAAACGCACTCGTGTTCCTTACCCTGATACGCCTCAAGAAGTCTTTCGCGCTCGATCTCCTTTATGTCGTGCTTTATAGACTGCTTGGCAGACTGAGCGGCTACCCGCCCGAACTTCATCGGATTGAGCTTTACCGCTACCTGTGAACCGATTGTTGCTTTTTTTGATATTTCGAGAGCCTCCTCAATAGATATCTCATTGTCGGGATCTTCTACCTCTTCGACTACCGTTTTATTGATCTTCATCTCAAACTTTGCCTTTTCGGTGTCTATATTGACGAATATGTTCTCCTCCAAAACATTCGGATAGTCTCTTTTTATTGCCTTTGTGATTCCGTCTGCAATTTTCTCAACCAAATCCTCAGTGTTGATTTTGTTTTCAGCGCCGAGATTTGCAAGCGCGTCAAAAAATTCCTTGCTCATTTTTCTTTATGTCCTCCTTGTATATTTTAAAACAAATCGTCGTCTGCGGCTCTTACGTATGCGCAGTCTGAAAGCAAGATTTCCGTCTCGACGCCGTCTAATTTTATTGCCTTTCTATTCTTATCATATGACAGAAGCACAGCTTTAAGCTCTTTTTCACCGTTTACAGCTTTATAAAGCTTTATCGATACCTCTTTTCCGACAAAAGCATTGAAATGATCCTCGCTTTTAAGCTCTCTGTTAAGCCCCGGTGAGCCCGCCTCAAAAACGTACGATTGGTCTATCGGGTCTTCCTTATCGAGGATCTTGTTAAACTCCCGCGAAAACTCCTCGCACGAGCTTAAATCAAGGCCGCCTTCTTTATCTATAAGCACTCTTAGATATTGTGTCGCCCCCTCTTTTTCATAGCGAACATCCCAAAGCGACAACCCCAGTCGCTCACACACGGGCAAAGCTAGCTTTTTTATGCGCTCGGCGGTTTTTCCGCCTTTTTTCTCTGCCATAAAACAGATACCTCCCAACAAAAACGAAAGACCGGAAGTCAAGCTCCAGTCTTTTAATAAAAAACTATTGTAGATAGTATATCACCTTTTTTTGTAAAAATCAAGCCCTTAACATAAAAAAATTACCATAAAATTGAAGTGTTGCTTACTTATTGAATTATTTTGAGTATTTCGGACACGCTAAATAAAAAGGAGTGGTAATATGGATCCGATTTGGGAGATAGATTCACATATGCCTGAATTTAACAGGCTGAGTAAAGATATATCAACAGATGTGCTTATAATCGGCGGCGGACTTGCAGGGATATTAACGGCGTATATGCTGCATAAAAAGGGTATTGATTACGTGCTGGTAGAAAAAGACAGAATATGCAGGGGAGTGACCGGTCACACGACTGCAAAGATAACCTATCAGCATGGACTTATATACAGCAAGATTCTAAAAAGCTACGGCACGCAAACGGCTCAGATGTATTTAAGGGCAAATATGGCCGCTTTTGATATGTTTAAAGAGCTTTGTAAAAACATCGACTGCGACTATGAGATCAAGGATAATTACGTTTATTCCCTTAGCGACAGAAAAAAGCTTCTGGAGGAAATATCAGCACTTGAAAAGATAGGATATCATGCCGCGCTGTGTAAAAAGCTCCCTTTACCGATGGATACGGCAGGCGCGGTAAGGTTTTCTGATCAGGCACAGTTTGATCCTCTTAAGTTTGTATCCTGCATTTCAGGCGGACTTAATATTTACGAGAACACATTCGTCAGGGAAATGATCAAAAACACCGCTGTGACCGACTATGGAAAAATCACCGCAAAGCGAGTTGTCGTTACAACTCATTTTCCCTTTATAACCAAGCACGGAAGCTATTTTTTAAAGCTCTATCAGCACCGCTCGTACGTTATTGCCCTTGAAAATGCACAGGACGTAAACGGAATGTATGTTGACGAGCAAAAAACCGGTCTGTCTTTCAGAAACTACGGCGGACTTCTTCTGCTGGGCGGCTCGGGACACCGCACGGGCAAACAAACCGGAGCGTGGAGCACGCTCAGAAATTTTGCAAAACAAAAGTATCCGAACTCCAAAGAGAAATACTTCTGGGCGGCACAGGACTGTATGAGCCTTGACGGTATCCCTTATATAGGACGTTACTCAAAGAAAACGCATAATTTATATGTAGCGAGCGGATTTAACAAGTGGGGTATGACAAGTTCTATGACCGCAGCGATGATACTAAGCGACATGCTTTTACACGGGCACAGCGAATACGAGGACGCCTTTGACCCGTCCAGAAGTATTTTAAAGCCTCAGCTTTTTATTAACGGCTATGAAGCGGTGACAAATATTTTGACATTCTCTAAAAAAAGATGTCCGCATATGGGCTGTGCTTTAAAATGGAACAGCGCCGAGCGCTCCTGGGACTGCCCCTGCCACGGCTCACGCTTTGATGAGAAAGGTCACGTCATAGACAACCCTGCTAACGGAGATTTAAAAAATAAAGAATCCGCGCGTTAATAAAACATTGTTTTTTTGACAAAACAAAAAAGCCTCAATAAATTGAGACTTTTGCATAAATATTTGGTGACCCGTACGGGAATTGAACCCATGATTCCGCCGTGAAAGGGCGGTGTCTTAACCTCTTGACCAACGGGCCATATGGTGGCTGTAACTGGATTTGAACCAGTGACACTCCGGGTATGAACCGAATGCTCTAGCCAACTGAGCTATACAGCCGTTTTTAAAGCGACTAGGTTATTATATAATACTTTTGTCCTTTTGTCAAGAGGTTTTTATCTTTATAAACAGGTTTTTTGAAATAATGGTGTTGCCAAAGCATATCAAGGCTTACTAATAAATCAACTCAGATCAAATCCGTGAGATGCAAACTCCTCCAACACGTTTTTAAGCGGAAAGTTTTTCACCTTGTGATAAGAGGTCTTTTCGGAATTTGTGTAGATTTTCAAGTCACACTGCTTGTTAAAATACTGCGCAACCGTCTGCTTGGTAGTAGCAATACAAATACGCTTTATGGGAACTACCACCGTGTGAAAGCTGTAAAAACGGCAATAGCTCAGCGTTGCGTAGCCGTTGTAAAAACCGATTCCTGTCGTGAAAACCGCGGCAAACTTCACAACTATAAACCAAAAACCCGGAATGAAAAACATAACCATCAAGAACATTGTCACAGATTCCCATTCCGGAAATATCCAGGATATTACATATGCGGCCACGGGAATGGCAGCAACCACAAGCGTCGGAGTAAGCAAAAACGAAAGTATATAGCTAAGCCTGCTCCTCAGCGTAAGCGTCGGCCTCGGGAATTTCGGTATGAGCACTTTTAAGGACATCAGCATTTCCTCATTGGTAGTAATCGGAACAAGTACCGATATCTGCCGGTTGCTTTTTCCGTAACCGGCACAGCTTATGTTTACAGAGCATATTTTAAAAATCCTCATAAGAAAGCTCTGGCGTATATCAATAAAATTTATTCTGTTTATGTCAACGATGTTTATTCGCCGTGTGATTATCCCCGACTGGATTATAATGTTTGAGCCCTGTCTTACCGCAGTAAAATCCCAGTGGCGTATAAGGTTTACAAGAAACGAATATAGCCAGCCAACCACTATCACAAGCACGATAGCCACCGTTATCGGCGGAAGATTTACGGTAAGGAAATCTGAAACCTGCTTGTTTATATCAAGGAGTAATTGCTGCTCTATTTCTCTTCCGATTATTCTTGCGCCCTGATATAGAATAGTAGCAATAAGCACCACTCCTGAAATGGTAGAGGAGAACAAAAGTGAGAAAATAAAAAGCTGTGTTTTTTTCGGCTGATATGAAAACCTTGCAAGCCCCTGTCCGTGTGACTTTATGATTGAATAGAGCTTGTCAAACTCGCTCTTTTTTACGATAAGCGTTACGTTGTGCTTTGAAAAGAATCTTGCATTCGAGTTTGTATCTATGTTTATTTTGTAAGCTCTGAAAAGGCGAAGAAACGCTCCCTGAGAGCAGGTAACAGACGAAGCCTGATTGTAGTATATCTTAGACCTTAACAGCCCGAAATAGCCTGTTGCGGTCTGGATATATTCGTCCTCAATGTGAAAGGAAATAAAAAACCATCTTAAAAAAGCAAAGCCGAAAATAAGAGATACTATTAAAATGTCCAGCCAAGCTCCGCGAAGCCACTGTGCTATATTGAACCTTGTGGCAATCAGGCTTCTTGTGAGAGGGATCAGAAGCAGCCAAAAGCCTCTTGTAATATAGTTAAAAATTGTCAGTGGGTGCTGACGGTATTTAAACAGATAAGAAAACAAGCTTTTTTCGGCCACTTAATTACCTCTCCTTTCTAAAAAACTTTAAATAATCATTTCTGCTGTTCCCGTCGCTTTATGTAGTCCTCAAGGCATTCGATTATCTCCAAAGCGTCGTTGCGGGATAAAAACATAAAAATCACCCGTCCGCCGAAAGCGTTAATGGTTACAAAGTTAAGCCCCGTAAACTGGGAAAGGGGAAATATTACCGAAGAAACATACTGAATAGATTCAAGCTTGATATACTGCTTTGTAAAAAACAGCATTCCCGCCTGCTTTTTGATTTCCTTTTCCCCTATCATATACCTTGAGGACTTAAAGTATATAGGAAGAAAAATAAATCCGTAAACTATCATAGCTCCCCAAAACAATCCTATCACAAGCCACATTATTATCGGATATCCCGACAGGTACGAAAAACAAAAATACGTAACGGTAAGAGCGATCACAATCATAACTATTCTTAGAAAATTTTTTGCAGATTTATTCATTTTATATATTCTCATTTGTGCGCTCCTCCTTTCCGCTGGGCGTATTGCAAAAATTTACGACTGAATTTTTGAATTTTCCTGCGTTATGTTTTCAGATGAAATACCCGGTACCTGAATCCTTGTAACTACAAGCTTTGCTATCTGGTCTCCGTCTGATATCGTCCTCATAACCTTCGAGCTGTTTATAACCGCTACCGCTACTTCTCCTTTAAAGTCGCCGGCAATCACGGCCACTCCGTTCGCAAGGTAAATACCCTTTTCCTTCACCATTTCGTCAGAGGGCATTACAAGCGCCGCCAGATCCGGCATTTCTCTTTCTTCCATAGAAAATATAACTCCGGTTCTTATTATTTTTATGTCTCCCGGAAACAGCACCCGGTCCTCCTCAAGGTGTGCGAAAAGCAAAAACGCCGGAGTTTTGCTTTTTGAGAGTACCGGAGTTTTAGCCGTCTCGGCAACTTTTTTAAACATAATCTTCATACATATCTTCCTTTCATAATTTATTTTAACCGTCCGCTTTCTAACGCTTCATGTTCTGTAAATAAAAACTCATTGCAGCTTGCAAAGCAAAATACAATCTTTCACGCTTTATCGTTCCTTTCACCGAAAACAAATACTGATCACAAAATCAAATTACTCCTCTGTAATAAAGCCCTCTCGTAAACTCACCCTTAGGTGGAAGATTTTTATTGTATGATAAAAATATTTCTTCGGCTTCATCGGCACTTTCCGTTGTAAACATTATTGTCTCAAACGATACCGGTATGCGCTTTTTATCAAAAAGATAAAGCGGCTCGCCGTTTAAAAGCTCAAAATACCCCTTATCCTTGTGGCAGCTTACAAAAAATCTTTTTCTCATTCTGTCTGTAATAAAGCCTCTGCACCCCTTGCAGCCAACGCTTGATTTTATAGGGCAGTTTCTTGTCAGCATAAGCGGAAGACGTCCGTATACCAAAATCCCCGTTTTAATAACCGCATTCAGTTTCTGCGCCTCAGCACCCGTTAATTCAAACGAGAGTTCTGTATCCAACGCGCCCAGATCTCTTACAGCCTCAAGTGCGTCAGAATTGGTAATATTCATAGAGAACCCGGCATGAACACTTATATCGGACAGACTGCTTAAAAGCTCAAAATGCGAGATGTTCTGCGCCAGAAAGTGAGTTATTCCCGCCTTATGGGCAATACTTATTTCTTCCCAGCACCTTTTTTCATCCGTCATAAACCTGTCAAGCGCAAGGCAGAGTTTGGTTTTGTCAATATCGGTTTTCCGGATTTCGGAAAACGGCAATGAAATAAGCTCAACTAAACTTATGTCAATATTTTTAAGCTGGCTTGCTTTGTTTGCTCTTATTCTGAGTAAGGCCTTTTCGGGCCTGCTAAAAGATGTTTTTGTCTTAAAGAAAGCTTTGCTTGGCAAAAACTTTTTCACACTGGTGTTTTTTAGATATCTCTCACGGTCAAGCTCTTCTGCCGCCTTTCTTCTCAAGGCGTTTATTTCAGAAGCGCTTACAAAAACACCGCTGTCAAGCTTTACCGAAGCATTCTTGAAGCTATAAATCGTATCCCCCAGCTTTTTAAGCTGTCTTACAATTATATCACTTTCGGTAGCTCGGTTTGTGGCAAAGTCTGGCGAGTCTGAGAAAACAGTTGCCTCGCAGCCGTCGCTGTCTTTAATTTTAAGAGATATTTTTTCACCGCGTCTTATCACAGCGTCAAAAGTGACCTCGGTACGCTTATATACAGTGGAATACCCTTCTCTTATTTGTGCAAACGTCTCTTTTGAGGCATCTGCGTCCTCTTTGCTTCTATAACCGAACATATCAGAGCCTAATGTGCCGTTTATATACCCGTTTGTAAAACCGCTTCTTGAAAACACTTTTTTTAAAAGCCCGGTATCGAACCTGCCGTTTTTAAGAGCAGATACGCACTCTTTAGTTGCTGCGGCAACATATTCCGGCCGTTTCATACGACCTTCTATTTTAAATGAGCAAACGCCGGCCCTTTCAAGCTCTTTTAAAGACTCGTACGCACACAGGTCTTTTAAAGAAAGCGCATACTGCTCCGGCTTTTTGTCACAAGCCGAAAAAGGCAGCCTGCACGCTCCCGCGCAAAGCCCTCTGTTTGCACTGCGCGAGCCCAGCATAGCGGAAAGATAGCACTGACCCGATACCGACATACAAAGCGCGCCATGTACAAAAACCTCTGTTTCCACCCCTGTATCCGCGATCTCCCTTATCGTTTCCAGCGGGCATTCTCTTGATACCACCACACGCTTAAATCCCATTTTCTTCAAAGCGATCGCGCCTGCCGCCGTGTGTATAGTCATCTGCGTAGAGGCGTGCAGCGGCATTTCGGGAATACACTCAAGAGCAGTTTTGGCAGCACCCAAATCCTGAACGATAATAGCGTCTATACCGTTTTGCGCTGCCCGCTCAAGCTCCTTTAAAAGTGCACCTTTCTCGTCGTCAAAGTAAACGGTGTTTATCGCCTGATAAATCTTTACGCCTCTTTTGTGACATTCAAAAACCGCTTTTTTTATCTGCTGCTCGTCAAAGTTCTGAGCGTTCTGCCTTGCCGAAAACCGTTTTGAGCCGAAGTAAACTGCGTCAGCGCCGCTCTCAAGCGCTGCATAAAGCGCCTCCATACTTCCTGCGGGAGAAAGCACCTCGCCCATTATTTTTTAAAAAACGAAGTCTGCTCGTTTGCGGGCCGCTGATTGTTAGGATTCTGCTTTGGCTCCTCTCTGTATTTAGGAACAAAAACCGTCCCCGAAGCCGACTTCTTAGCAGTCTGTTCAAAATGATTGCTCAGCTTATCCTCAAGTTCTTTTATCCTTGATTTCAGCTTTTCTATCTCGTGTTCTCTGTCAAGCGCCTGCTGTCTTGCCTTTGAAGCGTCATCGGCGTATTCCTTTATCTGCTGCCTGATGTTCTGAGCGCTCTCCTCACTTTTTACCGCCTTGTCAAGACAATCCAGCGAAACCAGCACGGCTGCGTCATTAAGCGTAAGATTTCCCACTCCGGATATGATTTCTGAAAGCCTTTCGTTAAGTGTATCAGCCAGCTTCTGCGTGTATTCAAGCGTCTGGTCGGTAATTATATTAAGCTCCCTGTTGAAGATCTTTATTCTGTACGTGTTCATAAAAACAGCTCCTTTTCAAGTCCTTCTGAATATTATTTTACCATATTTTTTTATAAAAGTAAAGAAAAAGCGGCAGATACCTGCCGCCCGTGATTGTATATTCCGGCTGCTCCTCTAAAAGTCCAGTTCGTCAAAATCAATACCCGACAAAGCGTTTGCTCCCTCTCCTGCCTGTATAATGCTTTCCACCGTCTCGGCAGCCTCAACAACACACCAGTCGCTTCCGAACTTAATAACCGTCAGAGTCTCGGTATTATTCTGGCCGCTAAGTCCGGACATAATTCCGTCTCCGTTCATTGCGATTTCGACATCAACCATATAGCCCTCGGTTACCTTATAGTCGCCTGCTTCATAATCCTTAAGCTCGTCTGACGACATTTCTGTGGAATCGGTGATCCTGTAGTCTACATCAACATCAACAATATCGTTCATATTCTCCATAAGGTCGCAACCCTTGTTGAATGTTTCCATATCGCTTTCGTATTCTTCCTCAACATAGTAGACAAGCGCATCATTACCAATTGCCTTTACAAGATCATCCTGATCATAAGACTCCATATACTCAATATATGATTCTAAAGCGGACTTATATCCGCCTCCGGAGAATAGTATGAAGTACAAAAGAAATCCAGCACCAACGCAAAGCGCAATTATAATAACTATTATTGCAATAAGCAGTCCCTTTCCGCCGGACTTTTTAACGGCTTGGCCCTGCATATCAGGAACGGTCTGAGCGCCGTAAGGAACGGCCCCCTGCGATACTTCCTGATTTTGTTCTGCCGATAAAGGCTCGGCCATTGAAGGCTGCTGATCAGGTACCTCAGCCTCGGATGCGGTCGGTACTGCTTCGCCGGTCGGTACTGCCGCCTCTTCTGTCTCAGGCTCAGCCTCAGCTTGAACAACAGGCTCAGACGCAGCTTCAATTTCTGCTCCGCAGGCAGCGCAGAACTTATCGTCGTCGCTTATTGCAGCCTGACAGTTCGGACAAATTTTTGACATATAGATCTCCCCTTTTATATTTTTATATATTTTACCATAAGTTAAAGGAAATGTAAATAGTTAATTTTACTTATCGTTTGCAATTTATGCCATCTTAAAATTCCTCTTGACCTGTGTTTCAGACACTCTGATTTCAAACTTTTAAGAAAGCTTATACCACAAGCTTAATCGCGCTCATATTCCTCTGTGTCGGAATACGGAAATCTTCCCATTATCTCAAAGCATCCGGAACGCTGCCACATAGAAGCGGTAATAAGCACCTCGTAGCCCTCGCCGAAATCGCAGGGAAACTCCATCGGAGCAAGCTTGGGCAGCCCGAAGCAGGACATCATATTCATTATGATCCCTGCGTGAGTTACCACCGCACAGTTTGTAAGTCCCTCGCTCATCATATCACTCACAATTAAGTTCAGCGCCTCAAGGCTTCTGGTAACCACCTCTCTCATACTTTCCCCGTTGGGGGGAGGATTGTCAAGACCGCCCTTTAAAAATCGTTTATACTCCGGGGTGTTCATTATTTCCTCTGCCTTTTTGCCTTCAAAATCGCCAAAATCCATCTCTCTGAGTCCGTCGGCCAAAACGGTGTATGTCTCGGGAAAAAGTATGCCGGCTGTCTGAACGCACCTTTTATAAGGAGAAGTATAAACCCTCTGTACGCTGCCGTATTCATACTCTGCGATCTTGTTATAAAGCTCGTCCACTCCCTTGGCGCAAAGCTCGATATCCGTTTTTCCGACATATACGCCGTTTAAATTCGCCTCGGTTATTCCGTTGCGTATAAACTTAATTCTGTATCCTTTCATATTTTAACAACCTTTCCAAGTTTAAAAATTGCTTTACATTTCATCATAATTGTATTATAATTATAATATGTACATAATGGGATATTTGATTTTACATATTATGGTGGTGGTTATATGGTATCAAATTTTCCTCGTATTCTCACTATGCTCAGACACGAGCGAAATCTCAGTCAGAAAGCGGTCGCCAAGGCGCTCAACATTTCGCAGCCCTTACTTTCTAACTACGAAAACGGAAAGCGCGAATGTACCGTTTCGTTTTTGAAAAAGGTTTCGGAGTTCTACGGCGTATCCTGCGATCTGCTTCTGTGCGTTTCGCCTCACGAATCTCTTTTGTTTAAGGAGCGCCCCATCCGGGCTGAAAACGTGTACTCGCAGTGTGAAAGAGTTATTCTTTCATATGCCCAGTCGATCGGTAATGAGGAATTTGAGAAAACGGTAAAGGATTGGTTTTCGCTTTTTTATTACAAGCTGTTTCGCTGCATTTTTGATAAGAATCCCGAAAATCCCAAAACCTTTTTCTCAGTAGGGGAATGCTATGAGCGCGAGCTGCTTTCAAGCATACTCGATATCGACAAGGCGCTAAGCGACTTCAGCAATGAAAAAGACTTAAGCTGCGCAAGAATATCAATAAACTCGCTTGTTGAGGATTACCCAGAGGAGTATAAAAGCTTTGTTTCCATGCTTGTGCACGCGGAGGAAATTATGCTTAAAGACAGCCTTGAATAAAATTCCGGAAAGCTTTGCGGCTTAGTTTTGCTGTTTTAATGATTGTACCATTTTTAAAGTGAAATTACAACCGTTTTACAGGGGGTATTTTTTGAAACTAAAACGACTGATCCTTACTCTGTCGGCGGCGGCTTTGGTGATACTGGCGGTGGTTGCTTTGTCCGTTTTTACAAAAGACAGAAAAACAGTATATAACTTTTTTGCCTTTGACACAGCCGGAACAGTTACACTTTACGATGAGCCGGACAATCTTTTGCCGGACTTTCAGGATATGATAAGCTCTCTTGACAAAAAGCTCAACGGTTTTATAAAAGACTCGGCTCTTGCGTTTCTCAACTCAAGACGCCGATCTGAGGACAAAACGCTTTTTGAAATAATAGAAAAGTCTATTGAGCTTAATCAAAAATACGGGTATACGGATATAACCGTAGGCGGTCTGGTTTATCTCTGGAACATTTCAGACGGCGGTGACAGCGTACCCGATGACAGTCAGATACGCGCTGAGCTGTCAAGCGTCGGCACACAAAACGTAACGCTTGATAACGGAGAGATATTGCTTTCCGGCAGCACTGAAATTGAGCTTGGCGCGGTTGCAAAGGGTTATGCTCTTGACATGGTAAAAGAACTTTTCGCCCCTTCAGAAATTCAAAGCGCCGTGGTAGACCTGGGCTCGTCAGTGCTTCTTTACGGTGAGGACAAGACCTTTACGGTTGACATACAAAGCCCGTTTGACAGCGACGAAACGATAGGAAAGCTAAGCGTGTCAGATACGTTTATATCCACAAGCGGAGGGTACGAAAGGTTTATCACGTTCGATGGCAAGAAGTATGCTCATATTCTGGATCCAGAAACGGGGTACCCGGCAAAGAGCGATTTTGCAAGCGTTACCGTTGTTTGCAAAAGCGGGATCTTAAGCGACTTTTTATCTACCGCGATTTATATTATGGGCAAAGACGAGCTTTTAAAGCGAATTGACAGCCTTAGAAAAGACGGTATAGCGGTCGTCGCTGTATGTGAAAGCGGAGAGATTCTTGTTTCACGAGAAACGAAGGACAACTTTCTTTCTGCTGCAAATAGCAATAAAATAACTATAATCTGAGGAGTGTGTATTTTGGGACTGAATAAAATTTTTATCAAGCATTCTAAAAACACCGAAGACTGCCGATCTGAAAGATTCTTTCCGAAAACGGTAAAAATTCCGCTAAGTCAGGGAATGGGCGCTTCGCTTGTGCCGCTGGTATCAGAGGGAGACGAGGTGAAGGTCGGGCAGAAAATAGGGGAAAGCGACGCGGGATTTTCCTGCCCCGTTCACTCATCGGTGTCCGGAAAGGTTACGGGCTTCAGCCAGCTTTTGGTGTCAAACGGCTCTGTAATAAGCTGCATTGATATTGAGTCTGACGGCAAGTTCAGCCTCTCACCGGAAGTAAAAAAGCCAGAGGTCAGAACCAAAGCGGATTTTATAAAGGCGGTAAGAGAAAGCGGTCTTGTCGGACTTGGTGGAGCGGGCTTTCCCGCGCACATAAAGCTTAATTACGATCCTAATGAAACGCCTGTTGACACTCTTATAATAAACGCTGCCGAGTGCGAGCCTTACATAACCAGCGACTACCGGGAAATGATCGAAAACCCAGACGGTGTTATAGGCGGAGTACGCCTTGTAAAGGACACTCTTAGAATAAAAAATGCGGTAATTGCTATTGAAAACAACAAGCCCGAGGCTATTAAGCTTTTATCCGACAGGCTTTCGGGCTGCACCGATATCAGGGTGCATACGCTTAAATCCTCATATCCGCAGGGTGCGGAAAAGGTAATTATTTACAACACAGTAAAGAGAATTGTAAAAGAAGGTGAGCTTCCTTCAAACGTCGGCGTGGTAGTTATGAACGTATCGTCAGTTGCGTTTTTAGAAGGGTATTTCAAGACGGGCGTTCCGCTTGTGAGCAAACGCATAACGGTAGACGGGGAAACGGTTAAAGAGCCTAAGAATCTGATCGTTCCGATAGGCACGATAGCCGACGAGCTGCTTTCCTACTGCAAGGTGGATACGGAAAAGACAAAGCGTATCATATTCGGCGGAATGATGATGGGGCTGTGCGCGTTTGACAGCTTTGCCCCGATAACCAAAACCAACAACGCGGTTCTTGCCTTTACAGAGCAGAAAATTGCCCCTCAGACCGAATGTATAAGATGCGCAAGCTGTATAAGAGCCTGTCCGCTTAAGCTTATGCCGTGCGAAATGGAAGCGGCTTACAAGAAAAACGATACCGACGCATTAAGGGCGCTTAAGGTAAATCTTTGTATGAACTGCGGAAGCTGCACATATGTGTGCCCTGCAAAGAGAAAGCTGGCTGAGACCAATCAGCTTGCAAAGCGTCTTTTAATGCCTCGCTGACATAAGGAGTTGAACAGATGGAAAATTTAAACGTATATTCCTCGCCGCACAGGGTGAGCGCAAGAACCACTCAGAAGGTAATGCTTCACGTTATTATTGCGCTTATTCCAAGCATTGTCGCGGCAACGGTGATCTTCGGAATAAGGGCGCTTTTGCTTATACTTGTCACAACGGCAACTGCCGTTGTGTGGGAAGCGCTATGCTGTATGCTTAGAAAAAAGCCCACCACCGTAAACGATCTTTCGGCGGTAGTAACGGGAATTTTGCTTGCCCTTAATCTTCCGGCAACGCTGCCGTTCTGGATGGCGGCAATAGGCTCGTTTATTGCGATAGCAGTGGTAAAGGAACTTTTCGGCGGACTTGGAAAAAACTTTGCAAACCCCGCTATTGTAGGAAGAATTGTGCTTATGCTTTCCTTCACGAGCGCTATGACCACATGGGTCAAGCCGTTTTATTACAAGAGCAGCGAGATTGTTACCGGGGCTACGCCGCTTGTTGCGAAAAACTCGGGATATCTTGACTTGTTTTTGGGCAACTGCGGCGGTACGGTAGGAGAGGTCTGCGCTCTGGCACTTATTGTCGGAGGAATTTATCTTATTGCGCTTAGAATAATTTCTCCTGTTACGCCGGTGTGCTTTATCGGAACGGTTGCACTGTTTTCGTTTCTTGCCGGAGAGGACGTGCTGTATCAGATACTCTCTGGCGGCGTTATGCTCGGAGCAATATTTATGGCGACAGACTATGTAACAACTCCGGTGACTGGATGGGGAAAGCTTATCTTCGGCATCGGATGCGGAATTATCACCTGCGTTATACGATTTTACTGCTCAATGGCGGAGGGAGTTTCTTTTGCTATACTGTTTATGAACATTCTTACACCGTTTATAGATATGGCGACAAAAACCCGACCTCTGGGCGCCAAGAAATTAAAGAAAGCGAGGGACGGACAATGAGTATAAAAAACACCGTAATGCCGCCGCTCGTTTTGACCGTAATATGTACAATCATTTCGTGCGCGCTGATATTTGCAAACGACGCCACTAAGGAAAGAGTTGAACAAATAAATAAGGAAACCCTCAACGAAACGCTTACCTCGGCTTTCGGAGAGGGTACTTACACCGAAACGGACAAAACGTTTGAAGGAGTTGACACAATAATAGAGGGCGAAGGCGGTCTTACCGTATATGAAATAACCACCGACGGCTACAATTCGGACGGTATACACGTTTTGGTGGGAATAAAGGACAAAGCGGTTAAGGGAGTATCGTTTATCTCATGCTCTGAAACTCCGGGACTTGGAACCAAGGTAAACAATAAAGACTACCTTAAAACATATGTCGGAATAAAAAGCGAATCCGAGGCAGACGATGCCGATGCCGTAACGGGCGCTACGTTTTCGTCAAAGGGATTGAAAACTGCTGTAAAGCTTGCCTTGCAGGCAGATAAGGAGGTGCGGCATTATGAGTAATTTAAAGGAATTTACCAAAGGCTTTATAAAAGAAAACCCAACGCTTGTTACTCTTTTGGGAATGTGCCCCACGCTTGCTGTGACCACACAGGCTTCAAACGGAATAGGAATGGGACTTGCCACCACCTTTGTTCTGGTAGGCTCAAACATAGTAATATCACTTCTTAAAAAAATAATACCCGACGCGGTAAGGCTTCCTTGTTACATAGTAATTATCGCAGGCTTTGTAACTCTTATTGAATTTCTGCTGAAAGGGTATGTTCCGGCGCTGTATAACAGTCTGGGAATATTTCTGTCTCTTATCACCGTAAACTGTATAATCCTGGGCAGAGCAGAGGTATTTGCAAGCAAAAACAAGGTCGTTCCGTCGGTTTTAGACGGACTTGGAATGGGACTTGGATTTACACTTTCGCTGACTTTAATGGGTACAGTAAGAGAACTTTTAGGCAGCGGAACGGTATTCGGTTTATCTATCCCGCTTATAAACGAATCGCCCATGACAGTGTTCATTCTCCCCGCGGGAGGATTTTTCACTCTGGGCATTATAATAGCGGTCATAAACAAGCTGAGGCACAAAAAGCCGCCTAAGGAGATAGGCTGTAAGGGCTGTCCGAATATGGCGTCGTGCGAAAAGCTAAGAAACGGAGGGATATAAATGGCGGTAAATCTTCTGATAATCATGCTGTCGGCAATTTTGGTAAACAACATTGTATTGTCGCAATTTATGGGAATATGCCCCTTCCTCGGAGTTTCAAAGGTTTTAAAGAACTGTCTTGGAATGGGCGCAGCGGTAATTTTCGTAATGCTGTGTGCTACTGCTGTTACATATCCCGTTTACAGGCTTTTAGAATCGCTTAATGTTGAGTATCTTAAGACAGTGGCGTTTATCCTGCTTATAGCGCTGTTCGTTCAGCTTGTCGAGATAATCTTAAAAAAGATAATGCCTCCGCTTTATAAAGCGCTTGGCGTATATCTTCCGCTTATTACTACAAACTGCGCCGTGCTGGGCGTTACTATAACGAATATCGACGAAGGCTACGGCTTTTTAGAGGCCATGGTAAACGCTCTCGGAACAGGAGTCGGCTTTACCGTCGCGCTTTTGCTGTTTTCCGGAGTAAGGCAAAAAATAGATTCCTCGGACAGCGTTCCTGCAATGTTTAAGGGAGTTCCGGCGACACTTATAGCGGCAAGCATAGTTTCTCTCAGCTTTATGGGCTTTGGCGGACTGTTTGCGCAGTAAACGATTTCTTGATTTTCTTATAGATGGGAGTATATCAAATGGAGTATCTGTTACCGATAATATTATTTGCGTCTCTTGGACTTGCCGCGGGAATTCTGCTAACCGTTGCGGCAAAGGTGTTTTATGTAAAGACCGATGAGCGCCTTGAAAAAATAGAAAATGCCCTGCCGCAGATAAACTGCGGCGCCTGCGGCTTTACGGGATGCAATGCTTATGCAGAGGCGATAGTGAAAAACGGTGAAGAACCTAATTTATGCCGTCCCGGCGGCGAGGACGCAGCAAAGGCAATAGGCGAGATATTGGGGATTGAGGTTACCGCAAAAAGCAGGTATGTTGCCTTTGTAAAATGCTCCGGCGGACTTGACAGTGCAAAAAGGCGGTTTGAGTACGGCGGTATGCAGTCCTGTCTGGCGGCGTCTCAGTTTTATCAGGGAAGCAAAATGTGCACCAACGGCTGTCTGGGCTACGGCGACTGCGTCGAGGTCTGCGACAATAAGGCTATAAGCATAGTAAACGGCGTATCGGTGATAAACAAAAGCCTGTGCACAGGCTGCGGAAAATGCGCGAATGTCTGCCCCAAGAACATCATAGAAATACGCCCCGCAGAGCTTCGGTACGAGGTAAAATGCTCGTCCACCGACATAGGAAAAATAACGCGTTCTGTCTGCAAGAACGGCTGTATCGGATGTAAAATGTGCGAAAGAGCTTGCGAGATAGGCGCCATAAAAGTTGAAAACAACTTTGCAAGGATAGATTACTCCAAGTGCGTAAACTGCGGAAAGTGCAAGGATGCCTGCAAAATGGGCGTTATCAGGGACTTATGCCGGGAGATGGGAGTAATTGAACTGCGGCAAACGCATGACGCTTCCCCCGTACAGGAAAAAGTTACATAGTTTTTTAAAGCCGAAATGAAAAATGTTTCGGCTTTTTTTAATCCGGATATTATTGCGATTTATCTGTTGACATTTAAAATAAAATGATGTATACTAGTGGGTAATATTCAAACGGTTTTATGCTGTGATGACAGGAAAGGAAGGGTTACTATGCTTGAGACAAACTACAACAACAAATTCATAAAGGAAGGGCTCACCTTTGACGACGTTTTGCTTATTCCCGCCGAAAGCGACGTCACTCCCAATATGATCGACCTCAAAACAAGACTTGCGGACGACATTTATCTGAACACCCCGATAATGACCTCTGCGATGGACACGGTTACCGAGTCGAGAATGGCGATTGCCATAGCCAGAGAGGGCGGTATAGGAATCATTCACAAAAACATGTCGATAAGCGATCAGGTAGATGAGGTTGACAAGGTAAAAAGATCGGAAAACGGCGTTATAGTAAACCCCTTTTCGCTCACAGCGGACAAAACCGTTTCAGAAGCCGACGAGCTTATGGGAAAATACAAAATTTCAGGCGTACCGATAGTAGACGATAACGGCAGGCTTGTCGGAATACTTACGAACAGAGATTTAAGGTTCATCACCGATTACAGCATTAAAATTTCTGAGGTTATGACTAAAGAGGACCTTGTGACCGCTCCTGTTGGAACAGACCTTGAGGGAGCGCAGAAAATTTTGATGCAGCATAAAATAGAAAAGCTCCCGCTTGTAGATAAAAACGGAATGCTTAAGGGACTTATCACTATCAAGGATATTGAAAAGGCGGTTCAGTATCCTGACTCAGCGAGGGACTCACGCGGCAGACTTCTGTGCGGTGCCGCAATAGGCGTAACCGCAAACGTACTGGAAAGAGCAGGTGCCTTGATCGATGCATCAGTGGATATCCTTGCGCTGGACTCGGCTCACGGACATTCAAAAAACATCATCGACTGCGTGAAGAAGATAAAGGCTAATTTCCCGCATATTCCCGTTATAGCGGGCAACATCGCCACCGCCGAAGCGGCAGAGGCTCTGATTGAGGCCGGCGCTGATTGCCTTAAAATCGGAATCGGACCGGGCTCTATCTGCACCACCAGAGTTGTTGCAGGAATAGGTGTTCCGCAGATAACCGCTATATACGATGCGGCCTGCGTTGCGCAGAAAAAGGGAATACCGATAATAGCTGACGGCGGAATAAAGTATTCCGGCGATATTGTTAAAGCCTTGGCGGCAGGAGCAAATGTGGTTATGCTCGGCTCTCTGCTTGCAGGCTGCGAGGAAGCCCCGGGAGACGTTGAAATTTATCAGGGGCGCTCCTTTAAGGTATACAGAGGTATGGGAAGTCTTGCGGCAATGGCTGCGGGCTCTAAGGACAGATATTTCCAGGAGGGCAGCAAAAAGCTAGTTCCCGAGGGAGTTGAGGGAAGAGTTCCTTATAAGGGCGCCGTTTCAGATACGGTATTTCAGCTTTGCGGCGGTATACGTTCCGGTATGGGCTACTGCGGCTGCAAGGATATTCCCACGCTTCATGAAAAGGCAAAGTTCATAAAGATAACCGGCGCTGGACTTAAAGAATCTCATCCGCATGACATCTATATCACTAAAGAAGCGCCCAATTACTCCGCACAGTTTTGATTAAGTGTAAATTTACGGCGATTATGAACCCTGCTACAAAAGTTTAATCACAATAAAGCGCAAAGCGACCAGTAGTGATCTTGGTCGCTTTTGTAATGTTCAGAATCAATATTGCCTGTCAAATTTTCCTGAAAATAAATTTATCCAAACGGCAGACTATATAATAAAGTGATCGAACGATAATTTATTTTAAACTGTGGGTATAAAAAATAAGCAGCACCGAAAAACGATACTGCAAAGATAAAATAAAAAAACTAAGTGTAGAACAAAAGAAAGGAGACAACAAAACGAATGATATTTTATAAAATATAAAATATCACCAATTGCATTATAGTATACCGCCCAAGAAAAGTCAAGCTTTTAATTAAAAATTCATTTTTTGTTCAAAACAAATTGGCAATATGCCTAAATTTCCTTAATACAATTTGTGCAAAAGTGGCAATAATAAGCTTGCATCAAGGTTGTTAATCGCTTTGAAACGTAAATCACTTTCAGATAATAATAAAGAAAAGAGAGCTTTTATCAGCGCATAGATAACATTGCTTAAAACCCGATCCTCAATGAAATTTATGCAAAAAGCTCTCTTTTCTTCAAGCCCGTGCGTCATTGCACAGGCTTTTTCAAGTAAACTAATCCTCTGCCTTTACAAGCGAGTGTTCCTTGAAGTACAGCGAAATGCACCAAAGTGCACACGCAGCAATTACGATATACACGATTCTGCTTAAAAGCGATGTAGACGAACCGAATAAAAATGCAACCAGGTCAAACTCGAATATACCGACAAGACCCCAGTTAAGCCCGCCTACTATAAGCAGAAACAGCGCTATCTTATCTAACATAGCAATACCTCCTTTAGCGCACACCTTTGTGCTAAAAGTATATTGCCCCGTTTGCAAAATGTTATACGCAAGGCGCAAAAAATCTTTAAGGGAAAAATTTTTTATTTGGATAAATTTTCTTGCTAATCAAATAAATATATGATATACTTTAATGTATGCAAAAAAGTGCAAATAATACTTTTACGGAGGAAGTTTTATGACAAAGGCTGAAAAAATAATTTTTAAAGAAACAAGCTGCGTTCGCCTTTGTGCCGGCGGATATGAAGCGATAATCTGTCCGCCTGTCGGAAACCAGGTTTTAAGGCTTCGCAATATTTTGCTTAATTGCGAAATTTTCAGATACCGTGACGATGTTTCCATAGACGCTATAAAAGAAGCGCCTGCTATCTGGGGACTTCCGACCATGTATCTTCCGAACCGCTATGACAAAGGAATCATAAAAACCTCCGACAGCGTATATCATATGCCGGTAAACGAGCCGGACTTTCAAAATTATCTTCACGGCTTTGTTTTCAAGCGCCCGTATGAAATTAACGAAATAAAAACTAGTGGCGATACTGCGATAATGTCCGCTTCCTTTACATATAATAAGGAAGACGAAATGTACAAGTATTTTGACGTTGACTTTAAAATTACGGTTGCGTTTGAGTTGTCAAAGAACGGACTTTACCAAAAAATTTTTCTTAAAAATTTGTCAAAAAAAGCGCTTCCTGTATCAATATGCACACACACCTGCATAAACGCTCCGCTTGTTGACAAAGCATACGAAGGCGCATTGCGCTTAAGTGTTCCTATCGGCAAAAGGTGTGAGCTCAGCGACAGGTTTTTGCCGACCGAGCGTCTTTTAGAGCTTAACGACTGGGATATCGAATACAAAAACGGCACAAAACGTCCTACCGGGCAAGTCATTGAAAACGATATGTATACTGCCGTGCCCAACACCTATGACGGCAAGCCGTTTAACGGCACTGTGGTTTACGACGACGCAAACGGCATCGCTCTGCTCAATGAAGTGAGTGAAGAGTTTAAGTTTTACAATATATGGAACGATTCAGGAGATAAAGGTTACTTTTGCCCCGAACCTATGACGGCTATGATAAATGCTCCCAACCTGACGCTTGATAGTGAAACCTCTGGGTATAAGGAGCTTTTGTGCGGCGAGGAATTTTGCTGCTCTCAAAGATTTAAATTAGTAAAACGATAACACATAATACAGATCAGATCGAAATTTTACATATCTTTTCTTTATTTTGCAGAAAAAATTCTTAAATATTAAGGAGAGAAAAATCTATGAAATTCGGACATTTTGACGACGTAAACAAAGAATACGTCATCACAAATCCCAAAACCCCGTATCCGTGGATAAACTATCTGGGAACGCAGGAGTTTTTCTCGCTGATTTCAAATACTGCGGGCGGTTATCATTTCTTTAAGGACGCGCGCTTAAGAAGAATTACACGGTATCGCTACAACAATGTTCCTACAGACGTAGGCGGAAGATATTTTTATATAAAGGACGGTGAAACTATCTGGTCACCGGGCTGGAGCCCGGTAAAGACGGAGCTTGACAGCTATTCCTGCCGCCACGGAATGGGTTATACCATTATAAAAGGAGAGAAGGGCGGTGTTAGCGCCGAGGCAACCTTTTTTGTTCCGCAGAACTTTAACGGAGAGGTGCAGAAGCTGGTTGTAAAAAATTGCGCCGGCCAGAAAAAGGAGCTTAAGCTCTTTTCGTTTATCGAGTGGTGTCTGTGGGACGCTCAGGACGATTCCACAAACTTTCAGCGCAACTTCAACACCGGAGAGGTCGAGATAGAGGGCTCTACCATTTACCACACAGCCGAATATAAGGAAAGACGTGACCACTTTGCTTTTTACACGGTAAACGTGCCTATTGACGGCTTTGACACCGACAGAGAGTCTTTTATCGGACTATATAACGGCTTTCACAATCCTCAGTGCGTGCTTGCGGGACAAGCTTCGAATTCGGTTGCGGACGGCTGGTCCCCGATAGCGTCGCATATGATCAGTCTGACTCTTGAGCCTGACGAAGAAAAGACCTTGGTGTTCATGCTTGGATATGTTGAAAACGGCTACAATAAATGGGATAAAAACGGAAAAATGAATAAGCAAAAGGCTTATGATATGATAAGCGCTATGAACACGGCGGAAAAGGCAGACGCCGCTTTAAATGAGCTTAAGAAAACCTGGGACGAGCTTTTGTCAAAATACTCGGTAAACACGCCTGACGATAAGCTTAACAGAATGGTAAACATCTGGAACCAGTACCAGTGTATGGTAACGTTTAATATGAGTCGCTCAGCTTCGTATTTTGAAAGCGGTATAGGCAGAGGAATGGGCTTCAGGGATTCAAACCAGGACCTTCTGGGCTTTGTTCATCAGATACCAGACAGAGCAAGAGAACGTCTTATTGATCTTGCTTCAACCCAGTATGAGGACGGCGGCTGCTATCACCAGTACCAGCCACTTACAAAAAAGGGCAATCACGAAATAGGCGGAGATTTTTCCGACGACCCGCTTTGGATGATATATGCTGTTGCACAGTATATTAAAGAGACCGGCGACTGGTCGATCCTCGACGAGCAAGTGCCTTACGATAACGACATAAGCCGTGCAAAGCCGATGATGGATCACCTTACCCAGTCTTTTTACCACGTGGTAAATAACCTCGGACCGCACGGTCTTCCTCTGGCAATGAGAGCGGACTGGAACGACTGCATAAACCTCTCCTGTTTTTCCAATACCCCGGGCGAAAGCTTTCAGATCTCAACCTGCCCTAAGTACGGCGAGCTAAAATACAGCCGCGTGGCAGAAAGTGTTATGGTTGGCGGAATGTTCACCTTTATAGGTCCTGAATACGTTTCAATATGCCGTCACAAGGGTTTGTACGACGAAGCATATAAAGCTCACGCGCAAATAAATAAGATGTCACAGGCGCTTTTAAAGTACGGCTTTGACGGCGAGTGGTTTTTAAGGGCTTACGACGACTTTGGCAGGAAAATGGGCTCAAAGGAATGTGCCGAGGGAAAAATCTTTATTGAGCCGCAGGGATTTTGCGTGATGAGCGGAATAGGCAAGGATCAAGGTCTCGACATTAAAACTCTCGACAGTGTAGACAAGTATCTGAATACCGAGTACGGACTTGTTCTTAACAACCCTCCGTATTCAAAATATTACCCGGAGTACGGAGAGATATCCACCTATCCGAGCGGCTATAAAGAAAACGCAGGAATCTTCTGCCACAACAACGCGTGGATAATCTGCGCCGAGGCTTTTGTCGGCAGAGGCGACAAGGCTTACGAGTATTACTCAAAGATAGCTCCTGCTTATCTTGAGGATATTTCCGACATTCACCGAACCGAGCCGTACGTTTACGCTCAAATGATTGCGGGTAAGGACGCAAAACGTCACGGAGAAGCAAAAAACAGCTGGCTCACAGGAACGGCGGCGTGGAACTTTGTTGCGGTGTCTCAGTATATTCTGGGAATCATTCCCGACTACGACGGACTGAAGATAGACCCGTCTATTCCGTCAGAATGGGAAGGCTTTACGGCTGTGAGAAAATTCAGAGGTGCTACCTATAACATCACCGTAAAGAATCCGCACTATATCTCCAAGGGGATCTACAGCGTTACCGTAAACGGCGGCAAAATTGAAGGCAATATTCTTCCCGTATTTGATGAAGGCAAAACAGTAGATGTAGAAGTTGTAATGGGCTAAAGATTTCACATATAACTCGGCAGACAATTTATCACCCGAAGTTTTTTGTGCTTCGGGTGATTTTTTACTCTCTTGTCTTAATTTTTAAGAAATTCATCTGACGATAGTTTTATTTGTCCTCTGTGTGCATACATATTTATACCCAGGATTCTTTTTTCACAGTTTTTCAGCTGTTTGTGAAAATTAAAAACCGCAGACGTTTTTTATCCGCACACAAAAAGTTCATTACTGCCCAAATCTTAAAAGAAGAATTTTTAAACTTTCAACCGCAAGTTTTAATTCAAACTGTTTAAAACTTTGTTTAAAATGTTAAAAACTCCCTATTTTACACATTCGTTTTAAACTGTTTAAACGCATTTTTAAACAACTGTACACTTTTTTGCCCAAAAACTTCGCCAACTTGCGACAAAACACAAAAGAATATTATAAAAAAGCTTAAAAAATTATAATGAACACGAAAAAACGGGTCGAATTTCAGAAAATTATAAATAAATTTCGCAAGAATACTTGCAAAAAAATACAATTAGTGGTATACTTTATATATTACATATACTATTGTTGGTGTTTGTAATTAAAGTCCCAAATTCAATCCACACGGTATGAAGCTGTATTTATATGCGCTTTCAGCCAGACACAGAAAGGGAGAAACACTTATGAGATGCCCGTTTTGCAATTTTGAAGACACAAAGGTAATTGACTCGCGCCCGAGCGACGAAAAAAAACGCCGCAGACGTGAATGTACCAACTGCGGAAAGCGGTTCACAACGTATGAGGTAGTTGAAAAGCCCACCCTTATGGTTTATAAAAAAGACGGAAGCTTTGAGCCGTTTGATAAGGACAAGCTTGCTAACGGCATAAGAAGCGCTCTTAAAAAGAGGCCGATAAGCGTTGACCGGGTAAATAAAATGGTCGAAGAGATCGAGAATACCTATGCAAACGCAATGCAGACGGAAACCACCACAAGTGAGATCGGAGATAAGGTTCTGCGCGGATTGAAAGAGCTTGACCTTGTAGCATATGTAAGGTTCGCCTCGGTCTATAAAGACTTTAACGACCTTGACAGCTTTATCTCCATTATAAAGGAGCTAAGCTAAAGTATACTGTGAAGATACGGATATTCGCTGTCATAGATAAGACGAATTCCGTATTTTATAGATTCGCATTCGCTCAAAAACTCATCCTTTCCCATAAGCGCCTTGAGCTTTGAGACAGACTGCGCTATTTCTTCAAGCTTTGTGCTTTGAACGATGTAAGAGACCAGATTGTAATATTCCGACCAAAACCGATTCAGCCGCGTTAATTCCTCCTCGGCAAGATCGGTTTTGTTTTGCTTATAGAGCTCCTCCACCCGATCAACGTAAGAAATAAGCTGTTCGTTTCTGCTGTCAAAAACCGACAGTATAAACACGCTTGTCACGACTATTGATACGAGGATCAACAGGCTTATGATAAGTCTTTTCATTTAATAATCCTTCTTTATAAGAGTATAGTTTTTGTCCTCGTCAGAGCTTAAAAGGAAAACGTCCTTTGCTTTGACCTTATTTTTGTTGAGAACACCGTTTAGCCATTTGTCGTTCAGATTTAAAACGTCAAGTGCTTTTTTTATTATCACCCCGTCGTCTATTATCACTTGCGGCGGATTCACAGACGCAGAATTTTTGTTTTCGGTTATATCAAGCGATAAGGGCTGATAGTCCTTTTTCTGCAAAACGCTTATTTTTCCGGTAGTTTCAACTATGGCGTACTGCACCTCTGACACGTCAAAGATGCCCTGCTCACGCAGGCTTTCCATAAGGTCGTCAAGAGAATACCTGAGCTGTTTCAACGCTCTTTGGTCAATAGTTCCGTTTATAACTATGATTCTGGGATTTCCCGAAACAATCTTTCTGACCTTTTTAGATTTAAGCGTAACGGCAGACATTATTACATCAAAGCAGACCAGAGATATTATCGGAATTATTCCCGTTAAGATAGGAAGATTTATGTCTTCGATCGGCAGTGTTGCGATATTTGAAACCAGAATTGTGATAACAAGCTCACTCGGCTGAAGCTCGCCTATCTGTCTTTTTCCCATAAGACGTACGGAAAAAATAACCAGTACGTACAAAATAAGAGCCCGCAGAAAAATAATCAGCATAACAAAAATGCCTCCTTAATGCTATCAAAAATAAATTTCCCTAAAATTATACAGTCATTCATGAATATCGAAGCTTTTTTTACAGATATTAAAATAAAAGCATTAAAAAGGCTTAACACGCTGCCCGTATGATTCCCATTAGTTTTTGCCGGGCGGCAGAACGGAGAATAATAGTATGAATATAGACGATAAAAATTACGCCCACACGCTTTTGCCCACAAGCGCCGAGGAGTTTAAAACCATGCTCAAGAAAGCGGCGGGAAACACTATGGACGTAAACGTAAGCGACATAATGGTATCGGGACATAAGTGCGTTTTCGTAGCGTCAGAGGGAATGATCTCTACTGATTCGCTGTCTGAGCTTGTCTTTCACCCGCTGATGCAGTTTAACCTGGATCACAAAGCAAGCGCCGAGGAGGTTTACACCTTTTTAACCCAGCAAAGCCTTATGACCATAGACCGTCAGGAGCTTTCCACATTCGGAGAGGTTTTTATGCGGCTTTTCTCCGGCTTTGCAATAATATTCATTGACGGTAAAAACAAAGCGGTCAGTCTTGGCATTCAGGGATATGACAAAAGAAGCATAGAAAACCCGTCGTCCGACACCAACATAATGGGCGGACAGGACGGCTTTATCGAGGCGCTCAGGACAAACGTATCCCTTGTGCGTCGAAGAATAAAATCTCCTCTGTTAAAGTTTGAGCTTATGCAGGTCGGAAAGGTTACAAAAACCGACATAGCAATTTCGTATCTTTCCGATAGAGTTGACAAGAAAATAGTCGACGAGATAAAAAAGCGGCTTATGGATATTGAACTTGATACAGTATTTTCCACCGGTTATTTAAAGCCGTTTTTAGAGGATAAGCACAAGGCGATTTTTTCAAGCATCTCCACCACCGATCGGCCGGATGCTATGTGCATAAAGCTAAACGAAGGCAAGGTAGGCGTGCTTATCGACGGAACACCCTTTGCACTTATTCTGCCTTCGGTGTTTATCGAAGAGTTTCGCACTGTGGACGACTATACAACAAGAAGCTTTTACACTGTTTATATACGATGGATAAAGTACCTGTCCTTCCTTCTGGCTGTGGCGCTGCCCGGGCTGTACGTTTCAATAGCCTCCTTTCACCCGGGAATGCTCAGCCACAGACTGTTGTTAAACCTTGTCGCCTCTCAGGAATCCACCCCGTACTCGCTTACAACTGAAGCCATAATAATAACCATAATGTACGAAATAATGAGAGAGGCCGGCATAAGGCTGCCAAAGGCGGTAGGCGGAGCGGTATCAATAGTGGGTGCGCTTATTATAGGCGATGCCGCCGTTACCTCATCTCTCATATCCGCACCGCTTTTGATTATTATAGGACTCACCGCAACTGCATCGTTTGTAATTCCGGGGCTTAATCAGCAAACCTCCGTGTTACGTCTTGCTTATATAGCTACAGGAGGACTTTTCGGCCTTTACGGCATAAGCATACTGACCATAGCCGTTATAGCTAATACCTGTGTGCTATCAAGTTTAACAGTTCCGTATACGGCGCCGATATCTCCGATAACGGTAAAGAGGCTTACAAATATTTTGGGACGGCCCTCCTTTTTGCGTCTCCAGAAAACCAAAGGTCGAGTTGAGGACCTAACCGGAGTAAAGAAATAACCAAAAAGCAACGACCCATCCGAACTGTGTGCGGCGTTTGCTGATAATCAACGGAGCAGGCCTCTCCGTTGTAAAAAACAAGGTCAAAAAATTAAGTGAGGTCAGTCAATGAAAATATCATCCTGGCAGCTTTTGATACTGCTCTTTTTATCGAGAATCTTTATAACAATAACCTACTTCACTCTGGAGGACATTTCCCCCTCAGTGATGATGAGCACATCCGCTTTCTCAGTGGCAGCGGATATGATACTTGTAATTCCGACAATTTTTTTGTATAAAAAATACCCCGATGAAAACGTTATCCGCTCAGCATTTGAGATAAGCAAAATTTTCGGCGTGATTTTATTTGTGCTGTATTTCATTTTTGCGATATTTATGATTTTCCGAACGGTCAGATTTTTTCTCTATTTTTTTGAAAACGCCTTTTTGAATCTTTTGCCGACGATTGTTGTAGGAATTTTGCTTATCGCGGCTTCGGCATATGTTGCTCACCTGGGAATAGAAGCGGCAGCAAGAAGCGCGTCAATAGTTTTCGTGTCTTTCATTCTGCTGCTTATCGCCGTCGTCTTTACCACCGCGGAGGATTTTGATATATCCAACTATTACGTTGAACCCATAGGAACCTCAGATATCTTCAGCGGTATAGTAAACGGGATATCCCGCAGCAGTGAAATGGTTGTACTTGTTCTGCTGCTACCGTATCTCAAAAACGGCATTGGAAAGTCTGTTTACGGATTTTTGCTGATAAAGCTTTTGTTTGTTGAAATGATAGTTTTATTATGTATGCTTCTTCTGGGAGGCTATATAGAGGCGGTTCCGTTTCCGTTTTTCACGGTATGCAGCTTTGCAAAAGCGCCGTTTGTAGAGCGCTTGGACGCAGTTTTTCTCGTTATCTGGACGCTTATGGGAGTTATAAAGCTGTCGCTGTTTACAATATCGCTGCGTCCGGCGTCGGTCTTAATAAAGCCGTTTAGCAGCAAAATGGCAACAAACCTTGCGCCGTTTGTTATAGGCGGCATTCCCGCTTTGTATTTAGCATATAAGGAGCAGATGATAATCCCTCTTCTGGATAACGAGCTTACCGCCGCCGCAATTGTTTTGCTTGGAACGGTGATTCCTCTTGCTGTGTTGATTTTAAGGAGGTTTAAGCGTGAAAAAAATTAGTCTTATGTGTGTTTTGATTTTGCTTGTTTCTATTACGTTTTCGGGCTGCGGCGGAAGAAAGCCCGACAGCGTGGGGATAGTTCAGGCAGTCGGCATCGACAAGGCGGAGGACGGCTTTAAGCTGTCGCTTCAGGTATTCAGAGTTTCCTCCGCTGGCTCACAGACCCCCATTGACTCCAGCAAAAGTAATGTGGAGGTCATCTCGGCAGAAGGAAAAACAATAGCAAACGCTGTTGAGATGTGCGAAAACCAGCTCGGAAAGAAAATGTTTTTCGGACACAATCAGCTTTTAGTTATAAATAAAGAAGTAAACGATATATACAGCTGCCTTGAATACTTTATAAACAACTTCGACGCATATTTAAAAATGGTAGTTGCCGCAACCGAAAAGAGCGCAAAGGATATAATAAGCGCGGACATTTCAAGCGGAGCAGTTGCTGCGGAAACAATGAAAAAAATATTTGATGTCTCAAAGAAGGACGGTTACAGTACCGATTCAAGATTTTTCAAGGTGGTTTCAAATTATATCAACACAGACGGCACGGCTGTTTTACCTTTAATTGAAAAAAGAGCGCAGGCAATATCCGACAAGTCAAAGGAAAGCGGAGAGCCGGCACAGGACTCACTTGAAATAAAGAAAGCCATACTGATAAAGAACAGCAAATTTTCAAAAACGCTTGATATGGACGAGGTTTTCGGAATAAACTATTTTCTCTCGGAAATTGATGATTCGGATATGATAGTAAACACCTCTTACGGCAAGGAGAGCGTGAAGGTTAAAAACGTAAAGCAAAGCTCAGAAATCACAGAGCAAAACGACTCTGTAAAATTAGATAAGAAGATAACGGTAAGGATAACTCTTGATAAGGAAGAAAGCAAGGACCATAGAGACGCTATTAAATCAGAGGTTGAAAAGAAGGTAAAGGAATATACAGAGTCGGCGTGCCAAAAAATGCTTTCTGAAAACTCCGCCGATGTTTTAGGGATTACGGCTCTTGTACGTCAAACGGACTATAAGCTTTATAAAAAGCTTATAGATGACCGTGAAGAATTTTTAAAGAACGTTAAGACAAATATAAAGGTTTCTGCTGTATATTAAAAAAGCATTGCAATTTTTCTCAGTTTATGGTATTATGTTTGTAAGTATTTCAAACTGTGAAAAAAGAAGGTGCCGCCTTGAAACTGATTGAAAACCATCTGGGTGAAATATTCATAACCGAGCGATATATAAAAAGCCTTATTGCGTACAACGTAGGCGAATGTATCGGAGTTGCCGGAATGAACGGCTACGGCTTAAAGCAGAAGATAAAATCGCTTTTCAGGCGTCCTGATAAGGGAGCAGGTATTATAATAAAGACAGACGTTAACGGGGATCTGATAATAGACCTTCACATAACCGCCTCATACGGAACGAACATTTCGACGGTCGCCCACAGCATTGAAGATAAAGTAAAATATGCGCTTGAATCGGAAACGCACGTAAAGGTTCGCAGAGTAAACACCTTTGTGGACGATATGAAAGCCTGACAGACAAAAACAAGGGGGACCTTTAAGATGATAAAGGGGAGCGTATTAAGAAATGCGTTTATCAGCGGCGCAAACAGCATAGCAAACGAGCGTGTTTCAGTTGACGAGCTGAACGTTTTTCCGGTGCCAGACGGAGATACCGGAACCAATATGTCAATGACGATGGGAAACGCCTTGGCAGAGCTTAAGAATCTCAGGGACAGCTGTACGGTGTCCTCGGTAGCGGAGGTTGCAGCGTCAGCTCTTCTCCGCGGCGCAAGAGGAAACAGCGGAGTAATACTTTCGCTTATTTTCAGGGGATTTAAAAAAGCGTTTAAGGATAAGGCGGAGGCCAGCGTCGCTGATTTTGCCGAAGCGCTGAGTATAGGAGTTGAAAACGCATATCAGTCGATAATGAAGCCGACTGAGGGAACTATACTAACCGTTGCTCGAGTTGCGGCTGAAACGGCGCAAAACGCGGCTTCAGAAACGGACGACATCAACGAGGTCTTAAGCAAAACCCTTTCAGCGGCAAACGAGGCTCTTAAGAAAACTCCCGAACAGCTTTCCGCGCTAAAAAAAGCAGGTGTAGTTGACGCAGGCGGCAAAGGCTTTATTATAATTTTCTCGGCTATCGCGGACGTTATCAGCGGCAAGAAGGCGGTAGAGGCAAAAGAAAAACCAAAGCCCAAGATAACAACAGAAAATTTTTCCACTGCGGTAGGCGATTTTGACGAAGAGATAAACTTTACCTACTGCACCGAAATGCTTATAAAGAAAGAGCCCGACAGCAAGGATTCCAAAAACTTAAGAGCTTATCTGGAGACCATAGGCGACTGCGTTGTAGTTGTTGAAGATGACGACATAATCAAGGTTCACGTTCACACAAACAATCCCGGAAAGGCTATTGAAAAGGGACTTGAGTTCGGCAGTATAAATCTTCCGAAGATTGAAAACATGCGCCTTCAGCACGACGGCAAAAAGAAATCGACGGATAAAGCGGGCTTTACTCCCGTCAAGCCGGAGAAAGAATACGGCTTTGTGGCGGTTGCGGCCGGATACGGACTTGAGACTGTGTTTAAGGATATGGGCGTAGACATTGTAGTTTCAGGCGGGCAGACAATGAATCCCTCAACCGATGACATACTGAGTGCAATATTCTCCTGCCCGGCGGAAACGGTTTTCGTTATGCCTAATAACAAAAACATTATTATGGCGGCGGAGCAGGCGGCAAAGCTTGCAGACAGAAAAGTTTGCGTTTTGCAGACCAGAACCATCCCTCAGGGAATGAGCGCTATGTTTGGCTTTGATCCGGACGCCGACTTTAATACGAACCGCACCGAAATGACAAAGGCCTTTGAAAAGGTATCCACAGGACTTGTCACATTCGCGGCGCGTGACAGCGACTTTGACAACCATAAGATCAAGCAGGGAGATATTCTGGCGCTTGAGGAAAACAGGCTTTCATTTGTAGAGGACGATGTTCACAAAGCCGCCTACAAGCTCACCAAAAAGCTTATAAACGGAGACAGCCAGTTTATCACCGTAATATACGGAGCTGATGTGTCCCAATCGGATTCAGAAAAGCTTTTAACCCAGCTTGAAAACAAATACCAGAACCTTGAGGTCAGCATGATAAACGGCGGGCAACCGGTCTACTATTACATTATATCTGTAGAATGATTTTACACGGAGGAATGACAAATGACAAACAGCTATGAAAGTCCGTTTTGTACAAGATACGCAAGCAAGGAAATGCAGTATGTCTTTTCTGCTGACAAGAAGTTTACCACCTGGCGCAGATTATGGGTTGCACTTGCAAGAGCACAGATGAAGCTCGGCCTGCCTATAACCGAAGAGCAGGTAAAGGAGCTTGAGGATAATGTCGACAACATTGACTACAAAACCGCAGCCGAACGTGAAAAGCTTGTGCGTCACGACGTAATGGCGCACGTATATACATACGGAAAGGCTTGTCCCAATGCAAAGGGAATAATCCACCTCGGCGCCACCTCCTGCTATGTGGGCGACAACACAGACGTTATTATTATGAGAGATGCGCTTAATATAGTAAGGAGAAAACTCATAGGCGTTATATCTCAGCTTAAAGATTTTGCCGAAAAGTACAAGGGGCTTGCATGTCTTGCATATACGCATCTTCAGCCGGCGCAGCTAACCACCGTCGGCAAGCGCGCAACACTCTGGTGCAACGAGCTTTTAATGGATATTGAGGAGATTGATTTCAGGCTTAAAAATTTAAAACTTTTAGGCTCTAAAGGAACAACCGGAACACAGGCATCCTTTGTCGAGCTTTTTGAAGGCGACAGCGAAAAGATAAAAGCGCTTGAAAAAATGATAGCTGAAGAAATGGGCTTTTCGGGAGTAGTTCCCGTTTCGGGGCAGACTTATTCAAGAAAGGTAGATTCAGCTATAGTAGCTACACTTTCGGGAATAGCCCAAAGCGCGTCTAAGTTTTCAAATGACATAAGGATACTGCAAAGCTTCAAAGAGATCGAGGAGCCGTTTGAAAAAAATCAGATAGGCTCGTCAGCAATGGCGTACAAGCGCAATCCTATGCGGTGCGAAAGAATAACCTCGCTTTCCCGCTACGTTATGGCGGATATGCTCAATCCTGCGTTCACAGCGGGAACACAGTGGTTTGAGCGCACTCTTGACGACTCTGCAAACAAGCGGATTTCCATTGCGGAGGCTTTTCTGGGCGTTGACGCTATCTTGAACATTATGCTTAACGTAACCGACGGGCTAGTAGTACATGAAAAGATAATCAAAAAAAGAGTTATGGCGGAGCTTCCGTTTATGGCTACCGAAAACATTATGATGAGCGCCGTTAAAAAAGGCGGAGACCGTCAGGAGCTTCACGAAAGGATAAGAGAGTATTCTATGAAAGCGGGCGCCAGAGTCAAGGACGAGGGTCTTGACAACAACCTGTGCGAGCTTATTTTGGCAGACCCCATGTTTATGATAACCAGGGAAGAAATGGACGAGATACTAAAACCCGAAAACTTTATAGGAAGAAGCTCCGAGCAGGTGGACGAGTTTATAAAAGACTGCGTTTTGCCTATTCTTGACGGCAGCGGATATAAGAAGGAAACGGTAGAAATAAACGTATAATGCGCATTACAAAACGACGGGCTTTAAGAAAGGCAACGCTATGAAAAACTTTAGTACAAAAACATATATGATAATTGCGGGAATCGCCTGCGCCGCGCTGGCGGTTTTGGCGATAATAGCGGTATCGTTTTGGAGTTTAAGCGTAATATTTGTTTTTCCTCCCGTAGTATTTTCAATAGTTTTGATAAGCAGTGCTTTATCATTAAACAGCACCGCGCCGACCAAAAAGCCGGCTAAAAAGAAAGAGGAAGAATACGTCTCCCCGTTTTTTATCGAAGACGATAACGATAAGAAAAAACGTAAGAGAAGATAGATTTATAGCTGTTCAGACGCCGCAAGGATAATTCCTGCGGCGGTTACTTTGCCGTAAAATTACCCGTTTAGCTACATTGTCACCTTTTATGTAAATCAAGTTGACAATAAATTTTATATTTGTTATACTTTACCTATGTTTAAGGAGAGTGCACAACAATGAGTATAAAATCCGGGCTGCTTGCGGCTCTTATAAAAAATGAGGGAAACTTTATATCGGGAGAGGCTTTGTCAAAAAAGCTTTTTTGCAGCAGAAATGCCATATGGAAGGCGGTTAGATCACTCAGAAGCAGCGGCTTTAAGATAGAGGCTTCTACAAACCGTGGCTATCGGCTGATAAGCACACCCGACACACTAAGCGCTGACACGGTAAAAAGCTTTTTATCTGGCTTTGAAGAAGCACTTGAAATAACGGTGCTTGACACCGTGTCGTCCACAAACGATTACGCCAAAGAGCTTGCCGCAAAAGGCGCAAAAGAAGGCACGGTAATTATCGCACAGAGCCAGACCGGCGGCAAGGGGAGGCTGGGCAGGTCGTTTTATTCTCCTGACAAAACGGGGGTATATTTAAGCATTGTTCTTCGCCCGGATATACCGCTTTCAGAATGCCTTATGATCACGTCCTCAGCAGCCGTGGCGGTAGCGGGAGCGATTGAGAAAATTTCGGGTAAAAGGGCGCTTATTAAGTGGGTAAATGACATCTTTGTCGAAGGCAAAAAAGTCTGCGGCATTTTGACAGAGGCTTCGACCGATGTCGAGGTAGGCGGATTAAGCTATGCGGTCGTCGGGATAGGAGTAAATTTAACCGAGCCAGACGGCGGTTTTCCAGATGAGCTCAACGACATAGTCGGTGCGCTTTTTAAAAGCGGGGAAAAAGCGCACCGTGCGCAGCTTGCGGCAGAGATTATAAAGCGGTTTTTCCCGCTTTACAGAAGTATATCCGAAAGAGCGTTTTTAAAGGAATATACCGACCGCTCGCTGCTGCTTGGCAAAAAGGTGCGCGTGATCGACGGCGGCAGTATAGCGGAAGCTACCGCCCTTGAAATAGACAGAAACTGCCGGCTTAAGGTTCGGTTTAAAAGCGGCGAAGAAAAATGGCTTTCTTCAGGAGAGGTTTCCGTAAAGCTTTAAATATACATACGAAGGGATTTCAAAATTATGAACAGCATAACAAAATTCTCAGTAAAAGAAATGTGCACAGCGGCGGTGCTAACGGCGCTTACCTGTGTTCTTTCGCCTATGTCCGTGTCGATAGGACCCGTACCTGTCACATTAGGAACCTTTTGCATTTTCCTTACGGGCGCTCTTTTGCCGTGGAGGATCTCTGCTATTTCGACGGTAGTTTACATACTCATCGGCGCAGTGGGAATACCGGTGTTCTCTAATTTCAAAGGCGGAATACAGGTTCTTGCGGGACCGACCGGCGGCTTTCTGATAGCCTATCCGTTTATGGCAATAATTATTTCCCTTACAGTTTTTTCATTTAAAAAAAGGGGGAACGCCGCACATATTCTGTCTATGGCTGTTTCAATGCTTTTATCTATGGTCGTTTGCTATGCGCTTGGAACCGTGTGGTTTGTTATCTGTATGGATACAACCGTTGCCGTTGCGCTTTCAGCCTGTGTAATACCATTTATCTGGGCAGACTTTATTAAGATAGCGTGCGCCTGCGCACTGGGATTTTCGGTATCAAAGGCGATCAAAGCGTCAGGACTGCGGTTGTAAAACTTAATTAAACTCACTTGTAATTTTCGACATATGTGGTATACTAAAAGGACGAAGATAATATCTTCGTCCTTAATGCTTAAGAATACCAGACCCGGAGGTTTTTATGAAGGACAGCAAAATAAAAAGATGTTTATCCCTTTTCATTCAGTTTTTTAAAATTGGAGCGTTCACCTTTGGCGGAGGCTACGCGATGATCCCCATTATGCAAAAAGAGTTTGTAGACAGCCATCATTATATCGAAAAAGAGGATATACTTGATATAATCGCAATAAGTCAGTCAACACCGGGGGCAATTTCGGTAAACTCCGCCACATTTATCGGACAGCATATTGCCGGCTTTTGGGGTTCTGTTTTTGCAACTATAGGGCTTATTCTTCCTCCCTATATTTTCATACTTATTATATCAAGCGTTCTCGGCTGGTTTGAATCTCAGAAATATGTGCAGTATGCCTTTATGGGCATACAGGCGGGAGTTCTCGCGCTGATAACCAAGGCTATGATAGCTATGTTCAGGCAATGCCCGAAAAACACTCTGGCATATATCCTTATGCTTGGATCTCTGGCAGCGTCGGTTATATTTGACATAAATCTTATAATAGTTCTCATAACTTGCGCTGTGATAGGGCTTGTGTCCTCTTTAATTTACAAAAATAACAAAGAGGAGAGTGAAAAGAAGTGATACTTTCCGCTTTGAGCCTGTACTTGACGTTCGCAAAAATAGGACTTTTCACCATTGGCGGAGGATATGCAATGATTCCGCTTATTCAGGAGGAGATAATCTCCCGAAACTGGCTTTCACAAAGCGAACTTATAAATTTTATCGCCGTATCCGAATCAACTCCGGGAACCTTTGCGGTAAATATCTCAACCTATATCGGCTCTCAGGTGTGCTCGCAATACGGCGTTTTAGGACAGATAGCAGGCGGCGCATTCGCAACACTTGGGGTAATAACACCGTCGTTTTTCATAATTTTGCTGGTAGCAAAATTTTATCAACAGTTTAAAAAAAGCACGGTTGTTTCTGGAGTAATGTCAGGCCTAAGGCCTACGGTTATAGGGCTTATTGCCGCAGCGCTGATAAACCTTGCCCGCGCGGTGTTTTTCCCGAACGGCTTTGACCCGAGCGAGATAATAAGCATAAACGTCATTTCGTCTTTAGTCATTTACGCTATATGCCTTGTCCTGATACTGAAAAAGCTTCACCCTATTTTTATGATACTGATAGCCGCCGCCGCAGGACTGCTGGTAGGCATATTGCAGGAAGCATTGTAGAATTAAAAGTTTATACTACAAAACCCGGGAACGAATCGTATGTTCCCGGGTTTTAATTACTTGCTGTATTTTTTATACCCCGGATGCTTTCCGGTGCAGCCGTATTTCGGTCTCATAGAAATGAGTCTGTCGATGTTTTCACGGGATATTTCCTGCGCGCCGCCTAAAAGTCTTGCGTTTAAGGAAATCTGAGCAAACAGCTCAAGCGTTTCCATTTTATAATATGCGCCAATTGCGTTGTCTCCTACGGTAAGCGCCCCGTGATTCTGCAAGAGCATAGCATCGTGCTCCTTAAGGTATGGTGTTATGGCGTCCGGAACCTCATAAGTAGAGGGCGTTCCGTAAGGAGTTACCGGAATTGATCCAAGCCCGATAACCGTTTCTATCATCGAATATTCATCAAGCGGAATGTTGGCAACCGCAAAGCCTGTTGCAACAGGCGGATGAGCGTGAAGCACCGCGCCTACGTCGGGGCGCTCGTGATAGCATCTTAAGTGCATCTTGACCTCAGAGGACGGCCTGAAACCGTCCGCCGCTTCCAAAATGTTAAAGTCATCATCGATAAGTCCTATCTTTTCGGGAGTTATAAAGCACTTGCTCACACCCGTCTGAGTTGCCAGGTATCTGCCCTCACCAACCTTTACGGTAAGATTTCCGTCGTTTGCGGCAACCCAACCCTTCTGCCACATTTTATGGCAAATGTCAACCATTACTTCCTTGATATCTTCGTACATCAAAATCTCTCCTTGTCAAAATTATTACACTACGCCTTTTTGAAGCATTATATTTGCGTAAATAGCCTTTTCGCCTGTTGCGATAATAGCGTAGGCAGATTTCGCTTCCTCATAAAAAGAAAACCGCTCGATCTCACCTATTGCGTCCTCGCCACGCCCGTCATGCTTTTTGACTATCGCCTTATATTCCTCCCAGATCGGGGTTTCTGCATTGTCCCCCGGCATTACCTGCATAAGATTCACGGGCTTATCGACATAGGTGTCCAGTGGAAACAGCGTTAGTATAGCGTCAAGCAACTCAGGTACGCCGTGTCCGTCGCAGCGGATCACCTTTGCGTTTTTGCCCATGCTTTCGCAGGGAAAATTCCCGTCTGCGATAACTATTCTGTCACTGTGCCCCATTTCGCAGAGCGTTTTTAAAAGCTCTGGAGAAAGTATTGCAGGTATATTTTTAAGCATTTTTATCATTCCTTTCATTAAGTATACAGGCATCATCACTTAAAAAAACGTCTTATGCTTTTTATGTTGACACTCAAATCAGCCTAGCCGGAGCTATCTCACCGCCGAAAGAAATCTCTGATACGCCTTGTCCCACGCCTCGGTGTTTTTAGGCTCATAGGTGTATATCCGTTCGCTTTTGCAAACTATCTCTCTCGCTCTGTCAAGGCCTTTGATGTCGCCTGTTGTCATAAGCTGAATTGCAATGTTTCCAAAAGCTGTAGCCTCAACCGGCCCAGACGACACCGTAATGCCGCAGGAGCAGGCTGTAAGAGATGACAAAAATCTGTCTTTTGTTCCGCCGCCGATCATATAAAGCGTCTTGAACCTTTTGCCTGTGCAGGCCTCAAGCTCTGATATCGCCGCGCGGTATTTAAGCGCCAGGCTCTCGTAAATGCAGCGCATTATTTCTCCGACTGTTTGAGGGATATACTGGCCTGTTTTTTCGCAGTATTTTTTTATCCTCTCGGGAATATTCCCTGCCGGGGTAAACTCATTAGCGTCGGGATCAATAAAGCACTTAAACGGCTCGGCTTCCTTTGCCAAGGCTTCAAGCTCCATAAACGAGTACTCTCTGCCCTCCCGGATCCACTGTCTGCGGCTTTCCTGAATAAGCCACAACCCGATAATGTTTTTAAGAAAAGATGTCTTGCCCGCATATCCCTGCTCATTGGTAACATTGAGTCTCAGCGAATTTTCATCTACTATCGGCTCGTCAAGCTCGGTGCCGAGAAGCGACCATGTTCCGCTTGACAAAAAGGCAAAGTCCTTTTCCTTAGCCGGTGTTGCCACCAGAGCGGACTGTGTGTCGTGTCCGCACACGGCGATTATTTTTATAGGGTTAATGTCAAGCTCTCTGCAAATCTCAGGTGAAAGAGTACCTATATAAGTTCCGCTCTCGACAATTTTCGGCAAAAGATTTACGTCTATCCCCAAATTTCTGGCGGTGTCATAAGACCAGTCCTTTTCAATCTGATCAAAAAGCTGTGTTGTAGAAGCGATAGATCGCTCCGCCACCTTCTGACCGCTTAAAAAATACGAAAACAGGTCGGGCATCATTAGCATTTTGTCTGCGCGGCTTAATAACTCGGGACGGTTTTTTACAAGAGATAATAGCTGAAAAGCTGTGTTTATCTCCATAAACTGATTGCCGGTAGCTTTATAAAGCTCGTCCTTTGGAATAATTTTAAACGCCTCGTCAAGCATACCGGATGTTCTTGAATCACGGTAGTGAACGGGGTTGTCAATCAGTCTGCCGTCTGCGTCCAAAAGCCCGAAATCCACTCCCCAGGTGTCTATTGCAAGGCTGTCGATCTCACCGTACTCCTTCGCCTTGATAAGGCTTTGCTTTATCTCGTGAAACAGCCTCAGCACATCCCAGTACATCGTGCCGCCTAAAATTACCGGGTCATTTGAGAATCGGTGTATCTCGGTAAGATATATTCTCTCTCCGTCAAACTCTCCGATTATAGCTCTTCCGCTGGAAGCGCCGAAGTCTATCGCCAAAACCTTTTTGCTCAAATTATCACGTCCTTAAAAATGTCAATGACAATTGGTAAACTTACTTTTTGCCACAGTTATATGCCGCGGCTCCCGAAAAATTTTCTGCACGGTTTATTACAGAATTTTAATCTCCGGTATCTTTCGTACTTATTTAAAATTCTCATACACCCGCCAAGCCCCTGTTTCATTAAGGGGCAAGGCAGATTGTTTTGTTATCTGATATTTTTATACATCGGACCGTATGCCTTACATGCGCGGTAATCCTGACCTTCCTTGTCCATACCGAATGCGTTCCACGCCGCCGGACGGAAGATCTTTTCCTCGGGAACATTGTGCATAGAAACGGGAATCCTCAGTATTGAGCAAAGAGTGATAAGGTCTGCTCCGATATGTCCGTAGCTTATTGCGCCGTGATTTGCGCCCCAGTTGTTCATAACGTCATACGCGGTCGCAAACGCTCCCTTGCCGGTCGTCCTCGGCGCAAACCAGGTGCAGGGCCAGGTATAGTCTGTTCTCTTCCAGAGCGTATCGGTCACCTCATCGGGAAGATGCACCGTCCAACCCTCTGCGATCTGAAGCGTCGGTCCTAAGCCTTTTACAAGGTTAAGTCTTATCATGGTAACGGGCATTTGAGCCTCTGTTACAAAGCGTGAAGAATATCCGCCGCCGCGGAAATATCCGAGGTCAGCGTAGTTCCAGGTGGTGGCATTCATAATCGCGTCCTGATCCGCCTCGGTGATCTCATACCACGGCTTCATAACTCCCACGCCGTTCTTGTCCTTGGCCCGACCGTTAGCGTCAAGGCAAGCAGCGCCAGAATTTATAAGGTGAATAAAGCCACCTGCTTCCTTTGCAACGCCCTCCAAGTCATATCCGGTTGCTTTCTTTACAGCCTCCGGAGACCAGTATGTGCGAACGTCCGCAAAAATCTGAGAGCTGTTTGTAAGCAGCTTCATAAACATCATTCCGAGGCCGTTTAAAACGTCGTTTTCTGTAGCAAGGATATATGGCTCCCTCGCGCCGTTCCAGTCGAACGATGTATTAAGCATCGCCTCGGGAAAATCGCAGTTAGGGTAAAAGTCTGTCCACTGTCTCTGTCCCTGAAAGCCTGCCGCGAGTGCGTTATGACCCACCTTTTCCTCCTCGCAGCCGTCGGGAAGCTTATCGTTTCCGTTCATAAGATCTTTTATGATGCACATCATCTTTACAACAAACTCCCAGTCGGAATCCTTCTGCTCTCTTGTCTTCTGGAACTCCGTGGGGTTTTTGTCAAAGCCCTCGATGCACTTTTCCTTTGTCCACTTAAGAGCCTTCTGATACTCCTCCTCGTCATAAATGCCTTCGGTCATTCGCCTTATTATCTCTACCTCGTCCACCGATTCAACTCTCATTCCGAGATACTCCTCAATAAACGCGGGGTCTATTATCGAGCCGCCTATTCCCATGGCGATAGAGCCTATCTGAAGGTAGCTCTTTCCTCTCATCGTAGCGGCAGCAACTGCGGCTCTTCCAAACCGAAGAAGCTTTTCCTTTACGTCCTCGGGGATCTCAGTATCGTCGGCATTCTGAACGTCGTGACCGTAAATGCCAAACGCCGGAAGGCCCTTCTGTGCGTGAGTTGCCAGAACTGACGCAAGATAAACAGCACCCGGCCTTTCGGTGCCGTTAAAGCCCCAGACGCCCTTTATGGTCATCGGGTCCATATCCATCGTCTCCGCGCCGTAACACCAGCAGGGAGTTACCGTCAGAGTTATATCCACACCGTTTTTCTTGAATTTATCGGCACACGCCGCCGCCTCGGCAACCCTGCCTATTGTGGTGTCGGAAATAATTACCTTTACAGGCTCGCCGTTTGTGTATTTCAGGTTTTCCTCAAACAGCTTTGCCGCCGCCTTAGCCATATTCATAGTCTGATCTTCAAGCGACTCACGCACGTTTAATCGTCCTCTTCTGCCATCGATGGTCGGGCGGATTCCTATAACGGGATAATCGCCGATAAGTCTTGATTTTGCCATAATATATCCTCCTTGATTTTAAAATATATTTTCGTATACTCCTTCCGATAAATCGAAAGCTTACAACATCATTTTAACATAAAAGAGCACAAAAATCCATACCAAAAAGGAAAAATATTGCACAAAACTTTGACAGGATAATTAGGCATTACGCTTTATAGCGCCTGTGCTATTAAAAAAACTCCTATTAGTTTCCCAAAAGGAGTTTTGCGTGTTTATCGGACTTGTTTTGTGCGACCCTGACACATATTTTTCCGGTTCCTTATTATAAATATTTGATGTTAATACATAAGCACGGCAAGGATTTTTTAACAATTAAATCCCGTAAAGCCTTTTAGCGTTTTCACAGGTAATATCCAAAATCTCCTGCACAGAAATACCATTGATCTCGGCAGCGACCTCCGCTGTTTTTGCGATCATACTGCTGTCACATCGCATTGAGCGAAAAGGCTCAGGTGCCATATACGGACAGTCGGTTTCAAGCAAAAGCCGCTCAGGCGGCACGGCAGCGGCAGCTCTTCTAGCCTTTTTTGAGTTTTTAAAGGTAAGCGCTCCCGTAAAGCCTATATACATACCTAGCCTGATTATTTCTGCCGCGGTTTCATAGGAGCCCGAAAAGCAGTGCACTACACCCTTTGGCCTGTATTCTTTTAAAATATTCACACCGTCCTGCACCGCGTCTCTTATGTGAACTATAACTGGCATATCAAGTCTGTTAGCTATTTTTATTTGTGATATAAATATGTCTTTCTGAAGCTCCTTGTCATACGGCTCATAGTGATAGTCAAGTCCGATCTCGCCGATGGCTTTTACCTTGTCGTTTTCTCTTGCTAACCGCTCTATGTTTTCAAGCGTATTGTCAGTAAGCTTATCCAGATCAAGCGGATGTATACCCGCGCTTGTGTAAAAATTCTTGTATTTGGCAGCCATCCTGATTCCGAAAGCAGCGGATTCCTCATCGGTAGAAGCGTGCATAATGTAGCTTACGCCGGAACTGAACAGAGAAGAAATAAGCTCGTCTCTGTCGCCGTCAAACCTTTCGTCGTCGTAATGAGAGTGTGAATCAAATATATTTGCCGGCATTCTGACCTCCTTATTTAAACAGATATTTTGTTATTTTACAATAACTCTGCGTCTATTTGCTGAGGATATATGTCTTATAAGCCTATAAACCAGAAGCGCTGAAGCTATTCCCACGGCGGCGCCCAAAAAATCGAGCAGGCTTTCGGAAAATGAAAAATGTCTGCCCGGAATTAAAACCTTATGCGCCTCATCAAAAAAGGCGATAACAAGACAGGCGGCAAAGCAAAACAGCGTTTTTACAGCGACAGAAAAACGCGGTATAATGACCGTCCACATTACGGACATTACCCCCAGCACGAAAAACAAAAATAAGTGTGCGGCTTTTCTCAAAACGGAGTTTAGCTTAGCAAGGTCAGACGCATTATATCCGCCGAAAAGAGCCAATATTTTCTTACATATCCACTCGCTCAGTCCCCGTGTGTCCTCACCGTTTTGCGAGGACAAAAACAACATCAGCCCAAGCCACAGAAAAGTGAAAACAGCAAGGATCCAAAAGCTTTTACGTTTAATAAGTGTCATTTAAACTCCTCCGTATTTTAATTATATACCGATGCGGGACCAATTTCAAGTAAAAAAGGAAAATACTCAAAAAGCTCCGGTCATTTTATTAAAACCGAAGCTTCTTAAAGCGATATAAAACATCCGGCTTTTGTTCTTCATTTTTATTTAACCATACCGCAAAGCAAGGCTATTTTTGAAAAACGAACGACTCAAGATCAAAAAGACTTCTGTTGTCAAAATCCCCGGCAAAATCCCCCTGATAAGTGTATTCCACCTTAAAATATAAAGCGTGTCTGCCGGTTACATTTTTTAATCTGCCGCTGTATATTCCGTCGTGAGTGTCAACGCTTATCACGCCGACTTCTTCACCGTTTTCGCAGTCATCAAGCATAACCCGAACTCTTGAGCTGCACCCCGTCCCGAACACCTTCAACGACAAGATCATACTTTCGCTTGAGAAATCCTCTCCGAAATCGAAATACTTATATCCGATAACGCAGCCGTTTTTAATGTTTGAAACCGTTCTTGTAAACTTGTCACGCTCGGTTATAAAAGCGTCTTTCTTTAAAACGCAGGCTATCTCCGCAGGAGTTATCCTGTACGGGTTCAAAGAATCCTCAAAGCCTAAAGAAGTCATCTCAACCGTCGGGATAGTGCCGTCGGGCAGTATGGTGATTTTCTCCACACAGGCTCTTCTTGACAAAATTGTTTTGTTAGTCATTCTGTGATAAAAAACGTACCACTGCCCGTTAATGTTTGCTATTGAGCCGTGATCGTTTCCGCCCGGATAGTCGATACCGTTGTCTATAATATAACCTCTGTACTCAAACGGTCCCTCGGGTCGCTTTGAGGTAGCGTATGCAAGCCGGCAGCCTCTTTTTGGCGAATAGATAAAATAGTAAAGATCTCCTATTTTTCTTATGCTGCTTGCCTCAAAAAATTTAGCCTCGTCATCTCGGTCACCCACCATATGCAGCTTCAGCGAGCCTTCTTTTATCTCAATCATATTGTCGGGGTTTATCTCGTTAAAATGCGACCGCTCAAAGCCGTAATAGATGTATACTCTGCCGTCGTCGTCAACCAGTACGCCCGGATCGTTAAAAACGCCGTCATCACCCTCGTCCTCTTTTCTCGCCTTGTAATGAGAGATAAGCTTAAACGGACCTTCCGGCCGGCCGGATTCGGCAACAATTCCTCTTGCATAGAACACGTACATATACAGATAATATTTACCGTCCTTTTCGACAACGTCAGGAGCGTACAAAAATTTGTCAGGGGCGCTTTCGTCAGTCGCCTTTATGTAGTCAGGATCAGAGGTAGAAAAGGACACTCCGTGGCACTGCCAGCTGCTGAGGTCGTTTAACGGAGCGCTCCACACCTTAAGTATGTGGTCGCAGAAGCTGTCGGAGTTTGCCCTGTCGTGGGACCCGTAGATATAAACTCTGTCGCCGAACACTCTGGGCTCTCCGTCGGGAATATACTCCCAAAGGGGCAAAAACGGATTTGGCATAAAAAATTCCTCCTTGAAAATCACGGGATAGTGTGCTACAATAATACTAACATAAAAAGCGAAATTTTTCAACCTGTATTGGCCATTTATCGGTACAGTACAGCCACAGGGGGTCGATTATGACAAAGATTTGCAAAAGCTGCGGAAAGGAATACACCGGCGAGTACTGCGAGCACTGCGGATACGGAAATCCAGAATTAAAAATCAAGGCAGCGGATAAGTACAAAAAGATACAAAAACCGCTTCGGCATATGACCGAAGAAGAAAAGGCCCAGTATTATAAAGAGCACCCGTCTGCAAAAAAGAGTGCAAAAAATAAAAACGGCACAAAGGTTCTTAAGGCCGCCACGCTGTTTTTCTGTATCGCGCTTATTGCGGTGATAGTGCTGTTTGTGCTTTATAAAAGAGGATATATTTTTACCGTAAACGATAAGCGTGAGGTTGCGGCAAAATATTTTCAGAGTATTAGCGACAGAGACTTTGATGAGTTTTTAAGCTGTTTTCCGCCGGAACATAAAAACGCCTATGAGGACGAGGCGGAAAAAATGGGTATTTCTGACGAAAACGCGCTTGATACGCTTTATGCCGATTACAGAGAAAAATACGGAGATAATTTTAAATTCCAGGCAAACATCGGTAAGGAAAGTCAGCTTGAAGAAAGCGTAATTTCCGATTATGAAAAGGAGTACAAATCAATTTACGATTCAAGTATAGACGTCAAGGAAGCCAGCGTATTTTCGGTGGATGCAAAGATCACCGGCGATAAGCTAACCGAACAAGTATATTACGAGGTTTACGTTGCAAAAATAGGCGGCAGATGGTATGTAGTAAACGTAGCGGACATATCGCCGTCGATATCGGTAAAATAAGAATGCCACGCGCATTTTCCAACAAAAGCTTAACAGAAAGGAATTTGTATGTTATGAGCAAATTTGAGATCACTCCGCGGCTTTTAAAGCTTCTTCACGGAGCAGACTACAACCCCGAGCAATGGTTAAAGGTACCGGGAGTTTTTGAAAAGGACATTGAGTATATGAAAAAAGCCGGCTTTAACTGTGTCACGGTTGGCGTTTTTTCGTGGTCGATGCTTGAGCCGGAAGATGGCGTCTACAATTTTGACTGGCTTGACAAGGTTATAAACACGCTTTATGAAAACGGTATTTATACGATCCTTGCCACCCCCACGGGCGCCCGTCCCGTGTGGATGACTCACAAGTACCCTGAGGTTTCAAGGGTTGAGAAAAACCTCGTAAGAAATCTTCACGGCGGCAGGCACAACCACTGCTACACCTCGCCTGTTTTCAGAAGAAAAACAAGAGAGATGAACACCCGCCTTGCAAATCGTTACGCAAACAATCCCGCCGTTATAATGTGGCATATTTCAAACGAGATTTCGGGCCAGTGCTTCTGCCCGCTGTGTCAGGCGGCGTTCAGAGAATGGCTCAAGAAAAAGTACGGAAGTCTTGAGGCGTTGAACGACGCGTGGTACACCACCTTCTGGAGCCAGCGGTATACCGACTGGGAGCAGATAGAGCCGCCGGTCGATCACGGTATGACGGTTGATCACGGACTCAACCTTGACTGGAACAGATTCTGTACGGATCAGACGGTGGACTTTTACAAAGAAGAGATAAAACCTCTCAAAGAAGCAAATCCCGGCATACCCTGCACGATAAATCTGATGATGTTTCACACCGCGCTTGATTACAGCAAATTCATGCCGTATCTCGATGTAGTATCATGGGATGCCTATCCGATGTGGCACAATCACACGGACGATTTCGGCAATGCGTTAGCAACCGCCTTTAACCACGACTGGATGCGCTCGTATAAGGATAAGCCATTTATGATGATGGAAAACACGCCCTCCACCACCAACTGGCACGGTGCATCCAGACTAAAGGCTCCGGGAATGCTAAAGCTTTCATCTATTCAAGCTCTTGCGCACGGCTCAAACACGGTGCAGTATTTCCAGTGGAGGCAGTCAAACGGCTCTTGCGAAAAGTTTCACAGTGCGGTAGTTTCCCATCGCGGTAAAGATGACACGATGATATTTAAAAACGTGGCCGAGGTAGGAGATATCCTAAAAAAACTGAATGACGATATATATTATACAACCGTAAACGCAAAGGTCGCTATTATTTACGATATTGAGAACAAATGGGCGATCGAGGATTCAAAAGGTCCCAGAAACGATGGAATGTATTATAACGATATAGCCATGTCGCATTACAGAGCCTTTTGGGAAAACGGCGTTTCCTGCGATGTTATAGACTCAACCAAAGATTTTACAAAGTACGATATACTCATAGCGCCCATGCTTTATATGCTTAAGGGCGATGTGCCAAAGCGTCTTGCTGAATTTGTCAGCAGCGGAAAGACGCTTATCTCTTCCTATTTTACAGGCCTTGTAAACGAAACTGATTTGTGCTATAACGGCACACTTCCCGCCTTGGGGCTTGATCAAGTCTTCGGCCTTTGGGAAGAGGATATGGACGCTCTGTGTGATCACCAGTCTAACGAGATCGTCATAAAGGACGGTGTTTTAAGCGGAAGCCACCGCTCTTTGTACATATGCGATCTTGTTCACCCGACCACCGCCGAGGTAATAGGCGAATACGGAAAGGACTGGTACAAGGGCTGGCCTGCTCTGACAAAAAACAGTTTCGGCAAAGGAGAGGCATACTATTTTGCCACTCACCCTGATTACTCGCTGCTAAAGCCGTTTTACGAAAGCCTTATAGATAAATACGGAATAAAGCGGGCCTTGGGCGCAGCACTGCCTTTCGGAGTAACCGCAAGCATAAGAGAGGGCGAAAACGGAGAGATCGTTTTTATAGAGAACTTCCTTCATGAAAGCGTAAAAATATCCCTTCCCGCAGGAAGGGAATATAAGGATCTGCTGAGTGGCGAAACTGTCTCGAGCGAAATTGAGCTTGAAGCGCTGGGCGCAAGAGTATTAAAGTAAAAAACGACAACAAAACAGAGCTTTGTTGCAGGAACAAAGCTCTGTTTCTTTTATATCATCAATATGCCTTACCCCAAAGCACCATGTGCTTGGCTTTTTTGCCGCAGCAAACGCATTTATCGTCAATCTGCTCCTGCTCAAACGGAATACATCTGGAGCCGACTCCGGTCGCTTCCTTGACCTTATCCTCGCAAGCCTCGTCGCCGCACCACATAGCCTTTACAAAGCCATCGCCGTTTTGCTCAAGCGTTTTGTTTATTTCATCAAGAGAGCGGCAGGTATAAGTTTTTTTCTCTCTGTTTTCAAGTGCAAGGGCATACATACCGTCGCGCACCTCATTAAGCTTTTGCTTTGCGGTCTCAACAAGCGTCTCAAATGAATTTTCAAGAGACACGGCTGTTTTCTCTCTGTTGTGACGGGTCACCATCACGCAAGCACCGTTTTCAATGTCCTTGGGGCCGATCTCGATTCTGACGGGAATTCCCTTCATCTCAGCCTGAGAATACTTCCAGCCCGGAGAGTTATCGGTGTCGTCAATAGCCGCTCTTATCCCTGCGTCTTTAAGCTTTGAAAGAATTTCGTTTGCTTTGTCTAAAACTCCTGCCTTGTGCTGTGCAACCGGGATAACTATTACCTGAACCGGAGCGACTGCCGGCGGCAGAACAAGACCGTTATCGTCGCCGTGAGTCATTATTATTGCTCCGATAAGACGTGTTGTAACTCCCCATGAAGTCTGATGCGGATACGTAAGCTTATTATCCTTGTTTGTAAACTGAATGTCAAAAGCCTTAGCAAAACCGTCGCCGAAGTAGTGAGATGTTCCCGCCTGTAAAGCTTTTCCGTCGTGCATAAGCGCCTCGATCGCATAGGTAGAAACCGCGCCCGCAAACTTATCGCTCTCGGTTTTCTTGCCCTTAATAACCGGAATTGCCAGATACTCCTCGCAAAAACGAGCATAGCAGTTAAGCATACGCTCTGTCTCGTCTATAGCTTCTTCGGCTGTGGCATGGATCGTGTGTCCCTCCTGCCACAAAAACTCTCTCGATCTCAAAAACGGACGGGTAGTTTTCTCCCATCTTACAACAGACACCCATTGGTTATAAAGCTTAGGAAGGTCTCTGTAAGACTGTATGATATTTGCATAGTGCTCACAGAAAAGCGTTTCTGAGGTGGGTCTTACACACAGCCTCTCTTCAAGCTTTTCGCTTCCGCCGTGAGTAACCCATGCAACCTCCGGCGCAAATCCCTCAACGTGATCCTTTTCCTTGTTGAGAAGGCTTTCCGGAATGAACATCGGCATACAGACATTTTCGTGACCTAGCTCCTTGAACATAGCGTCCAAAATCCTCTGAATGTTCTCCCATATCGCATAGCCGTACGGTCGGATCACCATACAGCCCTTTACGCTGGTATATTCTATAAGCTCGGCTTTTTTAACTATATCCGTGTACCACTTTGCAAAATCCTCGTTCATTGAGGTGATTTCTTCAACCATTTTCTGATTGTTCTTTGCCATTTTCCTACCGTTCCTTTCTGAGAAAAAGCAAGTCTTAGTCACTTGCGCTTTTTGTTGTTTTTAAAGTTTAAGCCATAAATATCCTCGTTGTATATTTTGTAGTTAGGATCGAAATCCTTATCCTTCTGAGCGTCGTATATGCCCTTGATTCTGCTGTCATCATCACCCACGATAAGAGGGTGCTTTGAGCTTTTCCTGCGCCTGTCGATAAAACTTGCGATCTTCGGAGTTATCACCGTCACAAGGGCGATAACAGCCATAATGATAACCATACCGGCACCGAATTTCAAAAGTGTTGAAACAAGCTCGCCGTTCACCCTAACCGCCTCCGTAAAACTATTTCTTATCGCTTTCTGAAATTGCAGAAATATGCAGCTCCTCAAGCTGAGCTTTATCAACGGCCGACGGACATTCGCTCATAAGCTCGCTAGCGTTTTGAACCTTAGGAAACGCCACAACGTCTCTCAAGCTGTCCGCACCGCAGATTATCATTGAAAGCCTGTCAAGTCCAAAGCCCATTCCGCCGTGAGGAGGCGCTGCGTACTTGTAGGCGTCAACCAAAAAGCCGAACTTTGCGTCAATCTCCTCCGCGGTAAGTCCCAGAGCCTCAAACATCTTCTGCTGCAAAGCGTAGTCTGTTATACGCATAGAGCCAGAGCAAAGCTCCGTTCCGTTTAAGACGAAGTCAAACGCCTGCGCTCTTACGTTTCCGGGATCGCTTTCAAGAATATCAAGGCACTCGCTCATCGGCATTGTAAACGGGTGGTGCATAGCTACCCACTTTCCGGTATCCTCGTCAAGCTCAAAAAACGGCATCTCGGTAATTACCGCAAAGTTGTATGTGTCCGGGATAATGTCAAGCTTTCTTGCAGCCGCAAGTCTTAGCGCGCCCAAAACGGAAAGCACCGTTTTGTCCTTGTCCGCAACTATCAAAACAACGTCTCCTGTTTTAGCGTTTAAAGCGCTCAGTATCTTATCAAGCTCTGAGTCCTTTAAGAACTTTTTGAACGAGCAATTTGCTCCGTCATCGGTCAGACGAATATAAGCAAGCCCCTTTGCGCCTATCCCCTTTGCTTGCTCGGTGAGCTTGTCTATTTCCTTTCTTGTGTATATCTTAGCGCCGTTTGGGACAACTATCGCCCTTACGCTTCCGCCCGATTCCAAAGCGGATTTAAACACAACAAAGTCTATGTCTTTCACCGTCTGTGAAATGTCTTTTATCTCCATACCAAAGCGGGTATCCGGCTTGTCCGAGCCGTAGCGCTCAACAGCCTCTTTGAATGTCAGCCTCGGCATAGGAAGCGGCACGTCGATTCCGAGCGTTTGTTTAAAAATGTGAGCAAGCATTCTTTCGCCCGTTTCAATAAGCTCCTCAACGTCAACGAAGGACATCTCAAGGTCTATCTGCGTAAATTCAGGCTGTCTGTCGGCTCTTAGGTCCTCGTCTCTGAAGCACCTTGCAAGCTGAACATACCTGTCAAAACCGGATATCATCAAAAGCTGCTTGTATATCTGAGGCGACTGCGGCAGAGCGTAAAACTTACCCTCGTGAATTCTCGAGGGCACAAGATAGTCTCTCGCTCCCTCCGGAGTAGATTTCATAAGCATAGGCGTTTCGATCTCCAAAAATCCGTTTTGATAGAAAAACTCTCTTGCCGCTCGGGCAACATTATGCCGCATAATTATGTTTTTCTGAAGCTTTGGATTTCTCAGATCAAGATATCTGTATCTTAACCTTAGCTCATCGTTTACCTTTTCAGAGGATGACACCTCAAAAGGCGGCGTCTGGGCAACCGACAGGATTCTCAAGTCGCTGACGATTATTTCATATGCTCCTGTTTTTATCTCGGTGTTTACATTCTCTCTTTTTACCGCTCTGCCCTTTGCCATAAGAACATACTCCGCCCTTACGCTCTGAGCTTTTATAAAAACTTCTTTGTCTGTGGCGTCATTGAATGAAAGCTGAACAATACCCGTGCGGTCACGAAGGTCAATAAAAATGAGATTGCCAAGGTCCCTTATCTTTTGAACAAAGCCTCCTACTGTGACCTCGTCCGCCTCGCATAAAACCTCACCGCAGTAATGGGTTCTTTTAAGTCCGTTCATACTGTCAAGCATAAAAATTAACTCCTGTCATTATTTATTTCATCGGTAATAGAATCAAGATACGATTTTATTATGTCGATTTTCCCCTCGTCCCAGAAAAACAGCCAAAAGCACAAAGAAGTCAGTGCCACGCACACAAAGCCCCCGAAGACATTCTGCGTAAAGCAGCACACTGTGATAATCACCCACAGTATAAGTATCGCTATTGCCATGACCGTGTTTTTTGCGCTGCGCTGAAATCTGCCCTCAACGGTAACGCCTTGCATAGAGGGTTTTATGGCTCCCGAAAAGTAAACCGAATCAAGGTCTCTTTTCCTTGCGGCGTGGTGATGCACCGTCAGCCTGTTGTCTTTAACCGTGCCGTAAAACACCGGCGTCATAAGCCAGTCCCTTCTCAGCTCGTTAAAGTTTAGCTTGGGCACCTTCTCGGAGAATTTTTGTTTAAAGCGCTCCTCTGTGCATTTAACAAAAAAGCGGTGTTTTTTAGGTAAAACAATAAACATATCTCTCTCCAGATGCTTATAAGCAGTCAAAATCTAAATCATCGTTCAGAATATAATCGGTAAGAATGTCGCCGAATTTTTCTGCAAAGCTGTCGTCAAGCCTGAGATTATCAATTTTTCCCGTCTCCATATTTTTTACTTTGATTATGCCTTTTTTAATATCGTCATCGCCTATTACGGCAGAAAACTTTGCTTTTATTTTGTTGGCGTACTTCATCTGAGCGTTTAAGCTTCTTCCGACAATGTCATACTCCGCGATAAATCCAATATCTCTCACACTTCTTGCAAGCTGAGCGGTTTTCAGCAAAGCGTCTTGTCCTATTGAAGCAAGATAGATGTCACAGCTTGCGCGATCAATAAACTCTGCTCTGCCGCGTTTTGCCGCAATCAAAAGCCGCTCAATTCCCATTGCAAAGCCAAGCGCAGGCGTATCCGCTCCGCCAAGCTCTCGTATAAGGCCGTCGTATCTTCCGCCTCCGCATACAGTTGCCTGTGCGCCTATGTTGTCACAGATAAACTCAAACACCGTTTTTGTATAATAGTCAAGACCTCTTACTATTCGCGGGTTTACGCGATATTCAATCTCCATAGCGTCTAAAATGCCTTTGAGCGCATCAAAATGCTCCTTGCACTCATCGCACAGATAATCGAGTATCACAGGCGCATTCTTTGCGACCTCAGAGCATATCGGCGACTTGCAGTCAAGTATTCTCATCGGATTTTTCTCAAGCCTTGAGATACAGGTTTCACAGAGAGTATCGGTGTATTGAGAAAAATATTCCCTTAACGCTTTTATATATTCCGCCCGGCAATTAGGGCAGCCTATTGAGTTTATATTGAGCTTTGTTTCAACAATACCTATTCTTTCAAGAACATCTGCGGCAAGCATTATAAGGTCGGCATCTGCTGCGGGACTTTTTGTACCTATTATTTCACAGCCGAACTGATGAAACTCTCTTAAGCGTCCTGCCTGTGGTTTTTCGTGCCTGAAACACTGAGTCAAATAAAACAGCTTTTGCGGAAAAGCCTCGTTCAGCATACCGTTTTCGATAACGGCCCTTATCACTCCGGCGGTTCCCTCGGGTTTTAGAGTAAACTCAGAATCCCCCTTAGATGTAACCGTGTACATCTCCTTTTGAACCACATCGGTAGCATCTCCGACAGACCTGACAAAGAGCTTCGTGTCCTCAAAGGTAGGTGTGCGAATCTCAGAAAATCCATAGTCCTCGGCCGTAGTTTTACAAGCTACTTCTACCGTTTGCCACTTATTGACCTCTTTGGGAGTTATGTCCTGAGTTCCCTTAGGTCTTTTAATGCTCGGCTCTGCCATTTTGCAGTCAATCCTTTCAAAGAACATATAGATGTTTTTATTATACACGCTTTTTCGGCGTTTGTCAAAGATTATTTAACTTATTTACACAAATAAAGCGGCACTTATTGACAATTCATAAGAAAGATGATATTATAATTAGTAACTGAATAGGGGAGCTTTTTGCTGAGAGGAGGTTCGACCTCGACCCACATAACCTGATACGGATAATGCCGGCGTAGGAAAACGAATATCGTGTTTAGTTGATATTTTATAAAAATTTCTGCGTCCTGTAAGTTTTGCTTTCAGGGCGCTTTTCTATTCAGTAATATTTAAAAAGGAGTTGTTTTGAAAATGCAAAACACAAAAACGTTGTTAAAGCTCGTAGAATGTGCAGTAATGATAGCGCTTTCTACCGTGCTGTCCTACATAACTATTTTCCAAGCCCCTATGGGCGGATCAATAACCGCCTTCAGTCAGGTACCTATAATAGTTATAGGTTATCGCCACGGTATAAAGTGGGGAGCTTTTTCCGGAATTGTACACGGACTTCTGCAAATGTTTTTGCAGGGATTGGGAAACTTTGCATATGTCAAGGGAATAGTCTCGTATATAATTCTTATCCTATTTGACTATGTCATAGCTTTTGCGGTCTTGGGAATAGGCGGTGCTGTTTTAAGAAAGGCGATCAAACAGCAGACTGTGGCAATAGGTTTGGGAGCAGTAATTGCTTCTGCTCTTCGGTTGCTGTGCCATTTTATCTCGGGAGTTACTATCTGGGGCGAATATGCGGACGGCTGGAAATCGGTATGGATATACAGCCTTAGCTACAACGGTTTTTATATGCTGTTTGAGTGTATAATTTCCGTTATCGGAGTAGTTGCGCTTGCAACGTCCTTAGACCTACAAAGTCCAAATCTGGTTAGACGGAGCAGAACCAGTGCAAAACGTAATCCTATAAGAATAATTGCCGGTTGTATCTCATTTGTTTCTATTTTCGTATTACTGCTATGCCCGGTAATAACAATAAAATCTTTGGGCAGCGTCAATTTTATTTCTTTAGTATCACAAGAAGCGGACGGTACATTTAAATACATCATATCCTTTTCAATATCAGCTGTATTAGCGTTAACAGCATTTATATCCTCAGCAATAAGTCTTCCGTCTAAAACCATATCCATTCTGCTTAATGTGTGCTCACTTGTTCCGGTTGCTTATGTCATTATAGATATGATAATCGGTAATATTGCACAATTTATTGGTATCGGAGTATATTTATTTATCATTCTGATCGTTATTTCTGTTTTGCTTATAGCATTTTCAGATAGTCTTTATAAAAAATCAACAGATAAATAATTTTATTTGAAAACGCTTGCCGCCGGAGTAGACAAATGTCTACTCCGGCGGTTTTACTTTCTCATTTTAAATCAAAACGCTTTATTTGACAAATTTCTTTGTATAAACTGACTAATAAAAGGTATTTTAGATTATAATAATTGACAAATATTTTTTTATATCCAAAAAAACTCTTTTCAAATCGTGAATTATATGTTAAAATAAAGTTACGTCAGAACAGCAGAAAACTTACCATCTGTTTTAGTTATAATGGGAGGGAATTGTATTGAACATCGCACTAATCGCACACGACTCAAAAAAAGAACTAATGATACAATTTTGTATTGCCTACTGCGGAATTCTGAGCAGGCACAATCTTTGTGCCACAGGAACAACCGGAAAGCAAGTAGGAGAAGCAACCGGACTGAAAATTCAAAAATACTTAAGCGGCTCACAGGGCGGCGACGAACAGATAGCGTCAAGAATTGCCTGCAATGAAATAGATCTGCTTATGTTTTTCAGGGATCCCATTACGCCAAAGCCGCACGAGCCTAATGATATGAATCTTCTTCGCCTGTGCGATGTGCACAACATACCGGTTGCAACAAACGTTGCCACGGCGGAGGCGCTTATTCACGCGCTTGACCGCGGAGACCTCGATTGGCGAGAGATCGTCAATCCAACGATATAATATTACCAGATATCAACAATTTAATTCGTCCTTAAATTGATTCGGATACACCCCTGTCGCGTTTTGAAGCAGGGGCGTATTTGTTTTTGATAAAAATCGGAAAAGAATACAAAAATTTTTGCCAAAGCCCTTGACAAATAGGACTTCTTGTGATATTATATTTTTACCTCTTTGTGAGGTTTATTTTTTTGCGCCTATTTTTAAAGGGCGTGCAAAACCTCAGACCGATGAGCTGTCGGCGTGCAGCGTGCCTGCTGCGCGGAGGGAGGCAATAGGATAATGCGCCGTTTGTTCTTACGGGCGCAAATTTCGTCAGGAGGTGCCGAAAAATGAGAGTTAAGGTAACACTGGCTTGTACAGAGTGCAAGCAAAGAAACTACAACACGAAAAAGAACAAGAAGAATGACCCTGACAGACTTGAGATGAATAAGTACTGCAAGTTCTGTAAGAAACACACTCTTCACAAAGAAACCAAGTAAGGGCGAAGGGGGTTTTGATTATGGCTAAAGACTTACAGACAAAAGAGGTTAAGGAAAAGACAAAGAAAAAAGGGCCCAACAGATTTATCAAGTATCTGAGAGACTTAAAGAGCGAGATCAAAAAGGTAGTATGGCCAAGCAGAAAGCAGGTAATAAACAACACCGCCATCGTACTGACGCTTATGGTAATAGTTGCGCTGTTTTTGGCAGCAGTAGATTACGGCGTATCGTTTTTGGTAAAGCTCTTGCTGGGAATAGAGCTCTAAGATGCAAAACGGTTTTTAACAGCAAAGGAGGTTATATCAGATGTCAGATAAGGCAAAGTGGTATGTAGTCCACACCTATTCGGGATATGAGAACAAGGTAGCTCAGAACATCGAAAAGGTTGTTGAAAACCGAAAGCTTCAGGATCTTATCTGTGAGGTCAGAGTTCCGACCGAAAAGTATGAGGAGGTCGGAAAGGACAACCAGATAAAGGAAGCGGAAAGAAAGCTTTTTCCAAGCTATGTGCTTGTAAAGATGGTTATGACAGACGACTCGTGGTATATAGTAAGAAACACCAGAGGAGTAACGGGCTTTGTAGGCCCGGGATCAAAACCGGTTGCGCTCACCGAGGCGGAGGTTGAAGCACTCGGTGTGGATATTGCGTCGGCGTCGGTTGAGGTTGATTTCACAGTCGGCGAGGAGGTTTCCGTAGTCGGCGGATCGTTTGTGGGCTTTACCGGAACGATAAGGGGAATCGACTTAGAAGCGAAGACGGTCGATATAGCGGTATCCATGTTCGGACGGGAAACGCCCGTTACACTGCCGATTTTACAGGTAGCAAAATTGGATTAAACATTCGTTTAAAGAAGCGGTTAAATAAAAACACCTTGCTTCTGAAGTGGGAGAGTTAAAATACGTATAATTAACTCGCCTTACCACAAATTATGGAGGTGCGAAAAATGGCACAAAAGGTAGTAGGCTTAATAAAGCTGCAAATTCCGGCAGGAAAAGCAACTCCTGCACCACCGGTAGGACCGGCACTCGGTCAGCACGGTGTAAACATTCCGGCATTCACAAAGGATTTCAACGAGAGGACCAAAAACGATGCGGGTCTTATCATTCCGGTTGTTATCACGGTATATGCCGACAGATCATTCACGTTTATAACAAAGACTCCGCCGGCAGCAGTTCTTATTAAGAAGGCTTGCGGAATCCAGTCGGGTTCGGGCACACCGAATAAGACAAAGGTTGCAAAGATAACAAAAGAACAGGTTCAGAAGATAGCAGAGCAAAAGTTACCGGACTTAAACGCAAGCTCTGTAGAGTCCGCAATGAGCATGATAGCAGGAACTGCCCGTTCAATGGGTATCGAGGTTGTTGACTGATAATAGTCAGCATCAGACGTGGGAGGATTATTCCGTTAACCGCATAAGCGCAGAAAAGCTTGGCGGTATCACCACTATATGAGGAGGAAAATTTAATGAAACATGGCAAGAATTATGTCGAAAGTGAAAAGCTTATCGACAAGTCAAAACAATATGAGGTTGCCGATGCTCTTGACCTCGCATGCAAGACGTCAAAGGCAAAGTTTGATGAAACCGTTGAATGTCACATTCGTCTGGGAGTTGACTCCCGTCATGCAGACCAGCAGGTAAGAGGAGCGGTCGTGCTTCCAAACGGAACGGGTAAAAAAGTGCGTGTCTGCGTGTTCTGCAAGGAAGATAAGTATGAGGCTGCAAAGGCGGCAGGCGCAGATTACGTCGGCGGACAGGATCTTGTTGACAGGATCACAAAGGAAAACTGGATGGACTTTGACGTGGTAGTTGCAAGCCCTGATATGATGGGACTTGTAGGACGTCTCGGAAAGATTTTAGGACCCCGCGGACTTATGCCGAACCCCAAGGCAGGAACGGTAACACCGGACGTTGCAAAGGCAGTAACAGACGCAAAAGCAGGTAAGATTGAGTACCGTCTTGACAAGACCAACATCATTCACTGCCCGATCGGAAAGGTTTCTTTCGGAGCGCAAAAGCTCGGCGAGAACCTTGAAACACTTATGGACGCGGTTGTTAAGGCAAGACCCGCCGCTCTTAAGGGTCAGTACCTAAAGAGCCTTACGGTTGCGTCAACCATGGGCGTTGGAATTAAGATCTCAACCGCAAAGTACGGCAACTGATAATTTTTGCTTATAATGGAGCGCTTTAAAAGGCGCTCTTATTTTTTTACAATTTTTTACGATTTCTGTTGACAAATATAAATACATATGTTAAACTGTATTAAAAGAATAATACAATAATACAAATTGGAGGTGCAACTATGTCTTGGAAAATAACGTCAGACAGACCCGTTTATTTACAGCTCGCTGAGGAGATAGAGCTTAGAATAGTAAGCGGTGAATATCCGCCTGGCTCAAGACTTCTCGGCGTGCGGGAGCTTGCGGCAGACGCGGTAGTAAATCCTAACACTATGCAAAAGGCGCTTTCAGAGCTTGAGCGGCAAGGGCTTGTGTATGCTCAGCGCACAGCGGGAAGATTTGTCACCGACGACACCGCGCTTATTTCCGATCGCCAGTCACAGCTTTTGAAAACTGTGACAAAGGATTATCTTTCGAAGCTAAAGCGGCTGGGCGTATCGCCCGATACAGCGGCAGAGCTTTTAAAGGTAGGCGATATTGAGTGAAAATATTCTTAGCTTTTTTCACGAATAAGAAAACATTATCAACAAAAGAGGAGGACAAAATATGAAGGCAAAACAAATTTTAGCGGCACTGTCCGCCGTCGTAATAGCCGCTGTATCCTTTAGCGGCTGCGCAGTCGAGGATATATTAATTGCTATCAGATGTGCGTCAACACCGCACATTGAAAAGGACAGCGTTTATATCAACGAATTTGAGAAAAATAAAGCTTTCTTTTATGAACAGAATATTTCTTATAAACCTGATAAAGCAGCAAAGTCAAAGATCGGCAGCTTTAACGAAAAGCTTAAAAAGTCTGATTATACTTTACGACAATACACATATAGTTACGGCGCTGGTAATCGATATGAAGGTTATAGTGCGCCTTTGTTGGATGATGCAGATTTTGTCGATTTTGAAGAATATGTCTGCTCCGGAGAGGACTATAAAAATATATACGGAGACTATCTCGTGAAAAACGGAAAACCGATAATTGATAAAAAAACCACATTTGGCGCTTATGGTGAGAAAATTTATGTTGACGGTCGGTTATACTTAAGATATGCATCAGCAAACTTCTTTTTGGAAGACATTGATGATCCTGATATAGTTTCAAGGAAGTCGGAATTATACTACATCAGTTTGCTTAATACAGTTGACGCAGGAACCTTGACCATTGGCGGAAAGAAGTATGATGCTGAAAGGCTGAATGATATCGAAGAAGACAATTCAGATGAAGCGCTGCAAAATGATATCAATAATGATTATCAATATGATGATCATTATGAATATATAGTTGCTTATGATGAAAACGGAGATGTCTTTGCAATACTGGTGTATATAGAAGGCAAGATCTACGAAAGGATAGCCGTTATATATGAACAAAATGAAGATAATTCGGACAAAATAGAAGCGCCAAGCGACTATGAGATCAATGGGAGTGATATATAATGAGTAATATTTTTGAGTGCCGTCAGCTTGTAAAAAAGTATGGCAAACTTACAGCGCTTTCAGGTTTGAATCTTGAAATAGAGCCGGGAAAAATCGTTGGTCTTTTAGGTCCTAACGGAAGCGGCAAGACAACGCTCATAAAGCTTATAGCAGGTCTTTTAAGACCGACAAGCGGAAGGCTTTTGGTAAACGGAAGTGAAATAGGAATAAAAACAAAGGAGATAGTTTCATATCTTCCCGAGCGAAATTACATTCCTAAACATTTAAAGGTGCGCCAGATAATTAACTATTTTGACGACTTTTACAAAGACTTTAACCGTGAAAAGGCGGAGGGTATGATAAAAAGTCTGTCTATAGATCCTGACAAAAAGATAAAGTCTCTTTCAAAGGGAAATCTTGAAAAGGTTCAGCTTATATTGGTAATGAGCAGAGAAGCAAAGCTTTATCTTCTTGACGAACCGATAGCGGGAGTTGACCCTGCGGCGAGGGATTATATTCTGAATACTATTATAACTAACTACAATCCTGAGGCCGGCATAATAATTTCGACACACCTTATATCGGATATAGAAAACATACTGGACGATGTAATAATGATCAAAACCGGCTCTTTGGTAATGGCGGGAAATGCCGATGACATAAGAGGGCAGTATCAAAAGAGCATTGACGAACTTTTCAGGGAGGTGTTTAAATGTTAGGCAAACTTTTAAAGCACGAATTTAAAGCGACGGCGAGGCTGTTTTTTCCTGTATTTATACTGGTAACAGCAATTTCAGTTGCAGTAAGGTTTTTAGCGGATATTTTACACGACATCAATTATGACGGCACACCGTCAGAAGAAATATTCTCTGTGATTATAGCGTTTATTTTTGGTGTGGCTCTGGTAATCGGTATTATTTGCCTGATTTTATCGGGACCGGCTATATCTCTTTATCGCTTTTACAAAAATGTATATACCGATGAGGGCTATCTTACAAACACACTTCCTGTAAAACCCGTGTCTATTCTTGCTTCCAAGCTTATTACGGGAATAGTCTGGACTATAATAAGCGGCGCTATTGTGGTTCTATGTTTTTATATACTTGAATCCTCCTCAACAATCAATTTTTTGTTATTTGATTTCGGTATCGTATCTGATTCGGCATATTTTACTGCACTTTTAGACTTTATCTTAGATAATATTTGGTTCATCATATCATTTATGATATTCGGACTGATATCCGTGATAATGAGTATATCCTCGGTGTATGTTTCGGTTTCTATCGGAAATCTGGCGAATCGTCACAAGGTGCTTATATCGATCGCGGTATACTTTTTCCTCACTATCGTACTCGGAATGGCAATAGGAATAATACTTGTCATTGAGGGAACAAATTTCTTTGACACGACTAACTTATTTGAAAACACAGAGACATTTAAGCTTAGCGGTGAATACACGGTGATGATATGGGTATATTCGACAGTGCTATTTATAATATCGCTAATAGAGCTGTTTGTAACACATTTGATAATGAAGCACAAGCTAAATCTTGCATAGTCTCCCTATACTCCTAAGGTTTAAATATACTTATCAAAATGCAAAAACAGCAGGCGCATTTAGCGTCTGCTGCTTTTGTTTATTATAGTATATATCGTTAAGCTTACTCTTCTTCGCTGCCCTCGTCAGCGTCGTCTGTTGCATCGACATCATCGGCTTCCACGGCTCTTGCCTCTTCCTCCTGAGCCTTTGCCTCCTCGTCAGATATCTGCTCTACCTGCGTGATCTCCTCCTCGTCGTCGTGATCTGCGCGGGTAAAGGTAACAACCTGAGCGTCCTCGTCGGAAAGTCTCATAAGTCTTACCCCGGCGGCATATCGTCCCATAACTCTTATATCTGCGGCACGAAGCCTTATAACAACGCCGTCGGAAGAGATCATAATGATATCGTCATCCTCGTCCACGACCTTTATGCCGCATACCATACCTCTTACGTCCATCTTCTTAGGATTATAGTTAAGGATGCCCATACCGCCTCTGTTCTGAACCCGATAGTCCTCAAGCGCGGTTCTTCTTCCGAATCCTTTCTCGGTGACTGTCAAAACGGTTGCGCCATCGCGAACCTTTGCCATAGAAACAACATAGTCGCCGCCTCTTAGCTTAATTGCTCTAACGCCGTGAGCAGTTCTAGACATAACTCTTGCCTGCTTCTCGTTTATGCGTATGATCCTACCCATATGGGTAGCAACCAAAAGCTCATTGCTGCCGTCAGTAAGTCTTACTCCGTTTATCTCGTCGCCCTCGTCTATACCGATAGCTCTCAGTCCGCTCTTTCTCACGTTTTTGTAATCGCTTAAGCGGGTTCTCTTTATCTTGCCGTTTTTAGTCACCATAACGATAAACTTGTTCTCATCGTCCAGATTTTCGGCTTTAATCATCTGAGCTATCTTTTCGCCTTCAGAAAGCGGAAGAAGGTTTACGATGTTCGTGCCTCTTGATTGCTTTGAGCCCTCCGGCACTTCATAGCATTTAAGCTTATACATAATGCCCTTGTTTGAGATGAATAAAACGTGATTGTGAGAGGAGCATATAAACATCTCGGAAACAAAGTCATCTTCTCTCTGCTTCATGCCGGTAACTCCCCTGCCTCCCCTGTTCTGGGTTTTGTAAACGGAAACGGGCATACGCTTGATGTATCCGTTGTTTGTATAGGTAACAACGCTCTCCTCCACAGGGATAAGATCTTCAATGTCAACCTCGCCGCTTACGTTTTCGATAGATGTTCTCCGCTCGTCACCGAACTTTTTCTTAAGCTCCTCCGTCTCGTCTAGAATGATATTTAAAACTCTGTCGTGGTTTGCCAGAATGTCCTCAAGGTCGGCTATAACCGCCTTAAGGCGCTCGAACTCGTCCACAATTTTCTGTCTTTCAAGACCTGTCAGCCTGCCGAGCTGCATTTTAACTATCTCGTCCGCCTGAACCTCGGTAAGCCCCTTTGTGTGTTCGGTCAAAGCGTTGCCGCCGAGAAGTATAGCCATATCTTCATTCTTAAAGCGTTCGATAAGCCTTTCCTTACCCTCCTGAACCGTTTTGCTTGAGCGAAGTATAGATATCACCTCGTCGATATTGTCAATCGCCAAGCAGTATCCCTGAAGGATGTGAGCTCTCGCCTTTGCTTTTTTAAGATCAAACTCGGTTCTCTTTTCGATTACCGATACCTGGTGATCTAAGTAATGCTGAAGCATTTCCTTAAGCGTCAGGATCTTTGGAACGCCGTTTACGAGGGCAAGCATAATAACGCCAACGGTATCCTGAAGCTGGGTATATGAAAACAGCTTGTTGAGAACAACCTGAGCGATGGCGTCTTTTTTAAGCTCGACAACGATTCTCATACCGTCCCTGCCGGACTCATCGCGGATATAGTGAATACCGTCTATACGCTTGTCCTTTACAAGGTTAGCGATATTTTCAACAAGTCTTGCCTTGTTTACCATATAGGGTATCTCGGTGATAACTATGGCCTCTCTGCCCTTTATTTCCTCAATGGATGTCCTGCCGCGCAGAATTATCTTTCCTCTGCCGGTGCCATAAGCTGCTCTTATGCCGCTTCTGCCCATAACAACTCCGCCCGTAGGAAAGTCCGGGCCCTTTATGGATTCCATTATCTCATCAAGGGTGCAGTCGGGGTTGTGAACAAGCGTCTTAAGCGCGTCAACCACCTCGCACAGGTTGTGAGGAGGAATATTTGTCGCCATACCAACGGCAATTCCCGTAGAGCCGTTGACCAGCATATTCGGAAATCTTGAAGGAAGCACCACCGGCTCCTTTAAACGGTCGTCGTAGTTGGGCATATAAGGAACCGTGTCCTTATCGATGTCGGTAAGCATAGAAACGGCCATTTTAGCCATCTTGGCCTCGGTATAACGGTAAGCAGCCGGGGGGTCGCCGTCCACAGAACCGAAGTTTCCGTGACCGTCAACAAGCGGATAGCGCAAAGAAAAGTTCTGCGCCAGACGCACCAGCGCGTCATAAACAGATGCGTCACCGTGGGGGTGATATCTTCCCAGAACTGTACCGACCGTGTCTGCACACTTACGGTAAGGCTTATCCGGCGTAAGATTATTTTCATACATGGTATAGAGTATTCTTCTGTGAACGGGCTTCAGTCCGTCGCGCACATCGGGAAGCGCGCGCGAAACTATAACCGCCATAGAGTACTGAATAAACGAGGTCTGCATCTCGTTTTCGATATCCCTTATAATTATCTTCTGATCCTTACCGAACACCGGGGTCTGATTGTCGTTTGAATTCACTTGATCACTCTCATTTCTACTTTTTCTTTTTGCCTTCTTCTTCATAGTCCTCGCCGAGCTTTTCCTCAAAGGTTTTTCTCACTATGTTTATCTGATATTCCTCCATACATCTTTTGGGAAGAACATAAATAGATTCTTTTTTCAGAAACAGCAAAAACATTTCCCGCTTTTCCATGATCTTCAGTCCTATGTCGGAAAACTGAACAACTCTGGGCTTTATCACGATCTCGTTGCCCTCCTCGTCGAAGCGCTCGTCCTCGGGCAAAATCGTTTCTATAGAAAACTTATAGTCGTAAAGCTTAAAGATATACCTGTCGTCCTCAAGAGGCTTGAGCGACTGCATAAGCGTTTTTCTGATTTTTATTGGATTATACCAGAAGATAAAGATCGCCGCAAGGCATATCACAAGCCCGAGCCAGAACACTGCGTTTTCGGGACTGTATATCACCCTGATCAGAAAAATTATCCCTACCAGCGCAAAAACAATAGTTTTGACAATGTTTTGTCTGTACACAAACTTTTTCTGAAACGCCGTAAAAGCTTCCTTTTCCTCGGTGTTTTTCACGTCGTATTCAACTATTGCCAGAGCGTGCTCCTCGCGGTCGAGAAGCTCCTTGGCTTCATTTTCGATGTTCATAACTTCTTTGGAAATTTTTTTAATGTCATCTTTCATATGTCTTTTCCTTTTGCGTTTATTTGATAAAACTCAATTTTTATAATAACTTTGCTCGGTAATTAAATATCCAGATCCTTTGCGTACTGAGCGTTTTTCTCGATAAACTCCCTGCGCGGGCCTACATTGTCTCCCATGAGGATGGTAAAGGTCTCGTCAGCCTTTGCCGCGTCCTCAAGAGAAATCTTTATCATCGTTCTTCTTTCGGGATCCATAGTCGTTTCCCACAGCTGCTCGGGGTCCATCTCGCCAAGACCTTTATACCGCTGAACGTCCACCTTAAGCTTGTTTTCACCCTCAAGCTCTTTGATATAAATGTCTCTTTCCTCGTCAGAAAACGCATATCTCACCTGCTTGCCCCTGTAAACCTTAAACAGCGGAGGCTGCGCGATATATACGTGCCCCTCCTTGATAAGCTGCGGCATAAATCTGAAGAAGAATGTAAGCAGCAGTGTTCTGATGTGAGAGCCGTCAACATCGGCGTCGGCCATAATGATTATCTTGCCGTATCTCAGCCTTGTTATATCAAAGTCCTCGCCTATGCTCGTACCCAAAGCCGTCACCACCGGCATAAGCTTTTCGTTTCCGTAAACCTTGTCTATCCTTGCCTTCTCAACGTTAAGCATTTTTCCCCAGAGAGGAAGAATAGCTTGATATCGTCTGTCTCTTCCCTCTTTAGCGGAACCTCCCGCGGAATCTCCCTCGACAATATATATCTCGGTATTTTCTATTCCCGATTCAGAGCAGTCCGCAAGCTTTCCGGGAAGCTGTGCCGATTCCAGCGCCGATTTTCTCTTTGTAAGATCTCTTGCTCTTTTAGCGGCTTCTCTTGCCTTCTGGGCGAGCACCGCCTTATCAAAGATCATTCGGGCGACAGTCGGGTTCTCCTCAAGATAATTCATAAACTTTTCGGTCACTATCTTATCCACCAAAGGTCTGACCTCCGGGTTTCCCAGACGTCCCTTTGTCTGTCCCTCAAACTCACAGTCGGTAAGCTTGACGGAAATTATTGCGGTAAGTCCCTCTCTTACGTCCTCTCCGCTGAATACAGCGCCGTCCTTTATAAGCCCAAACTTCTTGCCGTAATTGTTTAAAACTTTTTTTATGGCGTTTTTAAAGCCGTCCTCGTGAGATCCGCCGTCGATGGTGTGAATATTGTTTGCAAACGACATTATCGTTTCCTTGTCGTCGGTGTTGTACTGAAAGGCTACTTCTGCAAAGCTGTCCCCCTGAGAGCCGCTGAAGTAGATAACGTCGTCAAACAGCGCAGACTGACCTCTCACCCTGTGAATATGCTCGACAAATTGCCTTATGCCGCCCTCGTAATGAAGCGTTTCTGACTGTATATTGCTGTCGTCTCTTAGGTCAGAGAACACGATTTTCACGCCCGCGTTTAAAAAAGCCTGCTCTCTCAACCTGCGCAGCAGCGTGTCGTAGTTATAAACGGTTGTTGTTTCAAAAACAAGCGGATCGGCCTTGAATTTTATCGTAGAGCCTGTTTTGTCTGTTTTGCCTATTATCTTTATGTCCTCGGTATAATTACCCCTGTCAAAGCGCTGAAAGTGAATATTTTCGCCGTCGTAAACGGTAAGCTCCAGCCACTCTGACAGAGCGTTGACAACGCTTGCGCCCACACCGTGAAGACCTCCGGCAACCTTATATCCGCCGCCACCGAATTTACCTCCCGCGTGCAAAACGGTAAACACCACCGTCGCCGCAGAAATTCCTTCTGTCGGGTGAATTCCGGTTGGTATGCCTCTGCCGTTATCGGAAACCTCAATAACGTCTCCCGGCAGGATATTTACCTTTATTTCGCTGCAAAATCCGGCAAGAGCCTCGTCTATTGCGTTGTCCACGATCTCATATACAAGGTGATGAAGCCCCTTTTCGCCGGTAGAGCCGATATACATACCCGGTCTTTTTCTTACCGCCTCCAGTCCCTCCAGCACCTGTATCTGATTTTCGTCGTAATTGTTTGACTCGCTGATTCTGGAAATATCTCTTGCGTTTAGCTCTTTATTTTCTTCCAAGGGATTGTCCGTCCTTTCTTATAATTAGTCGATTTTGTTTTCTTTAAGTCTTTTTAAAAGCGTTGCCGCCGATATGGGCGAAACGTAAACCTCTTCGTTTAAATTTTCGTCAAAACACACCGCAAAGCTTTTGGGCAGCTCGTATGAAACATAAATAACTCTGTTTTGTTTTCCGGCGTTGTTTAAATAATCTCTTGTCAGCTTTGACACGCTTGTTTTTTCGATATCAAAAATCCCGATAAGATTTTTTGTATTTATTACCCTGTTGTTTCCAATGTGCAAAAACATAGCTATCCTCTGATTATCTCACGGGCAAGGCCGTTTTTGATTTCAAAAAACTTGCCTTTAGTTTGTCTGCTTATCTTATTTTCCTCACAGCAGGTTATAAAAACCTGCATATTATTTATTCTGGATATAACAAACTCCTGCCTTGTCGGATCCAGCTCCGAAAGTACGTCGTCAAGCAGCATAACGGGGCTGTCGCCTATCTCGTCCGAAAGAATATACGCCTGCGCCAGCTTTAATACAAGCGCTACCGATCTGTTCTGCCCCTGTGAGCCGTACTCTCTTGAAGGGAGCCCGTTTATATATGTTACAAGATCATCTCTGTGAATACCCGCCTGCGTATAGCCCAGGCTCATATCTTCGTCGATATTTTCTTTCAGTCTGTTAAGATATTCCTCATACATTTCACCGCTGTAGTCGTCCCGCCCTTCAAGGCTTTCAAACACCGTGGAAGAAAGCTTCAAAGAAAGCTCTTCCCTGCCCGAGGTTATATCTCTGTACAAAGCCGCAGCAGTCCTGCTGAGTCTTTTAGTATAGGCATATCTTAAAACGCTTATATAGGAGCCGAGTTTTGAAAGCTGTTCGTCCCATATATCAAGCTCTTCCTTTTGAGAAATACCCAGCGCAATGTTTTTTAACAGCCTGTTTCTCTGGTTTATAATGTCGTCATATTTGTTTATAACGCCCAGGTAAGAATGTTTTATCTGGCTTACCGAAAGGTCTAAAAAGCGTCTTCTGTTTTCGGGTCTTCCCTTTGACAGTTCAAGATCCTCCGGCGTAAATATAACGCAGTTAAGAGAAGAAAAAAGCTTTGACGGAGCACTGAGTTTTACTCCGTTTAAAAACACGGCTTTTTCTTTTATGTTATTTTTTGACATATTAAAGCTTATCGTCTGGTTTCTCTGCCTGTCCTCAAAGCATAGATCTATATGAAAAGAATCCCTGTCAAGACCTATAAAATCCTTATCTTTAGTACCTCTGAAACTTTTAAGTCCTGTGCATATCCACATAGCTTCTATCAGGTTGGTTTTACCTTGAGCGTTTTCTCCGCACAAAATGTTCATCTTATCGTCAAACGAAAGAATTACATTTCTGAGGTTTTTAAAGCCGTCGACAGTAAGAGTTTTTATTATCATCCCTTAACCTCTAGCTCTAAATTTTCTCTGTCAATAGTAACCTTGTCGCCGTTTCTTATCTTTTTTCCTCTCATAAGACAAACCTCGCCGTTTACCTTAACAAGACCGGAAAGTATTATTTCCTTTGCCTCTCCTCCGGTTTCGCACGCTCCGGCAAATTTAAGCAGTGAATCAAGCTTTATAAAATCGGTTTTTATTGAAACTATATCTTTTTTCATAGCTATTCTGATTTAAGTCTTACCGGCAGAACCAAAAAAGTAAATCTCTCCTCACCTACCGGAATTATTTTCATAGGAAGATTTCCTCCGTTCATCAAAAGCCTTACCTTTTCATCGCTAATCGACTTAATGGGATCGAGTAAAAACTTACAGTTAAATCCTATTTCCATCATAGGACCCGTGATATCCGCATTTATTCTGTCGCTTATTTTTCCCACCGGTGTCGAACAGGAAATATTGAGCTGTGATTTGTCAAAAACACATTTTACAGGACTTTTTATTCTTTCGTTTATCAAAACCGATGCCCTTTCAAGACTGGTTATAAATTCTTTGCGGTCAATGATTATTTCTGTGCTGCCTGTACTTGGAACAGAACCCTTATAATTATGAAATTCACCCTCGATAAGTCTTGAATAAAAGGTATATCCGGAAAATTCAAATATAACGTGTTTTTTACTCAAATATATTTCACAAGAAAGTTCATCGTCGTCCTTTAACATTTTTGATATTTCATTAAGAGCCTTTGCAGGAACTACAAACTTAGCAGTTCCGCCATACTTAATCATTTCGGTTCTTATTGCAAGACGATATCCGTCAATTGCAACTATCTTTAGCACATTGTTTTCAATTTCAAAAAGCTCTCCTTTAAGCACAGGCTTTGCGTCTGTCTGAGCAACGGCAAAAATAGTCTGCGTTATCATACTTTTAAGTACCGGCTGTGCAATGCTTATGATTTCGGCATTCTCCTCTTTGTACGGAAGAGACGGAAAATCATCGGCGTTCATAAACATAACCGTATACTGAGTGTCTCCGCCGGAAACCTTTATCTGCTGATTATCAAGCACTTCAAGAGTAACTTCTTCGCTGTCAAGCTTCTTTACTATTTCCGCCATAAGACGAGCATTAATTACAAATTTTCCGGTACCCGTGCTTTTGGCCTTTAATTCAGTTTGAATACCTATTTCCAGATCATATCCCGTCAACCTGATGTAGGTTTCCTTGACGTCTATTTTTATTCCTTCAAGAACCAAGAGAGTAGATTTTTCAAATACCGCTTTTGAAACGTTAATAATTGCCTCATAAAGCTCTTTTGAGTTGCATATTATAGTCATAACTTTTTCCTCATTTCAAAATTGATTTTTATCTTTATAAATAAATAATATAACAAATAATATCAGTAGTTGTAATAGACATTGTTAAAAACACAAAAACACCTCTCAAATCAAGGTTTTAAAAGGTTTTTAGTCTAAACACATTTAAAACACGATCAAACATTTTTAAACACATCAAAAAAGTAATTAAGCATTTTAAAACATAAATAAACAATACATATCTGTTTAAATATAAAAATTATGTTTAAAAAGGTTCTAAAAGGTAATTATATGACAGATTTTAAACTTTTGGTGTTTGCTGACAAATTTATGTACAGTTTGAAATGTTTATAAATACAGAATAAAGTGAATTTAAAAGCGTTTGTACTAAAAATAAATTGTTTAAAAAATTGTTTAAAGTGTTTATATTTATGATTCTTTTAGATTTTTGATAATGTCTTCAACCGTTTCCTTAAAGTCTGAATTTTTAAGGAGCATCTTTTTTACATCCTGATAGTTAAGAGTAATAGTTGCGTGATTTCTGTTAAGTTCTTCGCCAATCTGAGCATAGCTTAGACCCTTCATTTCTCTTATAACGTATATAAAAACCTTTCTTGCCAGAGAAATCGGCGCGCATCTGTTTGGAGAACGTATTTCCTCCGGAGTTACGTTAAAGGCAGATGCAACATCATTCATTATTCTGTCTACGGTAATATCTGCTGGATGAGAATTGACTGCGTTTTCTCTTATTATCTTCTGCACCATGGAGTATGAGACAGGCTCACTGGTAAACATGGTAAGAGCCTTTATCTTGTTTACAACACCTTCAAGATTTCTTATGTTATTTTTTATTTTTTCTGCGATCAGCTTTGCAACAGAGTCCGACATATTTATATTTAAAAGTTCTGCTTTTCTCTTAATAATTGCCAGTCTGGTTTCAAAGTCAGGAGGCTGAATATCCGCCTGAACTCCCCTTACAAAGCGGCTTTTGATTCTGTCGTCAAGTTTTTGCATTTTAGACGGAGAAATATCGCTTGTCAAAACTATCTGCTTGCCGTTGTTATATAGAGCGTTAAAGGTGTGAAAAAATTCCTCCTGAGTACTTTCTTTTCCGGCAATGAACTGAACGTCGTCCATAAGCAAAAAATCACAGCTTCTGTATTTTTCCTGAAACGGAGCGGTATTCTTGTCAAGTATAGCCTTAACTATCTCGTTTGTAAATTCCTCGCCGGTAACGTAAATGATATTTAGCTCCGGATGATTTTTTCTTACTTTGTGCTCTATTGCCTTTAAAAGATGCGTCTTTCCAAGACCAGAATCCCCGTAAATAAACAATGGATTAAATATCTCCGCATTGTTTATGGAATCATCGTCCTCTTTTCCGGCAACGGCGTAACAAAAGGCATATGCCAGCTCGTTTGATTTTCCTTTTATAAAGTTATCAAAGGTAAGTTTATATTTTCCGTTTTGCATTGCCCTCTCAAGCTTTTTCTCATTTTCAACGACCTGATTAAACTGTGTTGTCGCCGCGTCCTCGTAAAAGTCATTTCTTTTATCTTCCTGCAAAACGATTTCGACGTTTACTTCAAAGCCAAGAGTTTCCTCAAAGCCCTTTTTAATCACGTCGTAATAAAAATCCATTATTGTTTGTCTGGAAAAATCACTTTGAGCGGCGAGGTATGCGGTTTTATTTTCAAATTTTACCGGAACAAGCGGAGCTATCCATTTATTATAGCCTATCTCGCTAACGCTCTCGTTTGCAAGACAGTATTTTTTGACGTTTTCAAAAACTTCAAAAAAAGACTGCATATGTTTAAAATTCCCCCTTTTCCATGTCCTGTAACTTAAGGTAAAAATGTTTTTTAATAACAAGGCGCCGGACATCTTTTAATTTTCATTAAAAGAAGCTTTTTCACAAAAAACGCCTAATAAAGAAGTTTATTCCCTCATTGAATATTATAGCATAAAAACAATTTTTTTTCAACAAATCGGCGGTATTTTTTGCAGCAAAATAATGTAAAAAAACGCCTGAAATTTCGTCCTGTTTTTCGTCAAATTGTATATATTTATAATGGTATATAAAGGACGTACTGTTAAAGGCGTTCAAAACTTCATAACATAACCTAATATAAATGATATTTTTTTATAAAACGAGAGCAAAATTTATTAGCGAAAATCATAATTCAGCCCCTTACACAGAACACGGTTAAAAGCAAAACGCTATGATTGAGCAAACCGTCAATAACACGGCGGGCTTTGAGTCAGACAGAAATAAAAGTCGTTGTAAAATTATTTATAGCGGCACTTTTTTGTGCTTATAAGATAACACTATACCATATGTAGTATATAAAAAAATAAAGAAGAAAAATTTACAAAAATCCCTTGACAAACTGTCCGGGAATATTATATAATGTTCTTCTGTGGGGCGCATTGCCCCGATATTAACGAAAAAAACACGAGTTTGGATAAATAAACATCACGACTCTTTGAAGGGAGGAAATCCGTAATGAAAAGAACGTATCAACCGAAAAAAAGACAAAGACAGAAGGTTCACGGCTTTCGTAAGAGAATGTCAACATCTAACGGACGCAAGATTTTAGCTCGCAGAAGACTTAAGGGCAGAAAAAAATTAAGCTGCTAATTCGCTGACCACTACTACTACTTGAATTAGAAAAGTAATAGAGTGGTCTTTTGTTTTAAAAGGGGTTTGCAGCGCGGGCGAATAAGCTCTGTCGGAGATTTGTCAAGCAAACCTTAAGCCCGCCAGCAGGTAAGACAAAGAGGAAAATATGCTTTTTACAACGGTAATGAAATCAAACAGGGATTTTTCCCGGGCATATAAAAAAGGACGTTTTTGCGCGTCGGATGAGGTTTGCGCGTATTACTTAATAAACCGCACACCGTACAACAAGCTTGGCATAACCACATCAAAAAAGCTTGGTAACGCGGTAGAGAGAAACCGGGCGAGAAGAATAATACGGGCGGCTTACCGGCTGTGTGAAAGCAAGCTTCCGCTGGGATACGATATAGTGATCGTAGCAAGACAGGGAATAAAGGATAAAAAATCGACTGACATTGAAAAGTTTTTGGAAAGCCGTCTGATTTTTGATATGAAAAAGAGAGAGAATGAAAAGGGCGTAAGAAAATGAAGTATGTTTTAATGTTGCCCCTGTATATTTACAAGAAGATCATATCCCCTCTTTTTCCGGCCAGATGCAAGTATTACCCGACCTGCTCAAGCTACGCGGTGCAGGCGATCGGACGATTCGGAGTTATAAGGGGAAGCATCCTGGCAGCATGGAGGTTACTCAGGTGCAATCCGTGGTCTGAGGGCGGAGTAGACCCCGTTCCTGAAAAATTTACATTAAAAATAAAAAAAACAAGGAGAAATAAAAGCCTATGACAAACATACCGATAATAACCCCGTTGCTGGGTTATTTTATGAAGCTTTGCTACTGGCTTTGCTTTAGCAACTACGGTCTGGCGCTGATAATTTTTACGCTTATAGTAAAGCTGATAACAGTACCTTCGCAGATAAAGCAGCAAAAGAACACAGCGCGAATGGCGAAATTCAGTCCAAAGCTCAAGCAGCTTCAAAAGCAGTATGCAAACAACAAACAAAAGTACCAGGAAGAGATGATGAAGCTATACTCGGAAGAGGGCGTAAACCCGATGGGCAGCTGTCTGCCGATGATAGTGACTATGGTCATTCTGTTCGGAGTAATCGGAGTTGTGTACCAGCCCCTGAATTTCATATCCGATATAGGCAATAACGAATTCAGCTTGTTTTCTGTTCAAAACGAAACGATAACCGACGCCGAAGCGCTTACCGACGAGGCGATAGTGTTTGCAAATCTTATGAACGGAAAAAACTACAATGAGTTGACAGATAAGGAAAAAAAGCTTATTTTCTCTGTGGACACGCTTAATAAAAAGGACTCCCACATTAAAAAGCTAAAGGAGGCGGGATTCAGCGAGGATCCTCTTAAAGTAAACGGCACAACCGTAACATTTTCGAGTTTTGAAGAATATAAAGATAATAAGGAGCTTGTCAAGAAGGCACAGCAGGTGTTTGAGAAATTCCCCGACGCAGAATTTGGCAGGTATCTGACAAACAAGGATGAGATATCCGACAGGCTTTACTACAGACCGCAGCTTCTTATGTTACAGATAGCAAATGCAGGCTACTCTGAGATGTACGACGTAATCGAAGACGGACTGGGAGAAAAGATTAACAAAATAGACTACACCTTCTTTGGAATACCGCTTTCGGCTATGCCGAGCTGGTCGTCTATATATGTATTGATACCTATAATCTCGTTCTTAGCGCAGATGGCGCTGACGCTGGTATCGCAGTACTATCAGAAAAAGAACAATCAAAACGCCGCACAGATGGGCGGAGGAATGAAGCTGATGCTGTTCATAATGCCGCTGTTTTCATTCTGGATCTCGTTCAGGTTTCCCGCCGGACTGGGACTTTACTGGACGCTTTCAGCGGTATACACACTCATACAGACGGTAATTCTTAACAAGATATACACCCCCGACAGGGTTGAAAAGATGATCGAGGAGGATTCCAAAAAGAACAAAAAGCGACGTCCGAGCATGTACGAAAGAGCGCTTGCGGCTCAAGGAGCGTCTCCTTCTAACGCGAACGGTTCAAGGGCGGTTGTTCTGAATGAAAACGGCGAGGAAAAGAAGATGAGCAAGGAAGAGAAGAAAGCATATGAGCGCCGGCTTTTGGCAGAGGCCAGAAAGAGGATGGCGGAAAAATACGGCGACGAATATTTGGATGATTAAACGAATAATCGGAAAGGAAAGTTTAAAATGAAAAAGGTATTTACAGCAGAAAGCGTAGAGCTTGCAAAGGAAATGGCTGCCAGGGAGTTTGGCACATCACAGGAGAAGATAACCTTTACGGTTTTGAAGGAACCCAAAAAATCGCTTTTTGGAAAGGTGAAGGAAGAAGCGGAGATCGAGGCGGAGTACGAGGTATCCAAGGCTCGGCTCGCGGCGGATTACATCAGAAACGTGTTTGAGAAAATGGGCTGTGAAAACGTAGTTGTTGAGATAACGGAGATTGAAAACGGCGCGTCTCTTGAAATATCGGGAGACGGAGTAGAACAGGCTATCGGAAAACACGGAGAGGTTTTGGATTCTTTGCAGTATTTAGCTTCGCTTGTATGCAACAGGGTAGACAGAGAGTACTTCAAGATCTCTACCGACTGCAACGGCTTCAGAGAGAGAAGAAAAGCGCAGCTTGAGGCTCTTGCGAGAAAGATAGCAAATACGGTAAAGAGAACGGGCAGAGCGTCTGCGCTTGAACCAATGAACCCGTATGAGAGAAGAATAATCCACTCTGCGATAACCGATATAGAGGGAGTGTCATCTCATTCAAAGGGAGAAGAGCCGTACAGAAAGGTGATCATCACTTCAAACGAAAGAAGGCCCAGAAAAGGCGGATATAACAAAAGAAACGGCGGCCGTCGGGATTCAAGAAACGGCGGCAAGGGCTATGATATAGTAAGCTCGTTTGAAAAGGAATATAAAAAGCCAAAGCCGGAGGATAATCTCGGCTCAGGACTTTACACAAAGATAGACCTTTAATAAAAAGCGGCGCAACGCCGCTTTTTTGATTGTAAAGCATTCGGAGGAATTATGAACACAATATGCGCAATATCAACTCCGCTGTTGTCGGGGGCGATATCGTTAATAAGAATGAGCGGTGACAAGGCGATTATTATCGCCGATAAGGTTTTCAGGGCATTTTCAAATAAAAAGGTCAGCGAGATGAATGGCCATACCTGTGCTTACGGCAGAATAACGGACGGAGAGAAAATTCTTGACGATGTGCTTTTAACCGTCTTTCGGGCACCAAAAAGCTACACGGGAGAGGACACGGTGGAGATATCCTGTCACGGCGGAGCGTACGTGACCAAAAGAATATTGGGGCTTATTATCAGCACGGGAGCAGAGCCGGCGCAGCCGGGTGAATTTACAAAGCGTGCGGTATTAAACGGAAAGCTTACGCTTACGCAGGCGGAGGCGGTAATGGACATCATCTCTTCAGAAGGAGAGCGGGCGCTGATAAGTGCGAACAATATGCGTGAGGGCGCGGTTTTCAAGAGGATAACGGATGTAAAAAACCGGCTTGTCTCGCTTTTGGGATCTCTGGCGGCGTGGATCGATTACCCGGAGGACGACATACCCGCGGTGGACGAGCAGAGCATAAGGCTCACGCTTGGCGGCTGCATAGACAAGCTTACAGCGCTTATGAAAAGCTATGATGACGGACTGATTTTCCGAAAGGGCGTTCTTACGGCGATCGTCGGCTCACCGAATGTGGGAAAGTCATCGGTAATGAATATGCTGCTGGGCTTTGAGCGCTCTATTGTAACCAACATAGAGGGAACCACCCGTGACGTTATTGAGGAATCCGCCCGTGTGGGAGACGTAGTTTTGCGCCTGTGTGACACCGCGGGGCTGAGAGAAACAAGCGATACGGTTGAGAAGATAGGTGTTTCACTGTCGAAAAAAACACTTTCATCTGCGCGTCTGGTGCTTGCGGTTTTTGATATTTCAAGAAAGCTTTCTGACAGCGATAAGGAGCTTTTATCCTCGCTTTCGCCGAAAAACACGATTGTGGTGCTCAACAAGATCGATCTTGAAAAAAAGCTTGACAATAAAGGTTTTGAAGGTTTTTTATCTGTGGAAGTTTCCGCCAGGGAAAAAACGGGTGAGGACGCGCTTAAGTCTGCGATAGAAAAGCTGCTTTGCGTTGATGCTTTTTCCTCACAGGAGACGGTTTTTGCGTCCCAGCGTCAAAAAAGCTGTGCAAGCCGCGCCCGCGCCTCTCTTGAGACGGCGCTTGACGCGTTCAACGCAGGCGAAACGCTTGATGCGGTAACTGCGGCGGTTGACGGAGCACTATCCCCGCTTTTAGAGCTTACCGGAGAAAGGACAAGCGATGCGGTCATAAACGAGGTGTTTTCACGCTTTTGCGTAGGCAAGTAAAAATTGATAGCAGAATGAAAAATAAAAGCCGCATAGCAGCGGTTTTTTTATAAGAAAAAACCTGTTGACATTGACGCGGCGTCAAGTGATATAATAAGATTGCAGGGGGGTGATGATACGGAAAGACTAAAGCCAATGGCGGAGGTGTGTCGGATATTAGGAACAACATCAAGAACGCTTAGGTATTATGAGCAGCTGGGTTTTTTAAAAAGTGTGCGAACGGGCAAAAACGCACCGCGGCAGTTCGACGAAGAGAACATAGAGAAAGCGCGAAAGGTTTTGCTTTTACGTTCCCTTTCGCTGTCACTTGAGGATGTCGGACGGATCGTAGTCAAAGGCGAAAAAGCGGCAATGGTGCTAAAGGAAAATCGGAATATGCTGTTTGCGCGAATGGACACCCTGCGTTCGCAGCTGCGGCTTCTTGAGGAGGTGATGACCGTTGCCGAAAAGGGCGGAAATATCTTTGAAGTATCGGTGAAAACTGTGTTTTCAAATCATAGTACGGAGATGATCGCTGAAGCCGGAAGATGTACAGAAAGCCTTCTTGCCGACAATACGGAATATCTTTATAAACGTTTTAGTAAAAAAATGAAGGAGTATCTTCCTCCGGGTGTGCTTAAGACGGTCTGGAACGACACAATAAGCGGATGCGGAAGCTACGAGAGCGTATTGAGAACCGATTGCGAGGAAAATGTTATTACTTATTATCTTATTTTTGAAAAAACGGGTATTTCCGTAAAATACGTTTTTAACGGCGGAGAAATTTCCGGACTGTGGTTTAATTATTTTGAGAGGTGAAAAAAATGAAAAAGAGGTTATTTGCATTTATTTTAGCGGCGGGTATTATGTGTCTGCTGTGCGCTTGCGCCGATGAAAGCAGCAAGGACTCGTCAGAAACCAGACCGTCTGTGAGTTCTTCAATATCGCAGATTGATGAGGTAAAGGAGCTTTCGAGAAATCTTTGTCTTTCGATGTCGGAAGGCGATTTTGAGGCAGTCTACAGTCTGTTCTCGGAAAATATGCGTACACAGCTGAATAAGAGCGGGCTTATCTCCGCGTGGGAAAAGGCAGCCGAAGATACGGGAGACTATAAAGAGTATCATTTTGTTTCCGTAACAGAACAGGAGGACTACACCATCGTAACGTCGGCTCTTGAATATGAACAAAAGGGTATTGTGGTAACTCTTGTCTATAATCAGTCAGAAGAGCTTGACGGATTATGGCTTGACAACTGTGACTTTTCAGAGTCCGGAGAGATTATTGTACCTACATCTGAAGAAGCATCAATGCCAGCCGCTTCGCAGGAATAATTCGGCCAAAAATATGATCATCTTAACATATAAGAGTAAAACCGGTTTCCAATAGTTTATAGGTCTGCGCGCGATATAAAATCACTTTATTTGTGATATCCAGCATATTTATGTAATATTTTGCATTTGTATTTACAATTTTATCAATTTTTATCGAAAGTTTGTTCTTTCTTTTGTGTTAGAATAAATACGTGTAATTTTGAAAGGAGTTGTAAAGGATGGAGCAGTTAAGCATAATTGCGCTGGATGAAGATCCGGATTTTCTAGTCGGGCTCAGAGAAATATTAAGCGATATATCTGAGTCGGTACATTATCAGCCCTTTTGTGATGAAGAGCGTTTTTTCGACTGCTTATATGCAGATGACACGGTTATAGACGCCGCAATTATTTGCGCCGATGCCGAAAACAACAATGTAATATCTCTGGCGTCGGTGATTGCGGAGCGTTTTAAAGGAATAGAAATAATATTTTTGGTATCCGCATGTACCGTCAAGAAGCTTGAAAGGTTATTTTTAAGCAGTTGTGAGCTCAGGCCGTTTGCCGTACTGGCAAAGCCGGTGGAAAAGGAAGTGCTGAAAGCGGTATTGATACGGCTTAAGGAGGCAAAAAACAAAAGGCGCAGGATAATAATGCTTTCAACTCGCAGAAAGTATGTGTTTTATCGAACGTCAGACATAATAATGATACGCAGTCAGAAGCGCAGGATATACTTTGTCACAGAAAAGGAAGACATATGCACATACGGACAGATAAGAAGAATAAAGGGGGCATTGCCGGACTATTTTTTATGTCCGCACGCAAGTTATCTGATAAACGCGTATTGTGTAAAATCAATTGAAGGGGATCATATAGTTTTAAAAAACGGCAGTGTCATTCCGATGTCCAGAGGATGCCGCCGCGATTTTATAGAGGATATAAAAGGTGTAACAGGAATAACGGCAGACAGATAATCTGCCGATAAGACACTTGATTTTTCGGCACGGCTGTGGTAATATAAAAAAGCAAAAGCATTCGCGCACATCGCAAGGCGAAAGAAGATGTGTATGCAGGGTGCTTATTTTTTTTGGAGGGGCAATATGAAGCTTCGCGGTTCGTTCAGGGCGCTCACTAAATTTGAGATATTCCTGTGGCTGTTTTCGGTGGTAACGGTTGGAGTATCGTTTTTGCTGTCGTCGGAGGATTACCTTACGCTGATAGCGTCTTTGATAGGCGTAACGGCGCTTATATTCGTAGCGAAGGGCTATGTGCTCGGACAGGTGCTGACGGTTGTGTTCGCGGTTTTTTACGGAATAATATCCTTTTGGTTTCGTTATTACGGAGAGATGATAACCTATATTTGTATGACGGCGCCGATCGCCGTACTTGCAATAATTTCGTGGATAAAAAACCCGTATGAAAAGTCTGCCGAGGTACTGGTAAACCGATTGTCGAAAAAAAGCTTTACGATTTTGTGCGGGCTTACCGCGGCGGTTTCGGCAGTATTTTACTTTATTCTGAAAGCGCTCGGCAATGCAAATCTTTTGGTCAGCACATTTTCGGTAGCGACAAGCTTTCTTGCGTCGTCGCTTACGTTTATGAGAAGTCCTTTTTACGCTCTTGCATATGCGGCAAACGACCTTGTGCTGATAGTTCTGTGGTCGCTGGCGACTGTTGAGGATATATCCTATCTGCCGATGATCGTCTGCTTTGCAATGTTTCTGGCAAACGACATATACGGCTTTTTTAACTGGAGAAGAATGAGAAATCGTCAGGAGAAATCGGCGGATATCTCGCTGAAACGAACATTTTCGGAGGAACAAAAAATGCTTGAAAACTACGATATAATAGTAATAGGCGCTGGTCACGCGGGATGTGAGGCAGCTCTTGCCGCAGCCCGGCTAGGAGCAAAAACCGCACTTTTCACGCTCACGCTTGACGCTGTGGCGAATATGCCGTGCAACCCGTCGATAGGCGGAACGGCAAAGGGTCATCTCGTGCGGGAGATAGACGCGCTCGGCGGAGAGATGGGCAAGGCGGCTGATGCGACCTTTCTGCAAAGCCGGATGTTAAACAGAGGAAAAGGTCCTGCGGTACACTCCCTCAGGGTTCAGTCAGACAGGGTAAAGTATCACAGCTATATGAAAAAGACGGTCGAGGGAGAGAAAAATCTTGAGCTTAAGCAGGGAGAAGTCACCGAGCTTTTGCATACAGGCAAAACTGTCTGCGGAGTACGCACACGCACAGGAAGCGAATATGGCGCAAAGGCGGTTATCGTCTGTTCGGGAACGTATTTAAAGGGCAAGATATTCGTAGGGGAAGCGTCGTACGAGAGCGGGCCGGATCACACTCTGCCGGCAAATTTTCTGTCGTCCAGCTTAAAGGAGTTGGGAGTAACCCTTCGCCGGTTCAAGACGGGAACCCCGGCCAGGGTTCACCGCCGCTCCATTGACTTTGAGCTGCTGGAGCGGCAGGAGGGCGACGAAAAGATAACGCCGTTTTCGTTTTCGACAACGGGCGATTTGAAAAACACCCTGCCCTGCTATATCGGATATACAAATGAGCAGACGCACAGGGTAATACTTGAAAACATAAAGCGTTCGGCGATGTACGGCGGCCAGATAGAGGGTGTAGGGCCTCGCTACTGTCCGTCTATCGAGGACAAGATAGTGCGCTTTTCTGACAGGAGCCGCCATCAGCTTTTTATCGAGCCTATGGGTCTTGACACAGACGAATTTTACCTTCAGGGAATGTCCTCGTCGCTGCCGGAGGAGGTACAGCTAAAATTTCTTCGCACGATAAAGGGGCTTGAGAGGGTCGAGATAATGAGAAACGCGTATGCGATAGAGTACGATTGCTGTGACCCGACCGAGCTTTACGCAACGCTTGAGTTTAAGGAGGTAAAGGGACTGTTCGGAGCGGGACAGTTCAACGGCACGTCTGGCTATGAGGAGGCTGCGGCGCAGGGGCTTATCGCGGGAATAAACGCGGCAAGGCTTACTCAGGGAAAGCCGCTTATAACGCTTGACCGTGCAAGCTCGTATATAGGAACGCTGATTGACGATCTTGTTACAAAGGGCTGTACCGATCCTTACCGGATGCTCACATCCAGAAGCGAATACCGTCTTGTTCTGAGGCAGGACAACGCCGATCTTCGCCTGACGCCGCTGGGGTATGAGATAGGGCTTATCGGCAAGGAACGCTACGATGCGCTTGAGGAAAAGCGAAGGCTGATAGAGCGCGAGATAAAGCGAATAAGCTCCGTCAGCATATCTCCTGAGCGGGTAAACAAATATCTTATCTCGCAGGGAACAGAGCCGTTGTCAAGCGGAGCAAAGCTGAGCCAGCTTATCCGTCGGCCGCAGCTTACATACGACGGACTTGCGCCGTTTGACGATAACAGACCCGACCTGCCGGATGACGTAAGGGAGCAGGTTGAGCTTTCCGTCAAGTACGAGGGATATATAAAAATACAGCTTGAGCAGATCGAGAGTATGAGAAAGCTTGAAAGCAAGCCGCTCCCGAAGGATACCGACTACTCAGAAATACGGGGACTACGGCTTGAGGCTTCGGAAAAGCTTAACCGGATACGGCCGGCAAACTTAGGACAGGCCAGCCGCATTTCCGGAGTAAACCCGGCGGACATATCGGTGCTTCTGATATGGCTCAGCGGTTTGGAATAGAAAAAAGCGGACATTTTGCCCGCTTTTTTGTTGTATTATTGAGCACGCCAATGTTTATAGACCTTCGGCGCAATGCGTCTGAACGCGTTTACAATGTGACAGAGATTTTAAACTATCATCGTAGTCTCTTCCAGAGCCTTTCTTGATTTTTCCCTCAGCGGCACGGAATCGTCCATATACCCCACTGCGAGGATGTTTACAGGCTCTAGGTTTTCGGGAATATCAAAATTGTTTCTGAGCACATCCGGCTTAAAGTGACATATCCACACGCTGCCAAGCTTGAGGCTTGCGGCCTCGAGCATCATATGGTCGGTGACGATAGATGCGTCGATGTCAGTGGTTATCTTGCCGTCGTAAGGGCGTTTCCAAGCCTTTGTTTTGTCGGCGCAGACTATGATTGCCAGAGGCGCCCCGTAAATGTTAGCCGCTTGTGATACTTTTGCGAGTCCTTCCTTGCTTTTGACGGCAATTACAGATTGCGGCTGAAGGTTAGCGGCTGTGGGGGCAAATCTTCCCGCCTCTAAAATTGCGGCAAGCTTGTCGTCCTCGACAGTACGGTCGGTGTATCCGCGAACGGAGTATCTTGCTTTTAAGAACTCTAAAAAATCCATGGTGATTCTCCTTTTGGTTTGAATAAAACTTGAAAAAAACTGTTGTCTGTGGTACAATTTACAAGTAACAATTCCTTAAGTAATATTATACCACGCAGTATAAATTTTTCAAGTGCACATTTTGTCGAAATTGCACAGGTGCTGATTTTGCAATGAAGCATTGACTTGCACAGTTTTGTTGACATGAGGGGCTGCACATCCACAGGTCATAAGATTGCGGATATACTTTGAAAGGATGTTAAAATGTTTATAAAGCAAAACTTTATTTCTCTGTTTAAAAGCGCAGGCATAGCAGTATCAGATGAGCAGTTTTTGAGGTTTGACAGCTATGCCGAGCAGCTCGTTTCATATAATGAAAGGGTAAATCTTACAGCCCTTACTTCTCCGGAGGATATAGCTGAGAAGCACTTTTTAGACAGTATTTTGCCGTTTTATCATTTTGTAATCAAAAACAGCGCAAGTATTATTGATGTCGGAGCCGGAGCTGGTTTTCCGTCTTGCCCGCTTAAAATTATGCGCAGTGATATTGATGCTACCCTGCTGGATTCGCTTTTAAAGCGGGTGAATTTTCTTACACAGCTTTCGGATGATCTTGGGTTTGGTGCGAAATGTATCCACGGCAGAGCGGAGGAATTGAGCAGAGACACTAAATATCGTGAGAGGTATGACATTGCCACAGCGCGGGCGGTTGCGGCATTGCCGGTATTGTGTGAGTATTGTCTGCCGTTTGTGAAAGAAGGCGGATTTTTCCTGAGCCTTAAGGGAAGCCGGGGCGAGCAGGAGGCAAAGGAGGCATACACTGCTATAAGGACGCTCGGAGGGCGTCTTGAGGAGGTTTATGGGTACTGCTTGCCGTCCGGAGACGCGAGAACGCTGATAGTTGTCAAAAAAATATCGCAAACTCCGTCAAAATACCCCCGAAACAAAGGGCAGATGACCAAAAAACCACTGTAAACTGTCGCTTTGTGCGCAAATCTGGCATAAAAGGCAGAAAATTTTATGTGGAAATATTTTTCCCGGTGTGCTATTCTTGATTTAGAGAGAAAAGCGCACTTTTTTGTGTGCAAAAGAAAGGACAGACAAAAATGGTAGGAATAAAGACAAAGAAAAGTCAGACTGACTTTGGCAGGATATTGGAAATACCGATAAAAAACATCAGGCCAAACCCCGGACAGCCGAGGAAAAATTTTGATCTCGACGACCTTACCCGACTGGCAAAGAGCATATCCAGAGACGGAATAATCCAGCCGCTGTCGGTTCGCCGCCGCGGAGAGGGCTATGAGCTTATATCGGGAGAACGCAGGCTTCGCGCGGCAAGAATGGTTGGATTTCAGTCGGTGCCTTGCATACTGTTCGACACGAATGAGCGCAACTCGGCTCTTATGGCGCTGATCGAGAACATTCATCGCTCTGACCTGAGCTTTTTTGAAGAGGCGGAGGCGATAAACAACCTCGTGCAGATTTACGGAATGACGCAGGGAGACGCGGCTCTGCGGCTGGGAATGGCTCAGTCTACCGTTGCGAACAAGCTAAGGCTTCTGCGCCTGCCTGAGGACGAGCGCAAGCTGATTAGCGCGATGGGGCTTTCAGAGCGGCACGCAAGGGCGCTTGTTCAGCTTGAAAAGAAACAGGACAGGATCTTCGTGCTGGATAGGATAAACCGCTTCAAGCTAAACGTTGAAAGTACGGACAAGCTTGTAAAGTCGATTCTGAATAAGGACAAAATTCGACAATCATACGTCAAAAGAGCGCCTGTTTTAAAGGACGTGCGGTTGTTTCTGAATACCGTAAACAAGGCGGTCGAGGTGATGAAGCTTGCCGGGGTAAAGGCAAACGCCGTTAAAAAACAAAAGGGCGATGTGATCGAATACCTTATCACAATACCCATAAATTAGCTAAAATGTTCCACGTGAAACAATGTTCCCATTCCCCCGAACGTTTCACGCGGCATTTTCATATTTTTCATTGTTCCACGTGAAACAATTTGCCGAGATCTTTCTCAATGTTCCACGTGGAACATTTCTTTTTACAAAGCCCTTGAAAAATTAGTTTATTATGGTATAATAACCTTAGACTAAAAATTTCTTTGAGCAGACAGGCATCAGGAATTTTGTATATCACCGAAAGGAATGTATAAATGGGCAAGGTTATAGCAGTGTCAAATCAAAAGGGCGGCGTGGGAAAGTCTACTACCTGCGTAAATCTCGCCGCTGCTTTGGGAGTTAAGGGCAAGAAGATCCTCGTGGTGGATTTTGATCCTCAGGGCAACACCACGACAAGTTTCGGCATTGAAAAAAGAAGCATTCGAAACACCGTATACGAGGCGATTTTAGGTAATTGCAGAATGGTTGAGGCTATTGTTGCCACGAAATTCCGCGGCGTTTGTGTTGTTCCGGCAACGCAGACTCTGGCGGGCGCCGCCGTTGAGCTTATGGAGACCAAGCATCGTGCCCAGCGGCTTAAAATGCAGCTGCTTTCAGTAAAGGACGACTACGACTTTATCATTATCGACTGCCCCCCTACCCTGGACCTTATAACGATAAACGCTCTTTCCGCCTGTGACAGCGTTTTGATCCCTATCCAGTGCGAGTTTTTGTCGCTTGAGGGACTGGTGGAGCTCAGCGAAGCGATCAAGCGCGTCAAAAAAAGCTATAATCCCAAAATTGTGATAAACGGCATTTTGTTTACTATGTTTGTAAAGAGATACAACCTTACCGAGCAGGTAGCAAATGAGGTCAAAAAGCACTTTGGTGCGATGGTATACAAGACTCATATACCGCGGAACATCGCGCTTTCAGAGGCTCCGAGCTTTGGTGAGCCGGTGATGTATTACAATCCGAAATGCAAGGGCGCTAAGGCCTATGAGGACTTGGCGGCAGAGTTTTTGAAGAGGGATAGAAAGTTAGTTAGCAAAACTTAAAAATGCTTGCAGGCGGACAAACTTATTAACAAATCATAAGGAGATGAAAAAATGTGAACTCAGATATGGACCCAAGAGTGCATCGGGGGATAAAGGAAGCTTGTGGTAAGCTTAAGTCTGTGATCAGCTTAACAACAGTTCAGTTTGCGGCGGTAGTGGCAATACTGATACTGGCAGTCGCAGATGCTCTGGGAGTGCTTGATCTGTCGCCGTTTTCCGGCGCTTTGCTGTTTGCGGAGGCGGTGATCGTTGCCGTAATGCTGCTTGGGCAGTTTTCGTTCGGTCTGAGCGTACGGACGATTAGGTTTTTAAAAAGACTCATTATTATTGCCGCGGGGCTTGAGATATTTGTCTTCAACTTTAACTCCTTTCACTTGCTTTTCGGGAACTATGAGCGGCAGACTCTGGATATCAGCCGCGCAGAGGTTATAAATTTTGATGAGAAAACCGGACAAAATCGGTCGAAAGGCAGCGCATCTTTGGAATTTTTGTCGCTTGACGTTCCAATCGGAACTCTGACGGTAAACGCTTATTCCGATAAAAATGCAAGCGTAGATATAGCCGTTGATTTTACCGATGACACCTACTCTGCACGGTACAGAACGGGAGAAGCCAGTATATCGCCGATTAGGGACAACGAAAGAAGCTTCACTGTTCCCTGCAATTTTTCAGGAGATGTTCACAAGCTTAAGCTTTCGTTTACAGCCGGCGACGGAGAAATAATAACAGTAAGAAGTATAGAAATAAACAGGCCTATTGAATTCAGTTTTTCGCCGGTGAGGTTTTTTCTTATAGTTTTACTGTCCGCTGCGGTTTACATTCTGACCGTTTCGGCAAAGCTTAAAAAAAGTTTCTGCGAAAACGAAAAAACGGTCAAAAGAGTAGCCTACGTCTTTACGGCGGCGCTTATTGCCGTTGCTCTGGCGCTTACAAACGCCGGAAGGTACAAGGACGAGGACCACAGCATAATGAAGGACCTCACCCTTACTACGGGAAATCAGATGACGAAAGAGCTGGTGGACGCCTTTGAGGACGGTCACACATATCTTGACATTGAGCCAAGCGACAAGCTTATGGCGCTTGAAAACCCATACGACCGCTCTCAGAGAGACGAGGCGCAGATTGGCGCTCACCCGTGGGATCATCTTTTATATAACGGTAAGATCTACTCCTACTATGGAATCGCCCCCGTTGTAACGCTTTTTCTGCCGTATCATCTTCTGACCGGGCATTATTTTCCGTCATTCTGGGCAGTGTGGCTTTTCGGCTGTATAGGAATATTCTTTCTTACAAAGCTTTATCTGTTGTTTGTACAAAAGTTTTTTAAAGATATACGTTCGTCAATTGTTCTTATGGGGCTGTTTATGATGCAGCTTATAAGCGGGGTGTGGTTTAATTTTCACATATCAGAATTTTATGAGATCGCACAGACTTCGGGCTTTGCGTGTGTTGCCGCAGGAGCGTATTTCATGTTAAAGTCAAACGTAATAGGCGGCGGCGAGGTGAGCAGACTGAATGCGGCGCTTTCTTCCGTCTTTTTGAGCCTTGCAGTTTTGTGCCGGCCGACGCTTGCAGTTTACTGCTTAGCGGCGCTGATATTTATAGCGGCAGGAGTTTTAAAGCTCAGAGATAATAAGAGCGCTGATAAATCTGCGGCAAAAACGTATCTTCCGTATCTTTTATGCGCACTGCTGCCCTTTATATTGATAGGCTCTGTTCAGATGCTGTATAACTATATAAGATTCGGCTCTGTATTTGATTTCGGAATACAGTATTCGCTGACAGTAAATGATTTCACAAAGGCGGAATATCACACTCACTTTGTGCTTATCGGTCTGTTTAACTATCTTTTTGCTATCCCGAGGTCATCATCAACATTTCCGTTTTTAAACTTTTATTCTGTCGAACAGTTTAATCCGCAGGGATATTATTTTGTAGCGGTATATTCGGCACTGGGAATTTTGTGGAAGGCTCTGCCGGTGTTTGCTTATGCAAAAGGCGCAAAAGCATATTCGCTTTGTGACAGGAAAAACAGGCGGCTTTATACAGCAATGCTCACCGCCGTGTGTGTGATTGCACCGTTTATTATAATGTGTTCCGTATGGGAATCGGGATACAGTCCGAGATACGGTCTGGACTTCAACTGGCAGATTCTTCTGGGTGCGCTGGTGATATCGTTTGTTATCTACAGAAGATGCAAAGAAAATACCAAGAGACATTTAAACACTCTTATGACGGTCTCTCTTGTTATCTGCCTGATACTGTGCTTTGCGCAGATGTATAATTTTATAATTGATTCGCTGCCGACAGACATTAAGGCGCAGGCTTTGTCGTTTGGCAGGCTGTTTGAGTTTTTAAGATAGCAAAATAATGTAAAAACAGGAGGATTTATGGCGAAGAAAAGACTTGGAAAGGGTATGGACGCTTTGTTTCTTGAGGCGGAGGAAACCGAGGAGCAAGGCATTGGGGCGCAAAGCTTTGCTGTCAACATTCGGTTATCCGAGATAGAGCCTAATAAAAATCAACCGAGAAAAAGCTTCGACGAGGAGGCTATTTCGGTACTGGCAGACTCTATCTCAAAGCACGGCGTTTTGCAGCCGATCCTGATAAGACCAATTCCGACCGGGGGATATCAGATCGTTGCGGGTGAGCGAAGGTGGCGCGCCGCAAAAGCAGCGGGACTTTTGGAAATCCCCGCATTTATCAAGGAGATCGGCGACGCTGAAGCGGCTCAGATAGCGCTGATTGAAAACCTTCAGCGCGAGGACCTAAACCCCGTCGATGAGGCGCAGGGGTACGAACGCCTTATGAACGGCTTTGATATGACGCAGGAGCAGGTTGCGGAATCGGTTGGGAAATCACGCTCTGCCGTAGCAAACGCTCTCAGGCTGTTGAAGCTTGACAGCAAAACCCTTGAACTTGTGAGAAGCTCTGAGCTTTCAGCCGGACACGCAAAAGCTCTGCTTTCAGTCGAGGATGAGAAGATAAGGGGCGAGATTGCCCAAAAGACCGTGAGCGAAGGTCTCTCGGTAAGGCAGGTCGAACGGCTTGCAGCTTCTCTTGCCGGCGGAAAAAAGGTATCCGGAAAGCTTAAATATGACGATACCTATGCCAAGGAAATAGAGGCGTCTCTTGCACAGACCTTCGGACGCAAGGGAATTTCTGTAATTCCGAAAAGCCGCGGCGAGTATCAGATTATCATCAAGCTTCCCGACAAAGAGAATCTTAAGAGGTTTGCGCATTTGTGTTCCGACTTTTACGTCGAGTTTGAGGGGGAGCGCAAGGAGATGCTGAGATCGCTGTACAGACGGTTCGGTATGGACGTGGATGAGGAATTGAAAGGAGTTTTAAAATGATCGACATTAAGGAATTGAGAACAAATCCGCAAAGAGTAAAGGACAACATCAAGAAAAAGTTTCAGGACGAAAAGCTCCCGCTTGTAGACGAGGTTTGTGAGCTTGACGAGAAATTCCGCGCGGCCAAGATAAAGGGTGACGACCTGAGAAACAAGAGAAACGTGATGTCTAAGCAGATTGGCGGTCTTATGGCAAAAGGTGAAAAGGACGCCGCCGAAAGCATCAAGAGGCAGGTAAAGGAGATAGGCGCGCAGCTTGAAGGACTTCAAAAGGAGGAGGCAGAGCTTGAGGACAGAATCAGGGAAATTATGCTTATTATCCCGAACTTTATCGACGACAGCGTGCCGATCGGTAAGGACGACAGCGAAAACGTTGAGCTTAAAAGATTCGGTGAGCCGTTTGTCCCAGACTTTGAGGTGCCGTATCATGTGGATATTATGGAAAAGTTAGACGGAATCGACATAGACGCTGCAAGAAAAACCAGCGGAAACGGCTTTTATTATCTTTGCGGAGACATTGCAAGACTTCACTCGGCTATTCTTTCTTACGCGAGAGACTTTATGATTAACCGCGGTTTTACCTATTACATTCCCCCGTTTATGATAAGAAGCAACGTGGTTGCCGGCGTTATGAGCTTTGCCGAAATGGAGGGCATGATGTATAAGATAGAGGGCGAGGATCTGTACCTGATCGGTACGAGTGAGCACTCGATGATCGGCAAGTTTATCGACACCATTCTAGATAAGCAAAGCCTTCCTAAGACGCTGACAAGCTACTCTCCGTGTTTCAGAAAGGAAGTGGGCGCGCACGGCATTGAGGAACGCGGAGTTTACCGCATTCATCAGTTTGAAAAGCAGGAGATGATAGTCGTATGCGAGCCGGAGGAGAGTATGGAGTGGTTTGACCGTCTTTGGAAAAACACAGTAGACTTTTTCCGCACTCTGGACATTCCCGTAAGAACGCTTGAGTGCTGTTCTGGAGACCTCGCTGACCTGAAAGTAAAGAGCATTGACGTTGAGGCCTGGAGCCCGAGACAGAAAAAGTATTTTGAGGTGGGCTCGTGCTCAAACCTCGGTGACGCTCAGGCAAGGCGCTTATCCATAAGAGTAAAGGACGAGAATGGCAGCAAGTATTTCCCTCACACGCTTAACAATACCGTTGTAGCTCCGCCGAGAATGCTTATTGCTTTTCTTGAAAACAACCTTAACGCCGACGGAACCGTTAGAATTCCCAAGGCGCTGTCTCCTTATATGGGCGGCGCTGAGTTGATCACAAAGGGGTAGAGGACAATCACCCGGCTTTTGTGATTTAAAGCTTTCCGGAAAATAAAACCGCCCCCCAATTATTAAAGGGGGGCGATGTGGAGCTGATAGTCGGACTCGAACCGACGATTCTGCATAAACTGCCCTGCGGGCAGTCATACGAATGCGCCGCTTTGCTGTTTTTCGTGTAATTAAAACCGCCCCCCAATTATTAAAGGGGGGCGATGTGGAGCTGATAGTCGGACTCGAACCGACGGCTCTGCATAAACTGCCCTGCGGGCAGTCATACGAATGCGCCGCTTTGCTGTTTTCTGTGCAATTTAAAACCGCCCCCCAATTATTAAAGGGGGGCGATGTGGAGCTGATAGTCGGACTCGAACCGACGGCTCTGCATAAACTGCCCTGCGGGCAGTCATACGAATGCGCCGCTTTGCTGTTTTCTGTGTAATTAAAAACCGCCCCCCAATTATTAAAGGGGGGCGATGTGGAGCTGATAGTCGGACTCGAACCGACGACCTGCGCATTACGAATGCGCTGCTCTACCAACTGAGCCATATCAGCATTTTATATTTTTCAAAACAGACAGACGGTTCACAAGAGGTTCAGGGCCGTCAAAATCGTCTGTGCTTTTGCCAGAACGTTAAACAACTATACTATTATAATATATAAACACCCGTTTGTCAATTGTTTGACAGCATTTTTTATCATGCTTTTTTATGGGGATTTTTTCTCTAATTATCGGTTTTTACCGAAATGTATGTATATTTTGCATAACTTACAGTCCGTTTTTTTGACCAAAATAACGAAAAAATAAAAAATATTAAAAATTTTTTTTAAAGGGCTTGAAATTTTAATTGCGTTGTGCTATTATAAGGCTGTATCGATAGATATACTTACATTTAATCAATTTTTAAGGAGGAATTTAAACATGAAGCTAAAAAGACTTTTAGCGGGTGCTCTTGCTGCTGCTGTAGCTGTTACAACAATCGCAGTTTCTGCGTTTACAACAGCTTCCGCAGACGGTATTGAGCCTGATAACGGTTGGTACAAAGAAACCGGAGTGCTTGAAGGCGACCAGTTTAAGTTGATTCAGGACTGGGGCAATTCAACTAAATTGCCGGAATTGTATAAGCAATCCGAGCTCTACATCACATTTGATGTTACCGGAATTACTACTCCAATTCAGGCATACATGATTTTCTCAAACGGCGCTGGCTGGCAGGCTTGGACTCCGAATGAGAGCGGAAACCCGGCAATACCGATCAGTAAGAACGGTACTTATACGGTTGCTTGGAACGGTACGGCAGTTAATGCCGAGGTAGTATTGTTCCTTGCGGTTGCATTTATTGACCAAAGCGGTGCACAGTATTATGCCGCAGACGCCGGAGTTAAAGTAAATCTTAAGAGTGTTACTCTTGAAAAACCGGCGGAGACCCCGACAGAAAAGCCGACAGATTCGGCAGGGCCCGATGAAGATACTGAAGAAGCTATTAATTCTATAACATATAACTATAATGTAACTGCTGGCAGTGCTACAACTCTTAAGTGGGAGAATCAGGAAGCTGGCTGGATTGGACACAGTGCTGAGACTGCTATTACAGGAACAGGTTCCTATTCTACTACAATCAGTGGTTTAACAGGTAACGGATTGACAAATCTCGGTTTCTTCTCAGATAACAACAAGGGTGCTGTAGCTCTTACAGTTGATACCATAGTTATCAATGGCAAGCACACATTTAATGTAAATGCGGCTCTTACAACAGACGCTGACAGCAACGGACTTGCAAACATTTGGAATGACCTTGGTAAGGCTGCTGTAGTTCCTTATACATCAGTTGACGGCGACTGCTACCTCGCAGGATCATCCAGTGATTCTGTTGGTATCAAGCTGATGATCGGCAAGACTAATGACAATCCGACAGAGGAACCTACGGAAGAGCCTACAGGTACGCCAACGCCTGCTGAGGGATATGCTGCATTCCTTATGTTCGCAGACGATACATGGTCAGGCTGGGGCAACTGGAATCCTAACGACGGTTCGGAAGAAAGCGGTTACGGAACTGACGCTCTGATTACCGGCGACGGAACTTACACTGTAAGTCTGAGCGGCGATCAGGCTGGTTGGTATGTAACAGACCCGAACGTACACGTTTCTCCAGACACTCCGGGTGCAGTTTTTGCAAGCGCTAAGGGTGTACAGGTATTTAATGTAGATATGAAGGGCCTTGCTGCTGCATACAACGTAGCTACAACTAAGGACGAAGGTCTTTCTCCTGCAGAAGCTAAGCAGAGAGTAACAGATGCAGGCATCACTATTAAGGACGTTACCGTCAACATCGACCCCGATGACACACAATTCGGTACAAAGGATTTTGTACTTGACAACTCCAAGCTCCTCTACGGAGATATTGAAGGAAACGGAAATATAAGACTTGAGTTATATAATCCTGGCGGCGGCGGATTGACAGCAGATGCGTCATCAGAGTTCTACGATGCAGACTTTGCTGCTATCTGTGACGAGTTTGAGGCTAATACTATAATTCAGGTTACATTTACGATCGAAGGTCTTGACAAGCCGGTTGAGCCGACAGAGGAGCCATCTGAGGATCCAACTGATGAGCCTGAAACACAGGAGCCGACAGAGGAGCCGACAGAGGCAGCTGACGTAACGGTATCCGTAGTTCCTGACAAGGCATATGCAAAGCCGGGCGACGAGGTA
>CANQNK010000002.1 GCA_947625195.1 uncultured Clostridia bacterium | reverse complement strand
AAAGCGGAAAAACGCTTAATGTGTTTATGTTTGAATGAACTATTTGATATTTGTTTTGTTTAAATAATTTTACAAGATCCGGAATATATTTTCTGATATTCTGATACGGAGGAACAATATAGATTCGGCCACCTAAGCTTTCTATCTCTTCACGAGGAATGAATGTAGAATCACTATCAACAATAAAATCAAACTGCACCTTGCTGCGGTCTATATTTCGGTAATAGTTCATTATTACTGACTCTACGCCACCATTTACCATTTTCCCCATTACTTGAGCTATGCGTAAAAAATTACCCATTTGATTCTCCCAGCTTGACCACATTTGATATCACTTACACCATTACATTTAAACTTTTGTGATACTTGTTCCACTGGCGAAAAATGACATCCGAAATGGCGTCTTTGTTATTATCATTATCAAATTGCACATTTCCCATATAAGAAATGATATCTATGAAATTATCCTTCTTAGACACTAACAATTAACATCAATAATTCCTATGCCTTAAAATAACACCTACGGTTTTGATAATAATAAAAATGTCCGTCTTAAACGATCTATCTCTTATGTACTTTAAATCAAGCTCAATCCACTTATCAAAATCTTCCTCACTTTTCTTATCAAGCGCAGTATAGCAGGATAAGCCGGGTCTAACCAAAAGCCTTTGATTCTGATATTCGTCGCATTGATTCTGCTCATTAACAATAAGAGGCCTCGGACCAATAATGGACATATCACCTTTAATAATATTTACAAGCTGAGGAAGCTCATCAATAGATGTCTTTCTGATAAAATTTCCAAACCTTGTTACTCTGGGATCATTGTAAATTTTAAAAAGCGGTCCACCCGCCTGATTATGCTGTCTCAAATCCTCCTTTGCATCGTCTGCTTTTTTATGCATACTTCTGAATTTATACATTTTAAATTCTTTCCCACAAAAGCCTGTCCTTATTGAAATATAAAATGGATTTCCGAAATCTTCTAATATTATTATTATCGATACAATTAAAAATAACGGAGATAATAAGACCAGAGCCAAAGTTGAAACGACAATATCAAATAACCTTTTAAAGAAATCATAAATTGGTTTTTGTTTAAAGTCTAGTCCAGGCCTGTCATCATTATGTCCGTCAATTTTTTTGCGTTCTAAAAGTACCTCAGCTTGCGGCATATCAGCAGTCCCCTTTCAAACATTCCCTATTTTATTTTGTCTACACTTATTATTATCTTCTAATCTCTGTTAGTTTTTATTATTATAGTAAATTATCAAGCTTAAATTATTTTATCATATAAACACAGTTTTGTCAATCAAATTCATTTTTTATTTACATTGTTTTTAGCATATCGCTATAAATTACATAAAACGCTACTTATTTGACATAAACCATTGTATATATTGTCTTATATAACATTTTTAATATAATTATATATCCATTTATTATTTTAAATAGAGTAACTTCCATTTTATTTTTGAAAAATTGATATCAAACCATACTTTTTGATAAAAGTTTCCATAAAAATATTTTTTCCAGTAATTGAATTTTGATACAATATTAACTCACAACTGATGCAAAATATGTCACAATTTGGAGAACATCTGAAAAAAATAAATTTGATTCCCTTAACAAGAGGTACAGCAATAATTATTGTCGTCTGATGTTCTATCCTTCCTTTTATCAAATATCTTTATTTTATATAAATAAAACAAAGCTGATTTCGTTAAAAGCGAAATCAGCCTGCTTTATATATTATTCTTTATACACTTTTAAATACTGCTATAACTCCGGACTTATAATATAGTTGTTCATATTTACTATTGTTGAGATAGTCGTTTATATCCACCCTCTTATCGGTCTGCCGCAGATCAATTGCATAGTATTCTGTAACTCTGTCGTGATCTTTTGTATGCTCAAGCTCGTAAAGCTCACGCCGTGTGGAAAGGTTCGGCACAAGATAAGTCGTACAGGAAACTGATGCGTCCTCGGGGATAAGATCAAGTGCTGAGTCAATAGTTATGCGAGAAGTTCTGTCCTTTGTAAAATTCTGATAGTAGCCCTTAGTTCTCGGGAAAACGAGCGCTATCGCCGTTATCAGCGAAAATGCCATCGCGCAAATAAGAATTTTAGAGCGTTTATTCTTTATATCCTCATAATTTATTACTGCAAGATATATTAAAAACGCACCGCTTCCAAAACCGTACTGATAGTTTAAAGCATGCTGATACTGGTAGTTTGACATAAGGTTCACCAGTATAAACGGTATAAGCAAAACAATCCTTTTCGGGTCTTTTATAAACAGAGGCAAAAACGCCAGAGGAGACAGCACCTGAAGAATATACGTGAACTTTTCCTCTGTAAAAATCTCATGCAGAACGAAAACAGGGTTTTGAATAACAGATTTAATTACTGCAGTTAGATTTTCACTGTCGTCGTAGATGTAATTTGAATACCGATAGGTCATAACTCCCTCGCCGATATTTTCAAGCAGCATTGTTACAATAAAGAAGTAAACCACAGACAGTGCAAACGCAGGTATACCAAGCTTCAGGTTCTTTCCGGTGATTATAAAATACAGCGCTATTATCGCGAGATACATAGCTGCATCCTCTTTTACCGATAGCAAAAGAACCGAAAATAAAATACACGGCAGTATCTTTTTTGTTTCAAACGCCCAGAAGCACCACAGCACAATAGGTGCAAGGAAGTTGTTTTCGTGAAGGTTATACTGCGTGCCTGCGACAAGCACAGGGTATAATGTGTAAACAACCGAAAATCCAAGTGCGACAAGATTTGACATACCGTGCCTTTTTACTATAAGTACAAGCGGTATTACTCCGCTTGCAACCACCAGGCAAGACAAAACCTGAAGAGTTACCGGCGACGGCAAAATGTAGTAAAAAGGCAGCATCAGATAGAATATCGGTGAGAAATGAACCGCAAAATGTGAAAGCAGCCCGTCACGCTCACAGGTAGTCAGCGGAAGACCCGTTTCTTTCATATAATAAAACATTTGAGAGAAGATACCGAAATCATAACATGAGGTCCTGTAATTTGCGTATTTGAAGCTTAAAGCAATGCCGATAATTGCCGTGAATGCCAAAACCAAGGAAACGGCCATTATCCAGAGCGCCTTGTTGCTTATTTTCCACTCAAGCTTATCAAGCTTTGAAAAATAAACAACCGCAAGTACCACTATTGAACAGCCGATTGAAAACAAAAAGTCAGAATACTTTAAGCCCGCAATTACGCTGTACACAACTACAGAAAAAAGCATTATAACAGAAATAACCTTTTCATTTGTAAAAATGTAAAGCGCAAACCACATAAGCACGACGCAAAGGCAAAACAGCCAGAAGTTTATTCCTGCGTAAAACTCCTTTTCGTAAAACAGCTTATCTGTTCTTATAACAAATGCAATTGATACAAACATCCAAGCAGTAAACAGGCAGTAGAATATCTGCGCCGCCCCGCGGTTTTTTATTACACCTTTCAGATTGCTTATAACGGTACTCAAAAACATTTTATATCCTCCAATGAAACTTTATCACTCAACCGTAATCTTGTGAAAAACCTTTTTTCCCTTCTTTATTATAACCGGCTTAGAAACATCGATCTGCTCTGCGGGATTTGTTATCTTTACGTCGTTAACCGATACTCCGCCTCCCTGAACAAGACGTCTTGCCTCAGCGTTTGAAGCGGCAAGCTTAGCTTTTACCATAAGAGTCAGCAGACCTATTTTCCCATCAGCAAGGTCGTCTTTTAAAAGTACGGTAGTAGGCATATTTTCGCTTGATGCTCCGCTGCCGAATACAGCCTTTGCCGCAGCCTGAGCCTTGTTAGCTTCTTCCTCACCGTGAACTAGATTTGTAAGCTCAAAAGCGAGCATCTCCTTGGCCTCGTTAAGCTGGGCGCCCTCCATAGTGCGCTCCATCTCCTCAATCTGCTCGATAGGCAAAAAAGTGAGCATCTTAAGGCACTTCATAACGTCTGCGTCAGAAACATTTCTCCAGTATTGGTAAAAGTCATAAGGCGATGTTTTTTCAGGATCAAGCCAAACGGCTCCCTTTTCGGTTTTTCCCATCTTCTTGCCCTCGGAGTTTAAAAGAAGAGTTATTGTCATAGCGTAAGCGTCTTTTCCGAGCTTCTTTCTGATAAGCTCCGTACCGCCGAGCATATTCGCCCACTGATCATCGCCGCCAAACTGCATATTACAGCCGTAATCCTGAAACAGCCTGTAAAAGTCATAGCTTTGCATTATCATATAATTAAATTCAAGAAAGGTAAGGCCCCTTTCCATCCTCTGTTTATAGCACTCAAAGGTAAGCATCTTGTTTACTGAAAAGCATGCGCCGACCTCTCTTAAAACGTCCACATAATTAAGATCAAGCAGCCAGTCCGCGTTGTTTACCACCAGCGCCTTGCCGTCGGAAAAATCTATAAATCGGCTCATCTGCTTTTTAAAGCACTCCACGTTGTGGTCGATTGTTTCCTTGGTCATCATTTTGCGCATATCGGTTTTTCCGGAAGGATCTCCTATCATTCCTGTTCCGCCGCCCAAAAGCGCTATCGGCTTGTTTCCCGCCATCTGAAGCCTTTTCATAAGACAAAGCGCCATAAAGTGTCCTACATGTAAACTGTCAGCAGTAGGGTCAAAACCGATGTAAAATGTAGCCTTTCCTGCATTTATAAGTTCTGCTATTTCGTCCTCGTCAGTAAGCTGAGCCAAAAGCCCGCGCCTTTTAAGTTCTTCAAAAACCGTCATTTTATTTCCTCCGTATTTATAAAAGTTTTTATTTTACATTTCTCCCTGCAAAGCATAAACGATGAAATCAGATACTGATTTCACGGATAACACAACCTTTCATAATACTAAAAAATCCTCCGACATAATGCCGGAGGACGAATTTACTCGTGGTACCACCTCTGTTTATAAAAAAGCAAAAAGCTTTCTTACCTCTTGCGCAGTATAACGGCTGCAACCGAAAGCCCCTACTGAACGGGTTTCAGGGCTTCAGCTCAAAGATGTATTCACCTGTGCCCTGCCGCTTTCTCGCACCGGCCGAAAGCTCTCTTAAGTACAAAAACACAGGCTACTTTTTCTTATCATAGCTTTTAAATATCATAAGATATAATATCACACACCGTAAAAAATGTCAAGTGCTAAAGAGCATAAGACATAGGGGTATAGATCACACCACCGCTTATCTTTTCATCGCTGTCAAAATTAAACCCGAACTTCAAATAAAACTCATACGATGCCGGTGATGAATTAAGCGTCACCTTACACGCATATTTGTTTTTACGTCTTATCACTTTTATGCAAAAGTTAAGAAGCGATGTGCCTGCACCATTTCTCTGATGCTCTTCATCCACAAACAGAAGCGATATGTGGCTTAGATTTTTTATTGCCGCAGCACCGATGAGTTTTCCCTTAAAAACCGCCTTGTAAAACTTTATTGACCGCTTATCCATAAGATAACTGATGTTATCATATGAGGCAAACCTCATAAACGAGCTTATACCCTCGTCGGTAAAAAGCGGCGCATCGTATCTCATAAAGGTTTTGTGAACAAGCTCAAGGCATTCACTGAGCTCCTTATCCTTAATCTCACTGATTCTTAAGCGCATAAAAAATCCCCCGTTTTTCAGTATACAAAAACGAAGGAAAATTGTCAACACACTTGATTTTTTATATCCCGTCCTTTATTTTGTCGAGAGCTCCCTTTTCAAGCCTTGACACCTGTGCCTGAGAGATCCCTATCTGATCCGCGACCTCGACCTGAGTTTTACCCTGAAAGTATCTGAGGTTGAGTATCTTTTTTTCCCGTTGTGTAAGAGAAGCAATAGCCTCTTTTATAGAGATTTCGTTGAGCCAGGTCTCGTCGTCGTTGTCATCTCCTATCTGGTCGAGAACGTACAGCGTATCTCCCGAATCTGAAAAAACAGGCTCGTATAGAGATACGGGATCGCTTACAGACTCAAGCGCCATCACCACGTCGCAGCGCTTTTCGCCAAGCTCCTTGGCGATCTCGTCCACCGTCGGCTCAGACTTGTTTTTCTTTATAAGCATCTCTTTTGCCTGCATTGCTTTGTATGCAAGGTCCTTAAGCGAACGGCTCACCCTTATGGGAGAATCGTCCCGCAAAAACCGCTTTATTTCACCTAATATCATAGGATGGCAATAGCTTGAAAGCTTAAAGCCTTTTGATCGGTCAAAGCGGTTTATCGCCTTAATAAGCCCGATAGTTCCAACCTCAAAAAGATCATCGGCAGACGGACCCCTTCCGTTAAAGTGCTGAATTACAGACAAAACGAGCTTTAAGTTTCCTAGCACAAGCTTGTCTTTTGCCTCCTTATCTCCTTTTTCCGCCCGTATTAAAAGCTCCTCTTTTTCCTCGTCGGTCAAAACGCAAAGATCGGCTGTATTGATTCCGCTTATTTTTACCTTTTCGTATTTCATACAAATCCCCGTGCAATAAACTTTTGAAAATATTATTGCCGGACACGAGCGTTATTATACTAAAAACAAAAGCCGCACGAAAAAATCCGTACGACCTTTAAAACGCATTTATTCAGTTTGCCGCGCTTAAGCGTCCTTTTCGCACTTCTGGTTAGCAACAGTGCAGGAAGTTTTGCAGGCAGACTGGCAGGAAGCCTGACATTTACCGCAACCGCCCTTTGCAGCGGTAGCCTTGAGGTTTGCCTTATTTACCGTCTTGATATGCTTCATGAAAATGCCTCCTATTCAATCGTTTTAATAATTATATCAGATAATAAAATGCTTGTCAACCTAAAAGTTTAAAAGGCTTCAGTAGCGCCGCCTTTTTGAATTTACACCAACAGCACCGCCTATCGCTCCTGTAATAATGACAAGCATTAGCTTAGAAGACGCTGAAAAGCTAAGCAGGCTTCCCGCAAAAATCGAACCGAGAAGCGTAACTATCAAAAAAATGGAAAAGCCGCATACCGCTCCTCTTATCAGACCGTTTTTTCTATATTTCTTGGCGCAGATAAAACCGCCGAAGTATGTGCCCAAGGCAAGAGCCGCTACTGATATAAGCTGGGTCACGCTTTTTGAAATATCGATCTTTGTCATAACAAACGAAACGAACATAAATATAACTGCTGTTATCAAAAGTCCCAAAAAGACGCACACGATCATAAACACCGGAATTTTTGAATACTTGCTTCTTCTTCGCAAAAAAATCCCTCCTAAGGCAAACTGAGATACTGTTAAACCTTATTCGGGATTTATACGTTTTATTCTGAAAAATTACTTTTCGATGTAGTTTTGCACATCATCGCTCTTTGAAGCGTCTTTCTTGATCTTTTTGGCAGAACTTTTTGCCTCCTTAGCCGCAGCCGCAGCCGCAGCCTGCTGCTCGTGAACTGTAAGGTTCTGAGAAACTGCCCACTTTTTGATCCTTATCTTGCTTCTGTCTCCGCCGGTCTCAACAACAAGTGTGTCGTCTTTAACAGAAAATACTATTCCGATAATGCCTCCCGCCGTAACGATCTCATCGCCTATCTGAATATTGTTTCTCATCATAGCATCTTCTTTGTCTTTTTTTCTCTGGGGTCTGATAAGCAGAAAATAAAAAACTACTATAATCAGAACCAAGGGAACAAATGTCACCAGCATAGAAGCTGTTGTTTGCTGCGGTGCAGCGGATAAAACAGTACTCATTTTATTGCCTCCTGATTTTTTCAGTGATTATCCTTTCAGACAGTATAATTATAACATAAAAATAATTATTTACAATGCTTTTCACAGAAATTTCATAAATTATTTTATAGCTTTTTCTATAAGCTCTTTTTCAGCCATTACTCTCTCAGCGTTTTCGTCATCCGCCGCAAAAAGATTCTTATAATTATATACCGCCACTCCCGAATAATTATCGAGTTTTTTTGCGTCGTTGATCATGTTGGCGATTATTCCCTTTGTTGAGATAAACTCCTCCTCGGAAAGTATTTTGTATTCACCAAGCCCTATTACAAGCTTCACGCCGCTTCCCTTGCACATATCGCTCCACGTTTTTATAGTTTGTGCATACGGACAAACACTTTCATACCCGTAATATACCTGCGGCGCTATGTAATCGCAAAAGCCCTCCTCAGCACACCACTTTTTAACGTCCGCAAATTGCAGGTTATAATCATTGTCAATATTCCCCTGCGGAGACAGCCCGAAAACAACGCTTTTGTTTATACTCTTTATTGTTTTGTAAACGCCCGATACCATCTTGTTTATCCGCGATGTTCTGTACTCGGAAAGATCGCTTTCGCCCGATTTTTCAAACTCCTCCCTGTCAAAACTTTCGTCGGGAGTCGGAAAGAAATAGTCGTCAAAGTGAATTCCGTCCACCTCATAGTTTTCAACTATCTCCTTAACCCCGCTGTTTATCAGCTCAAAGACCTCGTCATACGCGGGATTAAGCCAGTAGTTTGTGTTATCAGGCACGCTTTTCAGTATGCCGTTGCTTTCATCAAACCACTTTTTTGTCTGAAAGCTGTCGTCGATCGTCTCCATATTGTCATAGCTCATGCAACGAAACGGATTTATCCACGCGTGAAAGGAAATTTCCCGTTCATGAGAAAGCTTTGTCATAATTTCAAGAGGGTCGAAATCAGAACTTACTATAAACGCTTTAGGATAAACATCGGAGTTATAGTATGCATCGCCGAAGGCTCTTACATGAACGTAAATCGTGTTAAAGCCCGAAGCTTTAACAGATTCAATCGCCTTGGAAAATTTGCTTTTAAAAGACTCCTCATCTCCCGATAAAAAATCCGCAAGCTCTATGTATGATATCCAGATAGCTTTTTGCTCATCGTAATTAAGCGCCTGATAGGTCTTTTGCACATCGTCGGGTTCATAAACGTCATCGCTTGCGCTGTCAGAAACTATTCCCTTATTAAGCACTCTGAAGCTTTCACGTGTTTGACATGCGGAAAGCAAGATGGCAAATATAAGCACAGACAAGACTCCAAGTCTTTTCATAAACTATCAATCCTTTCAAGCAGAAAATAAAATACACGTGCCTGTTAAATACTATGGACAAACCCGAATTTTTATTCTAATAAGAAAAAGCAAAAAGTACTTGAAAATGACGCCTGATTGTGGTATACTATTATGTGTTTGAAAATAAGGTTTATTTTCAATCCGAGATACGGGTGCGCAGGTCCTGTGCAACGAAACGCTGTGAACCATGTCAGGCGGGGAACCGAGCAGCATTAAGCAGTTTGTCTTGTGTGACACAGCTTCGCCTGCGTGCCTATATGTCGGATTGAAGCATTTATAAGAGAGGAGATATTTGTTTTATGTACTGCGCTTTATACAGAAAATGGCGTCCTCTCAGCTTTGACGACGTTGTTTCACAAAGTCATATAACTACAACTCTCAAAAATCAGATAATTGCCGATAAAACCGCACACGCATATCTTTTCACCGGCTCAAGGGGAACAGGAAAGACCACCTGTGCAAGAATTTTTGCAAAGGCTATCAACTGTCTTGATATGCACGACGGCGAGCCTTGTCTTGAATGTGACATCTGCAAGCAGGCGGATAACCAGTCGCTTACGGATATAATCGAGATCGACGCCGCTTCAAATACGGGCGTTGACGATGTTCGCTCGCTCAAAGAATCAGCGCTTTACATGCCTGAGCAGGCAAGGTATAAGGTGTTTATAATTGACGAGGTCCATATGCTCTCAAATAACGCGTTCAACGCGCTGTTAAAGCTGCTTGAAGAGCCGCCGGAGCATATAAAATTCATACTTGCCACTACAGAGGTCCATAAAATTCCGCCGACTATTCTTTCAAGATGTCAGCGGTTTGACTTTGCGCGTATCAAAGCAAAGGATATTAAAGATCGTCTTATGTTTATAGCGTCCAAGGAGGGCTTTAAGCTCGATGAGGACGCCGCGTCGCTTATCGCAAAGCTTTCCGACGGAGGGATGAGAGACGCTTTGTCAATGCTCGATCAATGCACCGCCTACTCTGACGAAGTATCCGCTCAAACGGTTTCCACCGCCGTCGGAATAAGCGGAAGAGAGTATGTTTTTGACATTTTAAAGGCCGTTTTCGACTTAGATGCCGCCAAGGCGATAGATAATGTAAACGAGCTTTACGATATGTCCAAGGACTTACAAAGGCTGTGTGAGGAGCTTTTATCTCAGGTGAGAAATGTAATGCTTATAAAAACCTCCGAACACGCAAAAGAACTTATCGCTTCAACGCCTGAGGAATATGACATTCTTTGTGAACTTGCCGACAAATGCACTTTGCAGAATATTATTTCAAAGCTTGAGCTTTTTGAGGATTTGAACGAGCGCCTTATAAAGGCAACCAACAAAAAAATACAATTTGAAATGGGCATTATCAAGCTTTGCTCTAATCAAAACACACAGCATAGCGACGCATGTAATACTCAGGGTGTGGATTTAAAGCCGCTGCTTAACAGGATATATAATCTAGAAGAAAAACTTAAAGGCGCCCGGACGGTACCGACGATAAAAAACGAGCCCAAGCGGTACGACCCAATAATTCCCGAAAACCAGACCAGTCCCGAAAAGCCCTCAGCCGATCTTTCAAAAGTGAGAACTGAGGATCTAGAGCCGCTCAAAAACTGGCGCGATATACTTTCACGTCTTGTAGAAAAAAGCCCCTCAACCTCTGCGTTTATGACCGATTCAAGCGCATATGTATATCAAAACACCATACTTATAGTGGTTAAAAACCGACTGCTGATAAAGCTATTAAAGGATCACGTAAAGGCGCTTGATGAAGCGATAACGGAAACCCTAGGCACAAGATACGCAATAAGGGTAAGGGCTGTATCAAACGAAGAGCTTAAGGATGAGGAAAGTCCGGTAAATAAATTACTGAAAAAAGCAAAAGAACTTAACATTGAAGTAGAAGTCAACAAAGAAGGAGGATAATAAATATGAAAGCAAGATTACCGGCAGGCATGGGCGGAGGTCCTCAGAATATGAACCAGATGCTCAAGCAGGCTCAGAAAATGCAGGATGAAATAACAAGAGTTCAGGGAGAGCTTGAGGAAAGGGAGTTTGAAACCTCTGTCGGCGGCGGAGCAGTTGAAATCAAAATGACCGGGGCAAAGAAGCTTTTGTCTCTAAAAATCAAGCCTGAGGTCGTAGATCCGGACGATGTTGAGATGCTTGAAGACCTCATAACCAGCGCCTTCAACGACGCTGTCGATAAGATCGAAAAGACAAGCGAGGAAGAAATGTCAAAGGTAACCGACGGCGTTTCATTCCCGGGGCTGTTATAAGTTATGGCTGAGTCAAGCGCGCTGCCCCTTGTTGAGCTGGCAGAACAGTTTGCAAAGCTTCCGGGCATAGGAATGAAAACGGCTCAGCGGCTATCATTTTTCGTTATGAGTATGACAGAATCAGAAGCCAAACAGTTTGCCGATGCCATAATAAAGGCTCACTCCACCGTGCACAGCTGCAAGGTGTGTCAGAATCTTACAGACCGCTCAGTCTGCCCGATATGCGATGACTTAAGCCGAGACAGATCGACTATATGCGTTGTCGAAAGTCCAAAGGATGTCACCGCATTTGAACGTACAAAAGAGTACAAGGGCGTATACCATGTTCTTCACGGTCTGATTTCGCCAATCGACAATATTACTCCCGACAAACTGAGGATCAAGGAGCTATTGTCGAGAATTTCAGAAGGCAATGTAAAAGAAGTGATAATGGCAACAAATCCCACAGTAGAGGGAGAAGCAACTGCCATGTATATTTCAAAGCTTTTAAAGCCTCTCGGAGTAAAGGTCACACGGCTTGCCTTCGGACTGCCTGTCGGCGCAATACTCGAATACGCCGATGAGGTCACGTTATTTAAAGCTCTTGAAAACCGAAATGAGATATAGATGTAAACAAACAAGCGCATATAAAACAGCCGCCAAGCATTTTGGCGGCTGTTTTTAGTTTATGCCATCACAATCAGCAAATCGGATACAAGTCCTTACCAGATAAGACTTTTTAAGCCTTCATACTGCAAAGCATCCGGCGCAAACACTTTTCCCTTTGCCTGAAGTTCTTCAAATTCTTCGCGATCGACCCATTTGTAGTCCTCGGTTTCACCCTTTTGTAGTTTTATTTCATCTGCATTGACGTCGGTTTTCAAAAGATAACAGTCTGTAAAGCTAGATTCGCTGCGAACGGTTTTAATAAGCTTAAAGTCTTCTTTTTTCCTTTTTATCCCTGTTTCCTCCATAAGCTCACGGCAAGCTCCCGAAATGCTCGTTTCACCCGCCAAAACAGAGCCTGTGGTACATTCCCAGTATCCCGGGCAGTTGTTTTTTTGCCGCGAACGCTTTGTGATAAGTATTCTGTTGTCGCTGTTTTTGGTCACAACGACGATTACCGTGTGAAAAGTCCCCTCTTTCAAAGGTACTCCCCTGATATGAGTACAGGACAGCGAATTTCTGTCCTTGTCATAAAGGTCCCAAAGCTCCGGCTTATTCTGCCTATTAAACCTTTTTTTCTTAAAAAAATCCGAAAGCAAAGCTAAGCACTCTTTTTCAAGCACACCGCCTCTTATTTCGGGAGTATGGGTTTTAGTGAGTGAAAACAAATTTACGGCCGAGCCGCAGGCGCCTGCTCTTTTATCGTACGCTCCAAATACCACCCTTGAAACCCTTGCATTTATAATTGCTCCGGCGCACATTGCGCAAGGCTCTAAGGTGACGAAAAGGGTAGTATTGAAAAGCCGCCAACTTCCCCGTTTTTTAGCGGCTGATCCTATGGCTGTGATTTCTGCGTGCAGGAGCGGAGAGCCCTTGTTTTCACACTCGTTTCTACCCTCACCCAGAATCTCGCCGGTTGAATTATCCACAGCCACCGCACCTACCGGAATTTCTCCGTTTTGAGATGCTGTCGCGGCAAGCTCCAATGCTTTTTTCATATAATAAGAATCTGTCATAATATACCCTCGTAAAAAAGCCGAGCAGAAAACCTGCCCGGCTTAGATTTTTATCAGTCCTTGAGATACTCCTCAATAATAAACTTCGGCCGCTTTTTTGTTTCAAGATACACTTTTCCGATATACTCTCCTATTATTCCTATTGCCAGAAGCTGAAGTCCTCCGATAGCCCATACCGAAACCACAATTGAAGTCCAGCCGGGAACGGTTTGCCCCATAAAATGTCGGACCAGAAAATATATAAGCATAACTACGCTTACCACAAAGATAAAAAATCCCAAAAAGGTAATAAATCTTATCGGCCTTATTGAAAGAGAGGTCACGCCCTCTATGGCAAGTGCAAGCATTTTCTTGAGAGGATACTTGGATTCTCCTGCAAGGCGCTCACCGCGTTTATAATACACCTCCGCCGACTTATATCCGATCATAGGAACTATTCCACGCAAGAAAAGATTTACTTCTTTAAAGCCTTCCAGTCCCTCGATTGCTCTTTTGCTCATAAGCCTATAATCAGAGTGATTGTATTTGACTTCTGCTCCCATAAAGTTCAAAAGCCTGTAAAATCCCTGGGCAGTTGCACGCTTGAAAGCAGTATCGGTTTCACGGTTATTTCTTATTCCGTAAACTATATCACAGCCCTCGTAATATTTATCTATCATTTCGTCTATCGCGTTAATATCGTCCTGCAAATCGGCGTCAAGCGATATAGTAATGTCGCAGTCGTTCTTGACTGTTAAAAGACCGCCTAAAAGAGCATTCTGATGCCCTCTGTTGCGTGAAAGCTTAACTCCCATAAATATCTCGTCGCCTTTGTGAAGACCTTCAATAATGCTCCAGGTTTTGTCTTTAGAGCCATCGTCAACAAAAACGATTCTGCTCAGGTATGATATCTTTTCCCGCTCCATCAGAGAGATCATTTTCTGTTTAAGCTTAGCCGCAGAATCCATAAGCACTTCCTGCTCATTATAGCATGGAATAACCAAATATAGCTTAACTGCCTCCATTTAAACACTCCCACTTAACAAAACGTTGCCGCAGATCACTTAAAATACACAACAACATAATTATATCATTATAGAAAAACAATGTCAACAAAGGAGATTTATCACAAAACTAATATATTAAATAATTTTCCTATTTAATATATTGCTCATGACAGCACAAAACGCAAGCCGACTGAAGCTTATGAAATACCCAACAAACCATGAAAAGCCTCATTATTTGATGATCTTCTTTTTCTTATCCACCTTGATAGGCGCTTCCTGCCCGCCTTTGTCCTCAAATACTGCTTCGTCCTCATTTTGATTTACGTAGCTGTACTCGGGGTTTTCCTCACCCCTCTGAGCATAATAAGGATCTATCACATATTCTCTTATTACGGGATAGCAGTTAAAGCAAATCAAAAATCCTAAAAAGCTTATCGGGAAAAACGGCAATGCGAAAAAAGAATACGGATATAAAAAGACAATAATCAGAACCAAAAATGCCGCAATAAAAAGCGTGAATATACACTTTTTAAGGCTGACCCCAACAAGCAAGAAAGAATTTTTTATTATGTTTTTCAAAGAAAGCGTGGTAGAAACTATTAAGAGATAAATGTAAAAGTGCATCAATATAAACATAAGCATACAGCTTAAGCAAATTATAAACGGTATATACATTACCGTATTCTGAGCAGCCCATTCGTTATAGCTTACAACAGCGGTAATAAAACCTGCGGCAAAAATAAGATCTATAATTCCCATGATCAGTGCCTGCTTGTAATTACTCTTGAAAGCCTTGACAAAGTCGCTCCACAAAAATGCGTTACGCTCCTGAGAATAGTTTCTTAAAACCTTTATAAATCCTGCCGTTGCAGGTCCGAATGTAAGTATTACCAAAAGCGCCAGTGCACAGACTCCTAATATCTTGAGATTCTTAGGTATATTTTCGGAAAAAGCTACCGACATCATTGCAAAAAAGGGGATATAAAAAATAAAATAAATAAGATTAAGCGTCATGAGCTTCCAGAATCGTCTGAAATATATCTCAAAAAATTTTGCTGGAGCTGTTTTCTTCTCCGGGTTTTTCGGAACGCCCGGTCCTGCATTTTCATATCCGCCAAAGAATCCCATTCTAACACGTCCTTTGATTATAGGTTTATTGAATAAAGGGATCATCCCTTCATAAACTGCGGCAAAAACAGTACAGCGCATCCTCTTGGAGGTTTTATAATGCAGCCTGCCGAATATGCCTGTCAGAAAGCATCTTATGTTATATTATTATAAACCAAACTGCAAAGGCTGTCAATAGTTGCCGAAGCAGACAAAATAGCCTCTAAAATTAAAAACTTCACAAGATATAGCCTCGCGTTTTCCGAAACGGTTACGATTTTCTTTTTAAACACCGCGCCGAAGCACTCAACGCTCATTCTATACGCTTCTCTGGTGCCTATCATTATGGCGTAGCAGCTTATAACTGCTGAAGGCAATATAAAAATCAGCGCGTATAAAATTCCTCTCTGCCCAAATGAATAATACATCTGTGCAACGCTGCATCCAAGGCCGAGTCCCTTATATACCGGAACTATCAGCACCACGGGAAAGGCAAGCGCGCAAAGCCCGCCCAAAAAAAGAATTATCAGCATAAGAGTCGAGTTGTACAGCGACGACAGCATAACGTCCATATATGAGGAATTTTGTCTAAGAGCAAGATAGTCGGTATTAAGCCGGCTCAGACTGCCTGAGAGCATATCTTCGCTTAAAACATATACCATAGTACCGACTATGACCCCAAGTAAAATTAAAAGCATAATCGGAAAAAGAGTTTTAAATCGCTTTCTTATGTCTGGTACGCATCTTGATATTTCCTGCATAAAATAAGTCCTCCTGCATTTTTACTTCTGTAAAGTATATGCAAAAGGACAAGGTTTATTCTTATTTTGAAAGCTCGTAAGCTCGCTTTGTACAAGCCTCACAGCAGCTCTTCACTGTGTCCGAAAGTCCGCCCTCGTATAGCTTTTCAAGACCGGCAATGGTCGTTCCGCCCTTTGATGAAACCATTTTGATAAGCTCATCTATAGAATACCCACTGTCTGTAATCATCTTAGCGCTTCCGATAAGCGACTGCGCAAACAGCGCTTTTGCAACCGATCCTTCAATGCCGACAGACTCAGCATAATCAGCGAACGCCTTGGCGTAAAGATAGATAAACGCCGGAGACGACCCGTTTATAGCAATGATCTCTTTCATTTTATTCTTAGGAATTACAGCAATTTTTCCGCAGGAGGAAAAAATGCGGCAGACCAGTTCAAACTCCTCGTCCGACGCGGGCTCCACCCTTGCCAGTGCGGAAGCTCCCTCCCCGAGCAACAAAGGAGTGTTAGGCATAACAAGAACAACCTTTGCTTCGGGGATAGTCTTTGATTTTATATATTCACCGGTTATTCCCGCGCAGATGGAAATTATAACACTGTCACTTGTTAAATTATCTTTTATCTCGTCTAAAACCTTGTCTAACTGCTGAGGCTTTATCGCAAGAAAAATGTATTTGCATTTACCCGCTAGTTCCTTTGCGGAAGAACACCCCGAAACATTATATTCATCTAGCCTTCCGAGCTTTTGAGCGTCGGTGTCATATGCAAAAAGCTGTATGCTTTCAGAGTTCGCACAATCGTCCGCGCTTTTGCAAAGCCCGCTTTCGGCGATCCCTTTTATTATTGCAAAGCCCATGTTTCCTGCTCCGATAAATCCTATGTTAATCATAATTATGCCCCTTTTTATATCTATAATATATTTTTGCTAAAACAAGTGAGAAAAATGTTTTACTTAATAATTTATACTGCGCTTTTTGAAAACGCACGTCTATAAAGCATCAATGCAAACGGAAGCAGAATAAACAGCATCGGAATATCTGCTGCCAATTCAACTACATTCTTAATTAACCGCGCAGAAACGGCCTCCCAAAACGCAGTTTCGGGTATAAACCCGTAATGCATATTTGCTTTTGTGTTAATAAGCAAATTTATTATCACAACATCCAGAATGCGGGCAATAACAGCACATATGTATATTGCGACATTTGAAAGCTTTCTATAAGATCTTTTTATCATCCAAGGACTTTTCCTATATAGACAAATGCCGTAAATAAGTCCCTGAAGCATTGCGATAAGAATATAAACAGGTAAAAACCCACCCTGCGGATGAACAATAAAACCAACAATATCGCACAAACCGCCGGAAATAAACGATACCGTAGGGCCAAACAGCAAACCTATTACTGCAATAGCCAAAAAAGCAAAGTTTAGCTTTGCATATGGTATCTCAATAGTAAACGATTCGATCATCATTGAAACAGCAATGAAAACTCCTGTTATTGTGAGACAACTGATTCTTTTCAGTTCTGCGGCCGAATCTTTAAACAAATTTAAAAAGCTTTTCATTTCAAACCTCCTAATATAATATGCCTTGTGCATATTGGAGCAAAATGAAAAGCTTCAGTATGCATTCAGCGGGATGCGAAAACCAAACCGCAAGCCAAAAGCTTTTCGTTTAAGCAGCAACTCCCCGTCTGTTAACACTTTACGCTTGGTTTTCTACTCTGTAATGCCATATACTATTTTTAATATGCCGTATCGTTAAGTATTTTATACAGCTCGTCTTCAAAAGGCTTCTTCATCGAAAGAGCCTCCTGTATATCGACGTCGTAAACCTTGTTGTCCTTAAGCCCTACGACCCTGTTTCCTATGCCCTTTTCCAAAAGCTCTACCGCGTGATAACCCATCTGCGTTGCAACAACTCTGTCACGAACAGTAGGCGAACCGCCTCTCTGAACGTGTCCGAGAATCGTCGCTCTTGATTCGATTCCGGTTTTTGCCTCTATATCCTTGGCAATCTGCTCTGCGTTTCCGATACCCTCGGCAACTATAAGCACCGAATGTGTCTTTCCGCTTGACCGGTTATCTAAAATGTTCTTTATAATAGCGTCGATATCAAATCCTTTTTCAACAACTATTGCAGCCTCTGCACCAACGGCAACTGCCACATTCACCGCAATATAGCCTGCATTTCTTCCCATAACCTCAACAACCGAGCACCTGTCGTGCGACTGGGTAGTATCCTTGAGCTTATCGACCATCTCCATAGCAGTATTCATCGCCGTGTCATAGCCTATAGTGTATTCGGTGCAGGCGATATCATTGTCAATCGTTCCGGGAAGTCCGATACACGGCACACCCTGAGCAGACAAGTCGGCAGCTCCTCTGAAAGAGCCGTCACCGCCAATGACGACTATTCCGTCAAGCCCCAGTTGCTTACATTTATTAACAGCTTTCATAACGCCCTCCTGAGTTTTAAACTCAAGACATCTTGCCGTATAAAGAATAGTACCTCCTCTTTGAATTATTCCCGAAACGGTTCTGGCGTTCATCTCCCTGATATCTCCGTTTATCAAGCCGTTATAACCTCTTAATATTCCTAGCACCTTCATACCCTTAGAAAGCGCCGCTCTGGTAACAGCTCTTACCGCGGCATTCATACCGGGAGCATCGCCTCCGCTCGTTAAAATTCCTATCGTCTTGGGCATACTTTCATCCTCCTACTACAATAAATCGTACATATTACATATTAACATATTTTATGAAAAAGTCAACAACAAATCGTCTTTTTTTACATTTTTTACACTTATAAAACATTTTCAAAAGCCTTACGGAACATAAATTTTTATTGTGCCGCGCCCGACGAAATATAAACGGTAACCTCTTCTTTATCAAACACGTTTATCTCCGCTCCGGAGTCAAGAGTATTTCCACCTGAAACGACTCTGATTATATAACCGTATTCCACAGAGTCGCTGGACTCATATTCGTATATGTAAGAGATCTTACTGTCATCTAGCATGGTAAAGTAATCGCTTGATGTGATTCCCTCGTAGCTCGGCAATGGTACCTTTCCGCTGCCGACACTTATATCAAGCTGAAGGGTAAGTCCGCCGGTAGGGTTGTACTCAACTTCAGCCGGAATACTCTGGCTCACGATAATTCCCTCATCATACTCGTCACTTGTCACGTCGGTTGTTACAATATAAAAGTCATTTTGAATTGATTCCTTTATTTCCTCATAGTTAAGTCCCACGAGGTCCGGCATAACAGCGCCCTGACCGTAATCCGCCTCGGTGGCCTCAGTTGGCGGCTCGGTAGAAGCATTTGTTGTTGGCTGCGTCGGAGACTGCGTTGTTTCTGCAATAGTTTCCGTCTGAATTATCCTTGAGCTTTCTTTATTTGACGACTGCGGCGTAAACATACTGGCCAACAGATAAAGTCCTATTCCGACTATCACAGCTAGCACAACCGCGCTGATTATCGTTTTAGTGAGATTAGTCTTGTGCTCCTCATCGTCTTCATCAACCTCGTTGTCATAATCCTCCTCAACAGGCCTGGGCGAAGTTTTTCCTATATTTTGCGTTGCTATTACTCTTGTGGAGCCTTTTTGATGCTCAACAGGCTCCGGCTGCTCAAAAAGCTTTGTAACAAGCTCGGTTATTGTCTGAATACGCTCCTTGCAGTCTACATTCATCCCCTGCATTATAACATCAGATACGTGCCTTGGAACATCGGGATTTATCTGCCACAAAGGTGATATGCTATCAACGTTTTGCCTTTGCAAACCGCTGGGAGGGGTTGATGCAGTAAGTATTTTATAAAGCACGGCGCACATACCGTAAACGTCCGTATAAGTACCAAGCCAGTCCGCACTGCGGTACTGTTCAGGCGCCGCATATCCCGGATTTAAATCTGCCGTTAGATCACCTTCGGCAATTCTCGCCGCTGTAATGCAAAAACCGACAAGCTTTATTTCGCCCTTTGTGGTTACAAGTGTGTTTTCAGGAGAAATTCCCCCGTGAATTATTCCCGCATTGTGAATAAGTCCAAGAGTTGTGAATATAGGCGGAAACAGCCGCTTTACCTGGGCCCATGTAAGCTTGTTTCCCGATTTAAGGAACTTTTTAAGTGAGATGCCCTCAACGTACGGAGATACCGCATACATAGTGTTGTTGGCGGCAAACATATCTGTCGCCGGAACTATGTTTGAGAGATTTCTCATTCGCGAAAGGATTTTGTTAAGCTCCGCAAATTCAGCCATATACGTCTTATACTTTTCAATGCTATTAGAAGACACAATGACCTTGGTACTTCCGCTGTTGCGCGTACACAGGCTTTCCGGCATGTACTCATGTATAACTACCTTTTCGTCGTTCATCATATCGTAGCCGATATATGAAGCTCCCTCTCCGTTATAAGACAGCACCTTTCCTACAAGATATCTGTCGTCCAGAATGGTCTTAGGCGGAAGATATATCTTTATATAGGGTGCATCGGCAGAATAGCTGCAATATCCACAGCTGCCGTCTTCGTTAAGCTTATTCATACAGCCCATACAAAGATCCTTTGAATAATCCATAAATTCCTCCAATGTATATAGTTATTCTATCATATGTATTTTATCAACTAAGGCTCATCAAGTCAATATTTTTGGGATAATTGTAGACTTTTAGCAATAATTTGTTTTATTTCTGTAACAATTGAAAAGACAGCATTTGTGACTATTCGCCGATAAATAACAAATAGCCTCTAAAAAACGCATAGAATAACATTTTACAAAAATGACGGTGCTTTACATAAAATGCTTATGCTTTGCACCGTCATATGATACATAATTTGTCCGTATATTACAGTCCTGCGGGATAAACCGTCTTTACCTTAGATGAAACATACTCCTTGTCCTTAACTTCAACGATAAGGGTTCTTGCCTGTTCGTTTTCGGCGGTGTCAAGAAAATAATACTTATATGTGTAAATCACGGTGTCGTTTTCCTTGTATTCCACCGTGTATGGATCTAAATCTATCGCATTGCTTACTTTTGAAAACTTATCTCCCTTTGAAAAAGAAGACAACTTTATCTCTCCGTTTACCTCCTGTCCTTTATAGTTATCCTCCATTACAGTAAAGTCATACAGCACCACTGATGATATCTTGTCGTCCTCAGCCATAACTGTTATGAGCCACTTTGGCATTATAACTCCGTCAACCTTTACCGAATCCGGAGACTCGGAAAGATAAGAAAACTTAATGTAATCGCTTACTCCCGAATAGGTGGATTTTTCCGAAAGTGATATGTCCTGAATTTTTAGAACATCATTTACCTTGTGCCCTATTGCGCTTGACAAAAGCTGTGCCTTTTCCTCGCTTTCGCTTTTGGAAAATTCAATTATCAGGACTGCAATAAGAACTATTATTATAATGGCGATAAGGCTTACTCCGATAAGCATTGCCTTTCTGTTTTTAGACTTGAACCATAAATTCTGTGATGTATTCTCCTCTTTCTTAACAGTGTTTGGCACCAAAAGCTCAGCTCCGCAGTTTATGCAGAACTTTTCCTCGCTGGAGTTATTTGTTTTACACTTCGGACAAATCATAATTTAAGCCTCCTTCTATCCAAATGTCAACTGATCAGGATCTTCTAAATCCCTTGCAAATGAGCCTGCCGCAGGTATGTTTTTCACCTTGTATTTACTGAGCTCATCTGCCTTTTTCTCATCAATAATAAACGCCTTGTCCAAAAGATTTTTGCCTTTAAGTGTCAGAGCGTTTACACCAATAGTATCTCTTGTCGCCTTGGGAAGTATCATACCTGTGTTAAAGATTATCAAACGCTCGTTTGTAGACTTCAGCATAATCAGCACATCTTCTTTTATGTGAAACGCCTCAACAAGCCTTGATTTAGAACCGTATGCGTTCGCAAGCTTTTTACGGTTGGTCTTGGTTTCATATGCCTTAAGGCTTACCTTTGCTACCTTTCCGTTTTCAAAAACAAATATCATATACCCGCTGTAATCTGTGGTCTCGACCATATACTTGCAGTTTTCGCCCTGCTCAAAAGAGAGCTTTGCCGCAACAAAGTCACCCATAGCCGAAGCCTTTGTATCCGCAAAGTCGTCAGCCTTTGCCTTATAAACTGTAGCGTTGTCGGTAAAGAACAAAAGCTCCGCTTTATTTGAAGACTCAATCTCCTGAGTGATCACATCTCCGTCCTTTAACTTTTGAGTGCTAGCCATTCTAAGCGACTGAGGAGTAATTTTTTTAAAGTATCCGCTTCTTGACATAAAGAAGGTACACTTGTAGTCCTCTACCTCCTGAGTCTCGTCTGATTCCTCCTCATCCTTTGAAAAGCACAGCTTTGTTTTTCTGGGCTGACCGTACTTTTTTGCTACATCATTGAGCTCCTTGATAATTATGCTTTTTACTCTTCTCTCACTTTCAAGAATGGCTTCCATATCCGAAATATCCGCAATCAGGTCTTCTATTTCTTCGGTGCGCTTTAAAATATACTCCCTGTTCAAGTGACGAAGCTTTATTTCAGCAACATATTCAGCCTGTATTTCGTCGATGGAAAAGCCTATCATAAGATTAGGCACAACCTCCGATTCCTCTTCGGTCTCCCTTACGATCTTAACAGCCCTGTCAATATCAAGAAGAATCTTTTCAAGTCCCTTTAAAAGGTGAAGCTTGTCCTTTTTCTTTTTAAGGTCAAACGCCACACGCCGCTTTACGCAGTCCTTGCGAAAGGCTATCCACTCGTCAAGGATATCATAAACACCCATTACCTTCGGGTATCCGTGCACAAGTATATTGAAATTGCAGGAAAAGGTATCCCTAAGCGGCGTTGTGCGATAAAGCTTTTGCATAAGCTTGTCCGGATCAATTCCGCGCTTTAAATCAATTGCTATTTTAAGACCGTCCAAATCAGTCTCGTCTCTTATATACTGAATTTCCTTTATCTTTCCAATCTTTATCAGCGAAATAATCTTTTCAATTATCGCCTCAACGGTGGTGGTCGGAGGGATTTCCGTTATTTCAATGACATTGTCCTTTTTGTCAAATGTATATTTTGCCTTTACCTTTACCGAGCCTCTGCCGGTTCTGTATATCTTGTCGAGTTCCTCCTCGTCGTAAAGCATTAAAGCACCGGTAGAAAAATCCGGACCCTTAAGCGTTTCAAGCAGGTTGAATGAAGGGTTTTTCATATAGGCAACGGTGGATTCGCAAAGCTCAGAAAGATTAAACGAGCAAACATTGCTTGCCATGGAAACGCCTATTCCGACATTTGAGTTTACCAGTATTGAGGGAAACGTAGCCGGCAGCAGCGTCGGTTCCTGCATAGTGTTGTCGTAGTTTGGCTGAAAATCGACCGTTTCCTTGTCAATGTCCGAAAAAAGCTCTGCGCAAATGGGTTCAAGCTTTACCTCGGTATAACGGGAAGCCGCAAACGCCATATCCCTGGAATACGCCTTACCGAAGTTTCCCTTTGAATCAACATACGGGTGCAAAAGCGCCTCGTTGCCTCTGGACATTCTCACCATCGTTTCGTATATTGCCTGATCGCCGTGAGGATTTAAACGCATTGTCTGGCCCACAACATTGGCCGATTTTGTTCTCGCTCCGCTTAAAAGCCCCATTTTATACATTGTATACAAAAGCTTTCTGTGGGAGGGCTTAAAGCCGTCAATCTCCGGAAACGCTCTTGAAACGATCACACTCATAGCATACGGCATATAGTTTTTCTCAAGAGTTTCGGTTATTCTCTCCTCAACCACCTGCCCCGCTCCTTCGATAAAAGCGTTTTGCATAGGATCTCTTTTCATTTTTTCTTCTGTCTTTTTCTTTTTAGGCATTTTAAGTTTCTCTCCTTAAACTCAAGCTATAAAAGGTGCCCGCACACGCCGTATACGGCATACCTAAGATATATCAGCCATTTCGATGTAATCGTGACCGTTTACCGAAATAAATTCCTTTCTTCCCTGAAGGTCGTTGCCCAGCAGCATTTCAAACATAAACTCCATATGCTCCTGCTCCTCGTGCGGAAGCACCTGGATAAGACGTCTGGTTTGCGGGTTCATAGTTGTAAGAGACATCATATCCGGCTCATTTTCGCCAAGTCCTTTTGAACGCTGAAGAGTATATTTTACATTACCTATCATCTGAAGTATCTCAGCCTTTTCACGCTCATCATAAGCAAAATATGTCTTGTCCTTAGTCGTTATCTCAAAAAGCGGAGATTCCGCAATGTAAACGTATCCCCTCTCGATGAGGGTCGGGGTAAGCCGATACAGCATTGCTAAAATCAGCGTTCTTATCTGAAACCCGTCCTCATCGGCATCGGTACATATTACTATCTTGTTCCATCTGAGATTATCAAGGTTAAACGACGAAAGCTCCTTATTCTGCTTGGCGTTCACCTCAACCCCGCATCCAAGAACTTTTAAAAGGTCTGTTATTATCTCGCTTTTGAATATTTTTGAATAATCCGCCTTTAAGCAATTAAGAATCTTACCTCTTACGGGGATTACCGCCTGAAACTCCGCGTCTCTTGCAAGCTTTACGGAGCCCAGAGCAGAATCTCCCTCCACTATATAAAGCTCACGTCGGGAAATATCCTTTGTTCTGCAATCCACAAATTTCTGCACCATGTTTGCAAGGTCGATCTTTGCGGTAAGAGCCTTTGAAACGCTGACTCTGGTCTGCTCGGCTCTTTCACGGCTTCTCTTGTTTATAAGAACCTGCTCGCATATCTTTATCGCTTCATCGGGATTTTCAATAAAGTAAACTTCTATTGAGCGCTTCAAAAAATCAGTCATACACTCGTAAATAAACTTGTTGGTAATGCTTTTCTTTGTCTGGTTCTCATAAGACGTCTGAGTTGAAAAAGAATTTGAAACCAGCACCAGCGAATCCTTTACATCGTCGAATTTTATGCTCTTTTCGTTTTTAGTGTATTTTCCGTTTTGCTTTAAATAAGAATCTATCTGAGATGTAAAAGCCTGCCTTACGGCGTTTGCCGGAGAACCTCCGTGTTCAAGAAAGCTTGAGTTGTGATAATACTCCGCAAAGCTTTGAGATTTCGTAAAAGTAAACGCAATACCCAGCTTTACCTTATACTCGTCCTTGTCGGCTCTGTCTTTTCCCTTTCTGTCGGCATATACAGCCTGAACGGTGGTTATGGAATTTTCTCCCGCCACTTCCCTGACATAGTCCTCTATTCCGTTTTCGTAAACGAAAACTTTTTCGTCAAAGGTTCCCCTTTCGTTCTGGCATCTGAAAACAAACCTTACGTTCGGATTTACAACCGCCTGACGCTTAAGCAATTCAAGAAAGTACTCATCTTCTATGTTGATGTCTGTAAAGACATCAAGGTCGGGGCGCCATTTTGTCTTTGTCCCGGTTCTTCTTTTTTGATAAGGCTCCTTTTTAAGTCCGCCTATGTTTTTGCCCTTTTCAAAGTGAAGGTTATACTTAAATCCGTCGCGATAGACCTCAACGTCCATATATTCGGAAGCGTATTGGGTCGCACATGCTCCAAGGCCGTTAAGGCCAAGAGAAAATTCATAGTTAGAGCTGTCCTGCTTATACTTGCCTCCTGCATAAAGCTCGCAGTAAACAAGCTCCCAGTTATACCTCTTCTGAATCTTGTTATAATCCACCGGACAGCCTGCGCCGAAATCCTCGATTTCAATAGAGTGATCGTTATACTTGGTTAAAATTATTTTGTCTCCCCGGCCGTCTCGCGCCTCGTCTATCGAGTTTGACAAAATCTCAAAAACCGAATGCTTGCATCCCTCAAGTCCGTCAGAGCCGAAAATTACCCCGGGACGAAGCCTTACTCTGTCAGCGCCCTTTAGAACCTCAATTGATTCGTTTGTATATGATTTATTTTCCGCCATATTTTATCTCCTTGTCAATTGTACACTACACAATAGTATACCACAAAATGTATGGTTTTGTAAACACCGCACCACAAGATTTGTAAAAAATTGTGTATACTGGTTGAAATTTTTTTAATACTTACAAAGGCTTTGAGTTTTAAAAGAAGCATGGTGAAAGTAAAAAAGAGAACGATATGGCTCTTTTAAGATCCGGCTGAAAGAATTAGGTATCTGCCGCAAGCTTATCATACCATATACTCCAAGACATAACGGTAAGGTGGAACGCTCTCACAGAAAAGACAACGAATACTTTTATGACATCATGCTTTTGTTTGAGGATTTAAAAGAAATTATATATTTACAGAAGAGATTATAATAATTACCCTATTTGTTCTCTCGGCTGAAAATTCCCGCGTGAGGTATTAGATCAATTGTTGAAAACCGGATATATTATTCTTATCTGTTTGTAACATATCCATTGTAAATCCAAAACAGTTTTTATGAATTAACATATATTTGCTTGCTTTATTTTTCACGGCGTGTTATAATTAGGTTATCAGCAACAAATAATTTATTAAAAATCCTTTACACTATAAAAAGGAGCTGTTTTTATGAAGCGAAAGATGGCGTATATCGGGATCTCGTATGCTGCCGCCATGTTTGCTGCTTCTTTTTTATCTTTAACAGCGTCTTTTGTTGTGTCCGCTGCCGTGCTGTGCGCTTCGGCGGCGTTATTTTTTATATTAAGAACCGGACGAGCTGCCATTTTAACCGTATGCGTAAGTATTGCGGCTGCGTTTGCGGCAAACGCTTTTTATACCTGCTTTCAAAAATCCCCTGTTTTGTCTTACTCCGGAAAGCAGGTTACTATGAGAGGATTGGTGACAGACTTTACTTATTTATCTTCAGATACAATGCGGCTTGACGTTTACGGCGAGATCAACGGTACTGACTGTGAGATAAGCTTTTATACCGATGCTTATGATGTAGACTATTACGACAAAGTAAAAATCACCGGGAGCGTAAACGAAATTCAAAACACTGTAGATTTCGCCTCACAGAATTATTACGCCTCTAAAGGAATATATCTTGAAGGCGGAGATGTAACTGGCATTGAGATTACGCCGGTTGAGTTTTCTGTCAAACGAATGATTTTAAACTACCGCGATTTTCTTTTTGATAAGATAACCTCCTTTTTGCCTACAGACGCCGGCGGTTTTTTAGGGGCGATGCTCTGCTCAGACAAATCGCAGCTTGACAGCGGCACAAGGCAGATACTTTACCGTTCAGGACTTGGGCATATTTTTGCGCTATCGGGAACACACCTTGTAATAGTTACGTCGCTAATTTATACTGTATTATCGCTTATTATAAAGAATAAAAAGCTTATCAGCATAGCGACCCTGATCTCAATAGCAGCGTTTGTAATTTTTGCAGGAGCAAGTGTATCTGTTTTAAGAGCGGCGCTTATGTCTGCGCTTATACACTCGTCGTGGATTTTCAAACGCCGCCCGGATCCGCTCAACTCTCTTGGACTAAGCGCAGTGATTATACTGCTTTTTTCGCCGTACGCGGCAAGAAGCGTATCATTCATACTGTCATTTGCGGGAGCGTTTGCCGTATCGGTCGTATCGCCTCTCATATTAAAGCGTTTCTCTGGACACAGATTTTTAACGCTTATGTCAGTTATCACCCCGTCTGTTACGGCAAGCCTTGTAACTATCCCCATATCACTTTTTTGTTTTAACGAGGTTTCTCTCATTTCGCCGGTCTCAAATATACTGCTTATCCCCCTTTGCACGTTTTCGCTTGCCCTCACCGCTTTGGTGGCCCTGACCGGAGGATTTTCGCTTATCGCAAATCCCCTGCTGTTTCTGGCTTCCGTCCCTGTAAACGCGGTTTTAAAGGTAAGCGGACTGCTTTCAAAACTTCCCTTTTCGTATATTGGCACGGGAAATGCTTTTGTTAATATACTTGTGGGTGTATGCTGCGTATCCGTGCTGGTTTTCCTTATAAAAACAAAAACCCTCACCGGCGTGTTGATGCGGTCATACTCGGTCTTAAGCCTTGCATTCTCGCTGTCGATATTAAGCAAAGTGCTGTCCCCTGATAGCCTTTCCCTTTACTACATAGCAAAAAACTCCGGCTCTGCGCTGGTCGCAGTAAGCAGCGACTACTCGGCAGTTTTTGACATAAGCGGAAAAAACGGCTCCGCGGGTGCCGTAAACGAGATTTTAGAGCAAAGCCTTGTCAAATCTGCCGACCTGTTTTTGTGCAAAAACCCATCGCACTCTGCGGCGTATTACAAGGATAATCTAAGCGCCAAAATACTGTCGTATGAATCTATTGCGCAAAGCGATATAACCATTACGTCTCTTGACATTCAGGCCAGCGAAAAAGACGGTGCGCTGACAGTGAAGTACGCAGGAAAAAGCTACACCTTTTACGAGGACGCAAAAATTACCCTTGAGGATGAAATATCGAACAAATACTCGTTGCAAAACGGAGTGAAATATGATATACTGAATGAAAAGCGTGTTTTCTGAAATAGAAAGGAGAGGTTTTTATGCCCGTTTTGACCGATAAGGCCCTTGCTTCAAAAATAAAAAGCGGAAAAATAGACAGCCTCTACCTTTTTTACGGACGCGATATAAACGCAGTAGAATCCTACACAAAGCGCCTTATAAGCAAGATAATGCCAAAAGAGGCGGAGGACTTGAACCTTCACCGCTTTACCGGAAAGGACTTTGACTTTATACAGTTTTCAGATTCGGCTCAGGCGTGTCCTATGTTTTGCGAAAGAACGGTCATAGTCATAAATGATTTGTATATTAACGACTTCAAAAAGAGCGACTTCGACTTTTTTAAGGATATACTAAACGACCTTGATGAAACCGTGACCGTCATCATTTATATAACCGGAATAGATGTATACCGAAGCAAAACCGCGCTTAATAAGGATTGGGCATCTTTTTCAAAATTCTGTGAAAAAAAAGGCTCTGTGGTGGAGTTTAAGCTGAAAACTGCGTCCGAGCTTGCCGCTTTGATATCCTCAAAGCTTTCTAAGGCAGGGCTTTCAATATCCTATAATAACGCGGCTTACCTTGCACAGATCTCGCTTTGCAATCTATCGGTTATAAATAACGAGCTTTCAAAGTTGATTTTTTATAAGCAGTCGGGTGAGATCACAAAAGAGGATATTGACCTTCTGTGCGTTTTGAAAACTGAGGCTGATTCATTCAAGCTCGCAAGCGAAATAGTTTCAAAAAACGCAGACGCAGCGTTTTTAATACTCAAGGACCTTTGCAGAAAACCTGAGGACTATATTGCCGCGCTTTCCTCTGTAAACGGCGCGTTCGTCGACATATACAGAGCTAAGCTTGCGCGTGAAACGGGTGCAACAGAGCAAAATCTGATTGATGATTTCTCCTACCCTGCAAATTTGCAGTTTCGGGCAAAAAACGCATACAGGCTATGCCGAAAGCACACACTTTCAGATATAAGGCGCTGCCTTTCGGTTTTGTCAGAGGCGGACTTTGCCTTAAAATCAAAGCGCACCCCTCCGGACATAATCTTTCAAAAGGCGATAGCAAAAATAGCGGGAACAGATAACGATGCTGTATACTGATAAAGCGATAATCGTAGAAGGCAAGTACGATAAGATAAAGCTTTCGTCGGTGATAGAGGGCGTTATCATCCAGACAAATGGCTTTGAGCTTTATAAAAATGAAGAAAAGCGCAGACTGATAAAGTTTTATGCTGAGAAATCTGGGATAATCATACTTACAGATTCGGATACTGCCGGGTTTCAGATACGAAATTATATAAAGAGCTTTGTTGACAGCGATAAGATAACAAATGTGTATATCCCCGACGTTTTCGGCAAGGAAAAGCGTAAGGACAAACCCTCAAAGGAGGGAAAGCTCGGCGTTGAGGGCATCTCAGCAGAAATTCTGATAAAAGCATTTAAATCCTCAGGCGCACTTTGCAGCAAAAAAAGAAATGAAAGTATCACAAGTATTGATTTGTATGATCTGGGCCTTGCGGGAACAAAAGGCGCAAACAGCAAAAGAAAAGCGCTGTTAAAAGCGCTTGGTCTGCCCGAGCTCGTATCTACAAAAGCTATGCTTGATGTGTTAAACAAATGCTATTCAATGGACGAGCTTACAAAGGCTCTCAGGAAAATTTCTTCTGATATGAATAATACTTAAGCTGAAAGGAATGGTTTTATGAAGCATCTGCACCTTATCGATCTTAACGACTTCCCCGTAAAATTCTGGAATGAGCTTTTAGAGCTCGGCGCAGACATCTATCGGAACCCCAAAAAATACTCAAAGGCGTGCGAGGGCAAGATAATGGCGACTCTTTTTTACGAGCCGTCAACAAGAACGCAGATGTCGTTTCAGACTGCGATGCTTCGCTTAGGAGGTTCGCTTATCGGCTTTGATAATCCGTCCACCTCGTCGGTTTCAAAGGGCGAAAACCTTATGGACACCACACGAATAGTTTCGGGCTATGCCGATGTTCTGGTAATACGCCACCCGCAGCCTGGAGCGGCAAAAGCGGCGGCGCTTACAGCAGACTGTCCGGTTATAAATGCTGGAGACGGCGGACACCTTCACCCGACGCAAACGCTTACCGACCTGCTCACGCTCTGGCTTGAAAAGGGAACTCTTGGAAATTTGAAAATCGGAGTATGCGGCGATTTGAAATTCGGGCGTACGGTTCACTCTCTTGTAAAGGCAATGTCCTGCTACAAGGGCAACTCGTTTGTATTCATATCGACCCCGCAGCTAAAAATGCCTCAGTACATAAAGGATATACTTTCGGTTCACGGCGTAAGCTATAAGGAGGTCGAGTCGCTTGAAGAGGTGATCGGCGAGCTTGATGTTTTATATATGACACGAATCCAGCGGGAGCGGTTTGCTTCTGAGGCAGAATATATTGAGCAGAAAGACACCTACGTGCTTGACACCGCAAAACTGTCTTTATCAAAGCCTGACTTAAAGGTTTTGCATCCCCTTCCCCGTGTGGACGAAATTTCGGTTGAGGTAGACAAGGACGAGAGAGCCGTTTATTTTAAGCAGGCAAAATACGGAATGTTCATAAGAATGGCGCTTATTATGACTATGCTTTCTGATAAAAAAAGGCATATACAGCTTCTTCGCGGAAAAGAGTATCCCGGGGTGTGCTGTTCAAACCCAGGCTGCATAACTAATTCTGAAAACTATCTGCCAAAATCCTTTATCGGCATCGGTGACAACGTAGAATGCGAATTCTGTAACGAGCGTACTCTTCTTTAGCTTATTACAAATTATCTTATTATATACAAAGCTTTTTAAAGATGTAAAAACAGAAAATGCTCCAGTATCAAAAACAAAAAAGTCAGGCGATTTTACTCGCCTGACTTAATTTTTTAGCGTTACACTAATTTTCAAAATCAACAGAGGCAGCCATTCTGTCTACCTCGTCAATTATAGCGTCGTAGTAATCCGAAAGCGCCGTAAAGGTCATGATGACAGCGTTCTGATCGTTTTCATCGTCAAGTATACAAATCTGCTTGATTTTCGCAGTCTTACCCGAAAGGCTGGTCGAAAGAACAACCTCGCAGACATTGTAATCGTCTATTTTCTTTGTTTCAGAGGACTCAACCATGTAACCGTCCATTCCATTGTACTGTTTAACTAAAGCGTCTAGGCACTGGTCTGCTGTCATACCACCGAACTGAGTGGTGTACATAATAGAAATATTAGATGCACTCTCCTCTTCATTTTCACCCTTTCTCATAAGCATTAACAGCGAATCGTTTCCCGTGCTGAGATCCCAGTTGTCGCCAACATCAATGTCGTAATAAAGCGTATCTATCTCACCGTCAACGATAGTCACGTTGGAACTGTCTGCTCCAGAGCCTCCAGACATTGAATCTGAAGAATCAGAATCGTTTGTTCCCGAAGCTGAGCCCGGGTTTGTGGTCGTCGAGGTTGTGTTTCCGTTTTTTAAATTTTCTTCGTTATTGGTTACGTCTGAACAGGCTGCAAGCGATAACGCCATAGCTGCACACGCACAAAATGCGATAACTTTCTTAATCATAATTATCCTCCTATGTTTTTATTTTTTACAAACTGCCTAATAATAGTTTATCAGTGGTGGAACAGTCTTATTCCCGTAAACGACATCGCGATACCGTATTTGTTACAGGTCTCGATTACGTTGTCGTCTCTTATGGAGCCGCCCGGCTCCGCAATGTAGCATACGCCGCTCTTTCTCGCCCTCTCAATGTTATCACCGAATGGGAAGAACGCATCAGAACCAAGGCACACATCGGTGTTCTTTTCAAGCCACTCCTTTTTCTCTTCTCTTGTGAATACCGGCGGCTTTGTCTTGAAAATTCTCTGCCACTCGCCCTCTTTGAGCACGTCCTCATACTCATCGGAAATGTATACGTCTATTGCGTTATCTCTGTCCGGGCGGCGTATTCCGTCCACAAAATCAAGCGACAATACCTGCGGCGACTGCCTCAGCCACCAGTTGTCCGCCTTATTTCCCGCAAGGCGCGTACAGTGGATTCGCGACTGCTGTCCCGCTCCTATTCCTATAGCCTGACCGTCCTTTACATAGCAAACCGAATTGGACTGTGTGTACTTAAGCGTGATAAGCGAAATGATCAAGTCCTCCATCTTGTCCTTGGGAATATCCTTGTTTTCAGTCACGATATTTGACATAATCATCTCTTTGTTTATGTCAAGCTCGTTCCTTCCCTGTTCAAAGGTCACTCCGTAAACATCCTTTGTTTCAATACTTTCAGGCACATAGCTTTCATCGATCCTTATTATATTATAAGTTCCTTTGCGCTTGCTCTTTAAAATCTCAAGAGCTTCTGCCGTGTATCCCGGAGCTATTACTCCGTCGGAAACCTCCCTCTGTATCATTCTTGCGGTTGGTACGTCGCACTCGTCGGAAAGTGCTATAAAATCACCATATGACGACATTCTGTCCGCCCCTCTCGCCCTTGCATAAGCACAGGCAAGTGGAGAAAGCTCTCCCAAATCGTCTACCCAGTAAATTTTCTTAAGCGTATCACTGAGCGGTCTTCCTATTGCCGCTCCCGCCGGAGAAACGTGCTTAAATGATGTTGCCGCACAAACCCCCGTAGCCTTTTTAAGCTCCTTTACAAGCTGCCAGCCGTTAAACGCGTCGAGAAGATTTATATATCCCGGCTTGCCATTCAAAACCTTAATCGGAAGCTCAGCTCCGCTTTTCATAAATACTTTCGACGGCTTCTGATTTGGATTGCAGCCATACTTTAAAAGCATTTCATTTGCCATTTTTCTGCCCCTTTTCTACTTATTTTTATTTACAATTCTCGTGTCGACGCTGCCGGATTCAATATCGATAAACCTGACAAACAGCGACACCTTATTGTCTTGATTCAAGCTTTCCCAAAGGGAGTCTGTAAAGCTGTCTATATCGTTTGGGATCTTTACCTTTTTAGGCTCTCCCTCAAAGCTCGGAAGCGGATTCCCGTCTCCCATATACGTATGTATAAAATGGCCAAATCCGTTTAACGGATCGTTATATGAATAAGTGAATCTCTCTGTGCAGTCGGGATCTCCGTCTGCACTCTTGATAATTGAAAAAGCGTAATTATATTCTCCGTTTTCTATGTGCATTATTCCCGAAATCCTTGGCGTGTAATTCGGCGCGTCGTCCTCGTACTTCCTTGTCCTGAGCGCCTGCTCAAAGGTCTGCTGCTTATCCATAAGCTCATAAATGGTATCAGTCTGATCTCCGTTTGTGACGATGGTCTTGTTGCCCAGAACCCTTACCGGAGAATAGATGATAAGGTGCGGATCGGTAATCTTTGAGGGATCATATGCCTCGGTCTTGATACCGTCCTCAGTCGGCGTAAAGATACGGTTTCGTGAGTTTTCCGATCTTCCCATAATAAAATACGCAGTCACCGCCTTTTTACCGTCCTCTGACTTTCCGATGACAATTCCCCTTCCCGGATACGGATTAGACTGAAGTTCCTTATAAATGTCAAGTGCTTTCATATTAGTCCTCCTATATATTATTTGTTAAATAACGGCTCAATTTATGTGGCGGCAAATCGCAGCAAAGTCCGCGGTAAAAAATCGGCGGAAAGCTGATGTTTGCCTGCCGGCTTAAAAGGCATACCAATATCAACAGATTCAGTGTTAACGTACCGAAGTTAAAGGTCAATATATGACTTTTCGTCAACGACCTTTATCCTCCCCTCACAGAACAGTGAAACCGCCTTGGGGAGTATTTTCCACTCTGCGTCTTCCATTACCCTTTTTTGAAGGATCTCAGGTGTGTCGTCCTGATGCACCTCGACCGCCTTTTGAAGAATTATCGGCCCCGCATCGCACTCGGCAGTGACGAAATGCACCGTTGCGCCCGTTAGCTTTACTCCCTTTTCAAGCACCGCCTCGTGTACGTGGAGTCCGTAAAAGCCCTTTCCGCAAAACGACGGTATCAGCGCAGGATGCACGTTTATCATCCTGTTCGGGTATGCGTCGCACACGATACGATCAAGTATCGTCATAAAGCCCGCGTACACGATAAGATCGGCGTTTTGCTCGTCAAGTATTCTCAAGAGCGCTTTTGAATAGGCAAGATTATCAGAAAAATGCTTTCTTGGCAGGGTCACGGTCTTAATGCCGTTTTTCTCCGCCCGCTCAAGCGCATACGCGCCCTCTTTTGAGGAGATAACGCAGGTGATCCTGCCACCCTTTATCTCTCCGCTCTTTTCAGCGTCAATAAGAGCCTGAAGATTAGTTCCGCCGCCGGAAACCAGCACTACTATGTTTTTCATATTTACCACTCCGTTAATATCAGCAGATTATTACTCCTTCATCGCTTTTTACCAGCTCTCCAAGAACGTAAGCCTCCTCGCCCGCTTCCTTAATTGCCGAAATGGCCTTGTCGGCGTTCGCCTTATCAACGACAACGGTCATTCCTACGCCCATATTAAAAGTGTTGAACATATCCCTTTCGGGAATTTTTCCCGTCTGCTGAATAAGACTAAAAATCGGAAGAATATCCACTGCCGATTTTTCTATCTTGGCTGAAAGACCCTTTGGCAAACTTCTTGGAATATTTTCGTAAAAGCCGCCGCCAGTTATATGCGAAATAGACTTTACCTTTACTTTATCGATAAGATTCATTACAGCCTTTACGTATATCTTGGTAGGAGTCAAAAGCGTGCTGCCAAGCGTTGTTCCAAGGTCTGAATAGTGGCGAGCAAGATTGGATTCCGACACCGTGAAAACCTTTCTTACAAGAGAAAATCCGTTTGAATGTACTCCGCTTGACTTTATCGCTATCATCACGTCTCCGGCCTTCTGCTCATCCGGCACAAGTATCTTGTCCTTATCCACAACACCCACCGAAAAGCCCGCAAGATCATACTCTTGCTCAGGGTAAAAGCCCGGCATCTCTGCCGTTTCTCCGCCGATCAGCGCACAGCCCGCCTGAACGCAGCCCTCCGCTACGCCTGAAACTATCTTGGCTACCTTTTCGGGATAGTTTTTTCCCACAGCTATATAATCAAGGAAAAACTGAGGCTTTGCTCCGCAGCAGATAATGTCGTTTACACACATTGCTACGCAGTCTATTCCCACTGTGTCGTGCTTGTTCATTAAAAACGCTATCTTAAGCTTTGTTCCTACGCCGTCCGTTCCCGACACCAGTACCGGCTTTTTTATCCCGGTCATATCAAGCTCAAACAATCCGCCAAAACCGCCTATCCCGCTTAATACACCGTCGGTTACTGTCCTTGCAACGTACTGCTTCATAAGCTCTACCGATTTATATCCCGCGGTTACGTCGACTCCCGCTTCCTTATAGCTTTGAGAAAAACTCTTCATAATTGTTCCCATCCCTTTCAGTCTATGTTAAATTTCATCTGCATTCCGCTGGTTATCTTCGACTCAAATTTGTCCTTAGGCATTTCCTTAGGTGTATCCATAGGATACTCGCCCGTAAAGCATCCTGTGCAAAAACCGCAGTGCGATATTCCCGCAAGCTTTTTGACGTTCTCAACGCTCAGATATTCAAGACTGTCTGCTCCTATGCTTTCGCATATTTCACTTACAGACATCTTGCAGGCGATAAGGTTTTCCTTTGAGTCTATGTCGATTCCGAAAAAGCAAGGAGACACAAACGGCGGCGACGATATTCTGACGTGTACCTCCGTCGCTCCCGCATCCCTTAAAAGTCTCACAATCTTTGCACTTGTAGTTCCTCTTACTATACTGTCGTCTATCATCACAACACGCTTTCCCTTTACGGTGTTGGATATGGCATTAAGCTTTATCTTTACCGAATTGGTTCTCTCTGACTGCGTGGGCTGGATAAACGTTCTGCCTATATACCGGTTTTTCGTAAACCCTATTCCGTATGGTATGCCGCTTTCCTGTGAAAATCCTAAAGCGGCGTCAAGTCCCGAATCGGGCACCCCTATTACTACGTCCGCATCAACCGGGTGCTCACGGTAAAGATATTTTCCCGCCCTGAGCCTTGCCTTATGCACACTTGAACCCTCTATAACCGAGTCCGGCCTTGCAACGTAAATATACTCAAACACGCAGATGTGTCCCTTGCTGCCGCAATGGGTCTTTATGCTGCGTACCCCGTTTTTGTCGATAACAACTATCTCTCCCGGCTTAATATCCCTTACAAACTGCGCTCCCACACTGTCAAAGGCGCAGGTCTCGCTTGCAACGGCGTAACCGTCAGCAGTTTTTGCAAGAGAAAGCGGGCGAAATCCGTTAGGATCTCTTGCGGCAATGAGCTTGCTGGGCGACATTACAACCAAAGAATACGCTCCCTTAATCCGGTTCATAGCCCTTTCAACAGCCTCCTCTATAGAGCCGGAATGGATTCTCTGCTCGGTGATTGCATAAGATATGACCTCGGTATCGTTTGTGTTGTGAAAGATCATTCCCCGCATCTCATATTCCTCGCGAAGCTCCCTTGCGTTTATGAGATTTCCGTTATGTGCTATCGACATTGGTCCTTTTATATGGCGCACCACAAGAGGCTGTGCGTTTGAGCGGTTAGGCTTTCCGGTGGTGGAATACCTTACATGCCCTATCGCCATCTGTCCTTGACCTAAAGCGTCAAGGGCTTCCTTGTCAAACACCTCGTGTACAAGTCCTAAATCCTTGTGATAATTAAACAATCCATCGTCGTTTACCACGATTCCGCAACTTTCCTGTCCCCTGTGCTGAAGCGCATAAAGACCTATATAAGTCTGACGTGCAACGTCGCAGGAGGAGTTTGAAAAAATTCCGAAAACGCCGCATTCCTCGTGCAATGAATCAAACATTTAGCTTTCATTCCTTTCCGTTCCAGCAATATGAGCAAAGCTTGCATCTGTCAAGTCCTATGGCTTCAACCGTTCCGTCAAGCGATTGAAATTCAAGCGAAGTTAGCCTTAGCCTTGCACATATTTCGTCCCTCAGTCTTCTTCCGCGCTGAGTGTTTGAATCGCTGTACTCGTCTATATGCTTAATTCCCTCTTCCCCCTCAAGCTCGTCTATAACCTGCCTTGCGATAAGCTCAAGCTCTGATGTGCTTCGTGAAAAGTTAAGATACTTACATCCGTACATAATAGGCGGACAAGCTGAACGCATATGTACTTCTTTCGCGCCCTTTTCGTACAGAAACTCAACCGTTTCTCTCATCTGAGTGCCTCTTACTATACTGTCATCCACAAACAAAAGCTTTTTACCTTTAATGAGTTCCGTAACCGGGATAAGCTTCATCTTTGCGACCTGATTTCTTATATTCTGGCTGGCCGGCATAAAACTTCTCGGCCATGTAGGAGTGTATTTTATAAACGGCCTTGCAAAAGGTATGCCGCTTTTGTTAGCATACCCTATTGCGTGCGGAGTTCCAGAATCCGGCACACCGCACACATAATCAACATCGGGAAGTCTGCCGTTTTTAATATCCTGCTGCGCTAAAAGCTCTCCGTTTCTTACACGCATCACCTCTACGTTTACGCCCTCATAAACTGCGTTCGGGTATCCGTAATATGTCCATAAAAACGAACAGATCTTTAAATTGTCGTTTCCCTTGTCCAAAACCTCAACGCCGTCGGCGGTAAGCTTTACGATTTCTCCCGGACAAAGCTCCTTAAAAAACGAATAGCCGAGCTTTTCAAATGCAAACGATTCGAGTGACACGCAAAACCCGTCGCTGTCCTTCCCAATAATTATGGGAAGTCTTCCGAACTTGTCCCTGGCGGCGATAATGCTGTCATTTGTCATAATCAAAAGAGAAAGTGTGCCGTTTATCTTTTGCTGAGCGTACTTTATGCCCTCGGTAAAATCCGGCTTCTGAGAGATAAGTGCTCCCGCAAGTGAGGAACTGTTCACCCTTCCGCTGCTCATTGCCTCAAAGCCCGAGCAGCCGCTATCAATTAGCTCTTCAAGCAGCGAATCGGCATTGTTTATCACGCCTATCGTGCATACTGCGTATACCCCGAGCTTAGTCGTCATCAGAATAGGCTGTGGGTCAGTATCGCTTATACAGCCTATGCACAGCTTGCCCTTCATTGCAGCTACGTCTTTTTCAAACTTTGTTCTAAAGGGTGAGTTTTCAATGCTATGTAAATTTCTCTGAAAGCCCGTATCCGGCGAATAAGAGGTCATTCCGCCCCTTCTTGTTCCCAAATGGGAATGATAATCAGTTCCGAAAAAAACATCTGTAACGCAGTCCCTTTTTGACGCTGCACCAAAAAATCCACCCATAACGTAATTTTAATCTCCTGTACTATTACTTTGTTTTAAGCTCTGACTGAAGCTTTTGTTCTTTTTTTAATACGCCATCAACCATAGCGCGCTTTTCATACATAAGCTTGTCTGCAAGCGTATCGTCCGAAAGCGCCAACATCTCAACCGCCAGAATAGCCGCGTTTTTCGCACCGTTTACCGCAACGGTCGCCACCGGTATTCCGGAAGGCATCATAACTGTTGACAGAAGTGAATCAAGCCCATCAAAGGTCGATTTTATAGGTACGCCTATTACCGGCAGTGTAGTGTGAGCCGCAATAACTCCCGCAAGATGAGCCGCCATTCCTGCTGCGCATATGATAGCTCCAAATCCGTTTGCCCTGGCGTTTTTTGAAAACTCCGCCGCAAGATTGGGAGTTCTGTGAGCAGACATTATATGTGCCTCATACTCAACGCCGAATTTTTGAAGCTCAAGAAAAGCGCCCTGTACAACAGGAAGATCGCTGTCCGAGCCCATTATGATCGCTACCTTTTTCATTCCCATTTCTCCTTATATACTTTTTTACAAAAACAAAAACTGCAACTTGTTTTATAAAGTTGCAGTTATAACTATACTGATTTCGTTTTTGAGTATGAAAAGCTAAGGATACCGCCGCTGCTTAACTGTATCCCGTTTCCTGCGTTAAATGGCTTACAGCAGTTTCTGCTCATCATTACTTCTCCTAAGCGTTTTATTTAATCGCGTTTTTCGTTTCGCTTTTCTATTTCTATTTTACTCTAATGTCAAGAAAATTTCAACTGTTTTTTTATAAAAAATCCGATTTTTTTACTGTACTTTATTGTGTAATTTGTCACAGCAGGCTTAAATAGTCATATTTCTTCTGAATATATCGTTGTTTTGTATTTTCTCCATCTGCGCGTTGTACGCGTGTATCTTGTGGTTCTGCTCAAGATACTGCTCCTGCTTCTGCGGAGACATTGCGCTGAATTCTCCCGACAAGAAAACCTTTGAATGAAGCGCACAGTAAACCTCAGGCATTGAGGCAAACTTTTTCATATCATTTCCGTTCATCTTACCTTCTCCTTTATTTTTTCAAACCTTTTCAAAATTTCCTTTGCTCTGTCCATCTCCCCGACTTCGGGCGTTTTTACGCCCTTAAGCGAATAGTCAAGCCCCAGATCCTCCCACTTTGAAACTCCCATAGTGTGATACGGGATAAGTTCTATCCGCTCTATATTTTCAAAGTCGCAAAGATACTCTCCAAGGCGCAAAAGCTTTTCTTCGTCAAGCGTAAAGCCCTCAAGTATAACCTGACGTATCCACACCCTTTTTTTGATCTCCTTTGTGTACTCGAGAGTTTTCTGAGCGTTTTTTATTCCCGCTCCCGTAAGCTTTTTTGCGCCTTCATCGTCAATATCCTTAATATCCAGAATCAGCAGGTCGCAAAGCTCTATTGCCCTTTTTGACTTTTCAAGGCTTATTATTCCAGATGTGTCTATGGCGGTTTCTATCCGGTCTTTTGTGAGCAGTTTCATAAGCTCCTCACAAAACTGCGCCTGCAATAGTGGCTCTCCGCCCGAAATCGTTACGCCGCCGTTTTTTATGAAATTTTTATACTCCGCTATTTTTTCGTAAACCCTATCTGCCGTCATTTTATAGTTTGCGTTTTCTCTCTTCCAACTGTCGGGATTGTGACAGTAAAGGCATCTGAGCGGACAGCCCTGCATAAATACTATAAACCGAAGCCCCGGGCCGTCTACCGCACCGAGACTTTCAAACGAATGAATATATCCTATAATGCTCATCACAGTTTTTTGTGGAAGGTGCGGTTTATAACCTCAAGCTGATACTCTCTAGGCAGTTTTATAAAATTTACCGCATATCCCGATACCCTTATAGTGAGCTGCGGATATTTTTCCGGATGATCCATTGCGTCAATAAGCGTTTCACGGTTTAATACATTCACGTTTATGTGATGCCCGGTTTCCTTTACATACCCATCAAGCAGCGATACAAGATTTTCCTCTCTGTTCTCAAGATCCTTTCCCAGCGAATCGGGGATAATAGAAAAAGTGTAGGATATTCCGTCCTCTGAAAACTCAAACGGCAGCTTTGATACCGACTTTAGCGAAGCTACACTTCCCTCTCGGTCCCTGCCGTGCATAGGATTTGCTCCGGGCGCAAACGGCTCTCCCTTTTTTCGTCCGTCCGGAGTTGTTCCGGTCTTTTTGCCGTAAACGACATTTGAAGTGATGGTAAGAATTGACATTGTCGGCCTCGCGTTTCTATAGGTTTTAAGACGCCTTAGCTTTTTCATAAACTCTCTTACCACTCTAACCGCCAGCTCGTCTACCCTGTCATCGTTATTTCCAAACTGCGGATAATCTCCCTCTATCCTGAAATCGACCGCAATACCCTGCTCGTTTCTTATAGGAGTGACTCTTGCGTATTTTATCGCGGAAAGAGAATCCGCAACTACTGACAGACCCGCTGCTCCGCAAGCCATTGTTCTTACAAACCCCTCGTGATGCAAGGCCATCTGAAGCCTCTCATAAGCGTACTTGTCGTGCATAAAATGAATGATGTTAAGCGCGTCCATATACACCCTTGCAAGCCACTCAAGTACCGTGTCAAACCTTGTCCAAACCTCTGAAAAATCAAGCGGACCGTCAGAAACCGCCGGTATCGCCGGCGCTACCTGGTCAAAGCTTATCTCGTCCTTGCCGCCGTTTATCGCATACAAAAGCGCCTTTGCAAGATTTGCTCTTGCTCCGAAAAACTGCATTTGTTTACCTATCTTCATAGCCGAAACGCAGCAGGCGATCCCGTAATCGTCTCCGAACGTGGGACGCATAATGTCGTCGTTTTCATACTGAATGGAGGAGGTTTCAATAGAGGTCTTAGCTGCAAACCTCTTAAAGCCGTCGGGAAGCGAGACGCTCCACAACACGGTCATATTAGGCTCAGGGGCGGGCCCAAGGTTTTTAAGCGTGTGAAGAAAGCGAAAGCTCATTTTTGTGACCATACTTCTTCCGTCTATGCACATTCCACCTATTGACTCGGTAACCCAGGTGGGGTCTCCCGAAAACAGCTCGTCATATGCCGGAGTTCGCAAAAATCTCACCATACGAAGCTTCATTATAAAGTGGTCTACTATCTCCTGAACCTCGCTCTCCGTAAGCCTTCCTAACTCTAAATCCTTTTCGGCATATATATCCAAAAAAGTGGACACTCTTCCCAGACTCATCGCCGCTCCATTTTGCTCCTTCACTGCGCCCAGATAAGCAAAATACAACCACTGTACCGCCTGCTTAAAGCCCTGTGCAGGTCCGCTTATGTCAAAACCATAGCTCTCTGCCATCTTTTTAAGCTCGTAAAGCGCTTTTATCTGCTCTGACAACTCCTCGATGTTTCTTATATTATCCTCGCTCATTTGAGACTTTTGCGCCTCGTATTTTTCCTCTTCCTTTTTCTCGATTATCCTGTCAACTCCGAAAAGCGGAACAAGCCGATAGTCACCTATTATCCGGCCCCGTCCGTAGGCGTCGGGAAGTCCCGTGATTATGCCCGCGTGTCTTGCACGTCTTATCTCTGCGTTATAAACGTCAAAAACACCGTCGTTGTGGGTTTTTCTGTGAGAAAAGATTTCGTTTATATTCTCCGGAAGTTTTCTTTTGTAAGCCTTGAGCGATGTGTGAACCATTCTTATTCCGCCGTATGGCATAATAGCTCGTTTCAGCGGCTCGTCAGTCTGTAATCCCACTATCTCCTCGAGCTCTTTATCTATATATCCCGGCGCGTGAGAGGTTATAGTTGAAATGCGGTTTTCATCTATATCCAATACTCCGCCTGCATCGTGCTCTTTTTTCATAAGCGTCAATACCTTTTCCCAAAGTCTCTTCGTCTTTTCGGTAGGCGGCTCCAAAAAGCTGTCGTCTCCCGTATATTCGGTGTAATGTTTTACAATAAAATCACGGGTATCAAGAGTTTCCATCCATTCGGTATCACTCATAAAGCTCTCCCCTTTCATACATTTAGCGTTTGCAGAATTCTTGCTTTTATGCAAAAGAAAAAGCCCCGAACGAAGGGACTTTTCTCTTGGTTATTCGGCCGTTTTCAAGGCACATATATCAATACTTTTACCATAGTGCTTTTTCAGCATCACTCAAACGCTTATCTCGATTGCTTTTCTGAGCGTGAACGAATATATATATGCGCTTTTTACCGGCTTATCAAGAATCAGATCAAATGCCGCTTTGTAAAGCAACAGCTGATCGGTATAATTGTCAATAAGCTCGATTTCTTCACCCACTCTGTCGGTCTTATAATCCACCAGAACAAAGCCGTCCTCCTCTTCAAACAAAAGATCGGCGATTCCCTGAAGCATTCCGTCAGTTCCCTTGTAATCCTTAATATCAACGCTTGTGTCGATATCCTCAAGCTTTACAAGAAAAGCCCGCTCACGCATTACGCTTTTGCTCATAACAATACGTAAGTAAATTTCGCTTTTAAAGAAGTTTTCAACCGCTTCACGGTCGATGCTTTCAGCTTTTCTTTGAGACAGCTTTCCTGCGGCAACTATGCGCTTAAGCTCGCCTTCAAGGTCTTTGCTTGCGTTTTCAAAATCGCAGACCTCCATAAACGAGTGGGTGATAGTTCCCCGCTGAGCAGCAGTAAACTTTCCTATCTCCTCTGAAAACTTCGGTATCTGAGGGTAAAACACAAAGCTTGTGTCTTTTTTTGCAAGCTCGCTTACCGATAGCTTTGCAGGGGTTTTTGAAAGCGTTAGATCGTATTCGGAGTAAAGATCAAACTCATCGTCACACTCTTTTTCTTCATTTGACTCTTCACAAATTTGCGCCCTCTGAGGTAGCTGGCTCATATTAACAACTCTTTGCGCAAAGCGCACTTCGTTATTAAAATATGGGATACTGCTGAAATCCGCTTCGCTCAATGCTCTGAGTTCTGTCATATCCTCGCTTAAAAGCAGCGGCAAAACTATCCAGCGAAACATTCCGTCAACTGCTCTTAAAATATTTTCGGAAATAAAGCCGGTATTTGTCAGAGTCATTGCGAGCCTTTTAAGCTTAGAAAGGTTGTCCTTTTTCAAGTATATCGGCAGAAAAAGCCGCTCCTTTGCTCTGGTCATTGCAACGTAAAGTATGCGTATCTCCTCGGCTATACTTTCGTTTATGTAGTTTTCCTTAAGCGCCTCGTAATGCTGAGGCGTTGATTTTAAGTGACGCTCCTTATCCTTATAAACAAAGGATACTCCCAACCTGTCGCTGACTATAATCCCCTTGCTCGTGTCTTTTATATTCATCTTCTTATCAATGTCGCAAAGAAATACAAACGGGTATTCAAGCCCCTTAGACGAGTGCATTGTTGTAACAGTAACGGCATCGGAGTCGTTTTTGCTGCGCTCCATACGCTTAAAGTCATTTCCGTTTTCAAACACAGAGTTTATGTATCTTAAAAATCCGCTCAGTCCTTTTCCCGATGCCTTATCATATGAGCTTGCATATCGCAAAAGCAGTGTGAGGTTTTCCCGTCTTGCGGCATCTTTATAGGTAGAAGCAATGGCATAGTAATTTGTGCGGTCATAAATCTTTCTGATAAGGCGTTCTGTGGTGAGACTTGCCGACAAGAACCGAAATTCCTTTATAAGCTCGTTTGCCTCTTTTGCCTTTCTGCACAAGGCGCTTGAAAGCTTTTCTATTTTTTCAAACGAAATCAAATTCTGGTAAAGCTTAAGACTTTTGTTCAAATTCCTTATCTGAGCCGCTTCATCGGGTGAAAACATCATAATCGGCGAAAGCATAACACTTAAAAGCGGTATGTCTGAAAGCGGATTGTCTATCACCCTCAAAAGATTCAGTATAACAGATATTTCTCTTGATTTAAGATAGCCGTCAGAGCTTTCATACGATGACCTTATCCCTACGTACTCAAGCGCTTTTGCTATACTTTTGTGCGGTGTGTGCGTTCTTGTGAGTATGCAAAAATCTCCTGGAACACAGCTTCTTATTCTGCCGTCTTCCTCAACCTGAGTTCCTTCGCTAAGCAGCTGTGAGATTCTGTCTGCAACGGCAAGATGCTCGTTGTCAAAGCCGAGATATGCAGGCAGCTTTTCCTCCTCGGTAATTATATCGACCTCTACCGGACAGTCGAGGCTTTTGTCATAAGATGCTCCGAAAATAAGCCTTTCATTCTGGTTTGTATAATCGATCTCGCTTAGGTCGTATGTCATAAGGCTTTTAAAAAAGTAGTTTACCGCATCTATCACAGTGCTTCGGCTTCTGAAGTTTTGTAAAAGATCTATTTCCTGAACGCTGTCACTGTCGTCAGCGCACCTTCTGACACTGTCAAAAAGCTTTGGATTTGACAGTCGGAATCTGTATATAGACTGCTTCATATCACCTACTACAAACACATTTTTTCCTATAATGCTCAAATCGTCTGTCTGCGATAATGCCTTGAAAATAAGATCCTGCATATTGTTCACATCCTGAAACTCGTCAATCAAAATCACCTTGTAGTACTCGTTTCTCACCAGTTCCTCACAAAGCGGTGTGCGCGTGTTTCTATCGTACAAAAGCAGTTCTACCGCCATATGCTCAACATCGGAAAAGGACAAAACGTTTCTTGACACCTTGGCATTATGTATGTTTTTGCAAAGACCAGCCTCAATCTTAATAAGCTCTTCAAAAATTCTTGAGCATATTTGTATATCGCGCTTTGTCTGCTCTTTGGTTGCGGTTATCGTTTTTAAAAGGTCACAAAACTGTCCCTTGATTTCGTCGCGGGAGGCTTTTATCGCAGCGCACGCCGCCTTTTCAAGCATAAACTCAGACGGGTATTCCTTTCCCTTTTGTGCACTAAGCCCCCGAAAGGTAGCAAACTTGGTTTCACTGATTCTGCTGCGAAGCTCATCAAGCGTTTTTATGCTGTTATCCGAAATTATTTCACTGATTACGCGGCAATCGCTACTTAATACCTCACGCGGTCCGGTTGTAAACCGCAAAAGCTTTGCCTTTTGCATAAGTCCATTTAACTGCTCAATTAAATATTCAAGCTTTGATATTATGTCTGCTCGTTTTTTTTCGGCAAGACTTGCAAAAAACTCCGGCGTTCTGTATATCTGCCGCTGAGTTTCTATCCACTCCTCCTTAAACGGGATAGACAAAAAGAATCTGTGCAGCTCCAATACAGCGTCAATTATGCCTGAGTCGTCTGACGAAGAGCAGACAGCATTGTACAAAAACTCCATAGCGTCCGGATCGCTTTCGTAAAACTCATTCACCGTCTTTGAAACACACTCGTCCAGTATCGTCTTGTCATCGTTTTCGTCACAGATAGTCACTCCGCTTTCAAAATCGAACTCATGTATGTGATTTCTTACAAGATCATAGCAAAAGCTGTTTATTGTAGTTACCGTGGCAAGAGAAAGCTTTGCGCGCTGGGAAATGAGCCACTCGTTATCAGGATCTTCCGTGAGCCTTTTTTCAAGAGCCGCTGATAGCTTTTCCTTCATCTGCGAGGCGGCGTCCTTTGTAAACGTAACCGCCAAAAGCCTGTCCGCAGGTATTTTCTCCTCCTCATTACAAAGCATTCTGACCGTGCGCTCAACCAAAACGGCCGTCTTTCCGCTGCCCGCCGCAGCAGACACTATTATTCCCCTGCCGCGCGCCTCAATAGCTCTTTTTTGGTCATCAGTCCATTCAGTCATCATCTTCACCCCTCTTTGCTCTTTTCTCAAGCTCACTCATAAGCGTCTTCGCATCTGCCGGCATTACAATTTTCATATTATTGTCGTTGTAATTGCCGCACACCGACCAGTAATCGCAGTATTTACAGGACGTAATTTCTGCCACCCTCACAGGCTTTGCCTCTATTTTTCCGTTTGCTAAACTATTGCCCATAGAAACGATCTTATCCTTGACAAAATCCTCAAGCGCTTCAAAAAGCTTTTTGTCCATAGGCTTAATCCGCGTGTTATTATAGCCGCCGTCCTTGTTAAGCTTTACGGGCGCATACAAACCGCTGAAGCTCTGATCCATTGCCGATATTGACACAACATTATCCACCAAAAGTCCTTCGCGCTTAAACTCCTTTTCACGCTGCTCGTTAAGCTTTGCTTCAAGCTCCTCTTTAAGATCGTTTATAGCCGTCCTCTCAAGGCAATTTTCAACTTGCTTTGCCGGCATATATAAAATTCCTGCGGGATAAGGATTTTTACCAGCAGTTATTTCGTTGTCGCTTGAAATAACCGCAAGAAGGTAAATAATCATCTGCAAATTCAGACCGTGATAAAGATCCTCAAGCCTTAACTTTTTTTCTCTAGTCTTATAGTCGATTATCCTTATGTATCTCTCATCATCAGTGTCGTAAACATCTACTCGGTCTATCTTTCCGCGTATGTTTATACTTACGCCCTCCCTGACCTTGATTTTAAGCAGGCTTTCTCCGTTTTCTTTTGTCAGATCATATTCAAAAGCACACGGCCTGAAAAGCGACTTTTTAAGCTCGGAAATTATATTTTCAACTATATAAAAAACAGATTCCTCCAACCGCGCCAGAGACGTGTAAAAGCGCGTTGTTTTTGCAAAGTCTCCTCCTAAGCACCTGTTTGTATAGTCTGTGCAAAGAATGTGTATTTTACGTTTTATCTCCCGATCGGTAAGTCCTTCAAAATCGTCTCTGAAAAAGGTCTTGCCGTCTTTTTGCACACACAAAAGCTCCTGAAGGCAAAAGTGTATAAGACTTCCCCTGGCCGCAGACGTAATCTCAATTTTTCTTATAGGGTAAAGCTTCAAGCCGGTTTTGCAAAAGTAATAAAACGGACATTTGTAATAGTCCTCCACTCTGGTCGCTGAAAGATTCATCTCCTTTGCAAAGAAGGTCTTTTCTGCGGTTTTTTCCGATATTTTGTGCGTGCCGGGTTCTTCAAGCGAGTCGTAATATTTAAGCTTTTCGCAAAGTGCGGGAATTTTCACAAGCTCTCTGCGCACCGTCTTTGCCTTAGCACGGTCCTTTGTAAGATAGTCAAAATACTTAAAAAAAGCACTTTTTTCACTCTTACAGTAAAAGGACGCAGGCATTTCATCTGCATACACAAGCGCGTTTTTCCCGAGCATTGAGAGCAAATCGCTTATTACTGAAGACGGCCTCCTTGCCGTGCCGTCGATGTCATTCAAACAGTAGCTTGCAATCAGACCTGACGAAGGAGTGGAAAGCGCAATGTAAGTTATAAGCCGCTCCACGTCAAGACGTGCGGATACTCCGTTTGCTAAAGATGCGCCCGCTTCCTTAAGCCGCTCCCTTTCCTTATCGGTAATAAGCGACTTCGAGTGCTGCGCAGACGGGAAAAGCCCGTCGTTTAATCCCACAACAAAGCATATTTTCATTTTTCCCAGCCTTGAATGCTGCGCGTTTACCACGCATACAGCATCCAGCGACTGCGGAGGATTTGATATTGTTGTCGTAGTTAAAAGTGTTCTGATAAGCTCACAAAAACGTTTAAGAGTTATCTTTTCGCCCTTCATATTCTGATAGATCGAGTTTATCGCCGACAAAAACAACGTCCATATCTGCTTGAAGCCACGGGATATCTTAACAAGCTCGCTGTCGTCGCTTTCTGAGCATCTTGCTATAACGCTGAATGTTTTATCAGAAAGCCTTATATCGTTTAAAAGCTCATTTAAAGCTACGCATATTTCATCTGCGGTCTTGTCGCTGGCGCTTCTCTTGAACTTGTCAAGAGGTACTATAACTCTTTTTCTGATTTCATTTATTCTATTAAGCTCCTCTGCGGTTTCCTCAACGGCACCGGTAAAGTCCTTTTCCCAAAGCTCCCTGTCAACTCCCCACTTAATAACATATTCCTCCAGAGCGGCAACATCGTTTTCGTCTATCCTTGAAAGCGGCGACTTTATGTACCTGAGAACATTTTCAGTGCGGTATTCCCTTGTCATTATACAGTCAAACACGCTTAAAACATACACAGTGAGCGGTGATGTAAAAATGCTTTGCCTTACGTCTGCAAAAAACGGTATGTCATATCTCTCAAAAACGCTTTCTATTATAGGTGAATACTCGTCCGTGTTTCTTGTTATGACAGCCATATCTTTGTAAGAAAAGCCAAGGCTTGCAAGCTCTCTTATTCTGGCTGCCGCATACTCTATCTCTTCATAAGGAGTTTTAGCGCACACTATCTCAACGCCATCGTTTGCACCGTCAAAAGCTGCTCTGCCGGCACGGAAAATATTCTCTGAAATATGCTTAACGGCTCCGCTTTCAAAACGGCTTTCATCCGCATTTACGGTGATTACCTCGTGCCCCATACTCCTTGCTGCAGAGGTAAGTAAAGACTTTGTTTTTACCGTAGTTATAAAAGGCGATATTCCTGAGACGGGATCAGAATTATCCCCGATAAGAGATACCGTAAGGCTTTTTGCCTGACTTAAAATAACCGATATAAGCCCGTATTCATCATAAGAAAAATCAGAAAACTCGTGAATAAAAACGGCTTTATTCTTAAAATATCCGCTTATTCTTGACGCCTTTACCGCCTCGTTTACAAGAGTGGAGTTATCTTTAAGTCCGCGCTTTTCAAGCTCATCCGAGTAAAGCTCAGATATTTTTGCAATGTCTTCTGTCTTGTCGCAAAGAGTTCCGCCCGCCGAAATCCCCGCTTCTCTCAGCTTTGGCGCATCTATGCCCGACAGCTTCAGGTCGTCTATAAGCTCAAGCATGTCCGAACAAAAGCCGATCTTAGACAGCGCCTTTTTATAATATACTGCGCCGCCCTCTTTCTTATAATTTGAAATTGCACAAAACATACAGATAAGCCGCGTATTGGCGTCGGTAAAATCTCCGCTTTGATTCCCGTAAAGCTTAAGTATTTTTTCACAAAGTCTGTTAAAGGCTATAACATCTATTGAATTAAATGCCTTTGCTCCCAGCGCCGAGTAAAGCTCTTTGTCATATTCAAATGAATACTGATCCGGCACTATTACCAAAACATCTCCGTGCTTGCTTGTTTCACTGATAACATCTGATGTGAGTATATCGTTCTTGCTGCTGTTCACCCCGCCTATAATAAGCTTCAGCACACGACCGCCCCCTTATAATTTTATTTAGTATACATCAAAACAAATAATCCGTCAATCGTTATCAGTCCAAAAAATATCCCTTATAAATTCAAATACGAAAAACCTGCATCTGATTTCGTTTTTTTCTTCATGGTCCTTGTTTTTCTTTTCAAATGCAATTGACGGAAACGCCGTAAGCTCGGGAAACAAAAAAGACTGCTCCGTTGTCTTCGGCGAAAGCAAAACGGTTACCGCAAACGCAACCGCAAGAGATACAGTAAGACGATTTCTAAGTTTATCCTTCATAAAAACACTCCTTTGTAAAGAACATTCTTGGAGCATTTTCAGCATTTATACAAAACGCTCTGCAAGAAATTCTCACAAAGCGCTTATCACTCTAAAAATCTACCACGGCCTTACTGTTCCTATAATCTCGTTTATGTCCAAAACGCCGTTTTTGTCGCACCACTCGTTCATTTCATCAACAATCCTTACAGGCGCATATGCGTCGTTGAATATAGCCGCTCCTACCTGCAAAAGAGACGCGCCTGCCATCATCATTTCAATAGCGTCTTCACCACAGGATATTCCGCCCATGCCGCAAACGGGTATTTTTACTGCGTTTGATACCTGCCATACCATTCTGACCGCTATCGGCAAAACCGCAGGGCCGGAAAGTCCGCCAACGTTATTTTTTAGCACAGGACGGCGTGTACTAACATCGATCCTCATTCCCAGCAGCGTGTTTATAAGTGAAACGGCGTCCGCGCCGTTTGCCTCGACGCTCTTTGCAATTTTGGTAATGCTTGTAACATTAGGCGAAAGCTTTACCATCAGCGGAAGCGATGCAGCGTCCTTCACCGCACGGGTCACCTCTCCCGCAATTTTAGCGTCTGTTCCGAATGCCGCTCCGCCATGCTTTACATTCGGGCAGGATATGTTAAGCTCTATCATATCGACAGCCGTACCGTTGAGCCTGCTTGCAAGTAAAGCGCACTCTTCAACAGTTGAGCCTGCAATATTCGCAATTATCCTTATGTCCTTTGTCATAAGATTAGGCAGCTCGTAATTTAAAAACTTATCTATGCCGCCATTTTGAAGTCCGACGGAGTTTAGCATTCCCATAGGCGTCTCTGCTATTCGCGGCGGAGGATTTCCGTCCTTTACTTTTATAGTCGTTCCCTTTGTTGATATTCCGCCTAGACGGCTCAGAGGATAAAGACTTTCATACTCTCTTCCGTATCCGTAAGCACCCGATGCGGTAACAATCGGGTTTTTAAAACTGATACCTAAAAAATTTACGCCCAGCTTTGCCATCAGAACACAACCTCCTTTGCGGAAAATACAGGGCCGTCCTTGCAGACATGTCCGTAAAACTCTCCTTCTCCTTTGTCAAGCTTAACAGCACAGCCAAGGCACGCACCAACTCCGCACGCCATTCTCTCCTCAAGGGAAATCTCACACAAAACATTATTCGCCTCACACATCTGCTTTACGCCCCTGAGCATCACCAAAGGACCGCAGGCAAATACCATATCGGGCTTTTTTATTTTTATCTGTTCTCTAAGCTCATCGGTGACAAAACCCTTTCTGCCCAGACTTCCGTCGTCCGTACACTCAAAAAGCTGCGCACCCGTATATTTAAAATCACCGCTTAAAATGGCAAGCTCTTTTGTCTTGAATCCTGTGATAACCCTCGCCTTATCCCCGTACAATTTTGCAAGTTCAAGCATTGGCGGAGTTCCTATACCGCCTCCTACAAGCATGACGGAATTAAAGCTTTTGTCTACCGTAAAACCGTGTCCCAAAGGACCTAAGATATCAAGAACTTCGCCCTCGGCAAGTTTTGAAAGAGCGTCTGTTCCTTTCCCTCTTATCTGAAAAACTATTCTCATCGTGCCGTCAGCTTTGTTTATTTCACAGATAGAAATAGGGCGGCGCAGAAAAAATCCTGGTGCGCTTATATGCACAAACTGACCGGCAGCCGCGGCATTTGAAATTTCCTTACTTTTCACCGTAAAATCAACAATATCGTAAGAAAGCATTTTCTTTTTTATTATTTCATATTTATTCTGAAACATTGTCGCCCTCCTAAAGCTCTATACACCTGTTAGGCGTATTCTCATCGTAAAGCTCGCCTAAACAGTTTTCTAGCAATATTCCGTCAAGCGGTTCATTTTTACACTCATAAGTTGTTTTTATCGCAAGCTCCGTAAAGCCTGTTGCTCGGCATACCGCATCTTTTAAACTTTCGCCCTTTAACAGTCCTCCTGCCAGAATACTTGCAAACATATCGCCGCTGCCCGAATAATGCGCCGGAACATACCGGCAGGGAACACTCCAGAAGCTGTTGTGCTCTTTGTCATAGCCTATGTTGCAAAGCGTTTTGTCAGAAAGCGCAACACTAGTTATAACAATCCTGTCAGGACCCAGTTCTGACAGTCTTTTCGCCCAGCTTTTTACAGTTTCAATTGAAATTGAGGTCTCCGGGAATTTTTCTCCAAGCAAAATAGCCGCCTCGGTTAAATTCGGCGTGATTATATCCGCTTCCTTTACAAGGTCAGACATTCGCATAATATGCTTATATGTTACCGTCTTATACGGCTTGCCGTTATCTCCCATAACAGGATCTACCAGCTTTAGAGAACCGGGAAAGCTTATCAGAAAATCAAGAACGTGATCTATCTGCTCCTCGCTTCCCAAAAATCCGCTGTAAACACAGTCAAACTTGACGCCAAGCCTTTTATAATGCTCAAGTGCCGGACCTAAATAATCGGTCAGATCCTTTTTGATGAATTCCTTATACCCGGTGTGTGCCGAAAATACCGCCGTCGGCACCGGACACACCTGTATTCCCATATACGAAAGCACGGGAATTATGACCGTCAGCGAACATCTTCCCACACCGGAAATATCGTTAATTGCGCAAACCTTTTTTATGTCGTTCATATCTTTTCTCCAAGTTTTTAAGCTTTAATAAGTATATCATATTTTTTCATAATAAACAACATTTTTTGAATAGTTTTTCTCTGTATGCGGATAATAATATCAAAATCAATGGAGGTAATTATTATGAGTGTAAAAATCACATCATTAGCAAAGGGCGTAAGCGTCGGAATGGTCGTCGGCGCAGCGACATACGCTCTGTGCTGTGCAAGCAGCAAGGACAAGAGAAAGCTTAAATCAGGCGCAGGAAAAGCTATGAAAGCTATAGGAAGTATGGTTGAGGACTTTTCAAATATGTTCTGATAAGTTTAAACAGGCAAGCGAAAATAAACCTCGCTTGCCTGTTTTTTAAGTGTTCTTATCAACGGTGTGAAATTTCTTCAGGTTTCCGATTTTTTCATTTCTCTCGTTCAAAACCTCTTCTACCTCAGACCACTCGAGCCCCTGATTTGCACACAGCACCATAATGTGATACAAAAGATCGTTTATCTCGTTTTTAAGCTCGTCGCTGTCGTTGTTTTTTGCGGCGATCACCGTCTCGGTAGCTTCCTCTCCTACCTTTTTACATATCTTGTCAACGCCCTTTTCAAACAGGTAACAGGTATAGCTGTTTTCCTGCGCCGTACCGTTTTCAAACGCAACTTTTCGCTGTTTTATAACCTCAAAAATTTCCTCGTAAACCGTCATTATTCTTCTCCTTTGTCGCTATAGATCTCGTTGAAAAAGCAGCTGTAAGAACCCGTGTGGCAAGCCGCCCCTGTTTGTTTAACATTTAAAAGCAGCGTGTCATTATCGCAGTCCGCGTAAATGGAAACAACCTTCTGAAGATGCCCGCTTGTAGCGCCCTTGTTCCAAAGCTCTCTCCTTGACCTGCTCCAGTACCATGTATATCCTGTCTGAAGCGTCTTTTTTAAGCTTTCCTTATTCATATATGCCAACATCAGAACCGTTTTCGTTTCCGCTTCAAAAGCGATAGCCGGAATAAGCTCACTTTTTTTAAAATACTTGTCTAAACTATTTATGTCAATCTTTATTTTACTCATATCTCAGTCTCCGATCAAAACAGTCTTGGTCCAAGCTTATGGCTTACCGTACGTACCGGCACTCCACGCTTTGAAAGATACTCTTTCACCTCGCCGCAGGTAAGCTCCTTAAAGTGGAAAAGCGACGCCGCCAATGCCGCCGAGCAATCTGTCTTTTCAAAGGCTTCGTAAAAATGCTCGATTTTTCCGCATCCGCCCGATGCTATTACCGGAATATTGACGCTGTTGCACACAGCGTTAAGCATCGGAATATCAAATCCGCCCCTGACTCCGTCGGTGTCGATAGAGTTTAAGCATATTTCACCTGCGCCGAGATCAGCTACTTTTTTAGCCCAGTCAATAAGGTCTAGTCCCATATCTATTCTTCCGCCGTTTATGTATACTGTCCATTTTCCGTCAACTACCTTTTTTGCATCTATTCCTACAACTATACACTGGCTTCCGAAAATGTCCGCGCCTTCTCTTATGAGGTCGGGATTTTTTACCGCCTGAGAATTTACTGAGACCTTGTCTGCGCCCGCTCTCAGAGTGTCTCGTATATCGTCGATAGTCTTTATCCCCCCGCCGACTGCAAGCGGAATAAAAACCTTTTTTGCGGTATTTTCTACAACATCAAGCATAGCCCGTCTTCCCTCGTGAGAAGCGGTAATATCGTAAAATACAAGCTCGTCGGCTCCCTGCAAATTGTAGTCACAGGCAAGCTCGACCGGGTCGCCTACCTCTTTTATCCCCTCAAAATTAACTCCCTTTACGACCTTTCCGTCACGAACGTCAAGACAAGGTATTATTCTTTTTGCAAGCATCGTTTACCCTCCTTATTCTTGCGACAGATTTGCAAAGTTCTGAAGTATTTTAAGTCCGATTTTTCCGCTCTTTTCAGGGTGAAACTGCGCTCCGTACACATATTTACCATTATGCACAAGCGCAGGCACCTCTGAGCCGTACTCAACATAAGAGGCTATGTATTTGTTATCGGTAAACGCTTTGTAAGAGTGTACGAAATACACGTAATCCTCGCCCGTAAGTCCGTCTAAAAGCGGACAATCCCTGTTGTTAACCTCAAGCCTGTTCCAGCCCATATGCGGAATTATCAGATCGGGTGCGTCTATCTTGTCTACATATCCCGGGATAAGCCCAAGCCCCTCACACTCCGAAAACTCATAGCCCTTTTCAAATATAATCTGCATTCCAAGGCATATTCCCAAAAACGGCTTTCTTTCGGCTTCGTGCTTTATCGTTGATACAAGTCCGCTTTTGTTAAGCTCTCCCATTGCCCAAGGAAAAGCTCCCACTCCCGGAAGGATTACGGCGTCTGCCGTTTCTATCTCACGCTTATCCTTTGTGAGAATACTTTCCGCTCCAAGAAAATCAAGCGCATTTTTTACGGAAAAAATGTTGCCTGCTCCGTAATCGATAATAGCTATCATTTATAAAACTCCTTTTGTGGACAAAATTTCCCCCGAAATCATCCCACAAGCATCCTTTAACGCGTGTGCACAGGATTTAAAAAGCGCCTCGCATATATGGTGATCGTTTTTGCCGTAAACACTGTTAAGGTGCATAGTTATTCTTGAGTTGAATGCAAGAGCTCTGAAAAACTCCTCAACAAGCTGTGTGTCCATGTCTCCCATTTTTTCACCGAAGAACCCAGCGTTAAAAACAAGATACGGTCTTGAGCTTATGTCAAGCGCGCAAAACGCAAGCGCTTCGTCCATCGGGATATATGCGCTTCCATACCGCCTTATACCTGACTTGTCTTTCAGTGCTTTTGAAAGCGCCTGTCCTATGACGATTCCTGTATCCTCAACTGTATGGTGAGCGTCTACCGCAAGATCGCCCTTAACCTTTACGGTAAGGTCAAAACCTGCGTGAACCCCAAATGAGTTGAGCATATGGTCAAAAAAGCCTATACCCGTATCAATATCGGTTTTTCCTTCTCCGTCAAGATTCAGATATACTGAGATGTCTGTCTCTTTTGTAGTCCTTTTCAAGTTAGCTTCTCTCATTTAATACACCTCTTTCACCTAATATTTTCTTCAAAGCCTCAATAAGCTTATCCGTCTGCTCATCGGTTCCCACTGTGATCCTCAAATAATTGTTTATTCTCGGCTTATCCCAGTATCTTACATATATCTTTCTTTCCTTTAAGCTTTCGTAAATCTCCTTTGCTCTAAGCTTATTATGGCTTGCAAATACAAAATTCGCCTTGGAATCCGTCGTTGTAAAGCCGAGTGACAAAAGCTCGTCCTTTAATCTCTCACGAGTTTTAATTATTTTTTTTACCGTGTCACAAAAATACTGCTCGTCCAAAACCGATGCAAGCCCGCAAGCCTGTGTAAGTCTGTTCATAGTATAAGAATTCACTGAAAACTTAACATCGTTTAAATACTTGATAAGTCGCCTTGAACCGATAGCAAAGCCTATTCTTGCTCCCGCCAAAGAGCGCGATTTTGAAAATGTCTGAACAACAAGAAGATTATCGTACTTTTCAACAAGTCCTACTGCGCTTACTCCACCGAAATCAATATACGCTTCGTCAACAATAACCACCGAGTCTTTATTCAAATTCACTATCTTTTCAACTGTATCTATGCTCTCAAGCACTCCTGTCGGAGCATTGGGATTCGGAAAAACGATTCCTCCGTTTGGCTGATTGAATTTGTCAGGGTCTATTCTGAAGTTATCGTCAAGCGGCACAGTTTTGTACGGAATTTTGTACACATCAGCCCACACATCATAAAAAGAATAGGTTATATCCGGAAATAAAACAGGCTTATCCGATGCAAACAACGCCAAAAACGCCATTGACAAAACATCGTCCGAGCCTACTCCCAGAAACACCTGATTCTGCTTTACTCTGTATCTTTCTGCCAGTGCGTCACGAAGCTCGGTCGAATCCGTATCGGGGTAAAGCCTAAGATCTCCTGACTCAAAATCCCTTATCGCCTTTCTCACTCCCTCACAGGGAGGATACGGATTTTCATTGGTATTAAGCTTTATAACATCTGTGTCCTTCGGCTGCTCTCCGGGAGTATAGGGCGTTACTCTTCTAACATTTTCCTCCCATTTACTCTGCATAAACATTCTCCTAAAAACTTAAAATCTCACCTTTATTGCATTTGCGTGCGCAGTAAGTCCCTCCCTCTGCGCAATGGTCACAATGTCGTCCTTTGCCGCTTCCAAGGCTTCACGTGTGTAATATATAAAGCTTGATCGCTTTTCAAAGCTATTTACAGAAAGCGGAGAAAAAAACCGTGCCGTTCTTCCCGTCGGCAAAACGTGATTAGGCCCCGCGTAATAATCCCCCAAAGGCTCGGGAGCATACTGTCCCAAGAAAACACTTCCGGCATTGTCAAGCCTTCCCACATACTCCATCGGGTTTTCAAGGAGCACCTCTAGATGCTCAGGCGAAAGCTCATTTGCAATATCGCAAGCCTTAATCTTATCCTTGCACACAATTATTGCCGCATGGTTTCTTAAAGACTCTTCTATTATGTCTTTCCTTGACAAGTCCTTAAGCTGTTTTTGAAGTTCTGTAAGTGTTTTGTCTGCAACCTCCTCGCAGGTAGTGACAAGTATCGACGAAGCAAGTCTGTCGTGCTCCGCCTGGCTCATAAGATCCGCCGCAATGTATCGAGGGTCTGCGGTTTCGTCCGCTACAATCAAGATCTCGCTTGGTCCTGCAATCATATCGATATCCACAACTCCGTACAAAAGCTTTTTTGCCGTCGCCACGAATATATTTCCCGGCCCAACTATCTTGTCCACCTTGGGAATCTCCTCAGTTCCGTAGGCAAGTGCCGCAACAGCTTGCGCTCCTCCGCACATGAATATCCTGTCAACTCCGCAGATAGCCGCTGCAATCAGAATATCTCTGTTTGGCTTGCCGTCCTTTAACGGCGGCGTTACCATGATTATTTCCTTAACGCCGGCGATCTTAGCGGGAACCGCATTCATCAAAACACTTGAAGGATATGCCGCCGTTCCGCCGGGCACATAAAGTCCGACACGCTCAAGACCTCTTACACGCTGTCCTAAAACCACGCCGTTTTCTTTGGTATCAACAAACGACTGCGACTTTTGCCTTTGGTGAAATTCCGTTATGTTCTCCTGAGCGTTCAAAAGTGCGTCAACAAATTCGTAATCGTTTTCATAGGCGTCGGTAAGTGCATCGTTTATAACATCTCTAGGAACCTCATAATACTCCGGCTCTATACCGTCAAACCTTTTGGTATACTCCTTTACAGCCTTGTCGCCGCTTTCCTTTACATCAGCTATTATTGCGCCGACCTTTTCCGTGATCTCTCTGTCAGTTTCGCCAGAGCGCTTGTCAAGCTCTTTAAAAAACTCTCTCTCCGCATTCCCATCGGCGTAAATTCTTTTGATCATGTCTATAACCTCACTTGTTTTTTTCAATTTGATTTAAAAGCTCTTCAATTTCTTTTTGTCTTAGCTTCATTGAAACGGTGTTTACTATAATCCTTGCTGAAACAGGTGCAATGTCTTCTATCACCTCAAGACCGTTTTCCTTAAGAGTTGTGCCCGTTTCGACAATGTCAACTATTCCGTCCGAAAGCTCAAGCAGAGGCGCAAGCTCTACAGAGCCTTCTATCTTTATCGCCTCAATATCCATACCCTTACTTTCAAAATAGCTTCTTGCTACATTGGGATATTTCGTGGCAATGGTCTTGACTCCATAGCCTCCGTAAAATGGGCTTCCCTTTTTTGTGGCAAGTGCAAATCTGCATCTGCCGAAGCCTAAGTCGCAAAGCTCAAAAAACGAACCTCCCATCTCCATAATGGTGTCCTTTCCCACGACTCCCATATCGCAGACTCCGTGCTCAACATATGTGATAACGTCATTAGCTTTTGCCAGAACTGCCTCTATCCGTCCGCTTTCTATCGGCAAAATAAGCTTTCTACCTTTTTCTCTGACCGCGGTGCAGTCGTATCCTATCTTTTCAAAAAGACCTACCGTATCCTTTTCAAGCCTTCCCTTTGTAAGCGCAATTCTTAGCGGCTTCATTTTCTAGCACCGCCTTTCAGATCTATTTCCTCTATTTTCTCTCCTACCAAAACAAGCTTTGGTATTCCCTTTTTAACAGCATAGTCCTTTGTTTTTTCAAGTGTTTCAAAAACCGAGTTTTCAACCACAAGGCCGCTTTTTGCCAGAGAGTTTGCGTAACTTATTGCCTTCATCACGTACCTCATCTGTGAAAATACCAGAACATCGCTTATTTTAGTCTTTGGCGCATTTCCGTTTTTAAGTAAAAGCGCAGCGCAGGCGTTTACGTTTATTCCAAAGCCCGTCGCAGGCTGGTCGTATCCGAATTCGGAAATGAGGTGGTTGTATCTTCCTCCGGCCAGAACATCCTCGCCTATTCCCTCAAAATACCCTTTAAAGGTAAGACCAGTGTAGTAGTCTATCTTATTCACAGAACCCAGATCAACCGAAACATTATCTTCAATCCCAAGCTCAACCAGCGAGTCGTAAACGTATTCAAGGTCCTTTAATATTTCCTCGATTTTTTCATTGACAAAGTACTTAGACGCCCTTTCAAAAACCTCTTTTTTTCCGAAAAGGCGAGGCAGTTCCTTAAGAGCCCTTGTAACCTCGCTATCTTTAAAGGTGTCAAGCAGATCGTTAAGCGCGGGGTAGTTCTTGTTTACGATATAATATCTTATCTGTTCTGCGGTGTCACGATCTGTGTTGAGATTTGCAACGAGCTCCTTAAAAAGGCCTACGTTTCCTATTTCTATGCGAAAGTCCTTATCTATCGACGAAAGCGTTTCCACCGCCAAAGACAAGACCTCAAAATCCGCCCTTCTCGATTTGGTTCCGATAAATTCAACTCCCGCCTGCGTTACTTCGTCGGAGTGTCCTTTCAAAAGCGCATTGTTTTCAAAATACGGCTGATTGTAAAAAAGCCTAAGCGGCAGACTAGCGCTCTTTAGTCTTGTCGCTACAAGTCTTGCGATAGGTATGGTTGAATCAGGTCTTAAAACTATAAGCCTTCCTTTAGAATCCGTCAGCTTATAAAGCGCCTCCTGCTTTACCGTTCTTGAGCCTTTTGAAAACACATCGTAAAACTCTATTCCCGTCGTCACTACCTCGCTGTATCCGTGGCATTTGAATATCCCGGAAATTCTCTTTTCAGCCTCACGCTTTGCAAGGCATTCGTCAAAGAGCAGATCCCTCGTTCCCTCCGGGGTGATAAGCTCATATCTTTTCATTTGTTACTCTCCATTCTGTCAATCTACTTTAATGCGCTAAAGTGTTATCACATTATCATATTAGCATAATAGCACATAAAATCCTTCGTGTCAAGTACTTTGGAAAATTATATATTAAAACTTAAAAAAAGCTATACTGATTGCTCTGGGGCAGGCTGCCGAAAGCTCCCATAGAAGTGAGAGTATCGATAACAGATTTTGAAACTCCCGTTTGGATGCCAAACTCCTCAATCGAAAGGAAATCGCCGTTTTGCGCTTTTTCATACAGGCTTTTAGCGGCGCTTTCTCCTACTCCGTTTAGTGAAATAAACGGAAGTCTAAGCTTATTGTCCTCAATTCTGTAAACGGTGGCGTGGCTTTTATTTATGTCTACCGGCAGAAACTCATATCCTCTGCAAAGCATTTCGTTTATTATCATAAGCGTTTCCAACGTCCCCTCGTCCTTAGCGGTTTTGTCTTCCCTAAGCTTTAAGTCGTTTATCTTATACTGAACTGATTGCTTTCCCTGCATTGCGCTTTCTGCATCAAAGTCCTCTCCTCTTACCGTGAATATGGCAGAGTAAAACTCCAGCGGCCTGTGCACCTTGAACCACGCAAGCCGTATTGCCGCGGTAACGTATGCGGCAGCGTGCGCCTTGGGGAACATATACTTTATCTTAAGACATGAATCTATATACCACTGCGGTACGTTGTGATCAAGCATATCCTGCTTCATCTCATCTGTAAGCAGCTTTGATGCGTTTCCCTTTCTCGTTATCTCCATGATCTTAAACGAAAGGGACGGATCAATACCGTGATAAATCAGATATGTCATAATGCTGTCACGCGTTCCGATAACCTCTGATATCTTGCAGGTGCCGTTTTTGATAAGCTCCTGCGCGTTTCCAAGCCACACATCAGTTCCGTGTGAAAGGCCCGAGATCTGCAAAAGGTCAGAAAAGTTCTGTGGATTTGCGTCTAAAAGCATCTGCCGCACAAAGGGCGTTCCCATCTCTGGGATAGCTAAGGTACCGGTTTGTGAAAATATCTCCTCCGGCTCTACGCCAAGAGCCTCGGTAGATGTGAACAGCGAATAGACCGCCTTGTCCGACATATCTATCTTTGTTACGTCAAGCCCCGTCATATCCTCAAGATATTTATACAATGTCGGAACATCGTGTCCGAGCTCATCAAGCTTGAGTATAGTATCGTGCAGAGAGTTAAAATCAAAGTGCGTTGTAATTATGTCAGCGTCCGTTTTTTCCGCCGGGTGTTGAACCGGTGTAAAGTCGTAAACATCATAATCGTCAGGTATGACTACCATTCCGCCCGGGTGCTGTCCGGTAGTTCTTTTAACTCCCGTACAGCCCGCAGCCAATCTTTGAATCTCCGCAGGACTCGCCGTTCTGCCGCGCTCCTCTAAATACTTAAGCACAAAGCCCTTTGCTGTTTTTTCCGCAACCGAGCTTATGGTTCCCGCCTTGAAAACGTGATCCTGTCCAAAAAGCTCTTCTGTATATTTGTGGGCCTTTGACTGATAGTCTCCTGAAAAGTTAAGGTCGATATCGGGAGACTTGTCTCCGTTAAAGCCCAGGAACGTTTCAAACGGTATGTCGTGCCCGTCCCTGTTCATTTGTGCAGAGCACTCAGGACATTTTTTCGGCGGAAGGTCGTAACCAGATCCCACCGTTCCGTCGGTAATAAACTCGCTGTACTTGCAATTGGGACAGACATAGTGCGGAACAAGTGGATTTACTTCTGAAATACCGGACATAGACGCGACAAACGACGATCCGACCGATCCTCTTGAACCAACCTGATAGCCGTTTTCCACTGAATTTGCAACAAGTCTTTTGGCGATTACATATAGTACTGCGAATCCGTGCTTTATTATCGAATCAAGCTCCCGCTTGAGTCTGTCGTGAACTATCTGAGGCAGAGGATCTCCGTAGATCTGTTTTGCTCTGCTCCAGCAAATGTCCTCAAGCTCCTCGTCTGCGCCGTCGATATGCGGCGTAAAGGTTCCTTTTGGAAAGGCTCTCAGCTCGGGGTCGGTCATATCGGCTATAAGGTTCGTATTGGTTATTACTACCTCTCTAGCCTTTTGTTCGCCCAGATACGGAGTAAACTCCTCCATCATCTCATCTGTGGTTTTAAAGTGTATCGGCGGCTGAAAATCAGCATCGGCATAGCCCTGTCCGGCCTGTAGGATAGATCTGAACATCGCGTCTGACTCGTCCATAAAATGCACGTCGCCCGTAGCGCAAACCGGCTTTTTCAGATCCTCGCCAAGCTTTACTATAAACTTATTTATGTCAATTATATCCAGCTCTGTTTTTATCCTGTCATAAGGCTCTTTATCGCTTCTCAGCATAAACAGATTGTTTTTTATCGGCTGTATCTCAAGATAATCGTAAAACTCGGCAAGATTTTTTATCCTGTCGTAAGGTTCGCCTCTTAGATACGCCTGTATTATCTCACCCGCCTCGCAGGCGCTTCCGACAATAAGACCTTCGCGGTGCTTTATGAGCTCAGACTTCGGTATTCTTGGCCTTTTGTAAAAGTACTTTAGGTTTGAGTATGAAACGAGCTTATACAGATTTTTTAAGCCCGTCTTGTTCTTAGCCAGAATTATCTGGTGATACGGTCTTTTTACCTCAAGCGGGTTTTCACCGTTGTCGTCATTTATCTCATAAGCTTCAATTCCGTATATTATTTTAAAATCTCCGCCGTCTTTTTTGATCTTATCAGCGCAGTACATAGCATCCGGAAATCCTTGACAAACTCCGTGATCGGTGATAGCCAAAGCCTTGTGTCCCCACGAAAACGCCCTCATGACAAGCTTGTCCGCAGGAGTGAGCGCATCCATTGCGGACATATTCGTGTGACAGTGCAGCTCTACTCTTTTTTCCTCATACGTATCCTTTTTAAGAATACGCTTTACCAACATGATATCTTCCGGATCTATATTGACGGATTTCTCATAGGTATCCTCGACAATGTTTCCTCTTACGATAAGGGTAGAACCTTTCTTGATCCTCTCCATAATTGCCGACAGCATATCTTTAGTAAGCCTTGCTCTTTTGTTAACGGAGCCCAGCATTTTTACCACATATGAGTTTGTATAGTCGGTTATGTATATAAGCGCTATAAGCATTTTGTTTTTCGTTTCTCTGGTGTCGATTGAGAAAACATCTCCCCAGACCGCAGTTTTTTCCATTCCTGCCTGTAAATTAGCAAGCGGCACAAGTTCAACACTTGAATCTATACGTTTGCCTTTTAGGACCTGAGCATTCTCAGCATTAAGCATATACCTTGTAAAATCAGCAGTGCAGTATGAAAATTCAGCGCCTGACTTTTCCTTTTTCTTTGATGAAGTAAACTCAGGCATAGGTATGCTCTCAAGCGCTTTCTGATGATTTTCAAAAGCCTGCTCTCGCTCAAGTGCAAGCTTCCCTGTGAAATTCACCGAAACGCTTACCGAAAAAAGCTCATGAATAAGCCTTGGCAGAGCGGTTTCGATTCCCGCTGATTTAAGCAGATTATACCCGCCGCATGTAAGCTCGATATTAAGAGTGCCGTCTGAAAGTCTTGCTTCAGCACCGTCAAAAAATCCGTTTACTACGGAAAACTGGTCCTTTAAAAACAAAACTATTTCGGGAAAATACTCACAGCACAGCATATCAGGCTGAAAGTGCGGCTCAATTACAAATGTGCTTAGCGAAAGCGCGTCGCGTAAGTTTTTCTCCGCCGCCTTTATATCCGCATACGGTGCAAGGGACGAAAACGCACAAACACATTTAATAGATGTATGCTCCTCGTTTGTATATATCTTTAAAATTCTCGCATCTTCACAAGAGCGCGGAATAAGCTTTGCATATTCTTCAAAAAACCCGGATAAACTGTATTTTTCCATATTTTTTCCTTTCGCATACTTACTATAGCTTTTTGATTTCATCCAAAAGCGCTTCTATAGCTTCGCTTTCGGCGACCTTCTTTATCACCTTGTCCCCTTTAAAAATTACGGCAGCACCGTCGCCGCCCGCAAGACCTATGTCGGCCTCTCTTGCTTCTCCCGGACCGTTTACTATACACCCCATAACCGCAACGGTTATGTTCTTGTCAATGTCAAGCGTTGCGCGCTCGACCTCTTTTGCAAGCGAGATAAGGTCTATTCTTGTCCTTCCGCAGGTAGGACAGGAAACTATCTTAACGCCGCCGGTCTTGTCTATCGCCTTTAAAATATCCCTTGCCGCCCTTACCTCCAGCACGGGATCATCGGTAAGCGACACCCTTATTGTCTCGCCTATTCCGTCAAGCAGCAGCGAGCCTATACCTACGGCTGATTTTATCACGCCCATTCGCTCGGTTCCCGCTTCAGTTACTCCCAGATGCAGAGGGTAATTGCATACTCTGGCAAGCTTTCTGTAACTCTCCGTCATGGTACTGACATTTGAGGATTTTATAGATATAACTGTGTCATAAAATCCAAGTCCTTCGAGAATTCTTACGTGGCGCATAGCGCTTTCAACCAGCGCATCAGCGCACGGCGAGCCATATTTTCTTAAAAGCTCCTTTTCAAGAGAGCCTGAATTGACTCCTATCCGTATCGGGATTTTTTTCTCGGCACACTTATCAACAACAGCCTTTACTCTGTCAATTGAACCGATATTTCCGGGGTTTATCCTTATCTTGTCAACACCTGCATCCGCCGCCGCAAGAGCCAGTCTATAGTCAAAGTGAATATCGGCAACAAGCGGAGCCTTCACCTCTTTTTTTATAGCCGGAATCAGCCGCACCGCATCCATATCAGGCACTGCCGCACGGATAATTTCACAGCCTGCCGCCTCAAGCGCTTTCGCCTGCTTCACGCTGCCCTCTATATCAGTGGAAGGAACGTTTAACATAGACTGAATATATATCCGTTTGCCGTCAAGCGTTAGATTTCCTACCCTGACGCTTTTTAACTCCCTCATAAAAATCTCCTAACCAAACAGTTTGAATATATCATGCGCGGTTATATAAACCATAAGTGCCATCAAAAGCGCAAGTCCCGCCGCATGAACATAGCCCTCATACTTTGCCGGAACGGGCTTACGACGTATTCCCTCAATTATCAGAAACACCAGTCTTCCTCCGTCAAGCGCAGGCAGCGGCAAAAGGTTAAATATTCCCACGTTTATTGTAATCAGTGCCGCAAGAGATAACAGCTGCTGAATAAGTCTATACCATTCTATTCCGCTCTCTCCTACGTATCCGTCCACAACGCCGCTCATAACGTCCACTATTCCCACAGGTCCTGAAAGATCGTTTATCTTGTATTTTCCTATTACCAGATCTTTAAGCGATACCAGAACAAGCCTTGCATAAGAAACGCAGGTCCTCGCGCTGTATTCACACACGGTAACCGGATTTATTTTAATAGGATTAACCTTAAAGTCAAGGTGCAGAACGCTTCCTTCTTTTTTAAACTCAACGCCGTTGAGCTCTGTATCTTTACCGTCACGCTCTACAACAAAATCAAAAACTCCGTCCTCGTCCGACTGAAGCTGATAGGACATATCGATCTCAGAAAAAACGTGGTAGCCGTTTATGCTTTTTACCTCGTCGCCCAACATAAGGCCGGTTTTCTGAGATGATGCACCGTCTTCAAACCAGCTTATCTGCGTGCTTGTAATCTCATCCTGTGTCGATATCATAATAACAACCACGATAAAGCCGAGCACAAGATTCATAAACGCTCCCGCACAGACGATTACTATTCTCTGCCATACTTTTTTGTTGCAAAAAGCTCTGTCACTGTCGCTGTCCTCGTTTTCGCCCTCCATTGAGCAAAAGCCTCCGAATGGGAAAAGCCTCAGCGCATAAAGCGTTTCGCCTTTTTGCTTCTTGAATATTGCAGGACCCATTCCTATGGCAAACTGGTTTACCTTTACGCCGCAAAGCTTTGCCGCCATAAAATGACCGAATTCGTGTATGAAAATAATCAGACCAAAAACTATTATCGCAACTATTACTCCAATTACTCCGCTCATTCTAGCACCCTTCTATTTTTTCTCTCACAAAATCTCTTGCCTCACGGTCTGCCAAAAGCACGTCGTCAAGGCACTGAATACTTTTGTTCTCTATGCCTTTAAGCGCGCTTTTTACAAGCTCACCTATCCGCAAAAATCCTATCTCACCATTAAGAAAGCTTGCAACAGCAGCCTCGTTCGCCCCGTTTACGACCGCCGGCATACGTCCGCCTGCGGTTATTGCCTTTATGCACGCGTCAAGGCAGTCGAACGTTTCAAGATCGGGCTTTGCAAAGTGAAGCGTACCTATATCCGTAAGCGATAAGCTCTTTGCAGGACATTCAAGCCTTTTAGGATACAAAAGCGCATACTGAATGGGTATCTTCATATCAGGCACTCCAAGCTGTGCTATCACGGAATTGTCCTCATATTCAACTGCGGAATGGATAATACTTTCTCTGTGAACAACGATCTCGATCTGCTCAGGAGAAAGATCAAACAACCACATTGCCTCTATAAACTCAAGCCCCTTGTTCATAAGTGTTGCAGAATCTATCGTTATTTTGTTCCCCATTGACCAGTTCGGATGATTAAGCGCCTCGGCAACGGTAACACTGCCAAGCTCCGCCTTGGTCTTTCCGTAAAATGGGCCGCCAGAAGCGGTAAGAATGATTTTTTTTAGCTTGTTCATTCCGTTTCCCTGAAGGCACTGAAAAATCGCCGAATGCTCGGAGTCGATCGGATATATATTTACGCCCTTCTCAGCAGCGCTGTTTATGACCAGCTTACCGCCCGTCACAAGCGTTTCTTTATTGGCAAGAGCAATATCCACCCCCGCTTCAATTGCCGCAAGCGTAGGCTTTAATCCCACCATTCCTACAACTGCGTTTACAAGCGTATCAACGCCGTTAAGAGACGCTATCTCACAAAGTCCCTCCATACCTGTAAGAACCTTCACCGAATCTCCCTTTACCATTTCTTTAAATTTATCTGCCTTGCTCTTGTCATATATGCAAACAACGCTTGGCTTAAACTCATTTACCTGCTCGGCTAAAAGCACGGCGTTTGAATTAGCCGCAAGAGCTTTTACTTTTATTCCATGCTTTTTTGCAACCTCAAGCGACTGCGTTCCGATAGATCCGGTCGAACCTAGAATTGATATAGTCTTATCCATAATAACTTTCCCCAATACACTTAATATAGGGGTGCAAGAAAATTACACCCCTAAAAGTTAGATTATATTAAAAAACGAAAACGAAAGCATCATAAACGGCGCTACAAGCAACACGCTGTCAAACCTGTCCATAACTCCGCCGTGTCCCGGCATTATCTTTCCGTAGTCCTTGATTTTAGCCTGACGCTTTATAAGCGATGCGGAAAGATCTCCGATAAGCCCTATAACCGCCGATATACAGCCGACTAAAAACAAGAGCAGGTAGTTTATCTGAGCGTCTTTGTTTATAAAGCTGTAAACAAACGCGACAACACATAAAATTATTCCGTTTGAGATTATTCCGCCTAAAAGCCCCTCTACCGTTTTTTTAGGACTTATGTTCGGGCAAAGCTTGTGCCTCCCAAAAAACGTTCCGGCAAAGTAAGCTCCGCTGTCCGCAAGCCACGCAGCACACAGGGTGAATATTACTCCGATAAGTCCGTAAGCATTGTGTATGATAAGAAGACAGGACATTGCAGCGGTTATAAAAAACGTCTCAAATCCCGCAAAGAAAAGCTTTGAAAATTCCACCGTTTTATAATATGCCAAAAGCAAGCACAGTAAAACCAGAATATAGACAAATATCTCTGCCGCAATAACGTAAGGCAAAACATGCAGATCCGCATTTTCAAACAGTACCCTTGCGCCAAGCCATATGCACGGTACGCTGCATGCAAAAGCTATGCTTATAGTGCTTAAAAGCTTGTACTTTCTTACCCCTGCCGCACCGAACAGCTCAAACAGCGCTGTTCCCGTAAGGAATGCCACCGCAAGATTAAGCACATAAGTATCATGCAGTAAAAGCACCGCAACTGCAATGACTATCGCCACCGCCGCAGATATTATTCTGGTTTTCACTGCCTACACTCCCCCAAATCTTCTGTTCCTTTTCATGAATTCACATACTGCGTCTTCTAGGTCCTCAGGTCTGTAATCCGGCCACAATATGTCCGAAAAAATGTACTCCGCATATGCGGACTGCCAGATCAAAAAGTTAGAAAGCCGCTGTTCTCCGCTCGGTCTTATTATAAGATCGACCGGAGGTATATCGCCTGTATCAAGACTGTGCTCTATAATATCGCTTGAAATTTCCTCAGGCTCAAGCCCACCGGCTTTGACCCTGCCGGCAATAGATCTTACGGCTCTGGTTATTTCGTCCTGCCCGCCGTAGTTTATCGCTAAAATCAAGGTCATAGAATCAAAATCCTTTGAGTCTTCCTCAACGCTTTTCATCTTCTTCTGCAAAGACGACGTGAGCATAGTTCTGTCTCCGATAAAGCGAACCCTTATGTTCTCTTCGATAAAATCCCTTACCTCATCGAGATTTTTGTCAAAAAGCTCCATAATAGCGTCTATCTCGTCCTTCGGGCGTTTCCAGTTTTCGGTTGAAAACGCATAAAGCGTAAGATATTTTATCCCTATCTTTTTGGCATGGCGGGTTATCTTGCGAAAGGTCTTTACTCCCTCGCGATGCCCGAACTTTCTGGGAAGTCCACGCTTTTTCGCCCAACGACCGTTACCGTCCATAATAATCCCGACGTGCGTTGGCACCTCTGCGCCTTTAAATCTGTCCAGAGCCATCAGAGCGAAAGAACCTCTTTTTCCTTTTCTGAAACAAGCGTATCAATGTTCTTTATAAACTTATCCGTAAGCTCCTGCATTTTCTTCTCACCGTTTTTCTGGTCGTCCTCAGTGATGGTGTTGTCCTTCTTAAGAGTCTTCAGCTTTTCCATTCCGTCGCGGCGAATGTTTCTAATTCCTACCTTTGAGTCCTCGCCCATTTTCTTAATCTCCTTGACGAGGTCTTTTCTTCTCTCCTCAGTAAGCTGGGGAAACGCCAGTCTGAGCACGCTTCCGTCATTCGACGGATTTATTCCTATGTCTGAAGCCTGAATGGCTTTTTCAATACTCTTTAATGTGGATTTATCCCACGGCTGAATGACAAGCACTCTCGCCTCGCTTACAGAAACAGCCGCCATCTGATTTATAGGCGTCGGCGTTCCGTAATAGTCCACCAGAACCTTATCAAGTACGGCAGGATTTGCCCTTCCCGCTCTGACAGCCGCAAACTCGCCCTTTAAAATATCAACTGACTTGTTCATTTTGGTTTCGCATTTTTTAAGTACTTCTTTCATATCAATTTCCTCCGTTAACATTTACTTTACGACAGTACCTACGCTCTTTCCCATACAAGCGTCATAGATATTGTCCGGATTTTCAAGATTAAAAACTAAAATTGGAATGTTGTTGTCTTTGCAAAGAGCCGCTGCGGTAGAATCCATTACCGTGAGATCCTTTGAAATAATGTCGTTGAAGCTTAATGTATCAAACTTGACTGCGTCGTGATACTTGTGCGGATCCTTGTCGTAAACGCCGTCCACCATAGTTCCTTTAAAGAAAATGTCCGCCTCAATCTCAGCCGCCCTGAGCGCAGCTGCCGTATCGGTAGAGAAAAACGGGTTTCCCGTTCCGCAGCCGAATATCACAACCCGTCCTTTGTCAAAATGCCGCATGGCCTTGTTTCTTATATAAGGCTCAGCTACCTGCCGCATAGTAATAGCGGTCTGCACCCTGACCTCAAGGCCGAGATTTTCAAGTCCGTCAGCAACCGCAAGCGCGTTCATCGCCGTCGCAAGCATTCCTATGTGATCTGCTCTCGTTCTGTCCATCGCTCCGCTTGAGCGTCCTCTCCAGAAATTTCCGCCGCCTACTACGATCCCTACCTCAACACCGGCCTCAACGCACTTTTCAATGCTCCTGCCAAACTTTGTAATGATATCGTAGTCAAGACCGGTTTTCTTCTCACCGGCCAAAGCTTCTCCGCTTAGCTTTAGAAGAATTCTCTTGTATTTGGGCTTCATAAAACGCACATCCTCTTCTGGTTTGTTTAGTTTGTTTCAGTGAAACGCTTACCGCTCACCCAAGTTCAGTATAACATATTACGGGTGCTTTGTAAAGAAAAATTTGTTATTTTATACTCAAAAAAGCGCTCGACGAAATGCTGTCAAGCGCAGAAGATTTATGCAGTAAATCCGCTGTTTCAGTTGTTTTCAGAGGCGTACGGGCGTATCATAAGCTCCTTTAACGACGCACTTACGTCCTTGCCCTCTTCAAGCACCTTGTAAAGCTCATCTGTTATGGGCATACACACACCTATTTTTTTAGAAAGCTCGTATGCAGTCTTTGTACAGAAATAGCCCTCTACCGTGCCCACACGCCTTATTGCGTCTGCGGGATTTACACCCTGACCTATCAGAATTCCCGCACGTCTGTTCCTCGAGTGCATACTTGTACAGGTGACTATAAGATCTCCCATTCCGGTAAGTCCGTAGAACGTGTCGATTTTTCCGCCAAGTGCAAGTCCAAGCCGTGCAATCTCCCTCATACCTCTTGTCATCAGAGCCGCCTTAGTATTGTCACCGTAGCCGAGACCGTCGCATATTCCCGCGGCAAGAGCGATTATGTTTTTAAGCGCGCCTCCAATCTCACAGCCGATGACATCGTCTCCCGCGTAAATTCTCATCGTATCACTTGAAAGCTCGCTCTGAACGCGCTTAGCAGCTTCTATATCGTCGCAGGCAGCGACTATTGTTGTGGGTATCCCCCTTGCGACCTCCTCAGCATGAGACGGCCCTGTCAGAGCAACCACCTTATTTTTCGGCATACACTCAGAAACCACCTCGCTCATTCGTTTGAAGGTTTTACCCTCAAGACCTTTTGAGGTGCTAACCACTATAGCCTTTTCGTCAGTATGTAAAGCCGCTTCTGTGCATACGCTTCTGACAAAAGCAGATGGGATTCCTACTACTATTATATCTTTTCCCGACACGCAGGAAATATCGGTAGTAAGCTTAATCTCCTTTGGGATTATAACTCCAGGAAGCTTTGCTTTTAGCTCTCCCGTTCTTTTGAGCGCATCGATCTCGTCCTGAAACTTAGACCAAACCGTAACCTTATGTCCGTTGTTAAAGCACGAAACCGCAAGTGAAAGGCCGAAGCCTCCCGAGCCGATTATAGCAACGTCAGCCATTTTGGCCGCCTCCTTTTGTCTTGAAGCTTAACTTATTTTCGTTTTTGTTTATCAATCTTATTATATTTGCCTTGTGCTTAATTATGACTATTGCCGCTACAAATGAAGCAATAATTCCGTTGAGCAAAAATCCCGGAGTATCAAATATTGCACCGAAGATAAATGTCAAAACTGCGTTCACTACTGCTCCAAGAATAGAGCCGAGAGACACATATTTCGTAATCGCAACCACTATTATAAACGACAAAAGAGCCAGAGACATACTTATCGGGTCAAGCACCAGCATCGTTGTACAGCTTGTCAAAACGCCTTTTCCGCCCTTAAACCCGTAAAACAGCGGGAATACATGTCCAAGCACAACAAACAGACCTGACACGTATCCGATAAAAAGCTTGTCCGAAAAGTATTCTATCCCAAGAACAGAGCCTACGATTATCCGTGAGGACACTACGGCAACAACGCCCTTGAACAAATCGCACAAAAGCGTTGCTATCGCCAGACTCTTTCCATAGACACGAAGCACATTGGTAAGTCCCGCGTTTTTGCTGCCGTATTTTCTTATGTCATCGTGCTTTGCTATCGAACATACAACAATAGCGGAATTTAAGCTTCCGAAAAGATAAGAAGCGGCAGCAACAATTATCACCGCAAGAATTTGTGATGCTGACATAAAATGTTCTCCCCTTAATTGTTTATAAATGGATTATTTCAAATCGTCTCTTGCGCGCTCTCTGACAATAAATCTCACGGGAGTTCCCTCAAGTCCGAAGGTTTCCCTTATCTGGTTTTCAAGATAGCGCTGATACGAAAAGTGAAACAATTCTTTTCTGTTTACAAAGGTAACAAAGGTAGGCGGCTTTGTTGAAGCCTGAGTCATATAGTATATCTTCAGCCGTTTTCCCTTGTCGCTGGGAGGCTGAACTCTGCTAGTGGCATATGCAAGAATGTCGTTCAGCTTTCCTGTAGAAATCCTCATTGCGTTCTGATCGGCCACATACAGTATTTTTTCCAAAAGCTTGTCAAGTCTTTGGCCTGTGATCGCAGAAACAAACACGAACGGCACATAAGACATAAATGAAAAATCATTGCTGAGCTTTTTTATAAACTCGTTCATCGTGCCGTTTTCCTTTGTAACGGCGTCCCATTTATTAACGGCTACAACGCACGCCTTACCCTGCTCGTGTGCATATCCCGCAACCTTTGAGTCCTGCTCTGTAAAGCCCTCCAGCGCATCGATCACTATCACGGCTACATCCGCTCTGTCCACCGCCATGTACGAGCGCAGAACGCTGTATTTTTCTATTGATTCAATCACTTTTGACTTGCGCCTTATTCCCGCAGTGTCTATAAATACAAATTTGCCCTGCTTTGTATTGATCTCCGTGTCGGTAGCATCCCTGGTAGTACCCGCAATATCCGAAACTATCAGGCGTTCCTCATTGCAAAGCTTATTTATCAACGAGGATTTTCCCACATTCGGTTTTCCTATAACAGCTACCTTTACGCCGTCAGGCTCCTCATAATCTGTATCCTCTGGCATATGCTCAAAAACGACATCCAACAAGTCCCCTGTTCCGTGTCCGTGAACCGACGAAACCGCAACGGGATCTCCAAGGCCCAGGTTGTAAAACTCATAAAACTCCGGAGGAACATCTCCCACTCCGTCACATTTATTTACGCACAAAACTACCGGCTTTCCGGACTTTAAAAGCATATTTGATACGTCCATATCGTTTGCGGTAACACCGGTCTTAAGATCGGTGACAAAGATTATCACATCCGCCTTTTCAACGGCAAGCTGTGCCTGCCTCCTCATCTTAGACAACATAACATCGTCCGTCTTAGGCTCAATACCTCCCGTATCGACAAGCATAAACTCTCTGTTAAGCCATTCACACTTTGCGTAAATCCTGTCTCTGGTCACCCCGGGCGTATCTTCAACTATAGACAGCCGCTGACCTATAAGCTTATTAAAAAGCGTACTCTTGCCGACATTCGGTCTGCCTACAATAGCAACTAAAGGCAATGCCAAAGCGCACACCCCTTTTTCGTAAAATAAAAGCAGAGATGAATTCCGTCCACCTCTGCCATAAAGCTTTATTAAGCTTCTTCCATGTGAATTACTTCCACACCCTTATAATATCCGCAATTCCTGCAAACCTTGTGTGGAGAAATAAGCTCTCCGCAATGCGAGCACTTGCTAAGCGCCGGCGGATCTAACTTCCAGACATTCGAGCGTCTCTTATCTCTTCTTGCCTTGGATACCTTTCTCTTTGGTACTGCCATTCTTTGGCACCTCCTTACGGGTTACTTAAAAAATTATTGCTGCGGCTATTCACTTTCAGAGCAACAGCAATCGCCGTCGTTTAAATTATGACCGCACTTGCTGCAAAGGCCCCGGCAGTCTTCCCTGCAAAGAATCTTTGTGGGCAGCTGCAACAATAAATCAGAAATAGCCAACTCATCAAGCTCAAGAACGTTATCTTTGCATATAACATATTCGTCCTCATCAGCGTCCCCGTTTAATTCGGTAACAAGAATATGCGAAAAATCATAACTTAATGCGTTCTCAAACTCCAAAAGACATCTGTCGCACGTCAGCGTCATAGGCGCCAAAAGACTGTACTCAAGCGTTACAATCCCCGCGCGGTTGTATACGCGACCGCTCAGCGACACCGGCGAATTCAGAGCAAAACCAAGCGGCAGCCGAGACTCAACATCTGATATCTGGCAATCAAACCGGCGCTCTGATGAAGCTGTCTCAAACAGCTCTTTAAGCATTAGCTTCATCCCATCACCTCAAATGTCACAAATTTAATTATAACTAATCGGCCAAGCATTGTCAATAGTTTTTGTAAATTTTTCTGTTATTTGATAAATGCCTTCACTCTGGCGGGAAGGTCTTCAATGTCAGCGGATACGGTAAAAGTTACAGAAACATCCTTTGCCGCCATTGCAAGCTTTTCAAACATAGCGCCCAGAGCATCGTAGTCTCTACCGCCGATCTTCAAGATTCCGTCAACAAAAATCTCCTGAATATCATAGTTGCCGGCAAGCATTCCCGTAATAAATCCGTAAAACGTATCGTATCCCGTGATTCCGTACTCCTCTGCGTCAACAAGCCTTACCTTGTGAGGAATATCATAGGTAAGCTTCATTCCTCTTTCAATGCAGACTACATCTCCGGTAGCTTTCTCGGCCGCTGCTATGATGTTATCCACCAAAATCTTTGTTTTTCCTGTTCCCCTTTTTCCTGTGATAATTTTAATCATAAACTACGCTCCATTCCGCCTCTATGGCTTTTTATTTTATTAGGTTAACCTATTTGCGCCGTTACTCAAGCTTTGCTTCAAGAGCCGCTTTTGCGTCCTCATAGCCGGGCTTTCCCAAAAGTGCAAACATATTTTTCTTGTAGCTCTCAACTCCCGGCTGATCAAACGGGTTTACTCCCAGCATATATCCCGATATTGCACACGCCTTTTCAAAGAAATATACAAGCTCTCCGAAATTTTCCTCATCAAGTGCATCTATCTCAAGCACGATATTCGGAACACCGCCCTCAGTGTGAGCAAGAACAGTTCCCTCGTAAGCCTTTCTGTTCACAACCGACATATTCTGTTCCGACAAGAAGTTCAAGCCGTCAAGATTGTCGGGATCAGCCTCAATAAAGAAATCCTTCTTGGGCGTTTTTACGTCAACAACCGTTTCGAACATTATCCTTGAGCCGTCCTGAATGAACTGGCCGAGCGAGTGAAGATCGGTGGAAAAAGTTGCGGACGCGGGGAATATTCCCTTGCCGTCTTTTCCCTCGCTCTCTCCGAAAAGCTGCTTGAACCATTCCGCCATCATAGTAAAGCTCGGATCATATGAAACGAGCATCTCAACACTCTTACCCTTGCGGTAAAGTATATTTCTAAGCGCCGCATATGTATAGCAATCGTTTGCATTGTCCTTTGAATACTTGTCCATAGCCGACTTAGCACCCTGCATTATTTTGTCGATATCGCAGCCTGCTACCGCTATCGGTAAAAGCCCTACCGCTGTGAGTACAGAAAATCTTCCTCCGATATCGTCTGCAATTACAAAGGTCTCATATCCCTCCTTGTCGGAAAGCTCCTTAAGCGTACCTCTTGCCTTGTCGGTGGTAGCGAATATTCTGTTTTTCGCCTCTTCCTTTCCGTACTTATCCTCGACAAGCTTTTTGAACACTCTGAAAGCAAGCGCGGGTTCGGTGGTGGTACCGGACTTTGATATAACGTTTACACATATATCTTTTCCCTCGCATATCGAAATTATTTCGTTTAAATAGGTTGGACTTATACTGTTTCCGACAAAATAGATGTCGGGTGTGTCCTTCTTGAGATTATTGTAATATGGCGATTTCAAAAGCTCAATGGCCGCTCTTGCACCCAGATATGAACCGCCTATTCCTATCACTATAAGCACGTCTGCCATTTTCTTGATCCTTTCGGCAGCCGCTTTTATACGGGAAAATTCCTCCCTGTCGTAATTTTCGGGAAGGTCTACCCAGCCAAGAAAATCGTTTCCCTGTCCGTTTCTTGACACAATAAGGTTGTGCGCCGCGGAAACCTGCGCTTTGACCCCGTCAAGCTCTTGCTGCGAAACCATTCCCGCAAGGTACTTAGTGCTTAATTTTACAGCCAATTCAGTTCATCCTTTCAAAACAGTACAATGTCATTTACTTTATTTATCATACTATAATCTGCTGTTTTTTTCAAGTCCTTTTTGGCAATTGTTATTATTTTGTTCACATTTTGCCTTTTATTCTCCCAGCAGGGCGATTATAAGCTTTTTAAATGCGCCTAAAAAGCTAAGGCGCTTTACACTCTTCTCAAGAACCAAATCTGCCGTAAAAACTGTGTTTTCACCGTTTTTTACGGTTATATTGCCAACCTTGCCGCCTTTTTCCATTGGCGCTGAAATATTTTGCTTTCTTTCAGCGTCAACCTCCATCTCAGATGAGGTACCTCTCTTTATCACAAGCCTGAGTGGTTTTGAAAGCGAAACGCCCGCCTTGTCTTCCTCGCCGTGTGTAATTCTTATGTCTTTAAAAAACGCCTTGTCTACTTCAGGGATAAATATTTGAAACTGCGAAAACCCATAGTCGAGCATATTTTTGGCGTCAACTGCTCTCGTCTCATCTGAAGAGCACCCCACCGCAACGCAGACAAGGGACATTTCCCCTCTCTCGGCACTCGCCGAGATCATGTTGCTGCCATCCGCGCTTACGCACGCCTTTAAGCCGGTTATTCCGTTATAGCTTTTAACAAGTGTATTCTGATTGACAAGCTCCGCTTTACCGCCACGAACAAAATCGCGCCATGTAGTAAAATATTTCCTTAAATACTCCTTTTTCAAAAGCTCTGCGCAAAGGATTGCCGTATCGTGTGCGGTAGTAATACTTTCCTTTGAAATGCCTGTGCAATCGGCGTAGGTCGTTGCCGTCATTCCCAAGGACTTCGCTTTGTCATTCATCAGATGTAAAAACTCTTTTTCATCAGGCTCTACCGCCTCTGACATACAAACACAGGCATCGTTTGCGTTTCCTATTGTAACAGCCTTTATAAGCTCCGAAAGCTTTATCTCCTCCCCCTTGTCGAGCCATATCTGCGTTCCCTGCTGCGCATTAGCCCGTTCGCCTACTGTCACCTTGCCGTCAAGGGAAAGCTTTTTTGCGTCAATTTTCTCGCACACTATGAGAAGCGTCATAAGCTTTGTAAAGTGAGACGCGCAAAACTTTTCGTTTGAGCCGACACCCGCCAGAAAGCTTTTAGACTTTGCCTCCATAATAACGTATTTATCTGCGGAAACGTAAAGAGCATTTTGGTTTTTCGCCACAGCAATACCGTCTGCAAAACCGTTAAGTGAAAGTACGTTTGTAAAAATCAAAACAAAAGATAAAATAGCAACTATTCGTTTCATATAAAAATCCCCTTTTTTGACGATTGTCTTTCTAATCTAAGAGTATGAAAAAGGGATAAAAAAAATACAAAAATAAAACAGCCTGTCATTCGGCAGACCGTTTTAGAATTTTCGACGTCAATTAGTCAACAATGAACTTTTTGATTTCCTCAAGGAACTTTTCAGCGTCATCTGTATGAGCGACAAGTTCAATTTTGTTGGAAAGATCAAGGCTGAAGATTCCCATGATGGACTTAGCGTCAACAGCATACCTTCCTGATACAAGATCAACATCAAAGTCGTACATAGTTACTGTGCTTACGAATTCCTTTACATCGGCGATTGACTCGAGTAAAACATTTACCTTTACCATATTTTGTTCCTCCTCTGAAAAATTTTATCAGCGGGGCGACGCCCCATAAATGAAGAAGACCCGTAGGAATTCTGTAAAGAGAACTTCTCTTTACAACTACAATATAACATATTTATTAAATTTGTCAACACTAATTGCGTAGAAAATTTGAAAAATACTCCAATTTGTTGTATACTATTTATTAGTGACAAAACCGCCGGGCATTTTTTGTGCAATTTGCACATCTTTAAACAGGTTGTTTTGTTCAACCAAAACAATAAGGATTGTATCAGAATGAAACTATACTATATGAATTTCGGCTGCAAGGTGAATTCCTACGAGCTTGAGGCGATAAGGCAGAGAGCTAAAAGCCTTGGACACAGCGAGGCGGCAAACATTTCAGATGCCGACGCCGTAATAATAAACTCCTGCGCTGTAACCTCTCAGGCTGGCAGAAAATGCAAAAATGCCGCAAAATCCGCAAGGCTTAACAACCCCGGCTGCTGTATCGCACTAATCGGCTGCTTTTCGCAGGCGTTTAAAGATAAGGTGAGTGAGCTTAACTATATAGACATTATACTCGGCTCCAAAAACAAGCTGTCGGTATTTGATCTGATAGATAAATTCACAAAGAGCAAGCAGCGGCAGATCAGCGTAGAAGATTTCGGCTTAAGTGACAGGTTTGAAAAGATGTCAATAGAAAAAAGCGGATCGAAAACCCGTGCGGAGCTTAAAATTGAGGACGGCTGTGATATGTACTGCTCATACTGCATAATACCCTACGCGCGCGGACATATTCGCAGCAAAAGAATTGAGGATATAAGAACAGAGGCTAAAGCTCTGGCGAGCAGTGGACATAAAGAGATCGTTTTGACGGGAATAAATCTGTGCTGCTACGGCAAAGACCTTAAATCCCTTACGCTTTCCGACGCGGTGCGCGCTGTAAACGACACTGACGGTATTGAACGCATACGCTTAAGCTCACTGGAGCCGGAGCTTATTACCGATACTGAGATAGACAAGCTTAAGTCGTGCGAAAAGCTTTGCGGCCACTTTCACCTTTCACTTCAAAGCGGCTGCGATAAAACACTTATGGCTATGAACCGCAGATACACATCGGCGCAATATGCCACGATTGTAAACAAGCTAAGGGAAAGCTTTGAAAATGCCGCTATTACCACTGATGTCATGGTAGGATTTCCGGGTGAAACGGATGAGGATTTTATAACGTCGCTTGAATTTGTAAATAAAATCGGCTTTGCAGCGGTACACGTTTTTCCCTATTCAAAAAGAGAGGGTACCGTCGCCGCAAAATCAATCGGGCAGGTTTCAGCTCAAGTCAAGAAAAAGCGCGCCCAAATAATGAGAGATACCGCACAGTGCCTTAATAAAAAATTTTTAAAAACTCAGCTTGGAACTTTGCAGAAAGTGATTTTTGAGCGCGAGTGTGAACCCGAATATCATTTCGGACACACCGACAATTATACAAAAGTAAAAGTTTTACGAAAAAAACCCGAAAATAAATTGCATAAAAAAAGTTTTTATGTTAGAATAGTTGATATAAAAGAAGATTACTGTCTTGGCGAAATAGAAGACAAAGCTTTCGCCTCTTTGACAGAAGAAATGTAAATTCAAGCTGAAAAGGAGTTTTGTCAAATGTCAGTTTATAGAATCTATGCCGAGAAAAAGCAGGGCTTTGCCGTAGAAGCAGACTCTCTTTTAAGCGGCATCAAAAACGTTCTCGGCCTTAAAGGGCTTGAAAGCGTCAGAATAATAAACCGCTATGACGCTCAGGGCCTGACTGAAGAAAGCTTTAATGCGGCTGTGCCCGTTGTGTTTTCAGAGCCCAGCGTCGACAAGGTGTATTACGAACTTCCAAAGCTTACCGAGGACGAGCATATAATAGCCGTTGAGTATCTGCCGGGACAGTTTGATCAAAGAGCAGATTCCTGCGCACAGTGTATTTCCCTGCTGACAGGCGGAATGAGACCTACGGTCAGAAGTGCGAAAATTCACATTTTCAAAGGAGATTTAAACGACTCGGATCTTGAAAAGATCAAGCACTATATAATAAATCCGGTAGAAAGCAGAGAAGCTTCACTTGAAAAGCCTGACACTCTTGATTCCGACTATACGATTCCCGACAAGGTGGATACTATTGAAGGCTTTATATATTCATCCGACTCAGAGCTTAAGGATCTGATAAGTTCAATGGGACTTGCTATGGACTTTGACGACATAAAGTTCTGTCAGGCGTATTTCAGAGACGAGGAGGGCAGAAACCCGACCGTTACCGAGATAAGAATGATTGACACCTACTGGTCGGATCACTGCCGCCACACAACGTTTCTTACAATTATAGACGAGGCGCAGATAAAAGCTCCGTACATAGAAAAAACCTATCAGGATTACTTAAAGACGAGAAACAGATTGTACTTAGGCAGAAAAGACAAACCTATGACGCTTATGGACCTTGCTGTTATCGGAGCAAAGCGGCTTAAAAAAGACGGTCTCTTAGACGCTCTTGACGAAAGCGAGGAGATAAACGCCTGCTCTGTCAACATAAAGGTGGATGTAAACGGCGAGGAAGAAGACTGGCTTTTGATGTTTAAAAACGAGACGCACAATCACCCGACGGAGATAGAGCCTTTCGGCGGAGCGGCGACCTGCCTTGGCGGAGCTATAAGAGACCCTCTTTCGGGAAGAAGCTATGTTTATCAGGCGATGAGAGTGACAGGAGCTGCTAACCCGTTGGTTCCGTTTGAAGACACAATCGCCGGAAAACTTCCGCAGAGAAAAATAACGGTAGGTGCGGCTCAGGGATATTCCTCATACGGAAACCAGATAGGACTTGCAACCGGCCATGTAAACGAGATATATCACCCCGGATATGCAGCTAAGAGAATGGAAATAGGCGCAGTTATTGCTGCAGCACCCAAGAAAAACGTCAGACGTGAACGCCCTGAGGTAGGCGATGTTGTTATACTTCTCGGAGGAAAAACGGGACGTGACGGCTGCGGAGGAGCTACCGGCTCTTCAAAATCACACACGCTTCAGTCTCTTGAGACCTGCGGCGCGGAGGTCCAGAAAGGTAACGCACCGGAAGAAAGAAAGCTTCAGCGTCTCTTCAGAAACCCAGAGGTCACAAAAATGATAAAGCGCTGCAACGATTTCGGCGCGGGCGGCGTTTCGGTCGCTATCGGTGAGCTTACAGACGGGCTTATAATAGACCTTGACTCTGTCACGAAGAAGTACGAGGGACTTGACGGAACCGAGCTTGCGATATCCGAATCTCAAGAGAGAATGGCGGTAGTTATATCAAAGAGCGACGTTGAGAAGTTTATGAATGAGGCAGGCAAGGAAAACCTGGAAGCAACTCTTGTTGCCACGGTGACCGGCGATAGACGCCTTAAAATGAACTGGAAAGGAAACGAGATCGTAAACCTTTCTCGGGATTTTCTCAATTCAAACGGTGCGGAAAAGCACACCACGGTGTTCGTTCCGGAGCCTATATTCAACAATAATGAAGTGATTGACGATACCGCCGACAAATGGGAGGCTATGATCTCAAACCTGAATATCTGCTCGCAAAAGGGGCTTGTGGAATACTTTGATTCAACTATCGGCGCATCGACGGTGCTTATGCCGTTCGGAGGAAAATACCAAAACACCCCTACGCAGGCCATGGCCGCAAAAATTCCCGTTTTAAACGGAGACACCACCACAGCTTCTGTAATGGGCTGGGGCTTTGACCCATTCCTTTCAGAGCAAAGCCCTTATCACGGCGCAATGGCTGCCGTAATAGAATCGGTTGCTAAAGTAGTTGCAGCCGGCGGAAGCTGCAAAGAATGCTGGCTTACCTTCCAGGAGTATTTCGAGAGGACTCAGGAAGATCCGCAGCGCTGGGGCAAACCGTTTGCGGCGCTCCTTGGCGCTTTTAAAGCTCAGATAGAGCTTGGCTGCGCATCAATAGGCGGAAAAGACTCTATGAGCGGAACCTTTGAAAAGATAGACGTTCCGCCGACACTTGTTTCGTTTGCTGTATCAAAGACCTCATGCTACAACATAATTTCTCAGGAATTTAAAAAGCCGGGCTCAAAAGTTATACTTATAAGACCCGAATATGATGAGAACCGCTGTCCTGATTTTAAAAGCGTAATGGCAGTGTTTGAAAAGGTAGAAACGCTAATAAAAGATAAAAAGGTTTTATCCTGTTACAGTGTTTCCTATGGCGGTGTGTCAGAAGCAATTGCCAAGATGTCGTTTGGAAACAGAATAGGTTTTAAATTTAACGTAGAGCTTACCCCAAAGGAGCTTTTCAGAGCCTGCTACGGAAGCTTTGTTATAGAGCTTGCCGATGAGGCTGAAACGGACGAGCGCGTCATAGGAGAAACGATAGAAGAATATAAAATAATTTCAACAAAATACACGCTTGATATCGCACATCTTGAAAAACTTTGGGAAGAAAAGCTTGAACCTGTATTCCCGATAAAAGTAAAGGGTGTTAAGAGTGAAGAGGTAGAGAAGTTCAGTTACGCCGTTCAAAGGAGAAAAGAGCCCATAACCCCAATTGCTAAGCCGAGAGTTTTGATCCCGGTATTTCCCGGCACCAACTGCGAATACGATACCGCAAAGGTTTTTGAAAAGGCTGGTGCGATAGCCGATATTTTCGTAATAAGGAATCTTACTCCGTCGGCTATTGAGGAAAGCGTTTCGGAAATGGAAAAGAGAATAAGAAATTCTCAGATTATAATGCTGCCGGGCGGATTTTCAGGCGGTGACGAGCCGGACGGAAGCGGAAAGTTCATAACCTCATTTTTGAGAAACCCAAGTCTTACACAGTCTATAAACGAGCTTTTGACCTACCGTGACGGACTTATGCTGGGAATCTGCAATGGCTTTCAGGCGCTTATAAAGCTGGGACTTGTTCCGTACGGCGAGATAAGGGATATGAAAGACGACTCTCCTACCCTTACGTTCAATACCATTGCAAGGCACCAGTCTAAAATGGTAAACACACGAATAGCTTCCAATAAATCCCCGTGGCTTTCGGGAACGAGTGTAGGCGACATACACACTATCGCCATCTCACACGGCGAGGGAAGATTTGTAGCCACCGAGGAGGAAATAAAACAGCTTGCGGAAAACGGACAGATCGCAACACAGTATGTTGACTTTAACGGCAATCCTACAATGGATATACACTGCAATCCAAACTGCTCGATGTACGCTATTGAGGGAATCACCTCTCCTGACGGAAGGGTATTCGGAAAGATGGGACACTCAGAACGTATCGGCGAATGTGTTGCCAAAAATGTTCCGGGAGTAAAGGATCAGAAGATTTTTGAAAGCGGCGTTAAATACTTCACAATGTAATATAAAAACAGGCTGAAAAATCATTCAGCCTGTTTTAATAATTAAGAAAGAGGTGTACTAATAATCAGCATTATAAATTCTTACGACTCAAAAAGCGAGGCTATAATCAACCCCAGCCAAGTTGTTTCTTTTGACCCTGACTTCCCCGAAGTCGCAGTTGCCGCTTTTTCTGAGCCTACGATGAACGCCATGCTTGATATGGTGAATTGTTCCGTAATGACCACGCTGACGGGCGGAAGGATAATTCCGATATACCGCACGGAATACAACGGCAGGAAACTTGCGTTTTATCATAGTCTTTTGGGAGGAGCGGCGGCCGTCGGCTTGCTTGAAGAAATGATCGCTAAGGGTGCAAAGAAGATTTTGTTTTTCGGGAGCTGCGGAGCGCTTAACGAACAAATCGCAGCAGGCCGTTACATAGTGCCTACTGCCGCATACCGTGACGAGGGCACAAGCTATCATTATCTTCCTGCAAGCGACTATATTGAAATTGAAACTGCCGACAGGCTGTCAAAGCTTTTTGACGAGTTAAACATACCACATATAAAGGCAAAGATATGGACCACCGATGCTGTTTACCGTGAAACAAAGAACAATTTTTCGGCAAGGAAAAACGACGGCTGCATAGCGGTTGATATGGAATGCGCATCGGTTATGGCAGTGGGAAAATTCCGGAAAGTCGAGGTGTATCAATTTGTATATACAGCTGACTGCCTTTCAGAGGATAAATGGGACACAAGAATTTTAGGTAAAATGCCTGAAGATCTGACACAAAGAACTGCTAAAATTGCATTCGAGCTTGCAAGCCGTGTGTAGTAGTTTTTTAACATAATCTTTTTGACTAACCGCTAAACGGAATGATCTTGATATTGACACCATCTGTCAAATTTAGTATAATTAGAAAAATCACAATAATTCGGGAGGCATATTAAATGGAATCTCTGTTAAAACTTCTTAAGAGAAATGCAAGGCTTTCAAACTCAGAGTTGGCGGTAATGCTGGGAAAAAGTGAAGAGGAAATAGCTTCTGAGATCGAGCGCCTTGAGCAGGAGGGCGTTATAAAGGGATACAGCACGATACTGTCTGAAAGTGCGTCTTTGGAAAACAGTGTTACCGCATACATTGAGCTTAAGGTATCACCCAAGGCACAGAGCGGCTTTGACGAAATAGCAAGAGCGGTCGGTCAGTACGATGAAGTGGAAAATGTGTGGCTTATGTCGGGCGCATATGATCTCGGTGTCACAGTAAAAGGTAAAACACTTCTTGATGTTTCTCTTTTTGTTTCACAGCGCTTGGCACCTCTTGACGGGATATTATCGACCGCAACACACTTTGTTTTGAAAAAATACAAGGACAACGGCGTTGATTTAAGCGACGAAATAATTGATGAGAGAGGTCTTATAAGCCCATGATGGATTACAGTAAAGTTATAAACAAAGCCACTACCGAGATGAAGCCATCCGGCATAAGGAAATTTTTTGACCTTGCCGCAACCAAAAAGGGCGCAATTTCTCTCGGAGTGGGCGAGCCGGATTTTCAAACGCCGTGGCCGATCAGGCAGGCGGCGATAACGGCGCTTGAGCGTGGAAAGACCTTTTACACCGCCAACGCAGGCCTTTCTGAGCTGAGAGGTGAAATAGCAAAGTACGTTTCGGACAGAGTTCACACTCAGTACGATCCTGATAACGAGATCATCGTTACGGTTGGCGGCTCGGAGGCAATAGACCTGTCGATTCGCGCTGTTGTCGAGCAGGGTGACGAGGTTCTGATAGTGGAGCCGTGCTTTGTTTGCTATCGGCCGATAGTAGAGCTTTGCGGAGGAAAAGTGATAGCGATAGAAACCAAAGCCGAGGACAACTTCAGGCTCACAAAGAAAGAGCTAAAAGATAAGATAACAGAAAAAACAAAGGTGCTTATTCTTCCCTTCCCTAATAATCCGACAGGCGCGATAATGACCAGGGAGGATTTAGAGGATATTGCAGAGGTTTTGAGAGGGACGAATATAATCGTTCTCTCAGACGAGATATACTCAGAGCTTACATACGGAAGAAAGCACGTTTCCATTGTTGAAATTGAGGGAATGAGAGAGCGCACTATTTTAATAAACGGCTTTTCAAAAGCGTTTGCGATGACCGGCTGGAGACTTGGATATTTGTGCGGACCAAAAGAAATGGTCAGCGAGATTTTAAAGATACACCAATATGCAATTATGTCCTCCCCCACCGTTTCACAGTACGCTGCAATAAAGGCGTTAAACTCCTGCCGAAACGACGTTAAGGAAATGGTGGAAGAATACGATATGCGCCGCAGGTATGTAGTTGACGGCTTTAACAAGCTGGGGCTTAGCTGCTTTACACCTAAGGGGGCTTTTTATGTATTCCCCAGCATAAAGTCAACCGGACTGTCAAGCGAAGAGTTTTGTGAAAAGCTTTTGTTTTCTAAAAACGTCGCGGTCGTTCCGGGAAACGCTTTCGGCGAAAGCGGTGAGGGCTTTATCCGTGTTTCATATGCATACTCTCTTAAGCACCTTAAAACCGCACTCAAATACATTGGCGAATTTTTAAATGAGCTATAATACGGAGATGTCTGATGAACAGGATAACAGCTAACGCGTATGCAAAAATAAATCTTTCGCTTGATATCACAGGAATTCGCGAGGACGGCTATCATCTGATTAAAACGGTTATGCAAAGCATCTCCTTGCACGACGTTCTTGAATTTGAAAAGATAGATGAAAAAGGCGTTTTTATAACCTGCGATAAAGAGGGTATTCCCACTGACGAAAAAAACGTTGTGTATAAAGCAGCGTTGAAGCTTTTTGACATTTCCGATAAAGAGATAACCAAAGGGGTAAAGATAAACATAAAGAAAAACATACCCTCTGCGGCAGGGCTTGGCGGAGGAAGCGCTGACGCTGCGGCGACTCTAGTAGCCTTGAACGAGCTTTACGAGCTTGGTTATAAACGAAAGGAGCTTATGAAAATAGGCGAACGTGTAGGAGCTGACGTTCCTTTTTGCGTATGCGGAGGAACAGCTCTTTGCGAGGGAATCGGCGAAAAGATAACTCCCCTAATACCGCTGATAAATTTTCACGCGGTTTTGCTCAAGCCAGACGCTCAGTCGCACACAGACGCGGCATATAAGCGATTTGACAAAATGCACATACATACTGTTTTCCGGCATGATAAGATCCTGGATTCAATTGCACAGGGAAGCATCAGAAAACTTGGTCGAAATATGTTTAACGTGCTTGAGTTTATCACGTCCAGGGACGTCATTGACGACGCGAAAAACGCACTTATGAAAAGCAATTCGTTCGGCTCTATGATGACTGGCAGCGGAAGCTGTGTTTTCGGGCTCTATAAAAGAAAAAGCGTCGCTGAGAAAGCATATAAAGAGCTTAAAAATAAATTTGCGTTTTCCTCTCTTGTTGAGCCAAAGCCATACGGCGTGTTGCTTGACGAATGAGTTGATTACAGATATAAAAGCCGAAGAGCAATAATCGCTCTTCGGCTTTTCTTATCGGGCAGTGTGCCCCGTAATTCAACAGACAGCCTTACTGACTGTGGTTAAGTTACACATCTTTATTTGAGTTTGGCGTCGTAAATGTTTTCATTTGAGTACACAGGCTGCATTCTTACGCCGTTATCGTGCCACTTATAGGTCTGCAATTTCAGTTTATATGTATGATGTTTTACCGCAAGGCAGTCGAATCTGTTCGAGGTTTTGGCGTTAGATGATGTTCTTATCAGTCGTGTTTGGCCTGGATCAAAGCTTAAATCCTTGCATATCCATATCTTATATCCGTCAGCAGATATGTTTTTCTCAAGCTCTACCCTGACGGCATTTTCAGATGTGGCAATGGTTTTGACTTTTGTGTTGTCAAGCACAGGCGAAAGTGTGACCTCTGTTACCACCGGTACCGAATAATACCACTTGCCGTTTATCTTTTTACACCCCTGTGTCTTCACATAATATTTACCGCTTTTTACAGAGAGATTGTCAAATCTCGTTTCAGTATTTGCATTTCCCTCAAGGCGTTTGTATCTGGTCTTTCCGTCCGCAAAGCTTTTGTCAGCGCATATCCATACTTTATATACGCTTGCGTCTGTCTTTTTAAGCTGTATCCTCATTGCAGAAGACGTTGTGTTTGCATAGGTAAGCGAAACGCTCGGCGTTTCTCCCTCTGTTGTGACTTCAAGATATGTAGGCTCGGAAAGGACCTCCGTTGCCTTTCCGCTTCTTGTAATATACCTGAATCCATAAATCTTCAGGTAGTATTTTTTTGCAGCCTTCAGTCCGTCAAAGCGAACCGTTGTGTTGTCAGCTCCGTTGTTTCTTACGATCTTACTGTTGTTAAAGCTTGCGTTTTCGCTCATATAAACCTTGTATCCGTCAACGTTTGCTTTTTCAAGCACAATTCTGAAAGCGTTTTTTACAATGTTTTTAAATTCAACACTTATTTTTTCAATTTTCTGACTTGCACTAGAAGTACCTGCCGCGCTTTTTGTTGTAAAAAATCTTTCGCTGCTGTCAAGCTTATTGGTATCTACCTTTCTGGCATATTGAGCGTAAGTAGTTTTACCGTCATCTCCGCCAAGCCAACACCAATTCTGCTCAAACAGTGTAATCGTAGTTCCGGAAACATTCTTTACAATTGCCCAGTGATTATAGCTTCCGTAGATATCCCCGACCTTAGGGTTATCGGTTTCAACAAACTGGGCGTTGCTTGCCTGTGGAAATTCTCCCGGCATCATATAAGTGGTATCTATGCCGAAAGCCGTCTTATAAAACTTTGATACAAGGGCGGCACAGCAATAGGTTTCATCGGAAAACACCTGAGCAGATGATATGTTATAGATCGGGTGATAAAGAGCTTTGAATGTCTTTCCGTTAAAGGTCATGGTGTCCACCACCTGCATTTCCTTGGTTATCGTCACCATAATGCCGTCAGAGGACTGTGCAGACGCCAATGCCGGCATTGTGAATGCAGCCAGCAACGTAAAAGACAAGATAATGCTAATCGCTTTCTTTTTAAAACTTATCATTTTTTGAGTCTCCTTTTTTGTACACAAACATCCGTTAGTCAATACCAGTTTTAATAAGTTTTGTCAAACAAAGCTAAACTATTCAATTTTATGTAAATCTTTTTACGGCTTTTCTCTTTTTTATTCGCCGTATTTTTACATATTTTCGTAAAGACCGATATACAGTTTTGCTGATTTTTCCCAGCTGAAGTCTTGCTTAAACGCGTTATTTACAAGCCTTCCCCACTTCATCTTATTATCATAATAGCCTCTTGCCCTTGCGCACGCGTCAAGCATATCGTGTGCGTTATAGGTCTTAAATGTAAAGCCGTTGCCCATAAGCTGACCGTTCGGATCGCCTGCGTCCTGAATGGAATCCTTCAATCCACCGGTTTCTCTTACTATCGGAATAGTGCCGTATCTTAAAGAAATCATCTGGGCAAGGCCGCACGGCTCACTCTGGGACGGCATAAGGAACATATCTGCGCCCGCATAGATCTTCTTTGAAAGTGCCGGAATAAATCCGAGCGTAACACCCACTCTGTCAGGATAGCGATAGTGCATTTCGGTAAAGAAATCCTCGTAAATTTTTTCACCGCTGCCAAGGATTGCAAATTTATATCCTAAATTTACAATATCCTCAAAAACGTATTTGATAAGGTCGAGCCCCTTGTGTGAAACAAATCTTGTAACAATTCCGATAACGGGCTCCTTACCGTCTGAAATTCCAAGTTCTTCACAAAGAGACCTTTTGCATATCTTCTTTCCGGACTTATCCTTAAGACTGTAGTTTTTGGCAATAATAGGGTCTGTTTGAGGATTGTAGACGTTTTGGTCTATTCCGTTTAAAAATCCGCAAAGCTTATACTGTTTTCCTGCAAGGGCCCTGTCAAGTCCATGAGAATACCACGGGTCTAATATCTCGTTGGCATACGTCGGAGAGACAGTAGTAACCTTGTCCGCAACCTCGATCGCAGCCTTCATAAAGTTAACGTCTCCGTCGTAGGAAAGCAGATCCGTGTGATAAAGCGGAATTCCCATAATATCGCCGATAAGCTCAAGACCGTATCTTCCCTGATACTGGATATTGTGAATGGTAAACACCGTTTTAATATCCTCGTAGCCAGACTGATAACGGTAGAAAATATCGTAATATACCGGAACAAGCGCTGTCTGCCAGTCGTTTGCGTTTATAACGTTCGGCTTAAAATCAATGTATCTTATAAGCTCAAGCACGGCGCGCGAAAAGAAAACGAATCTTTCAGCATCGTCATAAAAGCCGTAGAGCCCGTTTCTTCCGAAATAATACTCGTTGTCGAGCAGATAGTATGTAACCCCGTTCACATTCCCCGCAAAAACCCCGCAATACTGATTTCTCCACGCCACGGGAACTGTAAAGTTCATTAAAAACGTAAGGTCGGCTTTAAGCTCGTCCTTTATCTGACCGTACATAGGGATAACCACTCTGCAATCGTGTCCCTGTGCGTTGATCGCCGCCGGCAAAGAACCGGCTACATCTGCAAGTCCGCCCGAAGCAGCATACGGAAGCGCCTCTGATGCCGTGTATAGTATGTTCATAATAATCTCCTTTTTGATTTCTTAGTTGTCACATCGCAAAGAATTCGATATTACTGCCTGTGCAGTACCGTGCTTCTTTTCATAATGCGCCTTGGTTTACATTCAAATTCAGCGGGGCATTGACCCCCGCTGAATTATTTAAGCTATACGCTCGCATCCTTTGCAACATATATAGGATAGGTTTCAGAGCTAGACAGATTTCTTCCGTTGCTTACGATAACATTTTTATCGGTTATCGCAAAATCAATCTGTGCATTTTCACCCACCACCGTATCCTGCATAAGGATTGAGTTTTTAACCACCGAGCCCTTTCCGATTTTTACGCCACGGAACAGCACGCAGTTTTCTACCTCACCGTCGATAACACAACCGTCAGCGATAAGAGAATTTGTAACCTTGCTGTCAAGACCGTATTTAACGGGAGCGTTGTCCTTTAGCTTGGTGTAAATAGGATTGCTGGTATTAAACAGCGTTCGGCAGTTCTTAACGTCAAGAAGATCCATATTTGCGTTAAAGTACGAAAGAATGCTGAAAATCTGCTTAAAGTAGCCCTGATAATCATAAGCCATTATTTTAAGCTCTTTTTTCTTTGCCTGAAGCACATCCCTCTCAAAGCTGTACAGTCCCTTTGAGATGTTAGACTTTACTATATCAAGCAACAGGTCCTTTTTAACGACATACATATTCAGGTTCAATGCGCCTGTTCCCTCAAGTCCGCTGTGAATCAAAACATCCTGAATCCTGTTTTGACTGTCAACCGTCATAAAAGTGCTTTGTCTTGTCTCATAGGAATTAAGCTTTCCGGTGCTTGTGACAACAGTAATATCTGCGCCGCTTTCAACGTGATAGTTAACAATAGGTCTGTAATCTATATTTGCAACCACGTCGCAGTCGCTCATAACGATATACTCCTGCGGAGCGTGCATTATAAAGCTTGTAGCGCCGTACAAAGCCTCTAAGCGTCCTCTGTAAAGAGTGCTCTCGTTGCTTCCGAAAGGGGGAAGAATATGAAGTCCGCCCGTTTTTCTTGAAAGATCCCAGCTTCTTCCGTTGCCCATATGGTCAAGAAGCGACTGGTAGTTGTGCTTTGTAACAACACCGACATTTGATATCCCGCTGTTTACCATATTCGACAGAGGAAAATCAATAAGCCTGTATCTTCCTCCGAACAGAATAGAGCCCATCGTTCTTTTCTGAGTAAGGGACTCGACCGTCATATCGTGCATATTGGCAAATACTATTCCCAAAACATTTTTCATATTTACTGACATATCAAAATCCCTCCCTTACTTATTTTCTCCGACAATTTCTTTCGGCATAACTCTCGCGCAGTTTGAAATCGTTATCTCGTGTCCGATCACCGCAACTCCCCACTTGTCCCTGTTTTCGACGTTTTCCGGCCTGTCTCCGACCTTTGCGTTTTCGCCTATAACAGAGTTTTCTCCGACAATTGCGTATTCGACTACCGCTCCCGATTTTACCACTACTCCCGGCATAAGGATCGAGTCTGTTACCACGGCGCCCTCTTCAATAGTAACGCCGTCGGATATCATCGAAAAATCCACCGTTCCGTCGATGATGCAGCCCTCTGTAACCATAGAGTTTTGAATTATTGCATTTTTCCCTATGCTCTGCGGCGGCATTACCGGGTTTCTTGAATATATCTTCCATGTCGGATCGTAAAGATCAATAGGGATGTTCGGATTTATCAGATCCATATTAGCCTCCCACAGGCTGTCAATCGTTCCGACATCCTTCCAGTAGCCCTCAAATCGGTAAGCATAAAGACGCTTGCTGTCGTTAAGCATCATAGGAATGATGTCTTTACCGAAATCCTTGGCGTTGTCCTCTCTCTTGTCATTTTCGTTGTCGGTAAGATACCTTTTCAAAACGTCAAAGGAGAAAATATAAATGCCCATTGATGCAAGCGTGCTCTTAGGCTCCTTCGGCTTTTCCACAAAGTCGTAAATCTCTCCGTCTTCGTGAGCAAACATAATTCCGAAACGAGATGCCTCTTCAAGATCAACGTCCAAAACGGCAATGGTGCAGTCAGCATTTTTCTCCTTGTGGTATTTAAGCATTTCGCTGTAATCCATCTTGTAGATGTGATCTCCTGAAAGTATCACGACATACTCAGGATCATATCTCTCGATAAACGAAAGATTTTGGTATATTGCGTTAGCCGTTCCCTTATACCACTCTGCGCCTTGCTGAGACTGATAAGGCGCAAGAATATGAACGCCGCCGGTATTGCGGTCAAGATCCCACGGCTGACCGTTTCCGATATAGTCGTTCATAGCCAAGGGCTGATACTGTGTCAAAACTCCGACAGTATCAATTCCCGAATTTATGCAGTTTGACAGCGGAAAGTCAATAATTCTGTACTTTCCCCCATACGGAACCGCAGGTTTTGCAATCTGCTTTGTCAAAGCGTACAGACGGCTTCCCTGTCCGCCGGCCAAAAGCATTGCGACAATTTCTTTTTTGTTAAACATCAAATCACCAGCCTATTATTTTAAAAAATAAGAATTAAATTTAAGTTTTACCGGCATTTTAAACCGGAGCTTTTATATCCAAAGCTTTTTTCGCAGCCGTCTTTTTTGCCGTGCCTGATGAAGAAGTCTTCTTTTGGGGCTGCTGCTTTTCGACTTTAAAATACATAGTCGAATAGGCGGGAATATCCACAGTGATAGAGTAATCGTACCCATGCATCGGAACCGCCTTCGCCTGCTTCGGTTTATTCACATACGGACTTCCGTCCTCAGAAGTCGTATTAAACACCTCGGTATATTTTCCTTTGAAAGGAACTCCGAAGCTGTAACCCGTTCTTGAAACAGGCACAAAGTTACATACAACAATTATTTCTTTACCCTTATCGTCTATCCTCCTGAACACTATTATGCTTTGGGTATAGTCGTCGTTAGATATCCACGAAAATCCCTCCCATGAAAAGTCCACCGACCAAAAAGGAGAGTTTTCAAGATAAAACTTATTGAGGTTTTTTACAAAGTTGTGAAAATTTCTGTGGTTTTCGTATTCCTTGATCATAAACCACTCAAGACCGTTTTCGTAATCCCATTCTCTGAACTGAGCAAACTCACTTCCCATAAACAAAAGCTTCTTGCCCGGGTGCGCCGTCATAAAGCCCAGAAACGCTCTTGCCTGTGCAAACTTCTGATCGGTATCGCCGAACATCTTATTTATAAGAGAGCCTTTTCCGTGAACAACCTCATCATGAGAAATCGGCAGAACAAAATTTTCCGAAAACGCATAAAAGAACGAAAACGTCAGAGCATTGTGATGAAAGGCTCTGTGTATCGGGTCAAGAGCCATATACTTGAGCATGTCGTTCATCCAGCCCATATTCCACTTGAAGTTAAATCCCAGTCCGCCTATATCCGCGGGCTTGGTCACCATAGGCCAAGCAGTTGACTCCTCCGCTATCATCAGAGCGTTCGGGAATCTTTCAAATACCGCGCTGTTTAGCTTCTTGAAAAATTCTATTGCCTCAAGGTTTTTGTTTTCTCCGTATTTGTTAGCAACCCATTCGCCGTCGCGTCTGTCGTAGTCAAGGTACAGCATAGAAGCCACCGCGTCAACCCTCAAACCGTCTATATGGTACTTATCAAGCCAGTATATAGCGTTTGAGATCAGAAAAGAAATAACCTCGTTTTTTCCGTAATCAAACACCTTGGTGCCCCACGCCTTATGCTCACCTTTTCTCCAGTCTGAATATTCGTATAAAGCTTCCCCGTCAAAGTTTGAAAGTCCCGCAGCGTCTCTCGGAAAATGAGCCGGAACCCAGTCGAGGATCACGCCTATTCCCGCACGGTGGAAGGAGTTTATCATCTTCATAAAATCCTTGGGCGTTCCGTATCTTGAAGTAGGCGCAAAGTAGCCTATCTGCTGATATCCCCACGATCCGTCAAAGGGATATTCCGCAAGCGGCATAAATTCTACGTGCGTATAGCTCATTTCTTTAAGATAAGGTATTATCTCCCTTGCAAACTTCTCATATGTAAAGAAGTTTCCATCGGGATACTGCTTCCAGGAGCTAAGATGCACCTCGTAAATATTCATCGGACTTTTATATATGTCCGACGCTTCCTTTTTCTTGATATACGCCGAATCAGTCCACTTGAATCCGTCAAGGTCGTAAATTTTAGAAGCAGTTTCGGGCGGCGTCTGCATATGGACTCCGTAAGGATCGGCTTTAAAAAGCGTTTCACCGTTTTTAGCGGCAATACAATACTTGTAGGTATCGTATTCCTTAAGACCTTTTACAAAGCCCTCCCAAACCTCGCTGTTTTTTATACAGACCATTTTATTGGATTGTTCGTCCCAGTCATTAAAATCCCCTACAACGCTTACGCCAAGCGCGTGAGGAGCCCAGACTCTGAAAAAATATCCCTGCTCTCCGTCGAGTTCGCCCTTATGCGCGCCGAAAAACTCATCGCACTTATAATTTGTGCCCTCATGAAAAAGCAAAAGCGGAATATCGTAAGCCTCGTTTGTGTTGTCTGACATCTATATTCCTCCACAATGATTTATTACTTTATCATTGTACCCCTTTTTACAACTATTTGCAATAGTTTTTATCTATATTTTCCAAACCGCACATAATTGTATAACGTTTTTTGTGCAACTTCACTAAAAATTTACGTCATTTTTAAAACGGATTAGAGCTATGGTATGTAAAAAGTAAAATTTAATACTAATTTGTTATTTTTACAGTTAAAACAGTAATATCATCCGTTTTTTGGGACGTATTTTTCATACTTATTTCCTCGGTGATGATCCTTACTATCTCCTGCGGAGTTCTTTTATTTATCATTTTTTTGTTTGAAATTGATTTTTCAATAATGCTTTTGCTTATGCCGTCAGAGCATATCAGAACTATGTCATCTTTTTCAAGCTTTACGCTTATCGTCTCACAGGAAGACTCGCACAGAATACCAAGAGGAAACGTCTTTGCATCAAGAGTGGTTATCTTTCCCTTTCTTATAAGAAAGCTGGGTGCTGCACCGCATTTGAAAATGCTCAGCGTTCCCGTAGACAGGTTTATATCCGCAATATCAAGGGTGGCAAAGCTTTCCTCCCAGCTTTTTACTCTTAGTATAGAGTTGATAAGCGCCGCTGCGGTTGTCGGCGATGCGCCTGAGGTGAGCATTCTCGTAACCAGATTCACCGCGAACATAGAGTCAAGACGTGCTCTTTTTCCCGTACCCATACCATCTGACAAAACAATATACTGTCGACAGGGCGAGGGCTTTAAAAATTCGTAATAATCCCCCGAATAGTCCCCGAACACAGCACTGGTAGAAAGGGTATCCCACTCTGCACCAAAAAACGGACGTGGTGCAAAAATGAGCTTTTTCATATTGTCGGCAAAGCTTACCACCGGCATCTGAAAATCGGCGCAGGCAAGCTCTCCCATCTCAACGGTGAGCTTTACAAGGTCTGGCTTTGCGGCTTTCGGAAGATACATCTCAACGGTCGGCTGGTTATTAGCGTCGATATACGCGCATATTTTGGCGTTTGTTATCCCCTGCTTATAAACGAGATCGGCGATAGAGTCTGAAAGCAAAACATCTATTTTGTTAAGGCTTGCCGTGTTATCGGACAAATCGGTTAAAAGCTGAGACATAATGACAAGCTGAGAACACAAAAGCTCTCTCAGCTCGGTCATCTTTTCTTTTCTTCCCTGCTCGTAAGAAAGCCCTGTATAAAGCATATTGAACGTGCTCATCAAAACCTCTTTTTTGCAGCAGTCCTTATGCTTTCGCCTTATGTCGTCAAGAGTTACCGCGCCGTTTCGTCTCACTCTCATCGAAAGCTGAGAAAATGCGCTTGCGGTCTCGCCCTTGTTTCCTTCCCAGCACTGAGCAATTCTGCTGCAATCCCTGCACACGCACGTTCTCACTTCTTTAGAAAGATCGGGCGGAGCTATCTTTTTTTCAAGCGCCTCTGTTACCGACAGTATCTGATCTCTTATTGACATAACGCTTTTAGAGGCAAAGCTTATTTTGCTTGCCGCAGTCTGGCAGGATATTTCTGGCGATTTTTTTCTGCCGCCCACCAGCCTGAAGGCAGAAAGCACCTTGTTATCCGGCAGACACAGATACATTACGGCGCCAACTATAACATCAGCTATCAGCTTAAACGAATCCGCATTCGTTCCCAGTATAAAAATTCCGCCCACGACCACCGCCATAAGGGATATTATAACCGCGACCACGCCAAGGGCCGAAAACGCTCCGCATATAAGCCCGGCTGTTGCCAGCAGCAGCGTGTTTTTTATCATATCCGGAGAGCAAATTATAACTCCGAGCGTTGCCAGTGCACCAAACACAGCGCCGCCCATATACTTGTACTTGCTTGCGGCAAACAGCATTACCGCTACGCCCAAAGCCCGTCCGAAATTTATGCCCAGGATTGATACACCCGTAAGAGTTGCAACAGCCATAACGAAAATAACGGCAATCATTATACCGTTTGCAGAGCTCATATCTATCATTCCGTCAGAGACATATCTGTTGAAACAGATTTTTACTGAGTAAGTAAGAACAAAACACATAAACGCGCTCAATATTCTGAAAAGTATCAGATTTAGGTCGCTGTCGGTAACAAGACTTACTATAGCGGAATACAAAAGGTATGCCGAAGAAGTGAAAAGCGCACCCGCCAGAGCGGGCTCTTTGCCGGAGCGGTTTATCAAAAGCCTTATCGCCATCACCGTGGCTATGGAACACAGATTTATGATCCCGTCAAAAACGCTTCCGCTTATTATGTAAGAAAGTATGCACGCGGCAAGCGAAAACCCGCCAAAGCTTCCCGAAAGCGAAGCTATTACCACGTTTACCGGCGAGGGAAATCCGAACAGCTCGCCTCTTGTTGCGATAAAGCTTAAAATCATTGTGATTCCCGCCAAGGTATAGTGCCTCAGCCTATCCGTGTTTTTTACCGTTGTCTCCATTTTTAACATTCCTTAACACCTGCTTGTCTTTAAAATTCCTTTGCTTATATCTATTTATACGAAAGGTAATTTTATTATAGACCCGTGTCCTAAAGAAATTTGTCAAAGGCGGTTTATATCATAATACGAGCGTTTACGTTAAAAACCAACATCGACTTGCGCAAGCCCTTTACATTTTATAATTTTTGTGATAAAATAACACTCAGTCAGTTTCAAAAGAAAGGATAGATTTAAAAATGCCTATAAAGATACCAAACGGTCTTCCGGCATACAAAACTCTGGTTGACGACAGAATCATGGTCATTGACGATGAACGGGCGATACATCAGGATATACGACCGCTTGAGATTGCAATACTAAATCTTATGCCAAAAAAAATCGAGACCGAAACCCAACTTTTAAGGCTTCTGAGCAACACTCCCTTGCAGCTGAATATAGAACTTATAAAAACCGCAAGTCATGATTCCAAGACGACCCCTCAAAGCCACATTTCTAAGTTTTATAATTCTTTTGAAGAAATAAAGGACAGGTGCTTTGACGGTCTTTTAATAACAGGCGCTCCCGTTGAGCAGCTTGATTTTAAAGAGGTAGATTACTGGGACGAGCTTTGCAGTATATTAGAGTGGAGCAAAACCCACGTATATTCTACAATACACATCTGCTGGGGCGCACAAGCCGGACTTTTTTACCATTACGGCATTAAGAAGTATCCGCTTGAGAAGAAAATGTTCGGCGTATTTGAACACAAGGTATTAAATCCCAAGCACCCGATTTTAAACGGCTTTGACGATATTTTCCTTGTACCCCACTCAAGGCATACCGAGGTTCGCAGCGAGGATATCGAAAAAGTTCCTGAGCTTGAAATATTGGCACAGTCGGATATTGCAGGAGTTGACATAGTCGGAGACAAATCGATGCGGCGCTTTTTCATTCTCGGTCACAGAGAATATGACAAGCGCACCCTTGCAAACGAATATTTCAGAGATGTTGAAAGGGGACTTACGATAGAACTTCCGTACAACTACTTCCCCGATGAAAACCCGAAAAACAAGCCGCTTCACACATGGGTGTGCCATGCAAACCTTATGTTTTCAAACTGGCTCAATTTCATAGTTTACCCGGGAACGCCCTATAACATTGAAGATATAACCAAAATTTCCTGAATGCACTCTTTATTTTGGTAGACAAAAAAGGATAACGAAAGCATTAAAGCTTTGTCGTTATCCTTTTTCAGTTTTTCAACAAATATAAACGGGATAAACCTGCGGTATCTTGCCGCTCTTTACTCTATTTTTTCTTTTTTCCCTTGATTATAAGCGGTAGAGCGCCTTTTGTAACGCAATCCGGAGTGACGGTGACAGTTGAAACCGTTTCGTCGGACGGAGTATCAAACATCACCTTCATCAAAATCCCCTCTACCACCGACCTGAGTCCTCGTGCACCTGTTTTCTGCTCAATGGATTTCTTGGCTATCTCCTTAAGCGTCTGTTCCTCAAACTCAAGCTTAATGCCGTCATACTCAAAAAGCTTTTTGTACTGCTTTACAAGAGAGTTTTTAGGCTCGGTCAGAATTTTCACCAGCGCGTCCTCGTCAAGCTCGTCTAAAACTGTTATTACCGGCAGTCTGCCCACAAGCTCCGGCACGATACCGAACTTCACAAGATCGTGGGGCTCAACAAGCTCAAGATGCTTTTTATCGTCCTTTTGACGAATTGTTCCGCCAAAGCCCAGAGAAGAATTATCAGTGCGCTTTTTAATCAGCTTTTCAAGTCCGTCGAATGCACCGCCGCATATAAAAAGGATATTCTTGGTGTCTATCTGAATAAACTCCTGATGCGGATGCTTTCTGCCGCCCTGTGGAGGAACGTTTGAAACACAGCCTTCGATTATTTTCAAAAGTGCCTGCTGAACGCCCTCACCGCTCACGTCTCTGGTAATGGAGGTGTTCTCGCTCTTTCTGGCTATCTTGTCTATTTCATCGATATATATTATTCCCTTCTGCGCAGCATCCACGTCGTAATCCGCAGCCTGAATAAGCCGTGTCAGAACATTTTCTACATCATCGCCAACATATCCCGCTTCTGTAAGAGTAGTGGCGTCTGCGATCGCAAACGGAACGTTTAAAATCTTAGCAAGCGTCTGCGCCAAAAGCGTCTTTCCCGTTCCGGTAGGGCCCAAAAGCAGAATATTGCTTTTTTGGATTTCAACGTCGCTTCCGTCGTCAAGACTCATAATTCTCTTGTAGTGATTGTAAACAGAAACCGCAAGAGAAATTTTTGCGTTTTCCTGTCCGATAACATATTGATCGAGTATTTTTTTTATATCCGCAGGTTTAGTCAGCTTAATTCCGTTATCAGACTTTTTGCCGGATTTTTTTGATACGGGAACATCTCCCTGCTGCTGCATAATGTCGTAGCAGAGCAAAACGCACTGATCGCAAATGTTTGTAGTACCCGCAGAAAATAAATTCCTTACCCTTTCCTCTGACTTTCCGCAAAAATTGCAATGTCTTGAGGTTTCCTTTCCTGCCATTTATACCGTCCTTCCCTGTTGTTATCTCTTAACTATCACCTTATCGACAAGTCCGTATTCCGCCGCCTCATCCGCAGACATATAGTTGTCTCTCTCACAGTCTTGGTGAATGGTTTCCTTGTCCTTGCCGCAGTTGTCCGCAAGGATTCTTTCAAGGCGGTCTCTTGTCTTCAGCATATTGTCGGCGTGTATCTGAATATCCGTCTGCTGGCCACTCAGTCCACCGGAGATAAGCGGCTGATGAATAAGTATTTCACTGTTGGGAAGCGCAAATCTCTTTCCCTTTGCGCCGCTTGAAAGCAAAAACGATCCCATAGAAGCTGCAAGTCCCACGCAAATGGTTGAGACATCGCATTTTATATACTGCATAGTGTCGTATATCGCAAGTCCCGCCGAAACGCTTCCCCCGGGAGAGTTGATGTAAAGGTCGATATCCTTTTCGGGGTCCTGCCCCTCAAGGTACAAAAGCTGTGCTATAACAACGCTTGCAAGCGCGTCGTCAATTTGCCCTGTAAGCATTACTATTCTGTCGTTTAAAAGGCGTGAAAAGATATCGTAGCTTCTCTCGCCGCGGTTTGTCTGTTCTACAACGTAAGGTACCAATGCCATTTTGTGTTCCCTCCATAAAATTATATGCCCGCGCTGTGCGGTAAAATTGAGGCAATGCCGTACATTTTGCTGTGCGGTATTGCCCCGTAATTACTTACTTGATAACTGCTGCCTCTTTTACTGTGTCAGCCGCCTTACCTACTGCTATATCCTTTTTTACGGCGTCGACAGTCACATAGCTCTTCACCTGATCTACGTCCATCTTATAGTTATCAGCCATTTTTTTAATTTCTTCCTCAGCCTCGTCGTCAGTTGCCTCTATGTTCTCAAGCTCTGCAATTTTTTCCAAAGCAAGTCTAAGCTTTACCTGCTTTTCAGCCTGCTCACGATATGTCTTTTTCAAAGAGTCCATTGTCTGACCGGTGTATTGAAGATACATATCAACTGATATTCCCTGCGGTGCAAGACGCTGTCCCATCTCCTCGATCATCTCGTCAACTCTTTTATCGTACATAACCTCGGGGATCTCTCCCTCAACCTTTGCAATAACCTCGTCAAAGATCTTGCCTTCCTCTTCCTGCTCAGAAGCCTTTTCAGCCGCTTCCTCAAGCTTCTTTCTGACATCCGCCTTAAGCTCGTCAACAGTGTCAAACTCAGACTGATCCTTAACGAACTCGTCGTCAAGCTCAGGAAGCTCCTTTACCTTTATCTCATGAAGCTTTATTTTAAACACTACCGGTGCGCCTGCAAGCTCCTTTGCGCCGTAGTCTTCCGGGAAAGTCACGTTGATATCAAACTCATCTCCGATATTGTGACCGACGATTTGCTCCTCAAATCCCGGAATAAACTGTCCACTTCCAAGCGTAAGTGTAAACTTCTCTGCCTTTCCGCCCTCAAAAGCAACGTTGTCCTTAAAGCCCTCAAAGTCTATAACAACATCGTCGCCGGTTTGAGCCGCTCTGTCTTCGACCGTGATGATTCTCATGCCCTTTTGTCTTATGTGGTCGATTTCGTGGTCAACATCTTCATCAGATACAGTCTTGACAGATTTTTCTATTTTTATTCCCTTATAGTCCTTGATCTCAATTTCGGGCTTTGTAATGCAAACCGCCTTAATGACCGCTCCCTTTTCCTTGGAAACCTCAGCGACCTCAACATCGGGACGTGCCACAAGCTCAAGACCTGCCTGTGCCACTGCCGTATCCACTTCACCCGGGATAATGGCGTTTAGAGCGTCCTCATAAAAAACGCCCTCGCCGTATTCTCTCTCAACTATCTTCCTCGGCGCGTGACCCTTGCGAAATCCCGGAACATTGATATTTTTCTTAGTCTTAAGATAAGCCGCCTGAACCGCCGCCTCAAAAGCCTCTGCTGAAATCTCAATTTCAAGCTCGTGCTTATTTGTTTCTACCTTGTTTGCTGATTTTAAACTCATTTCTACATCCTCCAATGGCTTATTTAAATGTATCTTGGTAATTATATCATAAAGTTGATCCATTTTCAAGGGGTTTAGAAAAATAAATACTAATTCAGATTTTTACGTTTAAACCAGATCCGCCCGACTTAATTTGACTTCTCAGCTTGTAAAATAATTACCTAAAAACATATAATATAGTTTTTTACCGGCTGTAAAATAGAATTCTTTAATTAAAAGACTGTAAGCACTAATTCGTCATAAAATAAATTCCCCACTACCTATTGGCAGTGGGGAGAATAAATCAGTAACATCTTCGGGTAAAGAGTATTTTCTGATTTACAAGCTATTTATACCATAAAAAATATGAAAACAAAGAACTTTATCAAAAAAGGTCTTTTATCCGTAAAAAACAGTAATGATAAATACAGCTCCGTATTATACCGCAAAGCAGCTAAAATCCAAAATAAAGTTTAATCATCTTGAGCAAATTCCTTTATTGCAGACGCCGTTTTGCTGTAATCCTGCTTTACAACAGCAAACTGATTTTGTATAACGTCTTCTTCCTGAATCTGTCCCGGTCTAAGGAAATTTGTTAAAGTCTCTGAAGACTTATACAACTTTGTAAAGCTCAGATTCTGACAAACGCCTTTCAGCGTATGCGCCGCTCTGAAAGCAGTTTCCAAGTTTTTGCCTTCAAGCGAGCTTTGCAGCAATTCAAAGCTTTTGTCATCTAAAAACTTTATTACGAATTTTTTAATCAGACTGTCGCTAGGAAGTCTGCTCATTACATCGTCATAATCTCCTTCGATCTCCTTGTACAGTTCCTTCAATGTCATATCATCTTACTCCTTTTCAAAAAGCCGCAAATATCAGCTTGCAAGTAATTTTAAACCTACACAATGTCCTTACCTCTGTGCAGAAGCATAACCGTTGAATCGTCATCATTTGCAAGATCAACCTTCAGCATTTCATCGGTAATGCGGACTATCTCCCCTTTGTCAAACTCCCTGAAGGATTTTACCTTCAATTCTTCACGAATAAGATCCCCGCTTTCCTTTAAGCACTCTAAAAGTATAGGATTAAACGCACCACATTCTCCGTTTAAAATCATTTCTATCGCTTTTTCGTGTGAATAGGCCGACTTATAAACACGCTCGCTGGTGAGAGCGTCATATACATCCGCAAGCGATACCACCTGTGCGTAGATGGGGATTTCGTCTCCTTTCAATCCGTCGGGATAACCCCTGCCGTCATACCGCTCGTGGTGCCAGCGACAGATCTCTGAAGAGATTTTCAAAAGAGGCTCGTCTTTATTGTATGGAACCTCCTCAATAAGCGAATATCCTATCGCGGAGTGAGTCTTCATCACCTCAAACTCTTCTTTGGTAAGCCTGCCAGGCTTGTTGAGAATGTTATCCGGTATAGCAATTTTCCCGATATCGTGAAGTGAAGACGCCATACTTATAAGATCAATTTCCGCCTCACTCAGCTTATACTTATCAGTTTTTTTGCATATAAGCTTAAGCAGTAAATGTGTAAGCGTATTTACGTGCAGAATATGCATTCCGCTTTCGCCGTTACGAAACTCTACAACATGTGAAAGAATGTTTACCAGAATGCTGTTGCTCTTTTGCTTTTCGTAAATCTGATCTGTTACCATCTCAACAAGGCGCTTTTGCTTTGCATAAAGCATAAGCGTGTTGTTTACTCTTTTCTGAACAACCTCCGCGTCAAAGGGGCGGCTAATGTAATCGGAAACTCCGAGATCATATGCACGCTTAATGTGACTTGTGCCGTTTTCAGCAGAGATCATTATAACCGGGATTTTTTCGATAATGTGAGTTTCGTTCATTACTGCCAAAACCTCAAACCCGTCCATTTTCGGCATAACTATATCCAAAAGCACCAACGAAATATCGACTCCGTGCTCTTTAAGAGCCACAAGAGCCGCCTCCCCGTTTTCCGCCTCAAGTATTTCATATCTTTTATCAAGAATTGCCGTAAGCATAGCACGGTTCATCTCAGAGTCATCTACAATAAGAATTTTCTCAATTTTATTCTCACTCACACCAATACCCTCCAAATTCACAACAGTAATCAAAGACCTGTGAAGTGACATAAATTTCGTGTTGATCACCATTTATTTATACAATTAAATTATAACAGAAAAGTGCTGATAAGTCAATACATAGCACAAAGCTCACAATGTAAATCATGAGATAATACACAGTAAAACTCACCTGCACGTTGACGTTGACGCTGCTAAGAAAAACGCTCGGCAAAGCAGACTACAGCCATTCTTATAAGGGCTGCACACGATCAAAACATTTGGGAATTTTTGTCCAAAAAAGCTTACTTTAACAACGTTTTCAATTCTTGTCTAAGCTTTGTTTTCATTTTATAAAGCTCTGTTTTGCTCGGAATCGTTTCATCTGACCAGAGGATATGTGGAGGCAGCCACCAGACCGGTCCTTTTCCGTTATTTCCGTATTCACCCAAATCTCCTTTACGTCTTGGATATAAATGCCAATGAATATGTGAACAGCCGTTGCCTAAGCACTCGTAATTCATTTTGTCTGCACCAAAAGCATTTTTTACAGCGTTAGCAACTATTGACATTTCCATCAGATGCTTCTGCCGAAACGCCGATTCCAATTCATAAATCTCAGAAACACATTCTTTGCAAAGGAACAAAGAATAACCGTAAAAGTGCTGATTATCTCCGATAACAACATATCCTGTTTGAAGCTCCTTGACAAAATAGGGGTTTTCATTATTCTTTATCTTTTCAATGGTCTTACAAATTCCGCACGTATTTTTTCTCATAACAACACCTTTGAATTTCGACTAATTGATATATATGCACCTCTGCGTTAAATTACCCGGTTATACTTTTTCAAAAGGATAAATAACTCCCCATTCTTTCCGCAAAGAATCCATAATTTCCATAACCCGTACAGTTTCAGTATGCGGCATTTCCTTACACTCTGTTCTGCCCTGTGAAATAGCCTTTACAGAAGACATAACCTCATATTCAAATCCTGTTATCTGCTTAGGAGTTTCATAGCTCTGTACCGTAGAATCGTTAAGGATAACCTTAATTCCCTCACAGTTATTTATATTTTCAAACTCGATCCTTCCCCTGTCGCCGTATATAACGCCCCTTTTGTCGAGGTTTGAAGCAATGCTGCTGTGAAGAACCGCAGTTTTCCCTCCAGAAAAGTTTATAATTACGCTGTTGTGCTCGTCAACGCCGTACATGTTCTTAACGCAGCTTGATTTGATATCACATATGTCGCTGCCAAACACCATAAGGGCAAAGTTTATCGGATACACTCCAAGATCGAGCAGCGCACCTCCCGCAAGCTCCGGTTTAATCAGCCGCTCGACATTTTCAAGAGAATATCCAAGATCGGCCGTAAGCGAAGATATCCTTCCGATAACGCCGCTGTTTATTATATCATCAAGTACAAACCTCATAGGCAAAAATCTCGTCCATATCGCCTCTGAAATAAACAGGCCCTTTTTCTCTGCATATGATATAACACGCTTCGCCTGATCGGCGTTTGCAGTAAACGCCTTTTCGCAAAGTACGTTTCTTCCGTTTTCAAGGCAGAGCATACAGTCCTCGTAATGCCTCGAATGAGGAGTCGCGATGTATACAAGGTCAATGCTGTCGTCCTTTACAAGCTCTTCATAGCTGCCGTATGACTTTAAAGCACCAAATTTTTCAGCAAAAGCCTGAGCCTTCTTTTCGCTGCGGGAGCCTATTGCGTAAAGCTCAACCTCATCTAAATTGTTTACCGTATATGCCATATTCCCTGCAATATTTCCTGCGCCCAGTATTCCGATTTTCATATATCTTCTCCCTTACTTTCTTTTTAAGCTTATTCAACTAAATGATAACACAAATATATCTTAAAATCAACCGCTGAGGATTTTACCCTCAAACTACAAAAAATACAATTTTTCGATTTGGCCTTGACATTGCAGCATAAAAAGATATAAAATATTTATAATGGATAATTAATATCTAATTGTAAATATATTATTAAATAGGGTGTTTTTATGAAAACAAAAAAATCTGCTACCGATAAAAAAATAAACAGAAGCAAGCTAAGAGAAAAAAACATAGTCGCTGCGGTACTGGTCACTGTGTTTACTCTGCTTGTAATTGTTGTCTCATACATACGCATAAGCGTTCTCACCGAGCAGAGATGTCTTGAGCGATTGCAGGAAGCGGTAAATACAGTCATGGACGATATAAATAACAAGCTTTCCAGAGACAGCAACACTTTAAACGCCGTTGCTGAGATCATTTCTATGGAGGACAACTTTGACACAAAGACCATGCGCGGTATAATGACGCAGTTTTCGGCCCTTACAACAGCAAGGAACATAAACCTTTTGCTCCCGGGAGATATCGTTATAGGAAATGAGGGAGAGGAATTTGACGCATACGGCAAGATCTCCTTTGAAGGTGAGGCAGCTAAGGGTGAGCATGTAACCGACAGAATGACAAGCATAACCGATGACGACAAAATGCTTATCAGGCATTTTGTCCCTGTTGTAAAAAACGGCGAAACGGTCGCTATGGTATATGCCTCTACCCTTCTTGAAAACCTGCCCAAATCTCTTAATATTGATAATATTTATAACGGAACCGCAACTGTGTACTTAATAGACAGAGCAAACGGCGACTTCCTTATGAATACCCTGCATAACAAGCTCGGAAACATAAGTGATTTCAGCGAAAAAGAAACAAAGGGCAGCAAAGACGCCAAAGATGCAAGAGAAGAAATACTTGCAGGAAAATCGGGATATATTGTTTCAAAATCAACCGCACTTGACAAATACATGTATTTTTACTATGCTCCTGTAAATGTTGAAGAATGGGAACTTGGTGAAGCGCCCGATTACAACCAGTGGACAGTAGCGGTTGCCGTACCGGAGGAAGAAGCATTTGCCAACCTTTACAAAATACGATCGGTATGTTATTTGCTGGGAATAGTTGAAACGATAATACTTATTATATACTTTATCTGGACTATCAGGAACACAAATGCCACCCTTGAAAAAGCGGTTTTGGAGGAACGTCTTATCAAAGCGGAAAACGCCGAGCGTGCAAAAACGATGTTTTTGTCAAATATGTCTCACGACATACGCACTCCTATGAACGCTATTATCGGCTATACCACCCTTGCCGCGGCAAATCTTGACGATAAGGAACGTGTAAAGGATTATCTGTCAAAAACGATTTCTTCAAGTAATCACCTTTTAAGCCTTATAAACGATATTCTCGATATGAGCCGAATTGAAAGCGGACGTGTTTACATAGAAGAAACCGAGTGCAGCCTGCCTGACGTTCTGCACGACTTGAGAAATATTCTGCAAAGCCAGATGAAGTCTAAGCAGCTCAACTTTTTCATTGACACCATCGACGTAGTAGACGAGGACGTTTACTGCGATCGGCTGCATCTTAATCAGGTGCTTTTAAACCTTCTGAGCAACGCTATAAAATTCACACCCGCGGGCGGCTCTGTGTCTTTGACTATAAAGCAAAAGCACGGTGCGCCGGAAGGATATGCGTCTTACGAGATCTCTGTTAAGGATACGGGAATAGGAATGGCTCCCGAGTTTTTGGATAGGGTCTTCGATCCGTTTGAAAGAGAGCTGACCTCTACAGTCAGCGGAATTCAAGGAACAGGCCTTGGCATGGCAATCGCAAAGAACATAATAGATATGATGGGCGGCACTATTGAGGTCAAAAGTGAACAGGGCAAGGGCACTGAGTTTATTATCTCGTTCGAGCTCAGGCTTCAGTCTGAGAAGAAGCAGGTAGAGGTAATAAAAGAACTTGAGGGACTAAGAGCGCTTGTTGTAGATGACGACTACAATATATGCGACAGCGTGACCAAAATGCTTGTTCAGCTTGGAATGAGAGCGGATTGGACGCTTTCAGGCAAGGAGGCGGTGCTTCATGCAAAACAGGCATATGAGCTTGCAGACGAGTTTAACGCGTATATAATCGACTGGCAGCTCCCCGATCTAAACGGCATAGAGGTCGTAAGACGTCTTCGCAAGGCTATTGGCGAAAGCACGCCTATTATTATTCTCACCGCTTACGACTGGGAGGGCATTGAGGATGAAGCCAGAGAGGCAGGCGTAACGGCATTTTGCAGCAAACCGATTTTCCTGTCTACGCTTCGAGATACTTTGCTCAGCGCAACGGGCACACCGGAACCGGTGAAAGAAGAATCAATAATACCGGAATCCGCCGACGATATTGCAGGAAAGCGCATACTGCTTGTGGAAGACAATGAGCTCAACCGTGAAATAGCAGAAACTATTCTCGCGGAAAGCGGTCTTCTGGTAGAAACCGCGGAAGACGGTACCGTTGCTGTTGAAAAGGTCATGGCCTCAGGTGACGGCTATTACGATCTGATTCTTATGGATATTCAGATGCCGGTAATGAACGGATACGACGCCACCATAGCAATAAGAAATCTTAAAAATCCTGCACACTCATCTATACCGATCATAGCAATGACTGCGAATGCGTTTAACGAAGACAAAGAACAGGCTATTAAATGCGGAATGAACGACCATATTGCAAAGCCGCTTGATATGGAAAAACTGTTCGATGTTCTGAGAAAATATCTGGGCGGCTCTAAGCAGTAATCTTTTTATATAGTCAGTAAAGGAAAACAATATGCTGATAAGATCAATGGACAATAATGATTATGAGCGAGTATATCAATTATGGATGTCCTGTACAGGAATGGGATTAAATGACCTTGACGATTCAAGGGAAGGCATTGAACAGTTCTTAAAACGCAATCCGGATACCTGCTTTGTTGCAGAACAAAACGGCAAAATTATTGGATCAATTATTTGCGGAAATGACGGCCGGAGAGGATATATCTATCACACAGCTGTAGCCTCCGATTATCGAAAGAAAGGAGTCGGTACAGTTTTGGTGGAAACAACTTTGCAGGCGTTGAAAAATCTTGGTATCAACAAAGCAGCTTTAGTAGTATTTTCTAAAAACGCCGAAGGAAATGCCTTTTGGGAAAAGCTTGGTTTTACAGTAAGGAAAGATTTAGTATACAGAAACAAATCAATAAATGAAATGATCAGGATTGACACCTGAATTTTGATTTATTTTATAAATATTAACCGAGAAACAAAATTTGGTAAGAATAAAAGCGGGTAGAAAATTCTATCCGCTTTTATTCGATACGTATTTTGCAGTTCTATCAAAACCCGTTTCAACAGACAGACAACCGATAAGTCTGCTCACGTCATACTAAACTTGATTTTACGATTGCCAGACTTAGTAAAGTCAACATCCACTAATAAAAATGTTAGCCGATATCTGTAATGGAAAGAATAGAAAACTTGCTTTTAATTTCATCTATCGGATCCTCGTGAAGAATCATAACAGCAAGTGTTCCGTGGCCTTCCTTTGTAACAAGAGTTTTATTGCAGATAATCATATGATTTATGCCATTTACGACCTGATTTCCACAGTAAAGCAAAAACTCATAATTTGCACCCTCAAGATCTTGTGTCACATCAGTAAAACCGGTGGCAACCTTTTGCGGAAGTCCGGTAGAACTTGAATTGCTGAAATTCCAAGCGCCTGGTTTCATAAATAACACCTCCTTATCTGAACAATAATGTCTGTTTGCTTTTTATTATAGCTGATAAAATAAGCATATGATGAAAAATGCAAAAAAGTGTAGTCAATAAGTAAAAAAAGTCAAATATGCGTAAAAGATAATAAATACGACATATGAGTATTACACTTGCATAACCGCTCAGTCAGGGAGATAGTTGCAAGCTATCGTTTTTTATCTTTATATGAAATAAAAAAATCGCAGCAAGCAAAACATAGCTTACTGCGAATTGGTGCCGGTAACCGGGGTCGAACCGGTACGGTATCGCTACCACTGGATTTTGAGTCCAGCACGTCTGCCAATTCCATCATACCGGCGTATGATAGCTTAAATATGTTACCATATTTTTTTTTGTTTGTCAAGAATTATTTTTCCTCCTCAGCGCAATATAAAAGCATAAAGTTTTAAAAATACGCCAGACAAAAATGTCGGGGGAAATAAATGGAATATCTTAAATCGTTTACTATTTTTTGCGCGGGTGCTTTGGGGTACGGAATAATCGAGCTTTTGTTCAGAGGATATACACATATTTCAATGGGAGTCCTTGGCGGGATATGTATGCTGTTTATAAGCATAATGAACAGCTTTCGCAGGGGATTATTCTCTTCGCTTTTGTGCGCCGTTGTCTGCGGGATATTTATCACAGCAATGGAAGCTCTGATGGGATACTTTTTAAACATACGGCTGGGCCTTAATATATGGGATTACAGCGAGGTCGGGCTTGACCTTTACGGTCAGATATGCCTTAAGTTTTCACTTGCCTGGGTATTGTTATCATTTTTTACTATGCAGATAAACTCTCTTATTTCAGAAAAGGTGTTTTGTGAGGGCAAAAATATATTAAAAAGCACTTGATTTTTTTCTGCGTATTTGATATACTGTTTTTAGTAAAATCTGCTATGAAGGGACTTACCCAGGCGCGGCGTTTTTCAGAGAGAAAGCGGACGGTGAAAGCTTTCAGGCGCTTCTTGGCGGCTAACCCTGAGCACTGCGGAAAACCGCAGCGTAAATCTGCGTTAAAGATTAAGAGCGGCAGCATTTTTTTAGTGCTGCAATTTGGGTGGTACCACGGAATTTTTAAGTTCGTCCCAATATGATGGGCGGGCTTTTATTTTTTAAGGAGAATTTTATATGAAAAACACATCACTTAACGAACTCAGAGATATGTTTTTAAATTTTTTTGAAAGCAAAGGGCATCTGAGACACAAGAGCTTTCCGCTCGTTCCGCAAAACGACAACAGCCTGCTTCTGATAAACGCGGGAATGGCTCCTTTGAAGCCGTACTTTACCGGACAGGAGGAACCGCCCAGAAGGCGAATGACCACCTGCCAGAAGTGCATTCGCACAGGCGATATAGAAAATGTTGGAATTACCGCAAGGCACGGAACTTTTTTTGAGATGCTCGGAAACTTCTCCTTTGGTGATTACTTTAAAGAAGACGCCATTTCGTGGGCATGGGAGTTCTGTACAAAGGTGCTTGAACTGCCTGAGGACAGACTGTATGTCTCCGTATATGAGGAGGATGACGAAGCGTATACCATATGGCACGAGAAGATAGGACTTTCAGATGAAAAAATCTTCAGAATGGGAAAAGAGGATAACTTCTGGGAAGCGGGAGTTGACGGACCATGCGGACCGTGTTCTGAGATTTATTTCGACAGAGGAGAGAAATACGGCTGCGGCAAACCCGGATGTACGGTGGGCTGTGACTGCGACAGATATATGGAGTTTTGGAATCTGGTGTTCACGCAGTTTGAGCGACACGAGGACGGAACATATACTCCTTTAAAACAAAAGAATATAGATACGGGAATGGGTATGGAGCGTCTGGCAGTTATGATGCAGGATGTTGACTCTATATTCGATGTTGATACCGTAAAGGCTATTAGGGATAAGGTGTGTGAAATTGCAAAGTGCGAGTACGGAGCCGACCGTAAAAAGGACATTTCTATTCGCGTTATCACCGACCATATACGCTCTGTTACCTTTATGGCGTCCGACGGAGTTTTTCCGTCAAATGAGGGAAGAGGCTACGTAATGCGCCGCCTTATAAGAAGAGCCGTTCGCCACGCAAAGCTTTTAGGGATCAACGGACTTTTCTTAAGCGAGCTTGTAAAAACTGTGGTCGAAAACTCAAAGGGCGAATATCCTGAGCTTGCTGAGAAGTTTGACTACATAGAAAAGCTTCTTACCAACGAAGAAAAGAGCTTTAACGAGACTATCGACAGGGGAATGAATATCCTCGGCGGCTTTATAGACGAGCTCAAGTCAAACGGCAAAAAAGTGCTCGACGGAAAATCCTGCTTTTTGCTTTCAGACACCTACGGTTTTCCTATCGACCTGACGCGCGAGCTTCTGGAGGAGCAAGGGCTTTCATGCGATGAGAAAGGATTCAACATATGTATGCAGGAGCAAAAGGAGCGAGCAAGAGAGGCCCGCGGCGGCTCAAAATATATGGGGGCTGACGAAACGGTTTTCCATAAAATAGACAGAACCTATCACACGGAATTTGTCGGATACGAAAATCTCTCCTGTGTATCAACGATAGATTATATTGCAACCGACGACGAGCTTATCGATAAAGCGGCAGCCGGTGATGAAGTTTATATAGTCACGGAAAAGACGCCATTTTACGCTGAAAGCGGCGGACAGGTCGGGGATATCGGAACTATCACGACTGAAACGGGAAAGCTCACGGTAACCGACACTCAGAAGGTTGTTGCAGGAAAAATAGCGCACACCGCAAGGGTGTCGGAGGGCGAAATAGTTGTCGGACAGGCGGCCCGCCTTGAGGTTGACAAGGCAAACAGAATGTCCGTTACCAGAAATCACTCCTGTGCGCATCTTTTGCAAGCGGCGTTAAGAGAGGTTTTGGGAGACCACGTTCATCAGGCGGGACAGCTTGTAAGTGCGGATAGACTGCGATTTGACTTTTCACATTTTGACGCGGTGACACCCGAGGAAATTTCAAAGATAGAAGCTATCGTCAACCAGAAGCTGCTTGATTCGATTGATATAAAGACAGAAGAGATGCCGATAAACGAGGCTAAAAAGCTCGGTGCGATGGCGCTTTTCGGTGAAAAGTACGGCGAGGTTGTAAGAGTAGTTTCAATGGGCGATTATTCCGTTGAGTTCTGCGGAGGAACGCATCTTAGCAACACATCTCAGGCAGGACTTTTCAAAATAGTATCTGAATCCTCGGTCGCGGCGGGGGTAAGGCGTATAGAAGCCGTTACGGGACGCGGACTTTTAAAGTTGTTTAACTCGTTTAACGAAACGATCGTCAAAGCAAGCCATATGCTTAAGGTCAACGATATCTCATCGTTTATAACTAAGTGCGAAAGCATTCTTACAAATGTAAAGAGCCTTGAAAAAGAGGTTCAGACTTTAAACGACAAGCTTGCTTTAGGAGAGATCAAAAACCTCGTCAGCAACGGAAACGATGTAAACGGAGTAAATGTAATTGCAAGCTTCATGGCAAATGCCGGCGGCGATATATTAAGGAAGATAGGCGATCAGATAAAGTCTATGGATGTGCCGGTCACAGCAGTTATCTTCGGCAGAGCAAGCGAGGATAAGGGTATAGTTCACTGCTCCTGTTCTAAGGCTGCTATTGAAAAGGGCGCACACGCAGGAAATATTCTAAAGAAGGTTTCGGCTCTTACAGGCGGCAAGGGCGGCGGTAAGCCGGACAGCGCAATGGGCGGAGTCGGAGATATCTACAAAATCGACGAGGCACTTACAAAAGTAAACGAAATAGTTTCAGAGTTTATTAAATAAGAAAGGGTGTTTTATATGGAAGACTGTTTGTTTTGCAAAATCATCAAGGGAGAGGTCCCTTCAAACAAGGTTTATGAGGACGATTTAGTCTATGTATTCAAGGATATCGCACCGGCAGCTCCCGTGCATTACCTTGCTGTGCCGAAAAAACATATATCATCAGCACTTGAGATAGATTCTCATAATTCATCGTATATTGCGCATATTTACGAGGTGATTGCAAAAATCGCAAAGGACGAGGGCTTTGGAAAAGATGGCTTCAGAGTAGTAAACAACTGCGGAGAGTTGGCAGGTCAGACTGTTTTTCACATTCATTTTCACATACTGGCCGGCAGGGAGCTTGAGTGGCCCGCAGGATAAACAGTACATTAAAACAAGGAGGTAATCAGATATGAAAATTCTTGTAGTAGGCGGCGGCGGAAGAGAACACGCAATAATTATGAAGCTTAAGGAGAGCAGGCTTGTTGAAAAGCTTTACTGCACTCCCGGAAACGGCGGAATATCAAAATATGCCGAGTGCTTCAGCGTATCGGCAACGGATATTAACGGAGTGGTTTCGCTTGCAAAAAAGCTTTCTGTCGATATGGTAGTCGTTGCACCTGACGATCCTCTGGTTATGGGAATGGTAGACGCGCTGCGCTCCGAGGGCTTTATGACATTCGGACCTACCAAGGCGGCAGCGATTATTGAAGGCAGCAAGGTCTTTTCAAAAGACCTTATGAAAAAGTATGGTATACCTACCGCATATTATGAGGTTTTTACAGATGCTGACAAGGCTATAGCTTATTTAAAAAAGCAAAACTCATACCCTGCCGTTATCAAGGCGGACGGGCTTGCGCTTGGAAAGGGCGTTATAATTGCACAAAATGAGGACGATGCTGTCGAAGCTGTAAACTCTATGATAAACGGGAAAAAATTCGGTGATTCCGGACTTAGGATAGTAATTGAGGAATTTTTGACAGGGCCTGAGGTTTCCGTGCTGTCGTTTACCGACGGAGAAACTATTGTACCAATGATATCCTCTATGGATCATAAAAGAGCGCTTGACAATGATGAAGGCTTAAACACCGGAGGTATGGGAACTGTTGCGCCGAACCCGTATTACACTGACGACGTTGCAAAAGAATGTATGGAAAAGATTTTTCTGCCCACAATAAACGCAATGAAGTCAGAGGGCAGAACGTTTGAGGGCTGTTTATACTTTGGCCTTATGATAACCCCGAAAGGTCCTAAAGTTATCGAATACAACTGCCGCTTCGGAGACCCCGAAGCTCAGGTAGTTCTGCCGATGCTTGACGGTGACCTTGCGGACATTATGGTGAAAATATATAACCACGACCTGAAAAGCGCAGATATAAGATGGAAACAGGGGTATTGCTCCTGCGTTATAATGGCAAGCGGCGGATATCCCGAAAGCTATCCAAAGGGACTCGTGATAGACGGGCTTGACGAAAACGGACAGATAGACGCCGCGTTTGTTTACCATGCCGGAACAAAGGCAGAAGGCTCAAGGTTTTTAACAAACGGCGGAAGGGTTTTAGGAGTTACCTGCAACGCACTTACGCTACAGGGGGCGCTTGACAAAAGCTACGCCGCCGTATCAAAGATAAGCTGGGACAATGTGCATTTTAGAAAAGATATAGGCGCGCGTGCTCTTAAGGTGATTTCAAACGATCCGCTTGATCTTGATTATAAGCAGGACATGGAGGATTATATTGAAGAAAACGGAGTTTATTTAAGGCAGTAACTCTAAAATATAACAAAAGGCGGCGTGATTATTTTACGCCGCCTTCTTTGTGTATATCAAGGCTTCCGATACGGCTAAAAACGCCGCTGTTACAAAAACGCTCAGGTTAATCCAGCCTCTTAACACGGCATAGGCAATCAAAAGTGATAATAATAACGCCGCCATTACTTTCAATAAGATAAGAGGAACACTCATCTTTGGAAACCTTTCCAAAATAAGATCAGTTGCCCTGCCCCCGTCGAGGTATCCTATGGGAAGAAGATTGAAAGTACCAAGAGTAAGATTTATAACAGACAGCGTTTTAAAATAAAAAGCACTTAAAATGCAGATAAGAAAGTTAAGTGCCGCCCCGCTAAGTGCAATCGACAATTCCTTTGAAAACGTCAAGAGCTTGGGCGCACAGGTTATTTTCATACCGCCGCCGTAAAGGCGTACTTCCCTTATGCTGACGCCGAAAGCTTTCATAGCGATGATATGTCCGCACTCGTGCAGAAGACAGGATATAACAGAAAGCAATATTATCCTTTCTCCGTAAAGCAAAACGCAAAGGGTAACAACCGCTAAAAAAGAAAAGCATAGAGTGAGGTTTGTTTTTCCGATTTTAAAACTTATCATAGTAAAGCCCCTGAATAGTTTATTCAAGGGGTTGTTTTTATATGAAAAAGAGCGGAGAAAAATCCGCTCGACAAGCCTTATGTATTTACCTTCTTTATGTTATAAACGATTCTTAAAATGCCGGAAAGAATTACTCCCGGCTTTACTATAACAATTTTCACAGTATCATCTCCTAAACGCTTGATAATACTATGATATGCGCAAAGCAAAAAAAGGTTAAAGCCTTGAGAATACTACAAGCAGCGTACCATCGGTAAAGGAAATCTTGCAAAAATCTTCAGTTATACTGTTACTTGCGCCTATCGGAAATGAATTGTCTATATCTGTGCTTTCAACCTCATACTTTGCTCCGCTAATGCTCAAGCCGCTGACCTTCTCGGAGTAACTGAAAAGCGACATTGAAAATCCGTCCCTTCTGTTAAAGCGAAAGCTTCCCGGACCAAGAAGAAAAACCTCCTCATCTGCTGAAATTATTCTGCCTTTTGCACCTGCTTTTAAAATAAAGCTAAGGCTTTGAATATTTGCTATGGTGTGATCAAGTCTTCCGCCTATTCCGGAGACTATCGTTATGTCACTTGCCCCAATGTCAAGCGCATAGCGAATACAAAGCATTGTGTCGGTGTCGTCCTTTTCCACCTTGTGCCTTATAACTCTGCAAATATCAACGCTTGGGGCGTCCATAGAATCAAAATCTCCGATGACAGCATGGGGAGTTATACCCAGCCTGTTTAAAAGCTTCATACCGCAGTCTGCGGCGATAATGCAGCAGCGCGAAAGATCATACTCCTTTAAAAAGGAAAGATCGCTTATATCGGGTCCTGCAAATATAAAAACGCTGTCCGTCACTTTATCTCCCATTCCTTTATGCTCTGAGCCTCTTTATACATGGCCTTGTAGCTTTGGTATCTTGACATTGATATCCTGCCGCTGTTTACCGCCTCAATCACCTCACAGCCAGGCTCCGCCGTGTGAGTACAGTCCGGAAAACGGCAGCAGCCTGTATACTCTTCAAATTCGGGAAAACACTGAGCAAGCTCGTCTTTTTTTATGATATCGTATCTGTTTGTTTCAAATGTAGAAAACCCCGGCGTATCAGCGATATACCCTCCGCCGTTTAAGGGATAAAGCTGTGTGTGTCGTGTTGTATGTTTTCCCCGCCCGAGCTTTTTGCTTACCTCGGCAGTGTCAAGGCAAAGGCCTTCAAAAATATTGTTTAAAAGACTTGATTTTCCAACGCCCGTGTTGCCGGTAAAAGCAGAGATTTTCCCCTTCAAGTATTCTCCCAGCTCATCAACTCCGGTGCCGGTGATATTATCAACGGAAAACGATTTAAACCCTACATCTTTGTAAATTTTTAAAAGCTTGTCAGCGCTTTGCAGATCGGTTTTCGTAAACACGATAACAGGCTCGATATTTTTAAACACCGCAACCGCCGAAAACTTATCTATCAGCTCAAAATTAGGGCTGGGTTCAGCTACAGAATTTACAAGCACAAGACAGTCAAGATTTGCAACAGGCGGTCTTATTATGATTGATTTTCTCGGCAAAACCTCATAAATCACACCGCTGCCGTCAGATGAAACCTCAAACAAAACGTTGTCGCCGCACACAGGAGCGACTCCCTTTTTTCTGAAAACGCCCCTTGCCTTGCATTCATATACGGCGTCGGAGGCACAAACGCTGTATGTGCCTCCGATAAGCTTAACTATTATTCCCCGCATTATTCTTCGTCTGCTGTATCGTATTCCGGATCGTAATCCCCGCTGTCGGCATAAGCTTCTGTTTCCGGCTCAACAGCCGCGTCTGTAGGAGGCTCTGTCTCAGGAGGATTTGTCGGCGGATCCGGAGTTATCTGCGCGAAGCAGTTTACGTTATTTGAAACGGTCTCGTAATCCTTGTCCTTATAGGATACCTTGTACTGTCCGTAAACCGCCGTCTGTCCGCTTGCATTATTAGTAATAGAAATCGCGACTGTTTCTTCACCCTTTCCTGAAACGGTAACTGAAATGTTTCCGCCGGCCCATGCCTCAGCCTGATCTATGATCTGAGTGTTTACCAGTGAGCCGTTTACGGAAATATTGATAACGTAGCTGCCCCATGCATCTATTGGCACGTTAACAGGAATCGAAACCGTTGCCTGAGCGGCCTCACCCGTAGAAATCTGCAAAACAATCTCAGATTTAATATCAACATACTGTCCTCCGGATATTGACTGAGCAACTACCTTGCCCTTTTCCACCTCATCGGTATCAACATCCTCAAAAGAAACGGTCAGCTTGTTTTTCTCTAAGATCGCCTTAGCGTCGCCTTTAGTTTTTCCTAAAACATCCGGAACCTTTACGGTTTTCTGAAGCGGGCCCTTGCTCACAAACACCTTTATGGTAGAGCCAACGGGGGCTTCCTCGTTTACGGCAGGATTGGTTCTGATTACTCTTCCCTCATCGACGGTATCTGAATTCTGAAGCGTTTCAGAAGCCTTAAAGCCCAGCTTTTCAAGATCGTTTCTCGCATCCTCATAAGTCTGATTTGCAAGATCCGGAACGATCTCTGTTCTGGGGCCCTTACTTACTGTAAGGGTTATCTCGGTTCCCTCTTTCTTTATCTCGCCGTCGGCAATATTCTGTTCAAATATTATGCCCTCAGCGTATTCGTCATTATTCTCGTCAAAGGTAATAAGATTCAGCTTGTCGCCGTACTGCTCTCTCGCATCGGTTATGCTCATTCCGATAAAGTTCGGGATTTCTATCGTGCCCGTGCTTCCCGAAAGACCTCCCATCGACTTCATAACCATAAAGAATATGGTAAACGCCGCAACTATTACCACCGCAACAGTAACCGCCGCAAGAATAGGGATAACGTAAGAGCGTTTTTTCTCCCCCTCTTCCTCTTCTTCCTCGTCATACTCTTCATCATCATAATTTTCCTCTTCCTCATCGACAGGCTTTGCCGGAGCCTTCGCACCGTTTACGCCGGCGTCCGTAATGGGGTTAAAGAATATCGTAGACTCAGAATCCGGCTGGGAAGTATAGCCGAAAACGACGTCCGGATCGTGTCTGAAGGTTTCAATATCCTTAAGCATCTCAGACGCAGACTGGTATCTTTTTGAAGGCTCTCTTTCCATAGCGTGCATTACTATTTCCTCTAAAGGTTCCGGGATAGTAGCAACTATGTCTCTGGGTCTCTTGGCATTTTCCTGCATATGCATAAGCGCAACGGCAACGGGATTTTCCGCATCAAACGGCTTAACTCCGGTAAGCATTTCATACAGCATTACTCCTACCGAGTAAATATCGCTCTTTTCGTCGGTGATATCCCCTCTCGCCTGCTCCGGGGAAATATAGTGAACAGAACCTATAGTCTTGTCTGAAAGCGTTCTGCCGTCCTGACGAGAGAACCTTGCGATTCCGAAATCCATGACCTTTATGGTGCCGTCAGTAAAAAGCATAATATTCTGTGGTTTTATATCTCTGTGAACTATTCCTCTGTCGTGAGCGTGCTGAAGAGCCTTCAGCACCTGCGTAATAAAGTGCAAAGCGTCCTTCCATCTCAACACTCCCTGCTGCTCAATAAATTCCTTGAGGGTAATACCGTTTATGTATTCCATAACAATATACTGAACCTCATCCGAAAATCCCACGTCATAGATTTTTACAATATTAGGATGAGAAAGCACTGCAATAGCCTTGCTCTCGTTGCGAAAGCGCCTTAAAAACTCCTCGTTTTCAGAAAACTCATTCTTAAGGATTTTAACTGCAACGGTTCTGTCCTCCATAATATCAACAGCCTTATAAACGTCGGCCATTCCGCCCATTCCGATAAGCTCAGTAATTTCATATCTGCCGTCTAGTCTTTTTCCGATATAAGCATCCATCTTAAAAGTTTCCTCCCGTTTGTTCTATCAGTTTACAATAATTGCTATCGTTATGTTGTCCTTTCCGCCGGAATCGTTGCAATAATTTATCATATCATTCATTGCCGATTCAAGAGGATTTGCATATACAAAATTATAAATCTGCTCATCAGACAAGTAATTCGTAAGCCCGTCAGAGCAAAGAAGTATAAGAGATTTATCCGCAAGCGGTATTTCAAAAAAGTCCGGGTCCACCGTTTGTTCAGTACCTATCGCCTTAGTGATGATATGACTCATATGCTTTGCCGCGGCGTCGCTCTCGTCATATTTTCCCTGACGCTGAAGCATTTCAACAAAAGTATGGTCTTTTGTTATCTGGGTTATTCCGTCCGAGTTAAGAAGATAGGCTCGGCTGTCTCCAACACTTGCAATATAGGCCGTGTCTTTAGAAGCCACCGCCGCAACGCATGTAGTGCCCATACCTTCTTTCAGCTTGTCCGATCTGCTTTTCTCATACACCACTGTGTTTGCGGTTCTCAGCGCCGTCACAAGCATATTCTGCACCGCTCTTGAGCTAAGCCCCTCACGATAGCTTAAGTTAAGCCGGTCAAACACCACGTTAGATGCCACCTCGCTTGCCTCGCCGCCGGCCAAAGCTCCGCCCATACCGTCGCACACAACGCATATTGCAGTGTTGTCGCCAATAGTTCCCACCTTGAAATTATCCTGATTCTCCACTCTCAGCATTCCGATGTCGCTTTTAGCCGTAACAAACAAACCATATCACCGTCCCTTCATACTTCATATTCCCGCCTTAGCTGTCCGCAGGCGGCGTTTATGTCGCTGCCCAAGGTTCTTCTAACCGTAGCATTCATCCCAAAGCTCTCGAGATATTTTTTAAACTGATTTGCGCTTTTTCTGTCAGAAGTAAAGCTTCGCTCTTTTATTTTATTTACAGGAATAATGTTTATGTGGCAGTTCTGCCCACCAAGCAGAGAATAAAGCTCTGCCGCATTTTTCTTTCTGTCGTTTACCCCGTCTATAACGGCATACTCGTAAGAGATCCTTCTGCCTGTCTTATCAAAATACCTTTTGCAGGCATCGATCAGCTCACCTATGTTATATTTATTGTTTACCGGCATTATCTCAGACCTTGTCCTGTCGTTTCCCGCATGAAGTGAAACCGAAAGCGTAACGCCAAGTTTCAGCCTTGCAAGCTCGTCGATTTTCGGAACTATCCCGCAGGTCGAGATTGATACGTGCCGAAGAGATAAATTCTTTCCCCGCTCGTCGCTTAATATCTTAAGAAACTTAACTACATTATCAAAATTATCCAACGGCTCGCCTATTCCCATAAGGACTAAGCTCTGTACTTTTTTGCCTTCAAGCCTTTCGGTTTCATAAACCTGCAAAAGCATTTCTGAGGGCGAAAGATTGCGTTTAAAGCCCGCAATAGTTGAAGCACAAAATCTGCACCCCATCCTGCATCCCACCTGGGTTGATATACAAAGGCTTGTGCCGTGTTCGTATTCCATCATAACCGTTTCAATGCGGTTATTATCATCAAGCTCATATAAATATTTTACAGTATTATCCTGCTCAGACGCAAGTCTTTTTAACGCAAATAGTGATTTTATACAAAACAAAGATGAAATTCTCTCTCTAAACTGTGCAGATAAGTTAGTCATAGCGCCAAAATCCGACACCCGCTTGACGTGAAGCCAGTCAAAAATCTGCTTTGCACGGAATTTAGGCTCTGCAAGTTTTAAAATCTCGTTCTCCAGCTCACTAAACTCAAGAGATAATATATCTTTTTTATTTGTGCCGCTCAATTTTCTCACCACTAACCTATACGTCTTATTTTTGATATGAAGAATGCGTCCGAGCCAAAATGCTCAGGCATAACGGTTTTTGTAAAACCGCCGTCAAATTCATTAACCGGAATATAATCCGTATTTCTTTTAAGAAAGTCTTCAATGACCTCCTCGTTTTCAGCCCTGCTTAACGTACAGGTGGAGTATATAAGAACTCCTCCCGGCTTTAGATATAAAGCTGCATTTTTTAGAATGTTCCGCTGAATTCGGGGCAGATCTTTTGTTTTTTCAAGCGGCTTATATTTAATCTCCGGCTTTCTTTTTATTATGCCGAAGCCGGAACAGGGAACATCGCACAGCACCCTGTCAAACTGACCCAGGCTCTCGTTATAAACCGATGCATCATTTACCCTTGCGTTTATAATGTCAATCCCTAAGCGCTTTGCCCCGTCTTTTATCAGAGATACCTTGTGCTTATAAAGGTCGCAGGCGACTATCTCGCCAACTCCCCTCATCTCAAGAGCTATTGTAAAAGCCTTTCCGCCGGGCGCTGAGCATAAATCAAGTATTCTCTCGCCGCTTTCTGCCCCCAGAAGCTTTGCCGCAAGCTGACTTGAATAATCCTGAACGTAAAAAAGACCGTTTGAAAAAGCGCTTGATGAAAAGATACTTCCCGACACGATCAGCGCATTTTCGTCAAAATCGCATCTATCAGCCTTTACGCCCTCGGCCTCAAGCTTAGACAATAGTGTCTTTGCGTCTGTTTTAAGCGTATTTGTTCTTATAAAAACCTTTGCCGGATCAAGCGAATTTTTTAAAAAACCCTCGGCGGCCTCATCGCCGTATTCGCTGCAAAGCTTTGAGATAAGAGGTTTTGGACAGGAATACAAAACGCTCAGCCTGTCAGGCATATCGCTCGGCAGATTTATGCTGTCCTTTTCTCTGATAAATGAGCGAAGCACTCCGTTTACAAAGCCCGATAAACGTGGGTTTTGGTTTTTCCTTGCAAGAATAACGCTCTCGTTTACGGCTGCGGAATCCGGAACCGAGTCCATAAACTCTATCTGATATATCCCCATTCTGAGAATATTCAAAATTGCCTTTGAAAGCTTTTGTATCTTTGTTTTAGAAAGCTTTGAAATGTAATAATCAAGAGTTATGCGTCTCTCGATCACTCCGTAAAAAAGTGCGGTTGCAAAAGCTCTCTGCCGAAAGTCAAGGTCGTGTTTTTGAAGCTCATTGTCAAGCAGAATATTTGAGTATCCGCCATCCTCTTCAAGTCTTAATAGAAGCTTTAAAACCAAGCCCCGCTGTGTCAATTTCGCCTTCCCCTTCCGGCGCCAAGGACGATAAGAACCAGTCTTAAAAGAGTCGCCAGCGATGACACCAAAGCCGCCACGTAGGTAAGAGCCGCCGCAGAAAGAACGGATCTTGCCATGGGAATTTCAGAATCCTCTAAAATATGAAAGCTGTTGAGCGTTTTTATCGCCCTGCTTGAAGCGTTGAACTCAACGGGAAGAGTAATAAGCTGAAATACAGTAGAAAGCGCAAACAGCATAATTCCGATAACCGCAATAGTCATTCCGAAATTATACATTCCACCAGCTGTTGCGGCTCTCTGCGCAAATACCAAAACAAGTCCCAGCAAAATGAGGATCATCGAAAGACTGGAACCGAAATTTGTGATAGGCACCATAGCGCTGCGAATCTTTACGGGAGCGTACCCCTGGGCATGCTGAACTGCGTGACCGCACTCGTGAGCGGCTATACCTATCGCCGCAACAGAATCGTTACCGTCAACACTGTCAGAAAGACGAACCACTTCCGCCTTTGGGTCGTAGTGGTCGGTAAGCTTTCCTGAAACATGCTCTATTTTGATATAGGTCAGACCGTTTGCATCAAGGATCTGCCTTGCCACCTCGTGAGCAGTAAGCCCTCTTGCGCTTTTGACCTTTGAGTATTTGCTGTATGCCGAATTTACCCTAGCCTGCGCAATAAGCGCGAAGATCATCGGCGGAATCAAAATCAGTATTGTCCAATCATAATAAAACAAACCAAACATAACTTAATCTCCTTTTAATTAAATTCAAGCGTTGTTCCCCTCTGTATTTTTCGTCCTCTTAAAAAATCCTCGGAACTCATTTTTCTCAAGCCCTCCTGCTGCACGATAACAAACCGCACGGCTTTGTCTGCACAGGAGACAACAAACCTTTTCTCGTCTATTATACTGCCGTTTAAAATATCACTCGTGTCAATTTCCACGATCTCAGAGCGGTAAACCTTAAGTCTTTTTCCTAAGAATGTTGTACAGGCACACGGCCAGTCAGAAAGGCCGCATATTTTTTTGTGAACTGAAAATGCGTCCTTTGAAAAATCAAGATAACACATATCCTTAGAGAGCATTCCCGCATAGCTTGCAAAGTTGTCGTCCTGAGCTTTTGGGGTGATATCCCCCGTCTCAAGCCTGCAAAGCGTTTTAATTAAAAGCTCTGCTCCAATAACTGAAAGCCTTTCAAAAAGCTCTGCTGCCGTTTCGTTTTCGCCGATTTTGGTTTCGCTTTTAAGTAGAATATCTCCCGTGTCAAGCCCCTCAGACATAAGCATAGTGGTTACTCCGGTAACCTCGTCGCCGTTTAAAACCGCCCACTGGATAGGCGCCGCTCCCCTGTACTTCGGCAAAAGTGAGCCGTGCACGTTTACACAGCCGTATTTTGGAATATCAAGCACCTCTTTGGGAAGTATCTTCCCATACGCCGCGACCACGATAACATCGGGGTTTAATGCTTTTATAGCGTCTATATACTCACCGGCGTCTTTTTTAAGGCTGACCGGCTGAAATACTTCAATGCCGTTTCGGGCTGCAAGCTCCTTTACGGGCGGAGAAGTAAGCTTCATTCCCCTGCCCTTCGGTTTATCCGGCTGGGTGAATACCGCCGCTATCTCGTGCTCAGATTTAATAAGCGCCATCAGCGTTGGAACAGCAAAATCGGGCGTACCCATAAAAATTATTCTCACTTGTCCTCAAGCTCCTCTGGATCGACCCAGCGGGTCACAAGATCTAAAAATATTTTTCCTTCCAAGTGATCGCACTCGTGCATAACACATCTTGCAAAAAGCCCCTCGACCGATTTTTCATACCAGTTCCCGAATCTGTCCTGAGCCTTAAAGGTCACATTCATCGGCCTGGTAACATATCCCCACTCGCCCGGACATGAAAGACAACCCTCAACTCCGGTCTGCTCTCCGCTCGTTTCGATGATTTCAGGGTTTATAAGCTCTATATAACCCTCTCCAACGTCCATAACACAGACACGTCTCAGTATTCCAACCTGCGGTGCGGCAAGGCCGGCTCCATCGGCGTTGTAAAGCGTTTCTTTCATATCGTCTAAAAGCGTATGAAGCTTTGAGTCGAATTTGTCGACCGGTCTGCACTTTTTTGAAAGTATCTCGTCCCTTTTATTAAGTATCGTACGAAGAGCCATTTTATTCTCCTTTAATAGAAAATTTTCAAATAACTGTTTTTGTTAAGCGTCTTAATTTATAAATCCTGCCGGACAATTATGCCAATATCATATTCCCGTGTCGCCGTTAATATCTGCAAACAGCCTTGTGTTGCAGAATATCTTAGACCTGTACGAATCCATCAGGGTTTTATACATAAGCTTTCTAAAGTCCGAAGAGTTTTTGCATTTTATTATTATCCTGTGGCGAAATCTGCCGTTTATTCTCGACATAACGCATGGCGACGGTCCGAGAACTCTGAGCGGCTTTTTATACTCAAGCTGTGAAATATTAAGCTTTAAAAATTTAATAAACTCAGCGGCAGAACGCTCGGCGTCCGAGTTTATCTCGCTAGAAAACCCAACCACGCATATATCGCAAAACGGAGGATAGGTTAAAGCGCGCCTTAGTTCTATCTCGCCCTCATAGAAGCCGTTGTAATCCTGCTTTGAAGCAAGCTCTATTACGTAATGCTCAGGGGAATACGTCTGAATAAAAGCAATTCCCTTTTTATTTCCTCTGCCGCTCCTTCCAACTACCTGCGTCAGAAGTGAAAAGGTTTTCTCATAGCTTTGAAACCCGCCCGAATAAAGGCTTCTGTCAAGCGATAAAACTCCCACCAGAGTCACGTTTTCAAAATCAAGGCCCTTGGCAATCATCTGCGTGCCAAGCATAATGTCATACTCGCCTCTTTTGAAGGCATTGAACCCCTTCTCGTAGGCGTACCTTGAGCCGGTCGTATCCGCATCCATTCTAAGCACCCTTGCAGAGGGGAAAAGACGGGCTACCTCGTCCTCCACACGCTGAGTGCCCACTCCGGTCGCTTTAAGGTGAGTGCTGTGACAGTGGTCGCACTCGGTTATACCGGCTCTGGTATAGCCGCAGTAATGGCACATAAGCCTATTGTTTCTTTTGTGATATGTAAGCGGGATACTGCAATTCGGGCACTGCACGGGAGTTCTGCACTCAAGGCAGGTAACGTAAGTGTTAAAGCCCCTTCGGTTTAAGAGAAGTATCGACTGCTCACCCCGCCTGAGATTATCTTCTATCGCTGCTTTTAGCGAGCGCGAAAACAAAGAGTCATTTCCTTCCTCCGCCTCTCTTTGCATATCTACAATTATTACCTTTGGTAGCGGAGAGTCATTGTATCTCTGCTTAAGCTCAAAAAGATGAAATCTTCCCGAGTGTGCATAGTAACAGCTTTCTATTGAAGGTGTTGCTGATGCAAGCAGCAACGCACAGCTATTGTGACCACACCGCTGAATAGCAACGTCTCTTGCGTGATATCTGGGAGAATTTTCGGACTTATACGTATGCTCTCCCTCTTCGTCCATAATAATTATGCCGATGTTTTCAAGCGGAGCGAACACCGCAGAGCGCGTGCCTATAACGATGCGTGCGTTTCCGGACTTTATTCTTTTGAACTCGTCCACCCTCTGACCAAGAGAAAGGCTTGAGTTGATCACCGCAACCGTCTCCCCAAAAAGAGATTTAAACTTGGAGACCATCTGTGGCGTCAGGGAAATTTCAGGCACCAGCAACATAGCAGTTTTATTAAGCTTAAGCGTTTCGTTTATCAGGCGGATAAACACACTGGTTTTACCGCTTCCGGTAACTCCATGCAACAGCGAACCGCACGGCTTGCCCACTTTTACAAGTGAAAATATTCCTTCAAAAGCTTTCTGCTGTTCATCGTTAAGAACAATACTTTCCGGGTCGGTTCTTGTTATCTCAGAGCTTTTTGGAACTCTGAGCGCTTCGACCTCATAATCCTCGCAAATGCCGTTTTGAATAAGTCTTTTTATAATAGACTGCGTAACGTTCGCCATATAGCAGATTTCCTTTACGGAAGCCGATTCGCACTGAGATAAAAGGTCTATTACAACCTGCTGTTTAGGAGTAATTCTCGCTCCCACCTCAGCGTCAAGATATGCATTTGTAAGGCGAATCATTCTGACTACTTCGTCTCCGACCCTTCTTTTTAAAATGTCGGCTTCTTCAATCACACCCTTGTTAATGAGCGATTCAACAACCGCCTTTTTTTCAGGATTGCCGGAACAATCCATCACAAGGTCCCTGTCCCTTTGGGAATTCTCAAGCATAAAAGCGTTTAAGAGCTTTTTCTCCTCGTCTGTAAGTGTTACCTCAAGCCTTGCGTTCACTCTTTTGTAGTGTGTAGTAAGGCTGTAGTCATACCCGGTAGGCACAATTGTCCTGTAAGCCTCGTAGAATGTGCAGAATGTATTTTCTTTAAGCCAGAAAACAAGGCTTAACATTTCGTCGTTTAAAAGAGGCTTGGTGTCCACCACGCTCAGGATGTTTTTAAGCTCTTCCCTTTTATGATCGCACTCGTAAAGTCTTGTTACAAACCCGAGTCTTTTGCGGTTTCCCCGTCCGAACGGAACCAAAACTCTTGCTCCCGGCTTTAAAGCACCGGCAAGACCCTGCGGCACGGCATAGCTGTATTCCTTGTCAAAGCTAAGCGCAGTGTTTGAAAGCGCTGTTTTTGCCACCAGAAATCTTGCCTGCATTGCTTTTGCTTCCTCTCTGACTTATCCTTTTACACCCGGATCTTCTATAATTCTGTATTCACCCGCAACAAACTCATCAATGGCGGTCTTTACAGGCTTTTCGTCTAAAACCACCTTTTGATCCACTGCGTTGTCCGCAATTTCTCTGGCTCTTTTTGCAATGGCAAGAACCAAAGAATAGTAGCTCTCATTATTTCTTAAAATCTGTGTAGCCGATACCGGTTTACTCATTTTTCAAAACCTCCGTAATTTTATTGTCAATATCTTTACCGCGGCATTTTCTCAAATGCTTTGCCGCTGCTATGCAGGCATCAAAATCTCTGATAGCATTGTCAATATCGTCATTTATTATAACAAAGTCAAAATACTTTGCAAATGGAATCTCACAAATTGCCTGCTTTACCCTTTGTTCTACAACCTCGGGCATTTCGGTCGCTCTTTTTAAAAGTCTGCGCCTCAGTTCTTTTATTGAAGGCGGAAGGATAAACACCGTCGCCGCCTGAGGCAGCTTATCCATAATATTCATAGCCCCCTGAACTTCAATTTCCAAAAGCACGTCCTTGCCCTCGTCTAAAAGCTTTTCAACCGCGGCTCTTGGAGTACCGTAAAGATTTCCACAGTACTCGGCATATTCTAAAAAACCGTCGTCTTTTATCATTTTTTCAAATTCCTCACGAGACTTGAAAAAGTAATGAACACCGTCTATCTCACCTGCTCTGGGGTGCCTTGTAGTTGCAGAAACTGAATATACCAGACCATGCTTATCTGCTGCGTTTTCAAGAATAGTTCCCTTTCCGCAGCCGGACGGAGCGGTAACTATGTATAAAGTACCTCTATTCACCCTTACCCTCCGTTCTCGCGCACAGCGTAGAAGCTTCAAGAGCCGACAAAACTACGTGATCAGAGCTCATAACTATAACCGTTCTGGTTTTTCTTCCATAGGTAGCGTCTATAAGCGTACCCTTGCTCTTGGCCTCAGTGATAATACGCTTTATTGGAGCTGAATCCGGCGTAACCATTGCAACTACATTGTCAAGCGACACCACATTCTGATATCCTATATTTAAAAACTCCATATAATCCTCCGTTATTCAACGTTTTGAATCTGTTCTCTTATTTTTTCAATTTCGCTTTTTAAGTCTACCACCATTTTAGTAGTTTCAAGGTCCTGCCCTTTAGAGCCTATTGTATTCACCTCTCGGTTAAGCTCCTGCGTAAGAAAATCCAGCTTTCTTCCCACCGGCTCGGTTGACTCGATGAGCGAGCGGTACTGAGCAATATGGCTTTTGAGTCTGACCGTTTCCTCGTCAACTGCAATTTTTTCGGAAAAAACGCAAACCTCGGTAAGTACCCTTGCGTCGTCTATATTTTTATCCTGCAAAATCTCTTTTATTTTAGAGTAAAGTTTGTCCCTGTAAGCATTAACTACCTCCGGCGAGCGTTTTTCGATTTTACCCACTACATTCTCTATATAGTCAAGTCTTGAGGAAATATCGTCGTGCATTTTAACGCCCTCCGTCTCTCTCATTGCGATAAATTTATCCAATGCCAAGCCCGCTACCTTTTTAACGTCAGCCCAGATGACCTCCTCGTCCTCAACGGTTTTCACTACGTTGAAAATATCCGGAAGTCTAAGTATAGAAGAAAGCGACAAGTCGTCCTTAAGCTCAAGCTCTTTATTAGCGTCCCTCAGGGCATTTACATATCCTCCTACAATAGAGCGGTTAACCTCTATTGCTGCGTCCGCACCCTCCTGATTTATTATTGAAACGGACACCTCTACCTTACCTCTTAAGATTCTTCCGTTTAAAAACCCTTTAAGCTTTTCGTCAAGATATCCGTACGCTCTGGGCACCCGCGAATTAAACTCGTAGTATCTATGATTAACAGACCTTATTTCAACCAGTATCTCCCGATTATTTATAACCTCCTGAGCCCTGCCGAATCCCGTCATGCTTTTCAGCATATTCTTCCCTCTTTTCTCTGATTATTATCCTTAAAAACACAAACTTTAATATGCTTTTTTATGTTTTTTCTATAATAAGATATTGTACCACACAAAGCAAAAAAAGGCAATGTTTGTTAACATTACCTTCATACAAATTTTACAGAGTATTAACAATCAAAAAATGGTCTTAAGCATATCGGTAAGGCTTGTGCAAACAGCCACACACGGATACTTTTCAAACTCCGATTTCCCGGTAGTTCCCGTAAGCACCGCACAAAAATCAACTGATGCGTTTTTCGCAGTCAGAGCGTCAATGTAGCTGTCGCCTATATATAAAACTTCCGACTTATCTCTGTTAAAATACTCTATTGTCCGGTTAAGCCCCTCGGGGTCGGGCTTGCATGCGCTTACGTCCTCAATGCCCGTTATTCTGTCTACAACCGAAAGATTATTTTCGCGCTCAAACGACTGCCTTATTCTGTAAGAACGCTTTGTTGAGACAACTCCTATTTTTATTCCGGAATTTTTTAAAAGCTGTAAAACTCCCAGAGCGTCGTCGTAAAAGGATGTCATAGGAGTCATTATCTCGTCCGCCTTGGCACGATATGTAACCGCTAGCTTATCTATCAGCTCCTCGTCCCTGTGACCCAGAAACAGCTCAAAAGCATCCTCTATGGTAAGCCCTATAGTTTTCGCAATGGTGTGATCGTCGGGAACTTTTACCCCATGGGTCTTTAAAGCAAACTTAAAGCATTCAAGAATTGCGGGTTTAGAATCCGCAAGCGTCAGGTCAAAATCAAAAATGCAAACAGAATACTTCATTTTCGGTCCTTTCAAAAATCAAATCAATTAAATATTATTCAACCGTTACGCTTTTGGCAAGATTTCTCGGCTTATCAACATCGTTTCCTCTCAGCACCGAAGCGTAGTAAGCAATAAGCTGAAGCGGAACGACGCCGATCATAGGCATAAGCATATCGTCGATGGTAGGAAGCTTGATAACATAGTCGGCAGCCTCCTCGTCAACGCTCATACACTTGTGCGTAATCAGGATCACCTTAGCTCCTCTGGCCTTTACTTCCTTTACGTTGCTCACCGTTTTGTCAAAAAGCTCTCTTTGAGTGGCAACGGCAATAACCGGCATCTGATCTGTCACGAGTGAAATGGTTCCGTGCTTAAGCTCTCCCGCAGCATATGCTTCCGAGTGAATGTAAGAAATTTCTTTTAGCTTAAGCGAGCCCTCCATAGAAAGGGCATAGTCTAGTCCTCTGCCGATATACAGCAGGTTTTCCGAGTTTACAAGCTTTGAAGCAACGTAAGAGCAGGTGTCCGATAGCTCAAGAACGTTTTCGATGATATCGGGAACCTTCAGCATAACTGAAACAAGCCTCTTGCACTCGTCCTTTGAAATAGTTTTCTTTATGTAGGCAAGCTGAAAGGCAAGCAGATAAAACACAGCTATCTGCACCATATAAGCCTTGGTCGAAGCGACTGATATCTCCGGTCCCGCGTGTGTATACACCACTATATCCGATTCCCTGGCAATGGAAGAGCCTTTTACGTTTACGATGCTCATAGTAGCGGCACCGACATTTTTGGCAAGTCTCAGCGCTGCCAGAGTATCTGCCGTCTCTCCGGACTGCGAAACCAGAATAACAAGGTCTTCCTTATTAAGAATAGGGTTTCTGTACCTAAACTCCGAAGCAAGATCTACCGTAACAGGTACCCTCGCAAGTCGTTCTATAACGTATTTACCAACAGTACCGGCGTGCATAGCCGTCCCGCAGGCAATCACGAAAATTCTCTTGTATCCTGAAAGCATTTTTTCAGTAAGACCGCATTCAGAAAAATCCGGCATACCGTTTGTCACTCTCGGAGTAACCGTCATTTTTATGGCGTTTGGCTGCTCGTGGATCTCTTTCAGCATAAAATGCTCATATCCGCCCTTAGCGGCAGACTCCTCATCAAAGTCTGCGGTTATAAGCTCTTTTGTAATAAGCTCGCCGAACTTGGTATAGAATTTGGCGCCGGATCTGTCAAGAACGGCGATCTCGTCCTCGTCTAGAAGGTAGTAGTTCTTAGTAAATTTTAAAATTGCCGGCACGTCTGAAGCTATAAACGCTTCGCCTTTGCCCTTTCCGACGATAAGCGGAGAATCCTTTCTGATAGCGTATATCGTATCCGGATAATCCTTAAAAAGAATACCCAGCGCATAAGAGCCTTCAATTTCGTTTATCACGTTTTTAATGCACTCGATCGGATTTTCACCGTCGTAATAATAATCCAGAAGCTTCGCCACCGTTTCCGTGTCGGTCTGGCTCTCAAAAACATATCCCTTTGATTCCAGAAACTCCTTTAATTTCTTGTAATTTTCGATTATACCGTTGTGAACGATAGTAACTCTTGCGTTTCCGTGCGGATGGCTGTTTATATCGCTGGGTTCGCCGTGTGTCGCCCATCTGGTATGACCTATTCCGCAGCAGCCGTAAAGTCTGTCCTCTCCTTTCATTTTCTTCTCAAGGTCTTTAAGTCTGCCTTTTGCCTTAATGGTTTTTATGGTTTTGTCGTGCTTGTCAAAAACAGCAATTCCGGCAGAATCATATCCTCTGTATTCAAGCTTAGACAAAGAGTCCAGCAAAATTCCCGTACATTCTTTCTCTCCTATGTAACCTACAATACCGCACATAAGCAACGTCTCCTTTCGTTGGCTCAAACAAATATCGTCAGGGAAATCATTCCCCATCAGCTTTAAGTCGGTGGTATCAGATACAGACATAATACCACATTTTTATAAATAAATCAAGTAGAAAACAAGCTGTCAGAAAACGAAAAGCCGCACTCAAAAAATTTGAATACGGCTTTAATTTATATCAAGCGGTTTTAAAAAAGACGTTTTCGCAAAAGCTCCCCTGCGGCGAAAGGTCGCCGCTTTTGCCGCGCCTTTTTCACCACCGCTTTTATATATTATGCCCAAAAATTTAATATGCGACAATTTTTTGCAAAAACTCATATATGAAAATTTTACCGATAAAATGCTTTATTCTTCAACTTCCTCACCGTCAACCACTACGCTTTTTAAAAGGGAGTTATTCTTATCGAAATCGATATCCAGCACCGATTCACCGCTGTAATCTCCGTAGTTCCAGAAGCCTGTGCCCTGCTCTCCATACGGCACTCTAAACTGCGTCATATCATAGCCCATTATAAAAGGAAGCCTCAGACAGAGAAAATATATTTCAGTTTTGGACATATTTGTGGTAATTTCCGGCAATATCGTCTCAAGCGCCTTGTTCATCTCAAAGATGCTTAAGTCCTTTAGCCTTTCGATTATTTTTTCTATTACCTCTCTCTGTCTGCCGGTGCGGTCAAAGTCGCCGTCGCCGGCGTATCTTATTCTGGCATAGGCAAGCGACTGAACTCCATCCATATGATAGGTTCCGCCATACGAAAGATTTCCGGTATCGTGCGCACGTCCCAGAATGTCATTCACCTCGTTCATGGGATCGTTCATAGCGAGCGCCTCATCGTCGTTTACTGTCAGCTCAAGACCGCCCACAGCATCGATTATATCGACAAACGAGAGAAAATCAATGTGCATATATTTATCTACTTTTATTTTGAAGTTCTGCTCTATAGTGTCCATAACCAGTTCAGCGCCTCCGTAAGCATAAGCGGCATTGAGTTTTGCATAGCCATATCCGGGAATAGAAACCAGAATATCCCTCATAAAGGAGGTCTGAACGATTTTATCCGTTTTGCTGTTAATGCTCACAAGGATCATAGTATCCGACCGCCCTGACTCCTCGTTTCTGGTATCAGAGCCCAGCAGCAGAATATTTTCAACTCCCGATGCGTCCACCACACCCTCGACAGTCTCGCCTTGTTGTTTACTCTCGACGATATTCAGCATACCCGCATATCGTAAAATAAGGGCGCTGATAAGCCCGAACAGCACCAGAATTACAATGACAACTACAATTAAAACCTTTTTCACTTTACTTTTTTTCCTGGACTTTGTACCGTTATTTATCTTATTTTCACCTGACTTTTTGCTTTCATTATCATATTTTTGTTTATTTTTTTCATGGACTCTTCCGGCCTTAGGCGCTTCATGCCCGTTTTTCTCTGATGAGTCTCTTTGCACGCTCCCCGATTGCTTACGGCTTTTCCCGCTGCCGTATGAATTTTCCTTGGTGCGCTGCCTGTTTTGATCTGCGTCGTAAGGAATATACCCGGACTTCTGACTGTTCGCAGGATGTCCCTTTGGTCGGTTAGTAATTGCCTCATTATAAGCAACATGCGTGCTTTCTAAAGCTTCGCTCTCAGTCGTGGCAGGCTCTGTGCGCTTTAAGCGTTCTCTTTTCTCCTCCTCATTTTTCCTATTCACCAGAAGAGCCGCAGTGGTATCGATAGGCATTTGCTCAAAAAGCTGTGCGTTGCTTAAGGACTGTATCTCGGAGTCGGTCGCATCGGTAGAATGAACGCTCTGAAGCTTGTCCCATTCCTCGTCCTTGAAATCTCTTGGTAACTTACCAAAATCTCCGTTATTTTTTCCAAGAACCTTCTCGGCGTCAAATATCTCTTTAGTGTCGTTTACACTCATATCGTTTTTCCTGTAACCGATATCATACAGGTCGGCAAAGCTTTTTTCTTTTTCTTGCTTTCTCAAAAAGCTTTCCTCCAAAAGCTTATCAAGCGTATCGTCAGACATATCTGCCGCTCCTTTCTATTTTGTCATACATAAAGTATATTATTTTTTCAAGACGTTGTCAAATCACAAAAGGTCGAGTGCGTCATAAAGGCTTGTCCTTAAAGCAAACAGCTTGTCTTTAAGCTCATCGTCCGGCTCACTCAGATCCGGTATCATAACAGGTCTTACGCCAGCCCTGATAATAGCCTCGATCCCGTTTGGTGAATCCTCAAAGCCCATACATTCCGCTGTGTCCAGAGAAAGCTTTTTTGCAGCAAGAAGATATATGTCCGGCTCAGGCTTACTCAAAGCCACCATATCACCGCACGCAAAAGCATCAAACAGCTCAAAAAGTCCCACCGACTTAAGTAATTTTTCCGTTCGCTCATAAGGAGATGTCGTAGCGGTGGAAAGCTTATATCCTCTATCCTTTGCCGCACACAGAAATTCCCTTGCGCCCGGTTTAGTCTCTATCCCATACCTTTCTATATAGTCGTACATAAGCTTTATTCTGTGCTGTCTTACTTTAAAATAATCAAACTCTTCTCCAAAAAGCTCAAAAAATCTTTTTTTCGCATTTTCTCCTGAAAGACTTCTCAGAGAAAGCGCCGCTTCATCACTCAGGTCAAATCCGAAATCAGCACACGCTTTTTTAGTAAACTTATTATACAGCTTTTCGGTATCTAGAATAAGACCATCCATATCAAAGATAAGTCCTTTTATCATAAGCCTCACCTCTTAAATTACAGCCCCGTGCATGTACTTACTTAAAAATAAGCTCTAAACTAGGGGAGCCCGTTTAAAACCTATTTTAGCAGACGCTGTTTAAGAATTTGTGCCTATACGGTAAATTTCCTGTGAATTTTTATGCCGGTTCTACTGTAGACGGCGGAAAATCAGCACTCAGATATACTGTTATGCACTGAGCGTAATCTCGGCAGGCTGTACATATACGGTTTACGTTTACCTCCAGCGTATCGGGGTTAAACATATCTGTCGGAACGGTAAATGTCGCCATCTCATGCCGTCTTGCAGTCTTATTTTTACCCTTGCAGTTTTCATATTTTATGCCGATATAAAAGCCTGCTGTTATCACGGTAGTATCGCACGTATTAACGTATCTCACGGGTTCTCTTTCAACAAACACCTCTTCAACACAGCCAATATCCTCAGTGCAGATAGAAGCCGAAACGCTTGTGTATCTCGTATAAGGAGACACATATACAATGCTGGTTTCAGCGGCGGTAACGGTACCTGCGGCATCTGAAGCCGTAGTCGTTATTGAAACCTGCCTCTGAGTAATATCCGTCACCAGAACTTCATAGCTTATATTTACGGTTTCACCCGGGCCTAAAGTAGCTATCACGATTCCGGTTGCAATATCCTCCGCGCTGGGAGCTCCGTTTACCAGAACCTGTCCCTGTAGCGTTCCGAGATTTGTGTAACCGCTCGTCACCGTTACGTTATTCAAAACCTCGTCTGTTGTATTAGTCACCTCTATGTTCACGGTCACCGTTTCGTTTGCAGTATAAACCACATTAGGGGTTACGGTTTGAACAATAATCAAATCTTCTTCCACAAAAAATCCTCCTTTCACTTTTACTATTTCATAGTATGAATCAAAGCAAAAAAAGGTTCTATATTTGCGCCTCTAAGTTTCCTTTTATAACTACTTTGGCCGCTCATCCAAGCCCCGCCTGACGCTTTAAGTAAAATTTTGCACCTGTCTTTTGCAGCAAAAGAAGGCAATCCCCGGAGGACCTAAAAAACGGTATAAAATATGTCTAAACCCAAAGCAGATTTTTTGTTGAAAATGTCCTTTGAAATCAAATATACAAATATGTTAAAATAAAATAGAAAGGATTTTAGGTGATTAAAATGTACAGCGAAAATGACGTCGTACTGTACGGAACACAGGGAGTATGTACGGTATGTGAAATAGTAAAGAAAAAGTTCGGTGAGAAAGAGCTTGACTACTATCTTTTAAGGCCCGTTTTTGACAAAAATTCTACGATATTCGCACCCTGCAACGGCCCTGCTACCGTAACAAAAATGCGCGGGCTTATGCCCAAGACGGAAATAGTTGAAATGATAAAAGAGGTATCGTCAAAGGCTTGCGTCTGGATAGACGACACCGGTGAGCGGCGAAGAATATTTTCTGAAATACTGCACTCAGGCGACAGCAAAAAGATTTTGTCACTTGCCAAAAGCATAGCAAAACGCAGGGAGGAGCTTCACTCAAAGGGGAAAAACCTGTCCGGATTTGACGAAAGGTTTTTAAAAGAGGCCGAAAAAGTGACGTTTGAAGAGATAGCCGTGTCGCTCGACATTGAACCGGCAAATGTTTTAAGCTTTATCAAAAGCTATTCGGCAGACAAACATAAACAACAAAGAGCAGTCAATTAAAGGCTGCTCTTTTTTAATCTTTTTACTTGTCGTAGATCGTCCTTTTAAGGTAAGCTATGCTTGAGTCAAAGTTTATACCCAGAACGCTCATACCTCTTATAGTGAGATAGCTGAAATCGCTGTTTTGAGGTATTGCCTGTGAAACCGTATCAAAGTCAAGATATTCAAACACATCTAGAACGAGAGAGAATATTTCGCCCTCTGTAAGATTTGTGGTAAGCTTAGGAAGCAAAACGTCTAACAGATCGTTTATCTCAAACAGATTTAGATCCTTTGCCTTGTTGAGGACTTTGGACATAACGGTTCTCTGCCTTTCGGTCCTGCCGAAGTCCGTACCGACATATCTTATTCTTGAATATGCCAGAGCCTGCTTTCCGTTAAGTGTATAAAGTCCCGCAGAGCTTATTTTATCCGAGCCTGCCGGATCGCCTCTTAACATGTTTATCTCAGACAAATACGAATTAACGTACTGCACCTCGTCCTCTGTGACATTTATATCTACTCCGCCGACAGAATCAACAACGTCAACAAAGGAGGAAAAGTTCACCATAACGTACTTGTCAATTTTTATTCTGAAATTCTGCTCGATCGTGTCCATCAAAAGCTCAGCGCCGCCGTAAGCGTAGGCGTGATTGAGCCTTGTGTATTCATCGACCTGCGGAATATGAAGGTAAATATCTCTTAAGAAGGATGTCATAACAATCTTTTTGGTATTTTTGTTAAGAGATACCAGTATCATACTATCGCTTCTGCCTCTGTCAGAGCCTCTTGAATCCGTTCCGATTACCAGAATATTCATTACATTTTCGTCATACATAATCGGCTCGCTTTTGTTCTCCATATTGTTTTTGATCTTCTCATTGAGCTCGTCTATATCCTTTTGAGGAGAATCCGGCTTATTGGCTTTGTCATCATCAGATATGGAAGAAACTATTGAGGTATCGGGATTTTTAACTATATTGATTTTTGAGATATAGTTAAAAATAAGAGCCACTGCAGCGCCTGCAAGCAATAGCAGAATAAGCAAAATTATTATAACTATAACTATGATCTTTTTCTTTGCCGACCATCTTTTCTTACCGTTTTTCTTTAGTCGGTTTTTGCTTTTGCTTTGCGGCCTTTCAGGCGGTGCATCCAGTTTTTTTAATTTATCGTACTTATCATAATAGGCCTTGTCAAAGTCCTTCGGCGAATCCTTTTTATACTCTTTGCTTTTATAATCGGTAACCTTTTTTCCTTCTTTGCCCGCGATTCCCAGAGAAGCCAGATCCTCATCCTCTTCACTGTAATTATCCGCCAAAAACTCGTCAGCAGCACCTTTTGAGTTTATTTTTTTTGTTTCTGGCTTTTCTCTTGAACTTATAATGCTGTCAAAAACATCCTGAGAAATCGTCACGTGTTCCTCGGGCCTGTTCTCCGCAGCATTATCCGCCGTATAAATATTATCATCTTTAGTTTTAAAATTGTCCTTTTCTTCGTATATATCGGAAATCAGATAGTCCGAGGTGTTTTCAAGCGTAGTCTTTTTGCTGTCGTGCTGAGTTTCAGGTGATTGTTCGCCAATATTTTTACGTTTTTTTTCCATAGTTTCGTTTATGATATCATCAATTGACTTATCCATAAGGCGTTCTCCTTTCATAAAAAACAGCTTTAATGTAAATATGATACAACATTTTAATTTTAAAGTCAACTCAAAAGTAAAATTTAAGCGGCTTATCGGCATAAAGCATATACAAATGAATAATTTTAACATAAAACCGACATATATGACATAAAGAAAAAATTTACTTCATTTTTGTGTTGACATCAAATAATAAATATGTTATGATAACAATTGCAGAAAATTGTGTAACAATTTTAAAGGAGAAATGTTAATGGATAACACTGAAAAGACGATAGACTTAAAAAGTATGTATTTTATGATTATAAAGCACATCAAGTTTATAATCGCGCTTGTTGTTATATTCACCATGGGTTCGCTTATAATTTCGTCGCTTATAATCCCCAAAAAATACACCTCCAGCGTAATGCTGTACGTTCAGTCGAGTGAAAGTGTAAGCAGCAGTTCGCAGCAGGAAATAGGATATCAGGATCTTCAGGCGTCAGAAAAGCTTGCCAGCACCTGTCAGATTCTTTTCACCAGTGAAAAGATGGTAAACTATATATTGGAGGACTTAAAAAATGATTACGGCGTCAATGAGTTTACAAGTTCTGAAATAACTGACTGGATCACAGTTACCGCACCTGAAAATACGGCAATACTCACAGTAAGCGTAGAAACGGGAGATCCGGATCTATCGGCTGCCGTTGCACAAAGCATTGATTTAAACGCTCACAGCGTTTATTCCTCCGTAGTTGATTCCGGTGTCGTTAAGGAGGTCGTTGCGGCAAGCGTGCCGGATAATCCGTCCTCTCCCAACGTACCTAGAAATACTGCAGTAGGCTTGATAATCGGACTTGTACTGGGCTGTGTTATCGCAATAGTAGTTGAAATGGTTGATACAAAAATCAAACCGGCTGACGATTTATTCGCAATGTACGGAATACCCGTATTTGCAGAAATCGTTGACTTTGAAGCTAACGTAAAGGGAGGTTACGACTATGAATACAAGAACCGCTAAAAGCTCAAAATCGTCCACCCACAGAAATGAACTGAGACGTTCAAGATCCACGTCCAGAAAATACATACTTAACGAAGGTACAAAGTTTATAATAAGCGAGGCATATAACACCGCAAGAACAAATCTTATGTTTTCGCTTTCTCAGACAAAAAACAAGGTCATAGCATTCACATCTGCAAATCCGGCAGAGGGAAAAAGCACCAACTGCCTTAATATGGCGATAACTCTCGCCTCAACGGGAGCAAAGGTACTTCTTATCGACCTTGATATGAGAAAACCGGTTCAGCATTCACTGCTTAAGCTTGATCGTTCAAAGGGCGCAAGTACAATTTTAAGCGGAATGTGTACCGTTTCGGAAGCTATATCGAAAAACATCAGACCCAATCTTGATGTGATCACGTCGGGGCCTATTCCTCCGAATCCTGCGGAGATTTTGTCATCACCAAACACAGGAAAGCTCATTGAGGTTTTGCGGTCTCACTATGACTACATACTTATAGACACACCGCCTGTAAATGTCGTTTCGGACTCTCAGTTGTTGAACGATTACATTTCGGGTATCGTGTTTATCATCCGCGACGGATATACAAGACACACAGACCTTCAGCGTGCGCTTTCGCAGATACAGCTTGCAAACGGAAAGGTTCTGGGATTTATTAAAACTGCATGTCAGGTTTCCGGAAGCTCGGGATATTACAAGAAGAGTTACTATAATTATGACTATTCATATTCAGAACCGGTTTCAGATTCCGAAAAGGCAAAAGCTTAGCTGCATCATGCATAAACGGAGGAGGTATATATGACGATAGATTTTCATTCGCATATACTCCCCTGCCTCGACGATGGCTCTGCTTCCGTGGAGGAATCCGTGCATCTTCTGGATATAATGGCCCGCAACGGCACGGATCTGGTAATAGCCACTCCGCACTTTTACTGTCACGAAATTGATACAAAAAGCTTTTTGTCAGCAAGACAGAATTCTTACGAGCAGTTAAAGCCTTATCTCAAGCCTGATCACCCTAAAATTCTGCTTGGCGCAGAGGTTTTATACACAAGCAAGCTCAATCACCTTGACGATCTTGAAAAGCTGTGCATTGAGGGAACTAATTACCTTCTGCTTGAAATGCCGTATCTGCGTCTGTCGAATCAGATAATAGATATCGTTTCACAGCTGGTAGACTGTGGCAGAGTTAAAATTTTGGTCGCGCACATTGAGAGATATTTAAACTTTACCGATTATAGCGAACTTGAAGCCTTGATGTCGCTGGATGTTTTAGGCCAGCTAAATTCAAATTCTTTTCTTGAAAGAAAAACCAAAAAGCGCTGCTTTAAGCTTATGAATCAAGGATTTGTCCAGGTAATAGGAAGTGATATGCATCACGAGGACAGAGGTGTTCCCGTTGCAAAAGCATACGAGGTTATAGCAAAAAAGTACGGACACGACAAAGTAGAGCAAATTAAAGAAAGCGGAAAAAGGCTTTTAAAGGATATGGAAACCTACGAGGTGATCCTGTAGCGTGTAAAACAAAATTTGTTGCATCAAAAAAGCAGACGACAAAACCCGTCTGCTTTTTGTGTATTAAATTTTTAAAAACTACTTATTTCATTGGACCGTACCTTATTTCATAGATTTTATTTTAATGAAAACCAATTACTTCATTGGACCGTACTTCCTTTATTAAATTTCGTTTTAGATAAAAGTCTGAATAACCGGCGGAATCACCCCCCAAGCTACTTGCCATTCTACCCTTAATTGTCTTTCCCTGTCCTTCAAATATTTATATCAAAATGATTTAACTTTATCAGCTCTTTCGTCTGAGTTTTAAGTCCTCCTAGATTTACGAGCAACAGCGGAAAGAAAAACCTGTGATGAATCTTCAAAACCCATTGGACTCGCTCCCTTCTTATTTGATGATTCGGATAGATTTCTGATAAGCTTTCATACTCATCATTCCTTTCTTCCTTTTCCTTGTTTATAATATAGCATATTTATTGTGCATTGTCAATAGTTTTTTCAAAAAAATTTATATTTTTTTATTTAACATTACTTTTACAAATTCCGCTTGACTTATAAGAAAATATGGTGTATAATAATTGTGTTGCCGTGATTAAAAGTCACAGCATTTTTTCTTTAAAAGGAGGATATGATATGCCGAACGAATACACACCCGACCTTTATACACTGGTAGATGAAGAAGGAAAAGAGCAGACCTTTGAGGTTTTGGCGGAAACCGAGTACAAGGGCGAAATTTACTATGCCCTCACGCCATATTATGATGATTCGCAGGATTCGCTTGAAGACGACGGACTTTTGGTAATACTGAAAAGCGTTTACGAAGAAAACGAAGAGATATTGGTATCAGTAGACGACGATGAGACCTTTGACAAGGTCGGTGAAATATTCATGTCTATGCTCGAAGATATGTACGAAGGTGAGTGCGACGACGAAAGCTGTGAGCATCATCACAGTGAGGATAACTGATATAAGCGAATAAAAACACAGACAAAAGCAGATAATACGTTTGTAAAATTTCTGCCTTGTTCGATCAAGCATAGTTTTTTTTAATCCAACACATTTTTAAAGGGAACTTTAGCTCTGTTTGCAGATTGAAGGCCCTCCTCTAAGGCTCCGCGAAAGCCGAGAAATCCTTACGGGACGAGGGGATCGTGAAACAATCAGGCGGTTACCCACCTGCGAGAGTGCGGGTTTTATATGCTATGCGACGGCAAGGTGGAATTTTATTTTTAGAAATTAATCCGGTTAAGCATTTAAGCTTAACCGGATTTTTTGAAACATTTATTTTACTTATCGTTATCAATAAATTTTTTGATATTGTCGTTAAGCGTTTTAAGCTCTGAGTCGACGGTCGGAGAAAACTTTTCCTTGGTCTGCGTCCACGAGTAGCTGATACCCTGCTCATCAGGAGCAGAGGTGCTCTTATATATCCAGTTTGCAAGAGAAACTCCTGACATAAATCCGCTGAAGTCGTCGCTCATAAGACTTGAAACACCATATGCGGGGTCAAATATCATAAGACACTTGTTCGGGTCTGCGGCATCTTTTAAAATCTGATAAGCCTCCTCGTTCCAGTTCGGATTATCCGCAAGCCACTTGTCCTTAGTATTCTGCTGATATTCCGGATCTGTTACAGCTATTCTGTAGCATTCGTAAAAGGTCTTTACCGCCTCTTTCTTGGTCGAGCCCTTTACCCACATATACTGAGTTGTGGTAGCGCTTGAAATCGGAAGCTCACCCTCGTAGGCGGGGTCTTTCGGTATCGGAACAACGCCCCAGTTGTCACCGTTTGACGGACCGTTTCCGCTTCCTGTTGCAGCCCATGCACCCATAGAATAGAACAAGATGTTCTTTTTAAACGCTTCGGCAGCGTTTCCAATCCAGCTAGGCTCGACCCAGCCCTGCTTCTGCCAGTTTGCGAGCCTGTCCTCGGCAGCAGCCAGCTTGGGGTTATCCAGGTTATTTTTGTAAGTAACATAATCATCTGTGGTTACTAGTGTTTCTCCTGTCTGTTGAACGTACTGCGGGGCATAATATCCATTGATGCCGTACCTTGTCTCGTCGCCCTCAGCGCCCTTTACGAACTCATCCATCAGCTCGTCCATAGCATCATAATCCCACTGATCGTTATAATACATCTCCATTGGGTCCTCAAATCCGTTTTCGGTAATTACATTCTTATCGTAGAAGATCATAGCCGCCGCCTCGTACTGAAGCGGAACGCAGTAGTGTTTTCCGTTTAAAACCGACTGATCGGCAGTTGCTTTTACGTCCGCCCAAAGTGCGTCGTTAAAGTCAACTATTTCATCCACCGGCTGGAAGAACCCCTGAACCACCTGATACGGAAAAGCTCCGCCCTTGAAAATGTCAGGAACGTCCTTTCCGGCAGTTAAGGCGGCACCGAGCTTTGTAGCCTGATTGCTGGCTGTAACTCTCGTCCATTCAATCTTTCCGCCCCTGTCCTCAAAAAGCGTAAGTCCCACTGATTTTTCTGCATTTCCAACGGGATTCAAGTCATCAATTCCCATATACAAAAGCGTGCTTTCCGCACCCTTAGGAATAGGGTCGATATCATCCGTTGTAACAACCTTTACTACGTTCTCTTTTTCAGACGACGATTCCTCTCCTCCTGAGCCGCTGCCGCACGCCGCAAAAGAAAGCGAAAGTGTCAAAGCCGCAGCAAAAGCCAAAATGCGTTTTGAAATACTCACTTAAATTCCTCCCAGGTATGTATTACGAGGATTGCTTTCACCTACAATCCTACAAGCATATTATACATCGGGTTTTAACTT
>CANQNK010000001.1 GCA_947625195.1 uncultured Clostridia bacterium | reverse complement strand
TTTTAAAAGCTTTTCTACGCTTTAGAAGTAAATATATAATAACATCTAATTTATAACTTGTCAATAGAAAATAAAAATTTTGTCGAAAATTCTTTTCTAAAGTGACTTTTATTCATAATCCACTACATTTACCCAGCTTAACAAAAGCTCTCTTTCTTCGGGATTTCCCTTGACCGACTGCGATGCGGCAACGATAGGCATCCACTGCTGAACATACTGTTTGGCGGTGTCGCTCTTTTTGCAAAAGAGGTCAAGATACTTATTTGCAAGCTCGGTCTGACCGCTCAACACAAACAGAAGATAGGTCCTTGCGGCATCAGCAGAGGCATTTCCCTGCGTAGCGTGAGACCAGTCGAGAATGTGCATTTCGCCGTCGTCAGAAACGATGATGTTTGATGGATTAAAGTCTCCGTGGCACACTTTATTATGCTTCGGCATAGCGTCAAGTCGTGTATGGAGCTCATATCTTGTGGTAGCGTCGAGATCTGTCTGAGATATTTTAGACTGCATCTTATCCTTGAGCTTATTTAAATTAAAGCAGGTTTTAGACTGAACTTCAAGCTGAAGATCAACGAACATCTCAAGATACTCGTCAATTTTCTCAGGATTTTCCTCCATAAGCTTAGCAAGCGTTTTGCCCTCAACGTACTCCAAAACAATAGCCCATTTCCCCTCGATTTTTTTGACCTCCAGAACCTTAGGTATATTAAGACCGGTTTCCTCTATTCTGGCGGTGTTAAGTGCCTCGTTCAGAATGTCGTACTTTTTATATTCCTCGTTAAAGACCTTGACAGTGGTATTCTTGTCCTTATAGATAGTCTTATTTTCTCTTTCAGCCAATACCTTTTCAAACTCCATAACCGTATCCTCCTTTTATATAAATATGAATTACTTTCCGTAATAAGCCTTAAGGTACATTTCCTTGATCTCCTTCATAAGAGGATATCTCGGGTTAGCGCCTGTGCACTGGTCGTCAAAAGCGTCCTCGACCATGCTGTCAAGGGTATCAAGGAAGTATTTTTCGTCAACGCCGTAATCTTTTATGGTCTTCTTTATGCCAACCTTATCCTTAAGCTCCTCGATAGCCTTGATAAATCTCTCCAGTGTCTCCTCGTCGTCCTTTCCGCAAATGCCGATAAAGTGCGCGCACTCGGCATATCTTTCAAGAGCGTGCGGATACTGATACTGAGAAAAGGTGCCCATTTTCCTAGGCGCCGCAGCCACGTTGAACCTCATAACCTCTGTAATAAGCAGAGCGTTTGCAACTCCGTGCGGCAGGTGATGATATGAGCCCAGCTTGTGCGCCATAGAATGACAAACACCCAGAAAAGCATTAGCAAACGCCATACCCGCCATAGTTGAAGCATCCGCCATCTTTTCCCTTGCTGTCACATCAGTACCGTCGTCATACGCTGTCGGCAGATAAGTGAAGATGTTCTTTATCGCCTTGAGCGCAAGTCCGTCGGTATAGTCAGTCGCCATAACCGAAGCGTAAGCCTCAAGAGCGTGAGTAAGCGCGTCTATTCCCGAAGCAGAGGTAAGCCCCTTAGGAGCGCTCATCATGTTGTCGGTGTCGATGATCGCCATGTTAGGAAGAAGCTGATAGTCGGCAAGAGGATACTTTGTACCCGTTTTTTCGTCGGTAATTACCGCGAACGGAGTAACCTCAGAACCAGTTCCCGAGGAGGTCGGAATGGCGATAAAGTAAGCCTTTTCACCCATTTTCGGGAAAGTATAAACTCTCTTGCGGATATCAATAAATCTCATTGCCATATCCATAAAATCAGCATCCGGATGCTCATATAAAACCCACATTATCTTACCGGCATCCATAGCAGAGCCGCCGCCCATTGCTATGATGCAATCCGGTTCAAATGCCGCCATGGCTTTTGCACCCTCGGTTGCATTCGCAAGAGTCGGATCGGGCTGTACGTTTGAAAATGTCGTGTGAACAATTCCCATTGAGTTAAGCTTATCCTCTACCGGCTTTGTATATCCGTTTTTATAGAGGAAAGAGTCCGTTACAATAAACACTCTCTTTTTGCCGAGAACATTTTTAATCTCGTCAAGAGCAACAGGCATACAGCCCTTTTTAAAGTATACCTTTTCAGGCGTTCTGAACCACAGCATATTCTCTCTCCTCTCGGCAACTATCTTTGTATTAAGCAGATGCTTAACTCCCACATTTTCGGAAACTGAATTTCCGCCCCACGAGCCGCAGCCAAGCGTAAGCGACGGAGCAAGGTTGAAGTTATAAAGATCGCCTATTCCTCCGTGAGATGAAGGTGTGTTTACAAGTATTCGGCAGGTCTTCATCTTAAGGGCGAATCTGTCTATTTTCTCTTTCTGTGTAACCGCGTTGCAGTACAGTGAAGAGGTGTGTCCGAAGCCGCCGTCCTGAACCAGTCTGTCAGCTTTTTGCATTGCGTCCTCAAAATCTTTTGCCTTGTACATCGCAAGCACCGGAGAAAGCTTTTCGTGTGCAAATTCCTCCGAGATATCAACAGAGGTTACCTCTCCTATGAGGATCTTTGTCTCGGGGTCTACCTCAACGCCTGCAAGCTCTGCGATTTTAGCAGCTGACTGTCCTACTATCTTTGCGTTAAGAGAACCGTTTATTATCATCGTCTTTCTCACCTTATCGGTCTCTGCCTTTGTTAGGAAGTAACAGCCTCTCGCTTTAAACTCAGCCTTAACCTCCGAGTAAATATCCTTTAAAACTATAACCGACTGCTCAGACGCACATATCATTCCGTTGTCAAATGTCTTTGAGTGAATTATAGAGTTTTCCGCAAGCTTTATATCGGCGGAGTCATCTATAACGGCGGGGGTGTTTCCCGCACCGACTCCCAAAGCAGGCTTTCCGCTTGAATAAGCCGCCTTTACCATTCCCGGGCCGCCCGTTGCAAGGATTATGTCCGCCTCCTTCATAACGGTGTTGGTAAGCTCAAGAGAAGGAACATCTATCCAGGCAATTATGCCCTCAGGAGCGCCCGCTTTTACAGCCGCATCAAGCACAACCTTAGCTGCTGCTATGGTACACTGCTTTGCTCTCGGATGAGGAGATATGATTATAGCGTTTCTCGTCTTAAGAGCGATAAGCGTCTTGAATATCGCCGTAGAGGTAGGGTTTGTAGTCGGAATTACCGCTGCGATAACTCCGATAGGCTCCGCTATCTTAATGGTTCCGAACTCCTCGTCCCGCTCTATTATTCCGCAGGTCTTTGTGTTCTTAAAGGCATTGTAAATGTGCTCTGCTGCGTAGTTGTTTTTAATGACCTTATCCTCAACAACTCCCATTCCGGTTTCCTCAACGGCCTGTTTTGCAAGAGGAATCCTCTGTTTATTTGCAGCAATAGCCGCCGCCTTAAATATCTCATCTACCTTTTCCTGAGAAAAGGTTGCAAACTCAGCCTGTGCGCGGCGAAGCTCGGCAAGCCTGGCTTCAAGAGCGTTAACGCTGTCAACCACTTCACAGGTCTTTTCAGCGTACTCATTTTTGTTACTCATTTTAATCTCTCCTATTCATAATAAGCATTGTTTGTTTCTAACTTGTTTAACATTATCTTTACCAAAAAATCACAATTTATCCTATTTATCCGTTTTCAAGACTTGGTAAAGGAACACGCAGCCATTTATAATACTATTACATTATACTGTATTTTCCTTTTTTTATCAACAGATAATCTCTTTTTAATCCTTGTATTTCAGCTATTCTCCGTTTTGCCCAAAAATCGCAGCTCTTTGTTTAATTTAATCTATTTTTCGTCGACATTTTTTCACCGCCCACACGACTAATAAGCATATCAGCACCGCGACAATGCTTCCGAAAGTATCTATCAAAACATCACGCAAACATCCATATCTTCCTTTAACAAAAAGCTGATGTATTTCATCGCTTACAGCATAAACTGCACAAAACAACACTGCCGGCACTGCCTGTGCGACTCTTTTCCCTTTAAATAAAAACCTTAAGTCTCTGAATGACATAAAGCTTAACACGCCTAGAATAAAATACTCGATAAAGTGTGCGGATTTTCGTATAAAAAAATCAATGCTTTCCAAAAAGCCGAAATTTACAACCAGCTCTCCGGACGACAGGTCAAGCCCGAAAAGCATATTTAAAACGTCTATCACAAGCAAAGTCTGCCTGTCAGATTCGTCTTCGGGGTAGGATGAAAATAAAAATATCACCGCAAGCCACACCGCCGTTAATGTCCAGATAATTATATTTGCTATGATATGTTTTTTACTTTTTTGTCTTTGCAAACCTTATTAACTCCTCACGCTTGTTTTTCAGCTTACCTTCTGAAATTTTTGTTGTCATTTCATCGAGCGTATCTCCTATATCTTTTCCTGAAATGCCCAGCGATAAAAGGTCGTTTCCGTTTATCAGAAGATCGCCTTGCTTAACCGCAAGCTCTGAACACAAAAACTCCTCCCCGCGCTTTTTAAGATCCCTTAGAGCGGTAAGCTTTTCCTTTCTCATATACTCAGACTGTGCCAGAGTATCAGCAAATCTGACCCTCATATAGTCTTCAAAAAACTCTTTATCATAGCCGTGCTTTTTAAGAAAACGGCGCATTTGTTTTTCGTTTTTTTCAACTCTGTTGTCGTGTTCCTCAATAAGTGAAAGCGCGTATTTGGCGTCTTCATTTGAAAGGCGCAGCGATGAAAATGCCCTGCCTGCAATTTTTACACTCTCTTTGGGGTGAGTTTTAAAATGAGTGACACCGTATCTGTCAATGCGCTTTACAGAGGTCTTCCCTATATCGTGAAAAAGCATAGTCAAACGCAAAAGCGGCTTCTTTTCGATATTTGATATGCTTTTTACCGTGTGTGTGTAAACATCGTACATATGATGCGGGGTATTTTGCGAAACGCCGAACATCTGCCGTATTTCAGGGACGGCGACCGCAATTATCTCTTTGTATTTTATAAGCACCCTCTCGCAGAAATCTCCTGAAAGTGTTTTAAAAAGCTCATCTCTTATCCTCTCGCGGGAGATATATCTTAACAGCCAACGATTTTTAAAAATGCTTTTTTCCGTTTCTTTTTCTATCTCAAAGCCAAGGCACGAGCAAAACCTGAGCGCGCGCATAATTCTCAAAGCGTCCTCGCAGAACCGCTTGTCGGGCTTTCCGACAGCCCGTATAACGCCGTTTTTTATATCCTCCTCACCGCCGAAAGGGTCCAGTATACTTTCCCCGTCAAAGCAAAGAGCGTTTATCGTAAAATCCCGCCGCATAAGGTCTTCTTCAACGGTTTTTACAAACCTCACCTTTTCGGGAGAGCGGTGCAGAATGTACTCATTTTCCTGCCGGTATGTCGTCACCTCAAGCGGCACACCGTTTATAAAAACCGTAACTGTTCCGTGTAAAATCCCGGTATCAAAGGTTTTATATTCCGAAAACGCCGTCTTGATCTCATCAGGACAAGCGTCAGTTGTAATGTCCCAATCCTTAGGAGTGGAACCTAAAATCAAATCTCTTACGCACCCACCCACCGCATATGCGCAATAACCGTTTTCACGCAGTATTTGAATTGCCTTTTTTGCTTCCTCTGATAGGACGATCTTCATTTTCTCACCGCACTTTGAATTTATTTTTTTACTTTGGCAAAAATATTTTTATGAACATTAAGCTTTATTTTTCAGCCGTTTTATCCGCTGTCATACTATTCTTCATCACCTGTGTATTCACCTTGCCGATTATCAGCTTTATCGCGCTGATACCGTTTTTGTACTCGCTTAATAAGTCCACGGGACTGTTTTCATTTATTAAAATATCCTCGCTGTTTTTCTTTGTTTACTATTTTTTGTCGTTCAGCTTTCTTCTAAAGCTTTCAGAGCTTATTGATCTTCCCGAAGTTATAGGAGCAATAGCTTCATTTCTCGCGACTGCAATAACCGCGCTTTTAACCGCGGCTATTCATATGCTGCCTACTGTTGTTATGTACCGGTTTTCAAAGCACAGAATTTTCGATGGCATCTGCTATTCTGCGCTGTTTACCTTAGGCGAATTCTTTGTAGGCCTTATGCTTCCCGTGGGCGTTCCGATAGTTACTGTATCCCTTTCGCTTGTGGGATTTACACCGTTTCTGCAAAGTGCTTCGCTCCTGGGCTCGTTGTTTTTAACGCTTATTACGGTTATTATAAACGCGCTTTTTGTATCTATTCTGTCCACACGCTTTATAAGTATGAAATCGCTTACCTCCGCTGTTTTGATAATACTTATCTTTTTTGCAAACACACTTTTCGGAGTTATAAGAATAAACTTGTGCGAGCCTTTCGGCGAAAGCTTAAACGTATCTGTGTTGCAGGTAGACAAAGCGGGACTTGCAAAATGGTCGCATAAAAGCTCATCACCCTTGTCTGATTATAAGGCTCTGATTGACAGTATAAAAAATTCCGATATGATATTTCTGCCGGAAACCGCCATAACCTATTCGCTTGACGACAGTCAGGTGATAAGCGATATTAACGCGGCTTTACAAAGCACCGGCGCTGAGATAGTTAGCGGAATTTTTTATGACGAAGACAACAGAAGCTATAATGCATACTGCGCCTTTACAGGTGACAAAACAGCCGTTTACCTAAAGCGCATACTCGTTCCTTTCGGAGAGTTTTCGCTGTTTGGAGATAAGCTTTTTGACGGAACCGACAGCCTGTCCTCCGCCGAAAAAATTTCTCCACTGTACGCAAAAAACGCCACAGTTGCCACCGCCATATGCATAGAGAGCATCTACCCAAAGGTGATAAGAAAGCAGGTAAAACAGGGCGGTGAAATAATAGCAGTGCCGACGAACGACTCTTGGTTTCCGGGCACGCATCTTCAAAGGCTTCATCTTAAGCACTCCGTTTTAAGAAGCGTTGAAAACTTCCGGTATCTTGTAAGATCAGCAAATTCCGGCATATCCGCCGTTATATCACCATTTGGCAAAAAGCTTGCAGAAATCCCTGAGAGTGAAAGCGGAGTCATAAACGCTCAAATTTTAAAGATTAACAGAAAGACCCCCTATACCGTTTTCGGAAATACCTGGATCTTGGTACCTATTATTCTGTTTTTATATATCGCCTTTTTTGATCTCAAACAAACGGGCAGAATAAGGCTTTTTAAGCTCGACTTCTAATGCGTTGCCTTTAAGCTCATAAGCCCAGTCGCAGTACGCCGGGTAAAGCTTTTTAACGCTCATAGCGTCAAAGTCAAAAGGAAGTATTACCTTCTCATCGTCTCCCTCTCTTCTCCATACTGCTATATAAGCCTTATTACCGCAGTCAAGGCCGAGTGAAAGAAAATCATCTTTAAATGTTGAAAAGCCAAGGCTCCAGAAAGGCACAGAATTTTTTATGTCGTTTCTTATCGACTTATAAACGGAAATTCCCTCTTTTACCAAAGCTCTGCGCTTTTGCGAAAGCTTTGCAAGATGCCCCGACTGATGTATACGCAAAAGCATTGCGCTTACCATATTGAAAACCACCTCTTCCTCGTCTTTGCCGCTCATAGGATAGCTCCATACTGCCGCCTGTTCGGGAGTAACCGCAGACGGTGAATTTGCGGCGATTGTACAGTTAAGCTTATAGTCCGCTTGGTCAGAGGTAGACTGAATGGAACATCTCGACAGCAAAGCGTAGTCTATTCTCATTCCGCCCGACGAGCAGTTTTCTATTATCAGATCGGGATGCTTTTCAAAGGTTTTGTCAAGCCACGATATATACGCTCTCTGGTGACCCAAAAGTCCGTCTCCGAAAGAATCCGCATATTTTTCCGTGCCTATTCCCGGCTCGATGTTATAATCAATCTTTAAATATCCCACTCCGTACTCGGTAACCAGCCGGTCAATAGTCTCATCGGCAAACTTTATGACCTCCGGATTTCTGAAATCCAGCTGATAACGGCTTCTGTCATAAACACGCTTTCCGTGTCTTATAAAGAACCAGTCGTCCGGCACCTTATTTGCAATGGGGCAGTTTACACCCATAACCTCAAGCTCTATCCATATTCCGGGAATAAGCCCCTTTGACCGGATATAGTCGGTTATCTTTTTAAGTCCGTTAGGAAAACGCTTTTTGGATTCTCTCCATTCTCCTACGCTATCCCACCAATACCCGTCTGCATACCAGCCGGCATCTATGCAGAAATATTCACATCCGACCTCTGCCGCTGCGTCTATCAAAGGATACTCCGCCTCCTCAGTAGGCCACGCCCAGAGACAGTTCATATAGTCGTTGAAGATTACCGCAAGCGAATCATTATCGTAGTTTTTGCGCCTTATATGCCTGCGGTACTTTGTAAGCTCTGCAAACGCGTTGTCGATTTTCCCATTGCATGAGCCTACCGCAGCAGGAACGCTTACAAAGCTTTCTCCGGGCTTAAGCCTTTTATACCAATGTGAATATATTTCGTTAGGGCCGGATAATGTAAGGTACAAATGCCCCTCGCTGTCGGAAATCTCCCAGTGCCACGACCCGTTGTTTTCTATCTGAAAAAACAGGTTTGAATCGGTCTCGTTGTTTCTTATAAGTGCCATCGGCAAAAATTCCTTGGTCGACCAATTTCCGACATTCGATACCCTTATCGGCTTTGAAGAATGCTGCTCAAGCGTCTCCATGCACTCGTCTATTCCAAGCTCAGTAGGCGAATATCTCCGCCACTGCATTTCACGGTACCACGAATTATGCGGGATATATATGTCTAGCTTTTCGTCCTGGGATTTTTCTCCCTCCTTTTCTATTCCCGAAAGATTGAACGAGGAAATATAATCGATCCCGTAGGTTTCATTTCCGTTGTTTATTACCTGAGTTACAAATCTCGCAACGCTTATGCCATCATAAAACTGTATATACGTTATCGTTTCAAGTCCGGTTTCCTCGTCACAAAGGTTGATTCTTAAAACCCTGCCCTTTTCGTTTCTGAAATCCTCCATTCCGCGGTATTTCATTCTATACCCGGGAGCGGTAACTATGTACTTGTTTCCGTGCCGCTCATAAGGTCTGTCCAGTCCGGAAACGTTAAATTCCAGAAACTGAAAAGCCCTTTTGTGCTCTGGCTTTCCCAAGGTTTTCTCGTCAAACTCAAGGCACGAAAAGTGCAGAAGCAAAAGCTGCTCATCGTCTGTTATTTCAAATACAAGATTCAACCCGTTTTCGGTTAACTTGATTCTCTTCATAATATCCTCCCTATAAATCAACAAATTTTTAATAAACAGGTAATTTTTCCCTGACTAATTTTATCATATAAAAGTGCTTTTTTCAATAACGAAAATGTATAATTTATATTTTAATGCAAAATATATCTGTTGAAAAGAGGTTTTATAACCGCAGTTGATGTTACCGCCAGCACAGGCGACTTCATCTAAGACCTTTTGGCAAGTATTAAATTTCTTTGCAGAAAGCCTGATGGTTATAAAACTATGTTGCTTGTTAAATAGCGGAGCCTCAAGCTCCTTATTTAAAAAAACTTTTCAGAAAGGTGATTTGATATGAAAAAATTATTGGCTATTATGCTTTCGTCTCTTGCTTGTATTCTAATGCTTGCAGGATGCAAAAACAATGAAGGCAATGACAAGAATGACAAAGATTCTTCATCTAGCACGACTACAACAACCACTACCACAACTACTACGACCAAGCAAAACGATGATGACCGAGACGAAAAAGAAACGGATTCAGACAACGAAGACAGAGGCGATCATACTGATGAAGTAAACACCGACAGAGACGGTATGGGTGAGCTTTCATCAGATGCCGCTGATATAGGCGACGACATAGCCGACGGAGTAGAAGACGGCGTAAACGGCGCAAGAGACGCGGTAGACGATATTCTGGATTAAAAGTAAAAGCAGGCAGTTGTTTTTTTAACTGCCTGCCTTTTTGTTTAACAGTAAATCTGCTTAGTTTTTATTGATGCAAAATTTGCTTTTCAGCGCTGATGAATATAAAAATTCATAATATTTTAATAGCTTATCTTATCTAAAATACCACTTAAAGCAGCGATAACAACCCCGTAGTTAGACATCATAACATTCTGACGTTTTGCTCTGTCAATGCGTGACATTACATATTTGCGGTTAAACATACACGCTCCGCACTGAATGACAAGGTCATACCCAGTCAGGTCATCGGGAAAATCCGCTCCGGACACAAAGTCGATTCTAAGCCCCTCGCCGATTTTCTTTCTTAAAAGTCCGGGCAGCTTTTCCCTGCCTATGTCCTCGCTTAAGGGCGCATGAGTGCAGCATTCAGCTATCAGAACACGAGAGTTTTCATTAAGCTTGTCAATGGCTTTCGCACCCTCAATATAATAGCTTAAGTCTCCCTTATACCCCGCAAAAAGTGTGGAGAATGAGGTGAGCATACTTTCCTTCGGCTTTTTTTCATAAACTGTTTTAAACACCTGAGAGTCTGTGATAATAAGCTTCGGAGGCTTTGACAAAGCCGCAAGCGCACCGTCAAGATTATCGGTAGTACAGCTTAATACGATACATTTTTTGTCAAGCAGCTCCCTTATGGTCTGTACCTGCGGCAAAATAAGCCTGCCCTTTGGCGCTTGTATATCCTGAGGCATAACCAGAAGCACCGTGTCCCCTTCATTACAAAGAGAGCCGGTTATGCTGACGCTGTCATAATCCTCAGGCAAAAGTCTTATGAGAGCTTCCTTAAACTCATCTATGCCCTCTCTTGTCTTTGAGCTTATTAAAAGCGGCGTGCTGCCAAACACTTTTTTTGCTTTTTTTACATATGCATCACGTTCATTAAGATTATCATACTTTGATATGCAAAGAAGCGTCGGAGTTTTTTTGTCCTTAAAATACTCATACCACTTAAGCTCTTGAGAAAGATCGTCTCCGCTTAAAAGTATAACCGCTATGTCCGTTTTTTCCGCAGCTGTTTTTGTCTTTTCTACCCGTATTGCGCCAAGCTCTCCGTTATCGTCAAAGCCCGCTGTGTCTATCAAAACGCACGCGCCAAGAGGCAAAATTTCCATAGACTTATACACTGGGTCCGTAGTCGTTCCCGGAGTATCTGAGACGATAGATATTTCCTGCTTTGCAAATGCGTTTATAAGACTTGACTTTCCGCTGTTTCTCTTTCCGAAAAAACCTATGTGAAGTCTGTTTGCTCTGGGTGTTTCATTAAGCGATGACATTACCGCATACCTCCCGATCTGCTAAAATCTGAAATCACGCTCTCCATTTTCTATTTTCTTAATATTTTCCGTTGCAATACGCCTTGTTTTTTCGTTTGGAATTTTCAATAGCTGTTCTTTTATAAGCGCTTCTCCTGCCTTTTTCGTATCATCGCCTGCATAATCCATAAGATATTCCTTGAGCGTCATGAGTGCGTTTGGCTGACAGCAGTTTGCTATCTGACCGCTCTTGCAAAGCGACATAAACCTGTCTCCCGTTCTTCCTTCACGGTAGCACGCCGTGCAAAACGACGGTATATATCCCATTTTCAAAAGCCAATTTACTACTTCGTCCAGCGTGCGCCTGTCTGATATGTCAAACTGCGCAGAGTTTTCCTCCTCAGGCTCCTCCTCAACGTATCCGCCCACGCTTGTTCTAGAGCCGCCGGAAATCTGAGAAATGCCAAGCCTTAAAACCCTTTCTCTGGTCTTTTGAGATTCTCTGGTAGATATTATCATTCCCGTATAAGGAACGGCAAGGCGTATAACAGCAACTATCTTTTCAAAAATCTCGTCTGAAATTGCATTTTCAAAGTCCTCTTTTTTTATGTCGTCTGCGGGGCAGATTCTGGGAACCGATATTGTATGCGGACCTACCCCGTGCACCGCCTCAAGGTGCTCTGCGTGCATCAAAAGTCCCACAAAATCGTAGCGGTATCTTTCAAGCCCGAACAAAACGCCTATTCCTACGTCGTCTATACCGCCCTCCATCGCTCTGTCCATTGCCTCCGTGTGATAGGCATAGTTGTGCTTGGGTCCGGTGGGGTGAAGCAATTCATAATCCTCCTTATGGTAGGTCTCTTGAAAGAGAATATATGTGCCTATTCCCGCCTCTTTAAGTCTGCGGTAGTTTTCAACCGTGGTCGCGGCTATATTTACATTAACGCGCCTTATTGCGCCGTTTTTGTGCTTAATGCTGTAAATGGTTTTTATGCTTTCAAGAATGTATTCTATAGGGTTGTTCACCGGGTCCTCTCCCGATTCTATCGCAAGGCGCTTGTGTCCCATATCCTGCAAGGCTATAACCTCTGCTCTAATTTCGTCCTGCGTAAGCTTTTTTCTGGTAATGCTTTTATTGCAGTGATGGTAAGGACAGTAGGTGCAGCCGTTTACGCAATAATTTGAAAGATACAGCGGCGCAAACATAACTATTCTGTCGCCGTACAGGCGCTGCTTAACAGAAATTGCGCTTTTTCTTATCTCCTCCTCAACCTCGGGAATTTCGCATTCAAGCAAAACCGCCGCCTCACGATGATCAAGCCCCTTGCAGTCTTTAGCTCTTTTTGCAAGGTTTAAGCACATTTCCTTATCGTCCTTATGCTGTTTTGCATACTCAATAGTATCAAGTATCTCCTGATGATTTATAAATTTCTCCGCTTTAAGCGATTTCTTATCATACATAATATTTTTCTCTCCTCTTCAGTTTTTAGCCTACAGCTTTGAATACACTGTTTTTGCGCTTACGCCCTTGATCATTCCAAGCTTTCCGGAAAGCGCCCCTATCGTATCGGTATCCGCGTCCACCGCAACGCTTATTATGTTTATCCCCTTCTTTTTATAAGGAACTCCCATTCGCGCGATTATACGCTCACCGTATTCGTGTAAAATTCCGTTGATTATCTCAGCCCGCGACGAATCCTCAACAATCAAGGCTATCACGGCAACTCTTGTTTCCATAAAATTCCCCCTTTAAATAATGCATAAAAAATGTCCCGCTTAAAATAAGGGGACACAAGTAAATACGCTTTAAAGCCCGGCTAATAAGACAAGCTAATGCCAGCCGATAAACCAAGCGCGCAAACCTATACATTATCCCCTATGGATCGGAATGTATCCTTTCCGTCGGCAGCTTAATTTTTGTTATTCGCTTGCGGTCAAGAAGCTTTTCCACTCACGTAAGATATTTTATCACTTTGAGTGCAGTTTGTCAACAAGATCAGACATATATTTAAAGCTCTCCGGCGGCGCGGACTTATCTAAACATCTTATATATCTAAAGGTAAATTTTTCTCCTTTAAATTTTAGCATTAAAAGAAGATACTCAAGCATATCACTGGTGCGCTTGTGTATAATTCTTGTTTTCCTGCCCTTCTCAAAATACATAAGCGCGCTGTCGTCGCTGTATTTATCACCCATATATATTTTGCTTGCCGCCACTCTGTCGCAAAACATTTCTATTACAAACCTTGTCGGCATTGGTGCGCCCTCTGTTCTTCTGGTCTTAGGATTATAATCCGTCCAATGCTCAAAATGATGTTTGTTTATTCCTTTGTGATGTATCCACGCCTTTGAGTACCCATAAGCTTCGCGCTCGCTTTCATTAGGGCTTCTGTTTCCCTGATAAAACTTGGCTCCTGCGATAAATTCGGCGGGGGTATATTTAGACAGATCGTGCAAAAGCCCTCTTATAGGTATACCTGCCATAAAGCAGTTTTTTATTACCTGATGCCTGTGCCTTGTTATCGTTATAAAATGGTTTATTATCTGCATCATATCCTCCGAAAATATTTTCATAACATAAGTATACCACATAAAGACTTTATTGTAAACAAAATACTGCCCCGATTTTCTCGGGACAGTATTATTTTCATTTCGTGAAAAGCTTTACAATCACTCAGATTAAACCGTTATTTATCGTCGTCTTTTTTCCTCTTGAGAATTGCAACTGCTCCAATTGCTGTTATGAATGCGAATATCGAAAGTGTTACCTCTGTCGCTGCACCCGTGTTTACGCTTGCACCGCGCACAAGCTTTCTTCTGGCCTCAATAAGCTCTTCAAGCACAGCCTTGATTTCATTTTCACTTCCGGCTGCAAGAACTCTTTTAGCTCTTTCCAGAACTTCCTTGTAAACCGCCCAGCTCTCAGGAGTATAGTCGCTTTCGTTAAGCTCCTCCATCGTATATCTGACAAGCTCATCTCTCATGTCAGTGATTACCGCGGTCGTCGTATTCTGAACCGGAGTTGTTATCGAAGTAGTGACTGTTGTCGCAGCTTCAGTTGTAGTTTCTGTAGTTGCCTCGGTTGTTGCTTCCGTGGTAGCCTCGGTCGTTGCTTCCGCGGTAGCTTCGGTAGTTGCTTCCGTGGTAGCCTCGGTAGTTGCTTCCGTGGTATCCTCAGTCGTTGCTTCCGTGGTAGCCTCGGTCGTTGCCTCTGTGGTAGCTTCGGTCGTCGCCTCTGTGGTAGCTTCGGTAGTTGCTTCCGTGGTAGCTTCGGTAGTTGCCTCTGTGGTAGCCTCGGTAGTTGCCTCTGTGGTAGCCTCGGTCGTTGCTTCCGTGGTAGTCTCGGTCGTTGCCTCCGTGGTAGCCTCAGTTGTTGCCTCTTTGGTAGCCTCGGTCGTCGCTTCTGTGGTAGCCTCGGTCGTCGCTTCTGTGGTAGCTTCGGTCGTCGCTTCTGTGGTAGCTTCGGTCGTCGCCTCCGTGGTAGCTTCGGTCGTCGGTTCTGAAGTTGTCGGTATAAGCGTATCGTCTATGATAAGTACGTTATCTTTATCAACGCTTGCGTCTTCACCGCTTTCTACCGTAACCTTGCCGTTTTCGTCAACCGTGAATACCGTTTCGGTAGCCTCTTCGTATCCGTCAGGAGTTATCGTTTCTTTAAGTGTATACTTCTCTCCGGGGATTATGCCCTCTATCGTGTGCTTCTCACCCTTTTTAGAGATCCACTTATCAACTTCGTGTCCGTCCTTATCATATACGGTGAGCTCTGCACCCTCAACCTCTTTGCTGTTGGTTACGTCCCACTTGTCGATTGTTACGTTTGTTACGGAGTTTGTAGCGACAATCTCAATTTCAGTATCCTTTGTATAAGTAAAGCTTCCGTCAGCTGACGCTTTACCGTTGACCTGTACTGATAGCGCATACTTTCCTGATGTCTTTTCTACAAGCGTATATTTCTCACCGTTTATGTACTTCTTGCCGTCAAGAGTTACTTCGCCCCCCTGCGCCACCGTTACGCTGTCGATTGCCTTTCCGTCCTTGCCGGTAATATCAAAATCAAACTTTGCGCTACTGTCAGCCGTCTGCACGATACCGTTCTTTGATACCTGCTTTGTAAGCCTGATTCCCTTATATTCGGTATTGGTCGCCGTGAACAGTATATCCTTTGCATACTTGTCGTATTCAAACTCATACTCGCTCTTACCGTTGTCAAACGCTACGTCGTATCCGTCTGCGTCGATCTCATAGATCACATACTTAACACCGTGTGTAAGACCTGTGATCTCTTTTTGTTCACCGTTTTTCAAAGTCAACGTTGCAACGGCTGCCGCCTTATTGCTGGCTTCTGCTATTACAAACTTAAAGTCCCTGTCGGTTTCGCTGTCTACAACTATCTTCTTAAGCCATGGGTTGTAGGTCTGCTTTGCCTTGTCAACCATGGTTATAGTCGCTTCAGTTGAATTTACACCAACGCCTGCAACAAGCTTTCCGTCCTTGACTTCAAACTCGATATCTGAAGCAGTTTCATAGCCCTCAGGAGTTTTCGTCTCAGCAAGCGCATACTTTCCATCGTCAAGATTTACGCTCTGCGGCTGTCCGTTTGTTTCAAACTCAAAAACAACTTCACCGCCGGCACCCTTGATCTGCAATGTCGCTCCTGAAACAGGCTTACCGGTTTCGTCAACCTTATTTACCTTTAACTCCGCCTTGCTTTTTAATTTACTGTTGTATATATTTACAGGGTCGCCGGAGAATACTATTTCAATATCTCCTATATTCTCGTCCGCAGGATTAAGATAGAATTTAACAGGATCTTTGAGCATCTCGTATCCTTCGGGAGCTTTGGTTTCTTTTAACTCATATACACCTGAATAAAGCTCCAGTCCCTGACTTTCCTTAACGTTTGCACAACCGTCTTTATCAGTTGTGATATCTTCTAAAAGAAGCTTAGCACTGCTGTTGCCGTCTTCTCCTAAATAGTAAAAATCAAACTCAGCGCCCTCAAGCGTCACTTTCGGATTTTCTGCATCCTTCTTTACAATATTAAACTCAACAGCCTCTCCGCCTACTCCGCCGCCGGAGCTCTGTGTCTCAAAGCTTACTTCGCTTCTATCCTCTCCTTCAAATTTTTTAAGTCCCTCAATCCACGCCGTATTAACAAATTCCTTCTTAGAATTAGGCGTTGATCTGAACGTAACGTTATATGTAATTCTGATATACTTGCCATCAGGTACAGTAATTCTAATCTGCTTTGCAGTTGGATCATAGGATATTTTACAGCCGGTTATTTCATCACCTTGACTCCAATAACCGCCCCAGTAATCGCTGTAATAAACAAAATCATAAACCTTTATGGAATCAAAGTCAACTATCATACCCGACATAAGCTGGTCAATAATGACAATTTCGTCGGTATCGGAAAAATCAATTCCCGGTTTATTTACATCAAGCTGATAAGTTCCTACGTATTCGTTACTGTTATTAGGCCTTGTAACCAAGCTTTTATTCAATATCTTAGGCTCAAAGTCATGAGTCAGCTCAGCACTGCCAATCTCAATATTATTTTGATAAACCTTTGCGGTATTCGGCAATGATATAGGTGCTTCACTTACATACTCGTCCTTAAGCCTCAGGGTATATCTTATCTCAAATACCTTTTCTACATCCGCAGTATCAGGCGCAGGCGCAGTAATCTTATATCCTATACATTTTCCGTTTTCATCTGTAAGCTTTGTAATATCAGTTATCTGGATAAAATCATAATTAAACGACCACTGGCTAGAACCCTTATATAGCTTTACACTATCCATAACGATCTCTAACTTATCCGTATCGAAAATATCCTGAATGACAATTGGTTGTTCTTTTAATCTGTTGTTACTAGTATTACCTTCCCAGTTATCGCCGTTAATTCTTATTGCGTATTCTGCCTCCAAACCGGAATCATCAGAACTATTTAACAGCTTTTCAACTTTTGCGTTATTGTTTGGTTTTACAATTTCACCATACTCAGTCTGTTCCTTACTGTTGTCCTGAAGATATGAAGTAACTTTGTTTACAACCTGAACATTCTTCTGCCAATCGTTAGTTGTAGTGTACTCATGAAACTTTTCATTTATCAAAGTTTCATATTCAACTACTATCTGATATTTGCTTTCGCTACCCGGTAAAACGGAATCGTCCTTGGAATTTCCTTTTGTGCTGTCGCCGCCGGTAAAGTAAATGTAAAACTCACCGTTGGACTCGTCATAAACCAGCTTATAATCCTTATCCCTTTCAAGAGCTTTTCCGTTAAGAGTAACTATAAGAGAGTCTTTATCAAGCCTATCAAATAAACCTCCATAAATATCAGTCTGTTCCGTATTACTGTATCTGTCAAGAACGTCCTTTATATAATAAGGAAGATTTTCGGCATTTGCGTTATTTGTAATTTCAACAGATATTTTCCAGCTGAATCTTTCCCACGCGTCGCCTTTTGTAGTGCGTTCTTTTTCTAGAGTCTGGCTCTGCTTTTTTCCAATTATTCCGTTTACGCCGCCGTAGCTTTTATGTCCGTTGTAATCAGCATCGTTATTAACGGTTGCGTTGTCACCCTCAAGCTTTGAGTCATCTACTTTCGTAGCGTACTCGAATTCATAAGCCGCCTTCTCGGAACCTTCAGGGAAAGTGTATGTAAATGAGCTTCCGTCGTCGCTCAACTTAAGATTGACATCATTCCAAGAAATTTCGGTACCATCATCCGACCTGTTTCCGCTTTCATCAAGCTTATATAATTTGATAGGTGTATCCTTGTCATAGCTTAACGCATCCGACCTAAGAGTATCTGTAAAGGTGTTTCCGCTTACATCGAAATATCCATCGCCGTTGATCTTAACCGTCCAAGTAACGCTTTTGGAGCCGTCATCATATTTTCCGCTCTTAGCTACCCAAGGATAATTTATATTATACTCCCAGCTGTGAGGAACTACATCAATATCAGGTATTGTGAATTCCTGATTACCCTGATTTTCATCCAGATAAGAACTTTTAAGTGTGTTATTTACTTCACTCGGCTCGTCAGAACCGGCATAAGCCTCATCCTTTATCTTGCATTTATATGTAATGGTATACTTTTCTCCGGAATCCATTTCAGGGATATGAACAGTATAACTGTTACCATTACCCGCACTGAAAATGTTAACCTTTCCGCGGTCAGTTACCGGGTTTCCGTCCTTATCGGTTATCTCAAACGCATTATAAACATCTCCGCTGTCCGCACCGACAAGCTCCAGATTTGCACCCATAACATCGTTAAGAGTAACGTTCTGAACGCTTCCGTAGGTTACATCCACCGTGATTTTATAAGACAGATTGTGAGTTTCCTTATCATACTCGGTAATTTCTTTGTTTACCTTAACGTCTGAAGAATCATCAAACATTACTGTGATTTTTGTATTGTCATCAACCTGCCATGTCCAATCGCTTCTGTCACCAAGCTTATTGCGGTCAAACTGTGCTTTAAACCACAAGTAACCGCTGCGCTGAGATGATCCGCCAACCCAACCGTCAGTAAACTTTATGGTAAGGTGACCGTTCTCATCAATCCAATATTCACCAACCGTTTCACCGGAAGAATCTTCAAGAGTACCCTTTTCTCTTTGAATGTTAAATACATTAGGGATATCATACTCTAGAATGCCGCTGTCCGGGAACTGTAAGCTTTCACCGTTTTCGGCAAAATCCACTCTGAATCGTACCTGACCGTTCTTCTTTAACGGGTCTGAGCTTTGTGGATCATAGTAGGTATATGTCTCCCGACCGTCCTGGTCAACCATAAGATATTCCATCTCGACGTTAGTCAGAAACTGACCAAGATCCACTCCTCCGGACGGCGGTGCAGCACCTCCCCAAGGATCATCAACCGCAAAAACAGTCGTCGCCAGCGATGACAAAGCAGTCGTAGCAGAAACGGCGCACGCCAACAAAAAAGCGGCAGCCCTTCTGAATAAGCCTTTCCTCATAATTACAGACCTCCTTCTCAACATAAGTTACTTTAGGTTAGCAGTGTAACAAATAGACCTATTGACACTGCTTATAAAATTTATGATATCATTCTTTAGCAATTATTTCAATAGCGGTTATCAAAAATATTTATTTTCTACGATTTAACCAAATAGCGTGCCAATTTTTTGTACAATTTTCGCTTTAGACAAATTCCTTAAACCCGCATTTTCAAATTTCATCTGCCATTATTTTGCTAATTGTTTTAACTCTTGTTATTGTAAAGGCAAAATACTTAACATTATCTTATGGCGTAAAAAATCCCGACACAAGCCGGGATTTTTATTATAATATCAGATTAGTCGTTTCTCTTACGCTTAAGCAATGCCACCGCACCCGCAATTGTCAAAACAGCAAATGCAGAAACTGAAACCTCCGTGCCAACGCCGGTATTTACAGAGTCGCTTGCTCCCAAAACGAGCATTTTTCTGGCAGCTATAAGTTCTTCAAGCACAGCTTTTATCTCATTTTCATCGCCTGCACCTAAAACCATCTTTGCTCTTTCCAGAACCTCTTTGTAAATTGCCCAGCTTTCAGGAGTATATTTGCTCTCGTCAAGCTCCTCCTCAGCGTACCTGACAAGCTCAACTCTCGGGTTAGTAGTTGTAGTGGTAACTGTTACCTCCGGAATTGTCGTAGTACTCGTCATAACCGGCTCAGTTGTTGTATAGGTCGTTTCTTCTGTTGTCGTTGTCGTCTCAGGAGTTGTCGTGATTTCTGAGGTTGTTGTAGTCGCGGAAGTCGTAGTTGTCAACTCAGTAGTAACTTGTGGGGTTGTCGTAGTTGTAGCAGTTGTGGACTCGGTAGTTGTCGTAGTAGTCAATGTCGGAACAGTTGTAGTTGATTCAGAAGTAACCGTAGTTGTTGTCGTTGTTGTAGGCGTAGTTGTAGTTGTGGTAGCTTCGGTAGTGGTGGTGGTTGATGTAGTAGGCGTAGTCGTTGTAGACGTAGATGTAGTTGTGGTAGTTGTTGCTTTCGTGGTCGTTGTTGTGGTGGTTGTGGTTGTAGTAGTCGTAGTTGTCGTGGTGGTAGTTTCCGTGGTCGCCTCGGTCGTTGCCTCCGTAGTTGCCTCGGTCGTTACTTCCGTGGTCGCCTCGGTCGTTGCTTCCGTGGTCGCCTCGGTCGTTGCTTCCGTGGTCGCCTCGGTCGTTGCCTCCGTAGTTGCCTCGGTCGTTGCTTCCGTGGTCGCCTCGGTTGTTGCTTCCGTGGTTGCCTCGGTCGTTGCCTCCGTAGTCGCCTCGGTTGTCGCTTCCGTGGTTGCCTCGGTTGTTGCTTCCGTGGTTACCTCGGTTGTTGCTTCAGGATCCTTCGGCAGCTTGCCCTTAAAGATCATGAAGTGAACCTCCGGGCCCTGTATAACAGACTTTGAGATTACCGAACCATTCAAGTTAGCGGCATCAAGACAAACATTAGCCTTAGGCGCCATTATCATTCCGGCGAAACTTCCCTTATTAGTTATCGTTCCGCTGTAATCGCCGAAATTCCAAATAACATAGTTTGCCTTATTTACCTGTGACCAGTCACCCTGAAACATAGTTTTAATTTCAAAGTTGTTACCCTCAATGTTGTTTACGTTTATGATTACAGTTTTGCCGTCGGGAACCAACTCGTTAAACTCATTACTCTGAAGTTGCGCCAGAGTCTGCAAATCCTTTCCGTTGATATCAAAAACATAGACGTCATCGTTACTGTCGTCAGGATCATACTTTCCTGTCCACTCGCCGTTTTGATTTACAGCCTTCTTTGCGTTCACCTCAGTCTTAAGCCAGGCGCTAAGCTCTGAGATTCCGTTAAGAGCCTTATCAAAGTCAATAAATGTTCCGCCCTTGGCAATATCAGACTCATAAGCAATAGCATGTACGCAATTACCGGTTATCCATCCGTTAAGATTAAAGCCCTGTCCCGGTACAACACCTCCGATTTTGTTATTGTCTCCTACAATAAACAAATCGGTACGTCCTGAATTAAATGATACAGATGAACCGTTGTCAAAGTTTCTTACAAACGATAAGTTTTTAAGATACTCCTCTCCGCTGTTTGAAACAACATTTCCGTTGCTCATCTGTATGTCTGATGTTACACCATTAGACACCATACTTTCAATAGCAACATTTCCCTCAACGTGATTACATTTCGCACTAAATTCCTTTGTAAACAACGCAAAGTCATTTATGTTTAATGCTATTTCACTGTTTGTCTGATAGCTTTCACCGAACGAGCCGTTGCCGGGATATGAAAACTTAACGCTGTTTACGCCGTCAGTCCCATATGTAAAGCCCGAAATTGCTACCGATGTTGACAGTACAAGCAAGGCTGATGACAAAGAAATTATCCGTTTACCGGATTTCATAAAAAACCTCCTCCTCGTAATATTTATATTTCTTAAAATGCACTCCAACATTTTATATGCTGAAAATGCAAGTTTTGTGCTTATTTATTTCTATTCTATTCCTAAATTTATTATATCACTAAAAATGCTTTTGTCAATAACCTTATTTTCAGATATTTTGCTGAATTATTTAATTCATTTAATTTATTATGTAATATATGCAAATAACTACCTTTGATTTGTTAAAAATGCCAAAAATCTATGCTTTATCACCTGTTATAAGTTTAACCCGTTTTAATTATTAATTGAAAATTTACATTTAAAATCATAAAAGCACCGGTTCTCCGCCATACAAAACTTCTCAAAAAATTATCTGTCAAAGAGTTTTTAAAATCTCATCAATAAGCTCTCTTTTTGCAAGACCATTTGAAAAAGCGGCTGCGCCTCCAGCAGCTGTTGCCAGCTTAAGCGCGTCATCATAATTCTTATGCTTTAAATATCCCGCTAAAAAACCCGCTACCATTGAATCTCCCGCACCGACAGAATTGATTACCCTGCCCTTTGCCGCACTGATTCTGTGAATACGCCCGTATTCGTCCAACAAAATTGCTCCGTCCTTTGCCATAGATACCAATACGTTTTGAGCGCCCATCTGCTGAAGCTCTTTTGCAGCTGTAATTATATCTTCGTCCGTTTTAACATCATCACCGAAAATTTCCCTCAGCTCGTGAATATTCGGCTTTGTTAAAAACGGCCCGTATTTAAGCACACTTAAAAGCAGTTCCTTTTGCGCATCTACCGTAAACATTATTCCCCTTCCGTCAAGGCGTTTAAGAATTTCACTGTAAACATTGTCCGGAATACCAGACGGAATACTTCCCGCAAGCACCAGTATATCTCCTTGTGAAAGAGTATCAAGCTTTGCAAACAGCATATCAACCGCATTTTGATCTATTTTAGGACCAATACCGTTTATTTCGGTTTCTGTTTCGGTTTTAAGCTTTATGTTGATTCTGGTCATACCCTTTTTCAGATGAATGAAATCCGTTTTTATGCCACACAGTTCAACCTCCCTTTCAAGTGCTTTTCCGATAAAGCCCGCCGTAAAACCAAGGGCAATGCTTTCGTGTCCCAGTTCCTTTAAAACAGCTGACACGTTTATTCCCTTTCCTCCGGGTATAAGGCTTTGCGCATTTGTTCTGTTGGTCATGCCCATTTTGAAATCGTCCACACACATAACGTAATCCCACGCAGGATTTAAACTGACAGTATATATCACAAATTTTGACCTCCTTGCGTTTGTTAAACCTAATTCTAACATTTCATCCCTCAGTTGTTAACCGTTTTTATATATTTTCCTTTATTATCTACCTTTTGCACAATACTGTTAATATATTTTTGTGCAAAATACACTTAATTAAAAACGCCTTGCATAGACTCAACTGTCAAACAAAGGTAAGACACTTGAAAAACGCCGAGAAATGTGGTAAAATGCTGATAACAAGTAAGAGAGGATATATAATATAATGCCTTATATGAAATTTGACCTTCACTGTCATACCAGTGAAGGCTCTCCGGACGGTAAGGTTTCGGTATTTGAATATGCGAAAATACTTAAAGAAAAAGGCTTTGACGGAATGCTTGTAACCGACCACGACAGCTACCGTGCCGCACGGAAGTGGAGAGAATCAAATGATAAGCAAGTTGAGAATTTCCGTGTTTTACAGGGTATTGAATATGATACAGTGGATCACGGACACTTTATCGTCATAATGCCCGAAAACGTAAGTCCTAAGCTTTTTGAAGCAAGAGGAATGCGGTTAAAATCCCTTATACAGATAACACACTTTTTTGGCGGAATAATAGGACCCGCCCACCCATACGGCGCAAAGTTTCTGTCGATCATGAGGGGCAGGGAATCAAAATACAGAAAGTACCTTTCACAGTTTGATTTTATGGAGGTATTCAACACTTCCGAATACATATCAGATAATGAAAAGGCTTTAAGGCTTGCAAAGTCGTGGAATCTCCCCTGCACCGGAGGCAGCGACTCGCACAAGACGGATACCATAGGCGAGGCATATTCAATAATAAACGCCGAAGTAAATACAACAAACGACCTTATTGAGGCTATATTAAATCGAAAGGTAATACGCGTTGGCGGCAGTCAGCGGTACAGAAGAAAGCACCCCATACTTACAAACGCCTTTCCGTTAGGATTTCTGTTTCATTTTTATAATATTTTTCTGACAGTTATTGCAACTCCCGTGAGGATTTTCAGAAAAGCGCAATTATCACATTATATGCGCCGTCATAAGCCCAGAAAACCGCTTTATTGGCTCAAAGAGAATAATCAGCCTGAAGCAGCATCGCAGCGCAGATATGGATAGAGAAAGATTTCTGTCAGCCTGCGAAAGCGTAAGGCAAAGCGCTCATGTAAAAAATGGCATAGGCACTCTTGCAGAAAAGAGCATACACGCGGTGCTAAAAAAATATTATGAACCGGAAGATATAAACAGAGAGGTAAAAATAGGCAAATTTTACGCTGATATAGCCGGAGAAAACGGAATAATTGAAATTCAGACGCACCAGCTTTTTAAACTGCAAAAAAAGCTGGATATCTTTCTTGAATACTGTCCGGTAACGGTTGTTCACCCTATCATAAGCGAAAACCTGATAATCTGGACCGATGAGAATAAAAATCCGGTACGCAGCCGAAAATCTCCCTTAAAGGGTACGATGTATGACGCTATGTACGAGCTTTACGGGATAAAGTATACGCTTGACAATCCAAATATGACAGTTATAATACCTGTCATTAAAGCACAGGATTTCCGATATCCCAGACAAAGTAAGACCAAGCGAAGAAAATCATTATACGAAAAGGGAGATAAGATTCCTACAGATATTGAAGAGGAGCTTATACTTTCCTGCGCCGACGATTACAGAGCGTTTATTCCCGACGGGCTGCCGGATATTTTCTGCTCTAATGATTTTGCAAATGCCGCAAAGATTCACTTAAAATGCGCGCAGATCAGTCTTAATATACTTAATTATCTCAAAATTGTCCGAAAGATAGGAAAAAAAGCAGGTTATACTCTTTATATCATTAACTAATAAAAGTACAAAAAATGCTTTTCTTTTCAGGATATTTTTGATATAATTAAGCTTGAAACTTAACCTGACAACCTTTAGGTTTCTAAATATTATAAATACGGCTTGCTAGAAAAACGCTGTAAAAACCTTCAAATTATATAAAACGTGATCTTTAAAGGAGATATTATGAAAAAGCTTAGTTTTATTACTGTTTTTGTTATTGTACTTACATATGCGCTTCCGGTACTTATCAGAACAGACGCCTACACCTTTGAGCCTGAGGGTGTTAGCATTATGAGCGAAGCGGCTTACATGGAAAATCTGGAAACAGGAGAAGTTATAATAAATAAAAAAGCGGACGAAAAAAGAGTTCCTGCTTCTCTAACTAAAATTATGACCTGCGTAGTGGTTCTGGATAAATTCAAGGAGAATCTTGAAGCGCTGAAAACCCAAAAAATTTCTGCGGGAGATGAGGCTTTTACCGAGCTTTACGACACTAACTATTCCAACGCTGGAATCGAGCCGAACGAGGAGCTTACATATTACGACCTTCTCTGTGCTCTTATGATACCCTCCGCGTGTGAGGCGGCAAACATTCTGGCTGTAAACGTAGGCGGCAGCCTTGAGGGCTTTATAAAGCTCATGAACGAAAAGGCTTCGGCACTTAAAATGACTGACACTGCGTTTTACAACGCCCACGGTCTTGAAATAGAGGGACAGAAATCTAACATTACGACCTGTGCCGATCTTGCAAAGCTTTGCCGATATGCCATAAACAACTACCCTATATTTACAGAGATAACCTCAAAATCAGGTTACACTATGGAAAACGGCACCTATTTAAGTACTACAAACAAGCTTCTTGACGCTGAAAGCGATTACTATTACGGATATGTCAGCGGAATTAAAACGGGTTATCTTGATACTGCGGGAAGATGTCTTGCCTCTGTTGCCGAAAAGAACGGATACTCGTACCTGTGTATTACTATGGGTGCTCCCGGTTATGACGACGACGGGAACGAGACGTATTATAACTGCGCAGATCACAAGGCTCTTTATATGTGGGCATATGATAATCTTTCCTACCAAACCTTTATAAAAGAAAACGAAGAGATCACCGATACCAAGGTTGAGTACGCTCAGGGCGATGGATATGTAAACCTGAAGCCGGTAAACGAGGTTGCCGCTATTTGGAGAAATGATATTCCTATCGACAAGCTGGAGCGTAAAATCACTATAAGCGACAACATTATCGCTCCCATTTACGCAGGAGACACCTTAGGTACGGTAGAATTTTTATACAACGGCCAAACGGTAGCAAAAAGCGATCTTGTTGCAACAAAGGACGTCTTAAAAGCAAAAGGCGAGGCAACCGTTACCGTTGCCGCAAACTTTTTCACCTCCACACAGTTTAAAATAGCCGTAATAATTATCGCTGTGATAATTCTGGTTTACAGTGTGGTATTCTTTGTATATGTTCACAGAAGAAGCAAAAAAAGAGTTATGCAGATAAAAGAAAAATACCGCTCCTTAGAAGATTACCATGACGAGGACGACCAATAAACTATATTGTGAAAACGCCCCGAACAAGCAGTTCGGGGCGTAATATTTTGCTTTTTGCTTTTACTTTAAATCTCCGTACTTTAAGTTTTTAAGGACATCAGACTCCTCAACCTTTACAGAATCCATCAACTTTTTTAAGGTATAGTATTCCATTGAGGACACGTACTCGTCCTTAAAGGTGTTTTCTGAATCCTCATTCTCAATGTTTGCCTTAATATACTCCCTGTCAACCGGAACCCTTTTAATGATATGATATCCGTAACTGGTTTCTACCGGTTGGCTTAACTCACCCGTTTCAAGAGCAATTGACGCCTTCGTAAAGCTTTCATCGTATGTGGTATAAAAATCGCCCAGAAGATAGCCGCCGCTGTATGCGTCCATTCCCCCGTCAAATCCGTATTCCTTTATCAGGCTGTCAAAGTCCTCTCCGCCTTTTGCTTTTTTATAAATTTCCTCGGCGTGCTGTTTCGCCTTTTTCTTTTCTTTTTCCTGCTCCTCGTTTGACAGGTTTTTAAAAGCAGTCGGCAATACACTCATTTTCTGAACGTTTGTCATAGATGAAAAGTTTGTGACTCCCATGCTTTTAAGCGTTTCGTCGCTAGGCGTTATATCATAACCGAACGGTATCATAATGTGCTTGACAAGAATCAGATCATCCTCAGCCACATCCAAAAACTCATCGTCAGACAAATCAAAGCTCTTTTGTACCTTTCCGGCAAGTTTAGTCTGCTCAATAAGCTTTTTAAAATAGTCCTCTGTCAGGTATCTCTGCTTGAGATAATCGGAATAGCCGTCTTTTTCCTCTTCCTTAATCTTGGCAATCTCCTGTCCGCACTCCTTTTTTTCCTCATCGGTAAGGGAGATTCCGTTATCTGCGGCATACTTCATATATACATATGTGCCCTTCATAAAAGTCATAATGTTTTCCTTTAGAGTATCAAAACGCTCCTGCTTTTCATCCTCATCTAGATCTGCCATTTCGTCCGCTGTAACGCCAAAGCTTGACCCATAGTTTGCTACGAAATAATAGTAGTTATATCGATACTCGTCAAAGCTTACATCATTTCCGTCAATTGTGCACATAACGAGATTTTCAGTATCTATCGGCTCTCCATTTTCTGTAAGGCTGGGATCGGGAACCTCAGTTGTCTCCTCCTCAGAAGCCTCTTCGGTTGACTTTGATGTGCCGTCAGATGAGTTTGTCACCGCGCTTGCAGAAGAGCTCTTTTTTGAAGTATCATCGTCTGAGCATGCGCAAAGCAAGCTTAATGTTAATACTATGGATATACAACCTGCCAGTATTTTTTTCATCATTGTACGTTTTCCTTTCGTAAAAATACGTATATCTTAATACGATATTGTGAAAGCTATGAGAGATCTTTACGGCAAAAGCCTGTTTATATCTCTCGGGAACATTGATGCAGTGCGAATGTTCTGCGCCTTGATAAGCTTCATCAAAAGCCGCTCAAGTCCTATTCCCAATCCCCCGTGCGGTGGAAGCCCGTACCTGTGCGCCTCAAGGTAGTTTTCAAAATCCTTCGGGTCAAGTCCCTGTCTTATCATCTTTTCGACCTGCTCGTCGTAGTCGTGAATTCTCTGTCCTCCTGAGGTTATCTCAAGCCCTCTAAACAAAAGGTCAAACTTATACGCAACTCTCTTGTCCTCTCTGCTGTCCATTGCATAAAACGGCGGCTTTGAGCTTGGAAAATGTGTGATAAAGATAAAGTCGCTGTCATACTTCTCCTTTGCATATTCGCCCAGTTTCACCTCGTCCTCAGGATCAAGATCAAACTTGGTGCTTACGCTTTTTCCTCTCAAAAGCGTTAAGGCATCAGAAAACTTTATTGACGGAATATCCCCGACAGTCGGTACATCCACCCCGATAAGCTTTATCTCATATTCGTAATTTTTCTTTATATACTCCATAATATGGCGAAGCATTGCCGTCTCCATATTCATTACGTCGTACATACTGTCAATATAGCCCATTTCAAAATCAAGCCCGACATATTCGTTTATATGACGGCTTGTGGCATGCTTTTCCGCCCTGTAAACCGGCGCTATCTCATACACCCTGTCAAAAAACGCAACTGCCGTCTGCTTATAAAACTGCGGCGACTGATTCAAAAACGCAGGCTTCTGGAAGTAGTCTATCTTAAATATATTCGCTCCGCCCTCTGCGCCCTGAGCAACGATTTTCGGCGTGTGGATCTCTGTAAAGCCGTTTGCCCTCATAAACTCGTGCATACCGTGCACGATGCCCTCTTGAAGCTTGAATACCGCTCTTTCATACGGGTTTCTCAAAGAAACGCTTCTGTTGTCGAGATTTACCTCAATAGAGCAGTCAAGCCTTCTCTGGGAAATCTTAAGCGGGTACTCCTCCTTTGGCTTTGAAATAAGACTTATGCTTTCAAGCACTATCTCAACGCCGTTTGGATCCTTCGGGTTTACGTTTACAACTCCGCTCACCCGTACATACTGACCCTCTCTCAGTCCTTCGATGGAGTCTTTGCATTTGTCGGAGTACACAGCCTGAACGACATACTCTCCCGTTCTGAGAGCAATAAACGAAACCTTTCCCATATTCTTTATCCTGTGAACGCAGGCGGAAAGTGAAATATTTTCGCCAATATGCTCGGTGGCATCGGTAAGCTTAAATTCCGCTAAAACGTCATTACCGCCCACCATTTTAAAATACTCATTGTCCTGTTTCGGTTCATACTTATTTTCATTTTTATAAGCGGTAAGCTTATCTGTGTTCTTTTCCTCGCTTATGTCAGTCTCTGTCTTTACCTCGGACTTATCCGCTGCCACGCTCTTAAGCTTACTTTCAAGACGCTCCTTAATGACCTTTGGCGTTGCCACGCCCTTAAGAGCCTTTGTCAAGCTTCCCATAAAGAAGCCGAAAACCTTCTGCTCTCCGTTTTGATACTGTGTTACCTGCGTTTTGCTTTCGCTTAAAAGCTTGTCAATCGCCTCGTCTACCCTGTTGGTATCAACAACGATAAGATACCCCTCTTTTTGCGCAATATCAAGCGGCTTTTGTGAAGTCTCCACCATTTTTCTGAAAATGGCCTTTGCATCGTTTTTGGATACCTTTTCCTCGTCCGCCATTTTTACAAGCTCTGCAAAATCGGCGGGCGTAAAGCTTAAGCTGTTTACGTCGATCTCGCCAAGGTTTATTCTTCTCATAAACTCCGTCAGGATAAAAGCGCATACGCTCTTGGGATTGTCATAAGTTTTAAGCGACTCGTCAAAAAAGTCAGAGATTATCTTGTTTCCGATAAGGATTTTAGCGTCCGCCTGTGACAACCCGTATTCATCGGTGTATCTTAAGATCCTCTTGTTTGGAAGCTCTGGAAGTTTTGCTTTTATATCATCGAGCATCTCGTCGGTAAAGTTTACCTGCAAAATATCAGGCTCTGGAAAATATCTGTAGTCGTGCGCGTTTTCCTTATTTCTCATAGACTTTGTCTCGTCGCGGTTGTCGTTATATCTTCTGGTCTCCTGAATAACTCTCTTGCCCGCGTCAAGCAGCAGAGACTGCCGTCTTTCCTCATACTCAATAGCTCTGCCCACCGCCTTTATAGAGTTTAGGTTCTTTATCTCCGCACGTGTTCCGAACTCTTTGTCCTCCGGCTTCATAAGGGAGATGTTTACATCGCATCTCAATGAACCCTGCTCCATTTTACAGTCGCACACTCCTGCGTATTGAAGCAGAAGCGAGATCTGCTCGACAAATGCCTTAGCCTCCTCAGCGGAAGAAATGTCAGGCTCGGTTACGATCTCGATAAGCGGTATTCCGCAGCGGTTGTAGTCGGCAAGTGATAATCCGTTAAAGTCATCGTGAACGAGCTTTCCCGCGTCCTCCTCTAAGTGTATTCTGTTTATCCTTATGTTTTTCTTCTTTCCGTCAACCTCAATAGGCACAAGACCGTTTATGCAAAGGGGAAGATTAAGCTGCGATATCTGATACGCCTTCGGCAGGTCGGGATAAAAATAGTTTTTTCTGTCAAACACCGAAAATTTATTGATATCACAATTAAGAGCAAATCCGGCCTTTACCGCATATTCAACGGCTGTCTGGTTTATAACCGGAAGAGTTCCCGGCATTCCCGAGCACACAGGACAGCATCTTGTGTTCTGGTCTCCTCCGAACTCTGCGCTACAAGTGCAGAAAACCTTTGAGTTTGTCAAAAGCTCCGCGTGTATTTCAAGACCTATAACGGTTATATACTTGGAATTTTTCATAACTTTCAAACCTTTCAACAATTAAGTTAAAGCACCGGTGATATTCTTTCAAAGCCCTGCTCGAAAACGTCTGCGATCTGCACGACCGTCTGCTCGTCAAACGGCTTTCCTATCACTGACATACCTATCGGCAGCCCCTTGTTATCATATCCGCACGGTGTTGAAACCGCCGGCAGTCCTGCTATATTTACCGTAACAGTACATATATCAGCCTGATACATTTTTACGGGATCGCTTATGTTTTCATTGCATCTGTATGCCGTCGTCGGAGCGGTCGGGGTAATAACCGCGTCGCACTTTGAAAAAATATCGTTATACTCTTTCCTGATAAGCTGCTTCAGCGCCATGGCCTTTCCGTAATAAGCGTCGTAATATCCGCTTGAAAGAGCATAGTTTCCTAAAAGTATTCTTCTCTTTACCTCATCTCCGAAGCCCTCTCGCCGCGAGTTTTTGATAAGCTCCTCATAGCTTGAGCCTATATTTGATCTATGTCCGTACTTTATGCCGTCGTACCTTGAAAGATTAGAGCAAGCCTCAGCGGAAGATATGAGGTAATATGCCGCTGTCGCATATTTAAGCGACGGCATAGAGCACTCTACAAGCTCTGCGCCCATACTTTTAAAAACCTCAGTGGCTTTTAAAACGCTGTTTCTCACCTCGTCATCGATGCCCTCGGCATAAAACTCCTTAGGCAGCGCGATTTTCATACCCTTTATATCTTTGCCGATCTTAGCGGTGAAGTCCAAAACCTCTTTCTTTGAGCTGGTGCCGTCATGAGGATCAAATCCGCAGATGTGGTTTAATATCAATGCGCAGTCATAGCTGTCTCTTGCAATAGGTCCTATTTGGTCAAGCGACGAAGCAAAGGCTACAAGACCGTACCTTGAAACTCTAGAATATGTGGGCTTTAATCCCGTCACTCCGCAAAAGCTTGAAGGCTGTCTTATTGATCCTCCAGTATCAGAGCCCAGCGCCGCAAGGCACAAATCTGCTGCAACCGCACTTGCCGAACCGCCGGAAGATCCACCCGGAACACGACTTTTGTCGTAGGGATTTTTGGTCTTTTTAAATGCGGAGGTCTGAGTTGAGCCGCCCATGGCAAACTCGTCAAGAGACACCTTTCCGAGCATAACTATTCCCTCATTTTCAAGCTTCTCCATAACCGTTGCGTTATACGGGGGAACAAAATCCTCAAGCATCTTAGAAGAGCATGTAGTGAGCACGCCCTCCGTACAAATATTGTCCTTGATAGCCATAGGAATTCCGGTGAGCACGGAAGAGTTGCCGCTGTCGATTTTTTTCTGAGCCGCATCAGCCTGCTCAAGCGCCTTTTCCTCCGTTACTGTGATATAGCACTCAAGGTCTTCGTCAAGCTCCTTTATCCTTTTGAGATACTGCTCTGTTACTTCTTTTACAGACACCCGCTTTTTATTAAGCGCCTCGCTTAATTCTCTGAGCTTTAAGCCTTTTATCTCCATACGCCTTCACCCTCCTATTCTACGACCTTCGGAACCACAAAGCAGTTCTGCTGATTTTGGGCATTCTGCAAAATCTTTGAGGTCTCGAGGCTCTCAGCCTTTTCGTCGGTGCGCAGGTCGTTCAGGTAAACGTTTTTATTATCAAGGATCGGATCGTAGGTTACATCGATTTCCTTCACCGTGTCCATAAGCTCGATTATGCTTGTCATATCCTCGCTTGCTTTTTTAAGCTCCTCATCAGTGAACTCAAGCTTTCCAAGCTCCGCTAAATACTTTACCATTTCAAGATCCATATTTTATTTCACCTTTCCTTAAGTCTCAAAGGGTATATTTCCCAATACTAAATATATATTGTACCACAATCAAGTTGATTTTGCAAGCAAAATGCGTCGCCAAACGAAAAAAGACACAGAGGCTTTCACATTATGACCTCTATGTCCCCTAACTGTCTTATAAAACCTAACCTATTAAAGCAAATTACTTTGAAATAAGCTCAAGCGTATCCCTTGCGATGAGAAGTTCCTCGTTTGTCGGAATAACCCAGACCTCTGTTTTTGAATCGGGTGCGGATATTTTTACAAGCTTGCCCTTGCAGTTGTTTGCGCCTGAGTCTATTTTAATACCGAAGTATTCCATATCCGCACAGACATCTTCTCTTACGTCCGGAGCATTTTCTCCTATGCCTCCCGTAAATATTATAACGTCAAGGCCGTTCATTACAGCCGCATAAGAACCTATATACTTTTTAATGTCGTAAACCAGCATCTCCTTTGCCAAAAGCGCTCTTTCATTTCCCTCATCAGCAGCCGCAGAAACGTCTCTGTTATCACTCGATATTCCCGAAACGCCCAAAAATCCGGACTTTTTATTCATATAATCGCTCATCTCGCTTGCTGAGAAGCCGTGTTTCTGCGCAACAAAGGTTACCGCGGAAGGATCGATTGCACCCGTTCTCGTTCCCATCAAAAGCCCGTCCAGCGGAGTGAATCCCATTGAGGTGTCTACGCTCTTGCCATCCTTTACCGCCGTTATGGAGGAGCCGTTTCCCAAGTGACAGGTAACTATCTTCATTCCATCAAGGCTTTTGCCCGTTTCCTTTGCGTATTTAGCGGTAACAAACCTGTGGCTTGTTCCGTGAAATCCGTACTTTCTTACGGCATACTGCTCATAGTCCTCATAAGGCAGGCCGTACATAAATGCCTTTTTCGGCATTGTCTGATGAAAAGCGGTATCGAATACTACCACCTGAGGAGTGGAAGCAGGAATAACCTTGGTGCAGGCTCTAAGTGCAAGAGCGTGAGCGTGGTTGTGTACCGGAGCTAAGTCTCTCAGCTCGTCTATCTTATCGATTATTTCATCGGTGACAAGGCACGGTTTGTCAAAAACCTCAGCGCCCTGAACTATTCTGTGTCCTACAGCGGATATGTCAGACATTGAAGAGATCACCGCAGCATCTCCGGTAGTCAAAACCTCAACAAGCTTTTCAAATGCCTCTGTGTGGGTAGGAAAATCGCAGTCCGCCGAATACTCCCTGCCATCGAAGGTCTTGTGAGAAATGTGGCCGTCGATTCCTATTCTGTCGCAGTTGCCCTTTGCGATAACGCTCTCGTCCTCCATATTGAGAAGCTGATACTTTAAGGAAGAGCTTCCTGCATTTACAACCAAAATCTTCATTTTAATACTCCTTTTCAGTTTCTCTTGACTTTTTAAGTATATTTTTATATTATAACAATAACGGAAAAATTTCAAGTGGATTTAATAAAAAATTTAGGTTTGAAGGAATTTTTATACAATCAGTTTATTAAAGAAAGGAAAAACTGTGAAAACGGCGGGAATAGTTGCGGAATTCAATCCCTTTCACACAGGGCACGAATATCTATTGAGAAAGGTGCGGGAAAACGGATACTCCCACATTATTGTCTGCCTGTCAAGCGATATAACTCAGCGAGGAGATATAGCCGTTTTTGACAGGCATGTAAGAGCCGCATGCGCTGCAAGCTGCGGCGCTGACCTCGTTATTGAACTGCCCGTGCCGTTTTCGATGTCATGCGCAGAGATATATGCAAAAAAAGCAGTTTGGATCTTAAAGCAAATCGGTATTGACGCTCTTTTTTTTGGAAGTGAAACCGAGGATAAGAACGCTCTTTTTAAAGCCGCCGGCGCAGTAAAAGAGCTTAAGAACAGCAATGAGGTAAAACAGCTTTTAAGGTCGGGCGAAAGCTATCCCGGCGCCGTGTCAAAAGCTGCAGAAAAACTGCTTGACAGCGAGTCGGCCAAAGTCTTTAAAAGCCCGAATTCCACTCTTGCGGTAGAATATATAAACGCCCTTGGTGATGTGCCGTTTTTCCCCGTATTAAGAACCTTTCCGCACGACGGCGGAAATGAAGGAAATTACGCCTCGGCGTTATTTATAAGAGAAGGCATTGCAAACGGCAGCAAGGAAGTTTACAGGTTTCTTCCGTACAAAGCAGACGGCTTTGCGGTTTCCAGCATAAAAAACATAGATCGGGCTATCCTCCTTTCACTTTATGGAAAGGACGTAAAAAAGCTTTTAAATTATCACGACATAAACGAGGATCTTGCGCACAGAATTTGCAATGCCCTTCACACTGCAAAAAGTTACCATGATCTTATAAGCGGCATAAAGACCAAAGCGTATACCATGGCCAGAATTAAAAGGTGCGTATTAAATGCTTACCTTGGCATAACGCAAAATGATATTTCTTTGCCGCCGTATATAAGACCTCTTGCCGCAAACGAAAGGGGAAAAGAGATCATGTCGGCAGCAAGGTGTGAAATGTCTCCGTCATTAAAGGAGCTCTCAAAAACTCATCCCCGTCTATGTGAGCTTTCAGAGGCTTCGCACAGGCTTTTTGATATGTCAACAGATTACCCCTCGGGGCAAAGCGAATATTCAAAGCCGTTTGTCACTTTGTAAAGCTTATTTTCGATTCCATTGACTTATAACTAACATTTCACAGAAAGAAGGCGTACAACGATGAGATTTCGTCCCTGCATTGATATACACAACGGGTGCGTAAAGCAGATAATAGGCTCTACGTTAAACGGCAGCAATGCCGCGGAAAATTATAAAAGCGAAAAAGGCGCCGCTCATTACGCCGACCTTTACAAAGAAAAAAATCTTTTCGGCGGACACATTATTCTTTTGAACCCCGCAGACTCCGCCGAGTATGAGGCTGATAAAAAAGAAGCTGCAAGGGCACTGTCCGCTTTTCCGGGCGGACTTCAGATAGGCGGCGGGATAAACGATAAAAACGCACCGGAGTTTTTGTCTCTTGGGGCATCTCACGTAATAGTTACAAGCTTTGTGTTTAAAGACGGCAGAATCAATTTTAACAACCTTGATAAGCTGACAGGCGCCGTCGGGAAAGAAAAAATAGTTCTTGATCTTTCCTGCCGCAAAAGGGACGGAAAATACTATATCGTTACAGACCGCTGGCAGAAATTCACAGACGTTGTGTTTGACAAGGACACAATCAACATCTTAAAGGACTTCTGCTGCGAGCTTTTGGTACACGCGGTCGATATAGAGGGCAAGAAAAGCGGAATAGACACAAAATTAGTAGATATTCTCTCCTCTTCGCCGGTATTGTCTACATACGCCGGCGGCATATCATCTATTGAGGATATTGAACTCGTAAAGAAACAGGGAAAAAACAAAGTGGATTTTACAATAGGCTCTGCGCTTGATCTGTTCGGCGGAGAAATTCCGTTTGAAACGGTATCGGCTTATAACACATAGGGGGAAGTATTATGAAAAGGCTATTGTTCGTTTTTAATCCTAATGCAGGTAAAGGGCTGCTCAGGAAAAACATCTGCGAGGTAATAGATACGTTCACAAGTCACGGCTATCTTACCACTGCCTATCCCACTCAGGCAAAGGGAGACGGCTATGAGAAAATCATAGGCTACGGAAGGGAGTACGATATGATAGTCTGCTCCGGAGGAGACGGAACGCTCTCTGAAACGATATCCGCGCTTATGCAGTTTGAGCCTGACAGCCGCCCGACGCTGGGCTATATACCGGCAGGTTCGACAAACGATTTTGCAAACTCTCTTGATATCCCGAAAAACTTTGTTCTTGCGGCAGAAAACGCAATAGAGGGAATTCCCTTTAAATGCGATATAGGAACGCTAGGGGCTAATTATTTTTGCTATGTTGCGGCATTCGGTGCATTCACTCAGGTCACATATCAAACCGACCAAGCGCTTAAAAACAAGCTCGGCCATATGGCGTATGTTATCGAAGCGCTAAGAAGCCTTAAAAAAATCGAGGGGTATCAGATGCGGTTTGAATATGACGACGGCGCCGTCTGCGATGGCAAATTTATCCTGGGAATGATTACAAACTCAGTCTCGGTGGGAGGAATAGTAAAGCTTGATAAAAACTCGGTTGTGTATGATGACGGAATGTTTGAAGTAATGCTTGTACGTCAGCCCGCTAACATATTAAAATTCACGAATATGCTGAATAACTTCGTAAGCTCAAATATGCTGAAGTTTTCAGAACTCAAGGACAAATACTTTGCCACATTCAAAGCCAGCAGAATAAAGATCACCTGCGAAAAGGAAATTCCGTGGACGGTTGACGGAGAGAACGGCGGAGAGTACAAGGAGGTTGAAATCAAAAACCATATGCAGGCGATAACGATAGTCACACCGAAGCTGCCAGAAACGCAGCCTCCTGCCGTTCTGCCTGATTAACGTCAATGAGCCAGGCGGCAAGGTAAAAGTTATTGACTTTGAGTTATCAGAATTATATAATTTGTCCACATTATAATACTTTTCGGGAGGAAATATGAAAGCTATACTAAAAAAAGCTGCGTTTGCAGCTCTGGCGTTATGTCTTGCATTTACTGCATTTTCCGGATGTAAGTCCACAAGAAGTATTGAAACTGACCTGGCGGTAAGCTTTTCAAAAGAAAGCGGCGTTTATTCAGACGAGTTCTCCCTAGAGCTTGAGAGCGATACAGCCGGAACTATTTATTATACCACTGACGGAAGCGATCCCTCAGTGAGCGGCACCGCCAAAGAATACAGCGGCGCTATTGAAATCACCGACAGAAAGAACGATAAAAACGTTGTTGCCGCTGTTGAGCCGGCGCTCTTCGACGCCGCACACGACAGCCCCGAAAAGGGCAGAGAGAGTTTTACAAACTCAATGGAAGCTCCCGATGATTCTGCGGTTGACAAATGCACCGTTATCAGGGCAAGTGTAAAGGACAAAAGCGGCAGCTTTTCAAAAGCGGCCACCGCTACATACTTTATAAACGATATGTCCGAGCATATCAAGGGTATCAAAGAAAGCTGCGAGGCCAGCGGACAGGATCTGGCTGTAATTTCAATCAGCGCGAATTTTGAAGACTTCTTTTCGCCCGAAACGGGAATTTACGTAAAGGGCGATGTTTATGACGCTGCTCTTGAAAAATATATTGAAGAAGAGGGTAAGGTAAAGGATACCGAAACTTCACGCGGGCTTGACGCAAACTACAAGCAAAAGGGCAAAGAGTGGGAGCGCCCCGTGCACATCGATTTCTTTGAATCCGACGGCGAGGATACGGAGCTTGCAATAAGTCAGGACTGCGGAATCAGAACTCAGGGCAACTACTCAAGATCTGATCTTCAGAAAGGGCTTCGCCTTTATGCCAGAGAAGAGTATGGAATAAAGAATTTTTACTACCCTGTTTTCGGAGACGACGCTAAGGATTCTAACGGAAAAACCGTTGAGAAATTTAAAACCTTAAATCTCCGGGCAGGCGGAAACACGGCGTTTCTTGCGAAATACAACGACGCATACTGGCAGTCGCTTGTAACCGAGCTTGATATGGCGACTCAGGCGGCAAGGCCCTGCGTGGTATATTTAAACGGCGAATACTTTGGTCTTTACGTATTGCAGGAAAACTACTCCGACAACTACTTCTCAAATAAATACGATGTTCAGGACACCGATGTGGTTTTGTATAAAGGTGACGCCGAGCAGTATTCCTCCGGGTACAAGCTCGATATCGGAGACGCTCCTAAAGAAGCGACAAACGACGACTTTTATTTTACAGAGCTAAATCACTTCTTCAAAGACCACAAGGATTTATCCGACGACGATGACCTTAAGGAATTTGAAAAGCTGGTGGATACCGAAAGTGTTCTTGATTATTTTGCAGTAGAGATATGGCTCAATAACAAATGGGACTGGCCGGGAAAGAACTGGTCAATGTGGAAGACAATCACAACAAACAGCTCTAATGAATACAACGACGGCAGATGGAGAATGTGCCTGTATGACCTTGATTTCGGAGGAGTTTCCGGTGAAGAGGACGCTTATGCGAACACCGTTGCAGAGGATAACTACAAGCCCGACGGTCTGCTTGACTTTGGCACTAACAATCCGGCAGTGCTTTGCTATGCGTATCTTATGACAAATAAATCGGCAAGAGAGTCGTTTGAGCAAAAGCTGAATAAGCTTACCGAGGAAAACTTTGAGAAGGCCTCGGCTACAGAAGCGCTTGACAAATTTAATGATACATACTCTCCGCTGTTCGACCAATTTTTTGAAAGGTATCCCGAATCCGGCACTGCCGATAATGCTGTAAACGGAGGCTACGGAAGCTACCGATGTATAAAGGATTTCCTTGAATACAGAGCCGATAATATCGAGACTATGATTGATTTTATCGAAAGTGTAAGAGGATAACAGGTCCATAATAAGCAAAAGAAATCCGCAGAGAAAGCTCTCTGTGGATTTTTGTTTTGCTGCAAAGCATATTTATCTTTGAAATTTACCGCGTAAAATCCAAACCGGCTGTGCGGCGTTAATATTTATTATATTTGCAATCAAAGTAAATTTGTCAATTATGATTTTCCTTTAAAATGAACCGCCATTTTATATTTCTGTACTTTGGGGTAGCGTAATCTATTCCCACGCGCTTATCACGATAAAACCTCACCTTTTCACCTGTGTCCTCAATATAAATCAAGGGATTGCCGATTATGCTCATACCGTTAATCTCCCCCGTGATTTTAAGGTGCTTTGTAAGCTTTGCGGGGCCGTTGAACTTTCCCTCGCACGCTCTTATCAGAACCGCCTGCGGCTCGTCCTTTCTGCCGGTCACAATGTTTACAAGCCAGTGCATTCCGTAGCACAGATAGACATATATTGTCCCCGCCTCACGGTACAATATCTCAGTACGGCCGGTTCTGCCCCTAGAGGCATGACACGCGGTGTCCTCCTCGCCCCGATAGGCTTCTGTCTCTGTAATTTTAAGCCGCCGCATAACTCCGTCAATATTTGTGACAAGAGTTTTCCCGACAAGCTCGGGAGCAACCTCAAGCACGTCTCTTTCAAAAAAACTGCCGCTTAATATCATTTTGCAACCAGCCTTTCGATCATCTCCTTATCCGGAGTAACATATAGGGTTTTGTTGTTTGCAAAGATCACCATTCCCGGCTTTGCTCCGCCCGGCTTTTTTACGTTTTTCACCTCGGTGCAGTCAACAGGCACGGTTGAAGAGCCCTTTGCCTTTGAGTGAAACGCCGCAATGCAGGCAGCCTCAAACATATCTTTGTCAGACGGCTGCTTTCCCCCCGTTTTTAAAATAACGTGAGAGCCGGGAATATCCTTTGTGTGGAACCAAATATCAGTTTTCTCGCTGTCCTTTAGCGTAAGCTTGTCGTTCTGACGGTTGTTTCGGCCTACCAGAATATCAAAGCCTCCGCTTGTTGAAAACCTTATCGGTGCTAGCGCCTTAACAGGCTTGGTCTTGCCTCTTGGCTGGCGAAGATACCCCTGCTCGCACAATTCTTCTCTTAATGCCGCAATATCCGATTCCGACACTGCACGGGTAAGAGCGTCAAACACGCTGTCTATATACAAAAGCTCCTCTTTACCCTCTTTGATAAGACGGGTAAGCATTTTCCTTGCAGTGTCGCACTTTTTGTATTCCGAATAATATTTCTGGGCATTCTGCTGAGGAGTAAGCCGCTTGTCAAGCTTTACCTTCACCTTAGGCATATCCTCAAGCGTGTAGTCGGTAAGCATAACCTCTCCGTCGCCTTTATTTATCATATATATGTTTGAAATTATAAGGTCTGCAATTCTCTTATACTCGTCCTGTCTGCCGCACCCCTCAAGCTCTGTCATCTGATTTGAAATCCTGCGGTTTATCCTCTCGCTTGTTCTGATCAGAAGTCGAAACAAATCGTCCGCACGCTGTCTGGTTCTTGCAAGTCTGTCACGTTCGGAGTAAAAATAATCCAGAAGCTCGCAGGCATCGTCAAACTCCTTGCGCACCATAAGAGAGCCATATTGCAAAATATCTATAAAGCAAAAATCCTTGAGCTGATTTTCTCTGTTTTTTAAAACAACAAGCTTGTTTTTCCCTTCTCTCACAGTATCTGCTGCGTTTTGAAAGAAAAAGCACAGCTTATCCTTTTGATTGTCGTTAAGCTGTGCAAAAACGGCTGAATCAGTTTTTGCACAGTAAAAGACCGCTTCTCTGGCCATTACGGCGGATATCCCCTCAAAGGTATGAAGCAAAACCTTCGACAAGTCCTTTTGGTTGTTGCTTTCAAGATGAGAGAAAAATTCCTCTTTTGTAAAATCAAAAAGAGATAGTCTTTTTTCCCTCGCAACGGCCGAATAGGTCATTCCCGGAAGCACGGGCCGAACGCTTGACATATCCTGTCCTACACGCTTTATGCTGTCTATTACTTTTCCTGATTCATCCGTGAGAATAAGATTTGAATGTCTGCCCATAATTTCGGCTATAAGCGTAAGCTTTACCGCGTCTCCCATTTCGTTTACAGTGTCAAAATCAAAGTAAAGTATCCTCTCGCAGCCGTCCTGACGAATATCATTAAGCCTTGCCGAGGACAGACGCTTTCTTAAAAGCATACAGAACATAGGCGGAGTCTTGGGATTATCTATTTCACAAAAGGTTTCGTGAACTCTCGCCTGAGACGCGTTTACGTTAAAAAGCACTCTGTGCGGGCTTGTTCTTGTGCGAAAGCTTATAACTATCTCGTCCTTTGAGGGCTGATGTATTTTGTCAACTCTGGCATCGATCAATGCGGTTTTAAGCCGCTGTCTTACAAGCCCGAGAAATATTCCGTCAAGCGCCATTTACGGCATCTCCTTTGCTATATGATTTGAGTTTTGTCTGCGTTTTCCTCTGCTATAAAAACGCTTTGCGCACAATCTTTAAGTCTTTCATACAAAAACTCGGTTATAATGTTTTCGGTATAATAATGTCCCGCGTCGACAAGCGCAAAACCGCTGTTCTCGGCGTCGATAAAGTCGCTGTGCTTTACGTCTCCGGTTATAAGAGCGTCGCAGCCTTTATCCCGAGCCTCTTTAAAATACCCCGAGCCGGAACCGGATATCACGCCTACTTTTTTTACAGTCTTATCCGCAAGATTAAATCTTACAAAGGCGCATCCCAGCATTTCCTTTACCATTTGAGAAAGCTCTTTTACCGTGCATGGATTATCCAAAACCGCAATTCTGCCAAGCCCTGTTTCGCACTCAATAGCAAGATCGGGCACAGCGCAAAGGTTAAGCTTTCTTATAAGAAAGTCGTTAAGCCCGCCCTTTGCAACATCAAAGCTAGTGTGCATACAAATCGACGCTATACCGTGTGACGCAAGAATTACGGCAGGGTTTTGATCATCAAGGCTTTTAAGCGGCGAAAATATTACCGGGTGATGAGATATAACAACTGATACGCCCTTTTTAACCGCTTCAATTGCCACCGCCTTTGTAATATCAAGGCAAAGCATAATGCTGTTTACCTCTGATTTCTTATCTCCCGTTAAAATTCCGCTGTTATCCCAGCTTTCCTGTCTGTCAAACGGCGCAAAAGAGTTTATAAGCTCATAAATCTCAGCTACGGTCATTTAATTTTCCTCCTTTAAAAAACCGGATATTTTGTCTGCGATCTCAATATTTTTTTCACCTTCAGCTTTTTTATCCAAAGAGTTTTTCATTTTCTCTCCCGAAACCATAAGCTTATTTTTAAGTCTTTGCAAATACTCTATGTCGTCCGGCTTTGAGTTTGATAGCTCTCCCGTGTAAAAATAGTATTCGTCACCCTTTGTTTTTTCAGGTGCATACTCAGCGTTTATCACCGTGTAACAAAACCCACCCGATTTCACTGCTTCTTCAGTTTTTATGAAAAAACCGTTTTCGCACAGAAATCTGCGAAGAATATATGCCCTTGTCATAGGCTGTAAAATCAAGTTTACCCTGTTTTTTTTTAAGTAGTCACAGCGGCCTATTATCTCAGCAATGGTCTCTCCTCCCATTCCCGCAGCTATAACGTCTGTAACGCCGCTTATCGGAACACTGTCAAGACCGTCTGATTTTATCACCGAAATCTTATCCTCATATCCGCTTTGCTCCACCGTTAAGTATGCCGCCTTTAAGGGGCCGTCCTTAATATCGCACGCGTAAACAAAGCGGGATATACCGTTTTTTATAAGATAAACCGGCAGGTAAGCGTGGTCTGTTCCTATATCTGCCGCTATGGAGTTTTTCGTTACAAACGATGCGCACGCAATAAGTCTTTTGTCAAGCATAATTATGTTTCCTTTTTAAGCAAAACAGGGTGACAAGCCCTGCCACCCTATTAAAAACGAACGATTTAAGAATATCTCTTTTTAAAATTCTAATTTCCGAAGTGGTCGTTAAGCTTTTTTACAAGATCGTTTACGTCCACACCGTGAACGCTGCACGCCTGTTCAAGAGATTCTCCTCTTGAAGACGGACAACCGAGGCAGTGCATTCCCATTTCAAGAAAATACGGAGCGGTGTCCGAATCAAAATCAAGAATATCTCCGATTATAGAGTCCTTTGTAACCTTAAATCCTTGCATTTTTATACCTCCTGTTTATTTAATAACAATGGTTATTAAGCTTTATTTATTATAACCGATATTTTGTCATAATGCAAGAGGTGCGGGCTTTTTGTTGCACTCGCTTCATTTTTGTGATATACTTACAAAGTACTTCGCCGGACGGAAAAGACATTCACCCGATTTGAAAGAACGAAAAATCATGTGCTTTAAGTGTGAATAACAGAGTATGCACTTTAGCAATAATACCCTTGTTAATTGTTAATCATTTTTAACAATTAACAGAAAATTTAAAGTTTTTAATAATTTGTTAACGAACGAAAACTAAATTCGTGGTAAAATGAATTGTACGGATAAATATGATGTCTATTATTTATCCGCCAAAGGGGGATAATAATGAAGAAGAGAATGTGCTTTGCAGTGCTTGCCAGAAGCATAGACGAATCCTACCCTACCGAAGTTTTAGAGGGAATAATTTCTCAGGCATACGCACTTGACTGTGATGTGGCGGTATTTAGTATGTTTGACGAAAACAATTACGTCAGTGAATTTTTTGACGGAGAAAAAAATATTTTTAACCTCATAAACCCAGAAAAATTTGACGGTTTTTTGATTCCCGGTGCACTGTTTAACGATTCTGCCCTGAGAAACGAACTGTTTGATATGCTAAAGAATACGGGCAAGCCGGTCGTAAGCGTAGACTATTTGACCGATCTGTTCCCGTGCGTTTTAAAGGACGAGAGAACTCCTTTTAAAGATATTGTTGCTCATCTCATTGATGTTCACGGCCTTACCGATATAATGTGCCTTACAGGTCTTAAGGACACATTTCAGGCAGAAGAGAGGCTTGCCGCATACAAGGAAATCCTAACCGAGCGCGGAATTAAGGTAAGAGAGGACAGATGCGTTTACGGAGATTACTGGGCAGATGCAGCGTATAAGCTTGCGGACAGAATTCACAGCGGCGACATTAAAGCTCCTCAGGCTCTTGTTTGCGCAAACGACAGAATGGCAATGTTTTTTGTGGAAAGATTTACGCAGCTCGGTCACAAGGTGCCGGAGGAAATTGCGGTAGTAGGCTACGACGGTATTCCCGAATCTAGAGACAATGTTCCCACCATATGTACATACAAGGTCCCGGACGCTCAGGTAGGAGTGGAGGGCTGCGCTAAGCTTTATGAAATTATCACGGGACAAAAGTGCAAAACTGTAAATCTTCACAGAGGCTTTGTTATAAGAGGCGAAAGCTGCGGCTGTCTTGAGGACAATTCTCACAACGTAAGGGAAATGAGAAGAAGGACAAGGCGCGAACAAATATGCAGAGAGTTTTTCCGCACTGCAAATATGTTTGAATGTCTTGCAAACGCCGCAACGATGAACGATTTTATCGACCACCTTCAGAAAACACCTTATATTTTCGGCGCTGGAGACAGCGAATATGCTTATGACCTTTGCCTTTGCAAAGACTGGGACTCTCTTGAAGCTCAGCAGAATTACATAAAGGTAGGATATTCAAAGCAGATGCTGGCTATGTGCCGCAATATTGACAAGCGATTTTCCTTTGACGTAAGCGAGGTCTTTCCTCCCTTGTGGGAGGAGCGGGATGTTCCTAACACATTCAGCTTTTTTCCGGTTCATTTCAATAACAGATGTCTTGGATTTTCGGTAATATGGCAAAGCACTAATACTGTTGTATGCGGAAAAACCTTCTGGGACTGGCACAAAGCTCTTACAAACGGTCTGGAGTTTCTGCGAACAAAGATATACCTTGAAAGCCTCAACCACATAACATATCTTAACTCTATAAAGGATAAGCTCACCGGCATATACAACAGAAGCGGATATGAAAAGTACTCTGACGAATTTATGCGAAACGCAAAACAGCAGGGCAAAAAATTCATGCTGATATCCTGCGATATGGACGGACTGAAATACATAAACGATACGTTCGGGCACCTTGAAGGAGACATTTCTTTGAGAATAATTGCAAACGGACTAAGCTATGTTTGCCTTAACAACGAGATCTGCGCAAGGATAGGCGGAGATGAGTTTGTAGTTATAGGTTACGGAGATTATACGCAACAGTCTGTGAATGAAATGATTCGTCAGTTTGAAAAATATCTTAAACGATATAACGATGCTAATAATAACAAGTACACTGTTGACGCTTCAGCAGGATATGTCATATATGATATCGACGATGATACCGAATTAAAGGATATTCTGGACAAAGCGGATAAGATTATGTACGAAAACAAATTTAAAAAACCAAACAGACACATAAGAGTCTGATAAATCCGGCTGCCGTAATAGATACGTCAGCCGTTTGTTTTTTATCAAACTGCATTTAACCTATGGGGCTTTTGCACAAAGAAAAGGCATTTTGTTTTGTTCACTTATTTAAGCCGGTTTAAAAAATACTTTACAAATAATCCCGTTTGTGTTATTATAAAAACGTAAAATAACGTGAAATGCCACGGTGAAGCAGGCTTTTTAAGCGCTGCTTTTAAAAGGGAAGCGGGTGAAATTCCCGCACAGCAGCCACTACTGTAAGTGCGGACGAACAGATGCATTTTGCCATTGCGCTTATATGCGTGAGAAGGGTGTCTTATTAGAATGATGCACAAGTCAGGAGACCTGCCGTAGCATTTGCTTGAAACCTGTTTGGGCAATAGAAACAAGGATCGGGCTTACAAAAAAAGCTGTCTTAAGACGGCTTATTTGTGTTGCACTTTTTTCTTTCTTTTCCAAACGGTCTTTTAGCGAATTATTTTAACGATCAAAAGGAAAGGAAGAAAAAAATGAAAACAGCATTTGTTAAAAAAGCAGCAGCGACGGCGCTGGCAACGGCGGTTGCTGTATCGGCATCAGCTATATCAGCTTTTGCGGCACAGGAGGAAGAGGTAAAAAACGAGCTTTATAAAACCTCGGAGTACCTTTTGACACAAAACCCTGAGGCAAATTACCTAAACGACTATGCCTTAGGGGCAATTGTATCTGGAGCGGCTGACGAAAGCTTTAAGGAAAGTTACAGGCAAAGCGTTGAGGACGCACTTAAAGAAAACGGCGGAAAGCTTACGTATACTGACTTTTACACGGGCGAAACTGCGGAATCTCTTATGTTTGAAGCTTGTGCAGCAATAGTACTTAACAAGATGGGTGTCGATACCTCCGACATAGGCGGATATGACCTTGCCAAGGTTATTGCAAATTACGACCTTTCTCTTATAAGCAATCCATATCACCTTTGTGAGGCTCTTAAGGCGGCAAGGCTGACAGAAGCCAATGACGAGGTCACAGCAAGGCTCAAAGACGCGATTATGTCCTACTATACAGATAACGGCGAGACCGGCGGTATGGATTACTGGGGGATTTCAACCGATAATAACGGAGTGTTTATTGAAGCTCTTGCGCCGTATATGGATTCTGACGACGCCGTAAAGACAGCGGTGGAAAAATCTATGAAATATATTGATAATATGAAAAGAGCGGACGGATATGATTCATCGGAAACGTATGCGTCCGAATACGGAAATGCGGATTCGACCGCACTTGCCTTAAGAGCGTTTGTAGCGGTAAACGACGCCGAAAAAGCAGAGGAAGCGTATAATTATCTTATGGGATTTAAGTCATCTGAAACAGATGGCGCTTATCTTTACGCAGGCGCTGATAGCGCATACGCCGCAAAAGACGCACAGACTGCACTTTTGGCTTATTATGATTATCTTTCGGCAAACGATAAGGAAGAAACAAGTAGTGATGATTTGACCGAATCTGAGACAGACACAACAGCTACAATAAATACCAACAGTGAGCAGACTTTTGAAAGCACCTCTGAGAGCACTCAGAAAAACAACGCTGACAACACCGATATAAAACCGAACGCCGCACAGACAACCGATTCTAATCCAAATACAGGCGCAGAGACTGAAAGTATTGCAATTTCTGCGGCGGCACTGATGCTTATCGGTGTAATAGTATCAAGCAAAAAAAGATAAACGCTCAACAATTCAAGGAGCAGAAGCAATGAAAAGATTTCTGGCAATTTTAATAACTTTTGTAATAGCTGTTTCACTTTGTGCCTGCGATGTGGAATCTGTCAGTGAGCACGACAGCAAGGTATCAAGCTCTGTGGCGGCAGACGAAAAAAACGGCGAAAAAGCACAAAGAGAAACTGATGAGGCGACCGACGATAACGGCGCAGAAAGTACCGGTAAAGCAGAGAAAAAGTCTCGTAATTCCACCGATTCCGCAGGCAACAGTAGTGCTTCGGCTGAAAACGAAAAATCAAAAGACGGTGCTAACGCAAAATCAGATGGCAGTGTGAACTCAAACGGCAATCAAAAACCGCTTGTAACGACCGCTCCCGCAAACGGCAGCCATTCCGTTTACAGCTATTACGTTACAGAATATGAAAAGATATATACGCAAAGGTACATATCCAAATCGGCAGGTTCTGAAAAAAAGCCCGGCACGTCCATGTCAAAAGCTGCGTCTTCCGCTCCTAAAACACAGGTATTAGTTTCGGGAAACGGCACAAAGCCCGGCAGTTCAAAAAGCGCTGCTAAGGCGAGAATAAGCGTTTCGCAAAAGCAGATCAACGTATCTTCAATACTGACCAACCCAAGCCTTAAGGAAAGCGTAAAAAATTCGCTTCCCCAAGACGGAGTACTTATTCCGGCTTACAGTAAGATAACCTTGACCGAGGGCTCTACTGTGTTTGACGCTCTTGAACTCGCGATGAAAACCGAAAGAGAAACATATAAAAACTCAAAGGCAGTATTTGAATATAAAAGCTCCGGCTACGGAAGTTACGTTTATTCAATAGCAGGGCTTTCCGAAAGGGACTGCGGAGCACAAAGCGGCTGGACATATAAAGTTAACGGCCAATCTCCCGGTGTTTCCTGTGACAAGTATGTGCTAAAAGCAGGCGACGTCGTGGAGTGGATATACGTTACGCACGTATAAGCTCGGAGGCTGAAGTGACATTACATTTTAGAAGTTTAAACGAACTGGCAGCGGTATGCTACTTTATAATTTCATTTGTGCTTATTTGCATTAGTGCTCAGAACTTTATGTATCTTATCCCCTGCTTTGTGATATGTATTTTTTACAGTGTTTTTTTAGAGTGCTTTAAAACGGCACTCTTTTGTTTGCCGACAGTGGCGCTGCTTATCCTTTTAAATCCGCTGTTTAATCACACGGGCAGCACTCCTTTGTTTTATGTAAACGATGATCCTTACACGCTTGAGGCTTTGATGCTTGGAGTTCGTTCGGGCATAACGGCGCTTACACTTATACTCTGGTTTCAGATAGCTTCTAAGCTTTTAAACTCAAACAGAGTTTTTCACCTTTTGTCAAGAATCTTGCCGACAACAGCTCTTATGCTTTCGATGATATACAAAAGCACGCACGACTTAAAAAGGCGCTCAGAAGAGGTTTCGTCGTGCCGCAAAAGCTTTATCAAAGAGCAAAAGGGGGTTATGAAAAGCATAAAACTATTAAGTGCTGAGCTTTTGGCGGTATCTCAAAACGCCCTTGAGGGCTCGGTCATTAAGGGAATTTCAATGAGGGGAAGAGGCTTTGAGTGCAAAGGTAAAACCAGCGTTTATAAAATGAAGCTTAAAAGGGACGACGGCATAGTATTCTGCACGGCGGGGGCTATGCTTTTTACATACTTATTAACAGGCAAAACTGCAAGCGTTATCTCTCTTTGTATTCTGCTGTTGCTGCCTGCGCTGTTTCAGTTAAAAGAGGAATTAAAATGGCACTATTTAAAATCGAAAATCTAAGCTTTAAGTACGAGGGAGAAAAGGACTATGCTTTGCGAGATGTTTCCTTTGAAATAAACAAGGGCGAAACGCTAGCAGTAATAGGCAGATCCGGCAGCGGCAAGAGCACCCTTTTAAGGCTTTTGAAAAAAAGCGTAAGCCCGAAAGGAGAGCTTTTCGGCAAGGTGCTTTTTTCGTCAGACGACATATCAAAAACAGGATTTATTTTTCAAAACCCGTTTGACCAGTCGGTGTGCGAAACAGTTTACGACGAGATATGCTTCGCCCCTCAGAATCTGGGAATGCGCCCCGAATATATTCGCCGCCGCGCAGCCGAGACTTGTGAATTTTTCGGCATATCCGACATTGTAACAAGAAAAATGAGCGAGCTCTCCGGCGGCGGGGTCCAGCTAGTAAACCTTGCAGCAGTAAGCGTATTGTCTCCCGAGGTCATAATTCTGGACGAGCCCTACGCGCAGCTTGACCCGATAAGCTGTGACAAGCTTACAAGCGCTCTTAAAAAGCTAAAAGACGAGCTTGGCACAAGCATAATCATATCCTCTCATTCGCTTGAAAACATTCTTCCTCTAATAGACAAGGTACTGGTGCTTGAAGACGGCAGGGTATCGGATCTCGGTCACACTGACGAGGTGTTCTTAAAGCTTTTAAAAGAAAAAAAGCCTCTCTGTCTTGCCGCAGGCCCGCTTATTCCGCTGTGCAGAGATAAATTGATAAAAACCGTTAAGCAGGCAAGAGAGTACATACAAAATAACGGCGTGCGGTACTCGCCGATAAAGCCTTTTAAAGCCAGCGGCGGCGATACTGTAATATCCGCAAAAAACGTGTATTTTCGTTACGATAAAAAAGCTGACGACGTTTTAAAGAGCGTTTCGCTTGAAGTAAAAAAGGGCAGAGTTATGGGGATTGTAGGTGCAAACGGAAGCGGAAAAACTACGCTCATGAAGGTTCTGGCAGGGCTTAAAAAGCCTTATGCAGGCAAAGTAAAATCGTTTGAAAACGCCGTTTATCTTCCTCAGGACGCGCGTCTTGCCTTTATAAAGGACAGCGTTTTAAATGACATAAAATTTATGTGTGAAATGTCGGGAATAGACATTGAGGAAATAGACAAGACCTTTCATCGGTATCCGATTTTTAAAAATATCGACAGGCTTTTTTATAAGCACCCGTATGACCTAAGCGGCGGAGAACTTCAGCTTGCGGCACTTTTTAAAGCGCTTGTCTGCGGCAAGAAAGTAATATTTCTCGACGAGCCCGCAAAGGGATTTGACCCTTATGCAAAAGCGGACTTTATAAATCTTATAAACGAAGTAAAGCAGAGCGCCGCGGTGGTTGTATCATCTCACGATATCGAGCTTATTACAGAAATCTGCGATGACATTTCAATGCTTTTTTGCGGCGAGATTATCAGCCGGGAAGCAGCTTGTGAATTTGTTTTTAATAACCGCTTTTTTACAACTTCGCTTGCACGTGCTTCAAGAGGCATATGTGAAGGCCTTGCCTTATGCAGCCAACTGGGAGGTTTAAAATGAGCGGTTATCTTGCGGCTGTAATGAGCGTAATTATAATAATAGCCGCATTTTTAACCTGTTTTGAGCTGAAAAAGCCCTCTGCTGCTCGGCTTATGCCGATAGTTTCTCTCGTGGTAATAGGCTCTGTGGGACGCATAATATTCGCCTTTATACCTCAGATTCAGCCCGTAACGGCGATCGTTATCATTGCGGGAGCTTGCCTGGGTCCCGCAGACGGATTTATGACGGGCGTTCTTTGTGCAGCAGTTTCAAATGTTGCTCTCGGTCACGGCCCGTGGACTCCTTTTCAGATGCTGGCGTGGGGAGTGGTCGGCGCTCTCGCCGGGCTTATCGCCAAAACAAAAACAGGCTCCTCGCTTGCGGTGATGACTGTGTATTCCGTAATAGCCGGTGCAATTTTCTCTGTCATTACAGACCTATACACGATCACGAGCCTTTTTGACACTATGACAGTTCCGTACGCCCTGACGATTTTTGCAGCCGGACTTTTGTTTAACATATCCCATATGATATTTAACGCCGTGTTTATTTTGATACTGTACCTGCCGTTTCGGCACATGCTTAAGCGGGTAAGAAAAAAATATCTGTAAACAAAACAGGAGCTGCTGAAATTATCAACAGCTCCTCTGTTTTTTGCTTTGATTACGCTAAAGCGATAACCTCTACCTCAACCAAAACATCCTTTGGCAGCTCCTTTACGGCAACGCAGCTTCTTGCCGGCTTTTGCGTAAAGGTCTTGGCGTATATCTCGTTAAACGCCGCAAAATCCGACATATTCTTTAAAAAGCATACCGTCTTCACCGCCTTTTGCGGAGTGGTTCCCGCCGCAGACAAAACCTCCGTCAGATTCTTCATAACCTGTACTGTCTGCTCCTCAATGGTCTTGCCCTCAACTGTATTGGTAGCCGGATTTATGGCTATCTGTCCGGATGTGAAAACAAAATCCCCCGCTTTTATCGCCTGTGAATACGGTCCCAGCGCCTCAGGTGCTTTGTCTGTGTAAATCTTTTCCATATCTTTCTTCCTTTCTCAGCAAAGATGATAGCCGGCGTCTGTGAGCGCCGTGACTATCTCATTTATATGAGCTTGATCCTTTGTCTCAAGCACCATACGCAAAAAGCAGCCGTTTACGTCCTGTCCCTCGTTTGCCCTCTCGTGGTGGATGGATATTACGTTTCCGCCTATCCTTGCGATTATGTCCGCAACACCCTTAAGCTGTCCGGGCTTGTCGATAAGTTCTATCATAAGCTGAACGGTTCTTCCCGTCATAATAAGTCCGCGCTTTATCACCCTTGACAGTATGGTTACATCAATATTTCCCCCCGAAAGCAGACACGCAACTTTTTTGCCCTTAATGGGCAGCTTATCAAACATTACGGCGGCAATCGGAACCGCTCCTGCGCCCTCTGCAACAAGCTTTTGCTGCTCCATAAGCGTTAGGATCGCCGACGAGATCTCATCGTCGCTGACAGTAACAATCTCATCCACATATTTATTTACCAGATCAAAGGTCTTGTCACCCGGCTCCTTTACGGCAATTCCGTCTGCAATGGTGGACACGCTGTCTAAGCATTGTATTTTTTTGTTCTTGACCGAATTAAACATACTTGCCGCGCCCTTTGCCTGAACTCCGTAAACCTTTACCTTAGGTCTTAACTGCTTTATTGTAAACGCCACACCTGAGATAAGTCCGCCGCCGCCGACCGGCACGATAACAGCGTCAAGATCGGGAAGCTGATTTAAAAGCTCAAGCCCGATAGTTCCCTGTCCCGCTATAACGTTTTCATCATTAAACGGATGAATAAACGTAAAGCCCTTTTCTTTCTGAAGCTCAAGCGCACGCTGATAGGCGTCGTCATAGCAGCCCTGAACCAGGCACACATCCGCGCCGTAGGACTTCGTAGCTTCTACCTTTGAAATGGGAGCCGAATCCGGCAGACAGATAATCGACCTTATACCTGCCTTTGTAGCGGCAAGCGCAACTCCCTGCGCGTGGTTTCCAGCAGAGCAGGCTATAACTCCCCTGGACTTTTCCTCATCGGTAAGCTGAGAAATTTTGTAATACGCTCCCCTGACCTTAAAAGAACCTGTTATCTGAAGATTTTCCGTTTTCAGATAAACCTCACAGCTTTTGCTAAGCTTAGGAGCATAAATTATATCTGTGTCTCTTATAACCTCCTTCAATACCAGTGAAGCGTGATAAACTTTGTCTAGTGTAAGCATATTGACTCTCCTTTTTATGTAGATTTGCGAAAGGCATAATAAAAAGCCCCGTCTCTTAAATAAAAGAGACGAAGCTTGAATACTCCGCGGTACCACTCTTATTGCCGAAAAACGGCCGCTTATTCGCATCAACCAATGCGCTTCCCGATAACGGAGGACTCCGTACCGCCTTAATCGACCTCAGGGTCTTTAGGGCGTCTGCTATGGGCGGATGAATACAAGCTCCGTACAGCGGCTTTCACCAGACGCCGCCTCTCTTAAGTACCGCAAACCCTGTAAACGCATAAAATGCACCCATCACTGCATTTCACTTTATACCAGAGGAATTTACCCCTTACTCAAAAATTATAGCACTTTTTTTCTGTTTGTCAAGTAATAATTTTTATTTATCCTTAATTGCTTTGATTACACCGCAGGCTATCTTATTTCCTGAGTTTCCGCTCGGTTGAGTTTTAAAGTCATCGGGCGCAGAATGTATCACAACGGTTCTGCCTATTACTTCGTCAAGCCTGAAGCGGTCGGTCAGAACCTGCATATAGGCGTTACCGCTGTTTGAAAAAAGCGGCGGAAGATCTCCGGCGTGATAGGGGTGTGCGGTATTTGACGGGTTAAAATGCCCCAAGGTCTTCGAGAAATCTCCTGATTTGTCACATTCCGTACCCTCGTGAATGTGAAAGCCGAACACACCGAATTTGTCATTTTTTTGCTGCGCAGGAAGCCCGTGTACCGCTGCGGTTATCAAAACCCCGTGGGGAGTTTGCCTGAAAAACACTTCCCCGTGTATTGCTTCAAATCCCTTTGCTCCAGATAGCTTTGCATAGGCAGTTTTTGTGGTGCTTTGCATAGATAATATCACCTCTAGTCAGATTTCTTTGAAAAAAGATAATACATACTATGTTAAAAGCAGAAAAAAGGGGACGAATTTTGTTCGTCCCCTCAGATCTTATTATTTGTAAAGTCCTCTCTTTACGTATGAAGTGTGTAGAATGTGATGAGCCTTTTCACTTCCCGGCTCTCCGAAATACTCCTCATAAACTTTCTTGATAGCAGGGTTTTCGTGCGACTTTCTTATCGGCATATCAGAGTCGATGTCGTAAAGAACCTTTGCTCTTAATGCCTTTATATCAACCGTATTTCTAACCCAACCCGGCTGCTGCGGCTGTCCTCCGCCGTTTACGCATCCGCCAGGGCAGCCCATTATTTCGATAAACTGATAATCAGCCTCTCCAGACTCAACCTTTTTAAGGACCTCTCTTGCATTGGCAAGCCCGGATACTACCGCAACCTTGACCGTCATTCCGGCAACATCGTAAGAAGCCTCTTTGATTCCTTCGGTTCCGCGAACCTCAGAGAACTCGATGCTCTTAAGCTCCTCACCTGTAAGAGTCTCAACGGCAGTTCTGAGCGCCGCCTCCATAACTCCTCCTGTTGCACCGAAGATAACGCCGGCACCGGTAGAAATACCCAGCGGATCGTCAAACTTCTCGTCAGGAAGCTCGTTAAACTTAATTCCCGAGCGTTCTATCATCCTCGCAAGCTCTCTTGTTGTGATTGAGTAGTCAACGTCAGCAACACCGGCAGCATTTTGATCGTCTCTGCCTATCTCGAACTTCTTTGCTGTACACGGCATAACTGCAACTACTACTATGTCCTCCGGCTTTACGCCTATCTTTTCCGCATAATAGGTTTTAACGGTTGCGCCGAACATCTGCATAGGCGACTTGCAGCTTGAAAGATTCTCAGTCATATCGGGGAAATAATGCTCACAGTACTTTATCCAACCGGGAGAGCAGGAGGTAATCATCGGAAGCTTTCCGCCGTTTTGAACCCTGTCCAAAAACTCGTGAGCCTCCTCCATTATCGTAAGGTCCGCTCCAAAGTCGGTATCAAAAACCTTGTCAAAGCCCAGACGTCTTAATGCAGCCGCCATCTTGCCCTCAACGTCAGTACCTATCGGATAGCCGAAAGCCTCACCTAAAGCGGCACGAACTGCCGGAGCAGTCTGAACTACTACCGTCTTGCTATCGTCTGCAATAGCCTCAAATATATCTGCTGTACTGTCCTTTTCGTAAAGAGCGCCTACAGGGCACACCGCAATACACTGTCCGCATGAAACGCACGAGGTATTTGCAAGGCCATCCTCAAAAGCGCAAGCTATGTTTGTCTTAAAGCCTCTCTCGTTTGCGCCAATAACGCCTATTCCCTGAACCTTTGAGCAGACTGCAACGCATCTTCGGCAAAGGATACATTTGTTGTTATCTCTTACCATATGAGCAGCAGAAGTGTCAAGCTCAAACGAAGTTTTTTCTCCGTCGTACCTGCTTTCAACCTCCACACCCATATCCTTACACAGCTTCTGAAGCTCGCAGTTTCCGCTCCTTACGCAGGAAAGACACTTTCTGTCATGATTTGAAAGGATAAGCTCAAGAGTTTTCTTTCTTGATTCAATTACCTTTGGCGTATTTGTATAAATATGCATACCCTCTGAAATCGGGTACACGCAGGAAGCTATCATCCTCTTCGGGCCCATTGCTTCCCCTCTTTTTTCCGAAACCTCAACTATGCATATACGGCAGGCGCCGATCTCGTTTATGTCCTTCAAGAAACAAAGAGTAGGAATTTCAACATTTGCAAGCCTTGCAGCTTCAAGAACTGTCGTTCCCTTCGGAGCCTCATAATCCATTCCATTGATTTTAATATTTATCATATCCATTTCAGACTCCCTCCTTTTTAATTCTTTGAAATTGCGCCGAACTTACAGGTTTCCATACAAGCCCCGCACTTCACGCACTTATCCTGATCAATAACGTGGGGCTGTTTAACGGTACCTGAAATAGCGCTTGCGGGACACTTTCTTGCACACAAGGTGCAGCCGCGGCACTTGTCCGGATCAATGCTGTACTTAAGAAGATCCTTACAAACTCCCGCAGGACAGGTCTTGTCAACAACGTGAGCGATATACTCGTCTCGGAAGTAACGCAGCGTCGAAAGAACAGGGTTCGGTGCTGTCTGACCAAGTCCGCACAAAGAGTTATTCTTTATGTAATAGCAAAGCTCTTCAATCTTGTCAAGGTCCTCAAGCGTACCCTGACCCTTTGTAATCTTGTCCAGCATTTCGTAAAGGCGCTTTGTTCCTATCCGGCACGGCGTACACTTTCCGCAGGACTCATCGACGGTAAACGCAAGGAAGAATTTTGCAATATCAACCATACAGTTATCCTCGTCCATTACGATAAGTCCGCCGGAGCCCATCATAGAGCCTATAGAAATAAGGTTATCGTAGTCGATAGGTATATCGTAGTGCTCTGCGGGAATACATCCGCCCGAAGGGCCTCCCGTCTGCGCAGCCTTAAACTTCTTTCCGTTGGGGATACCTCCGCCTATCTCCTCAATTACTGTTCTGAGCGTAGTACCCATAGGGATCTCAACCAAGCCGGTGTTCTTTATCTTACCTCCCAGAGCGAATACCTTAGTACCCTTGCTCTTCTCTGTACCCATGGAAGAAAACCACTCAGCACCGTTTAAAATGATTCTCGGAATATTTGCGTAGGTCTCAACATTATTCAAAATAGTCGGCTTACCGAAAAGTCCCTTTTCAGCCGGAAACGGAGGACGCGGTCTTGGCTCTCCTCTGTTACCCTCAATAGAAGTCATAAGAGCCGTTTCCTCACCGCAGACAAATGCGCCTGCGCCAAGACGAAGTCCTATATCAAAATCAAATCCCGTTCCGAAAATATCCTTTCCGAGCATTCCGTATTCTCTTGCCTGATTTATAGCTATCTCAAGTCTCTTTACAGCGATAGGATACTCGGCACGAACGTAGATATATCCCTGGTTAGCTCCGATCGCATATCCTGCAATAGCCATAGCCTCCAAAACAACGTGCGGGTCGCCCTCAAGAACTGAACGGTCCATAAATGCACCCGGATCGCCCTCGTCGGCATTACAGCAAACATACTTCTGATCAGCGTTCGGAACTATGTTTCTTGCAAGTTTCCACTTCATACCGGTCGGGAATCCGCCGCCGCCTCTTCCTCTGAGTCCAGAGTCAAGTATTGTCTGAATAACCTCGTCCGGCGTCATTTCGGTAAGCACCTTGCCCAGCGCCTCATATCCGCCTGTGCCTATGTACTCCTCGATATTTTCAGGGCTTATAACTCCGCAGTTTCTTAGCGCAACTCTGTTTTGCTTGCTGTAAAAGGCGGTATCCTGTAGAGATTTGATTCCATTTTCGGTAACGGTCTCATCGTAAACAAGACGTGAAACTATTCTTCCCTTTACAAGATGCTCAGAAACGATTTCCGGAATATCCTTTTCCTGAACCATTGAGTAAAAGGTTCCCTCCGGATAAACTATCATAATGGGGCCGAGAGCGCAAAGTCCGAAACATCCTGTTTTTACGACCTCGATCTCGTTTTCAAGCCCTGCTGCTTTAATCTCTCTTTTAAGAGTGTCAATTATCTGCTGGCTTCCCGAGGAGGTACATCCCGTTCCGCCGCATACCAACACATGTGAACGATACATAATTGTACTTCCTCCTTTATATTCTATATTCATCAACGACAGTGCCGCCGATGAGATGCTTTTGTACAATTTCCTTTGCTTTTTGAGGGGTAAGATGACCATATGTAACCTTATCCTTACCCGGAGAGATCACCTCTGCAACCGGCTCGTTTTCACAAAGCCCTATGCAGCCCGACTGCGAAACCATAACGTTTTTTGTTATACCATTTTCGGCAACAGCCTCAGCAAAAGCGTTTAAAACCTCTCTTGCTCCGCTTGCAATTCCACAGGTACCCATTGCTACGATCACCTTTGTAGCAGCCGGATCCTCGTGTCGAAGATCTATTGTGCTCTGCATTTTGTCCTTGATTGCCTTGAGTTCTTCTAAAGATTTCAAATTTTTTCCTCCCTTATTGTGTATTCTGACTAAATAAAATCCTTGTTCAAATAAATACTCCTGATATCCCTGACGACACATGCTGCTTTAATAAAGCATACCTTTCGCCGTCTGAAAGTTTTCGACTTTTGAATATTCCGCTCAGCCTTTCACTGTCAAGTAAAAAGCTTTTTTCTTTACATTTTGCAAAAAAGCTTATTCTCACTCTCTTCTGCGCGCTAAGATTGATAAGGCACATGATCGTCTCCGTAACGTCTCCCAGTGGAAATTCCGGCTTAAACACCGCCGAAACCTCAGTCCCCGAGCCGTCCTCAGAAATTATCTTAACCCTGCCGCCGCACACCTTATAAAGCACCTTAAGCCCGTTAAAGCCGCAGCCCTTTATAGGCTTGCGCATATTCTTATGTATCCTGTCGAGCATTTTGTCGGATATCCCGCAACCGTCATCCTTTATTTTAAATAAAACGCGGCTATCATCCTGCGTGAGAAATAGTGAAATGTTTTTTGCTCCCGACTTCAAAGAATTGATTGCCATATCGAGAACGCAAAGAGAAATATCATTAAGCATTTAGTCCTGATATTTTTCCAAAATCCCGTCAAGATCATCAACGGTAAGTCTGCCGTAAACGTCGTCGTTTACAGTCAGAACGGGTGCAAGTCCGCATGCTCCTATACATCTGCAGTCAACAAGAGAAAACTTACCGTCCGGGGTAGTTTCTCCTCCGCTGATTCCGAGCTTTGCTGAGAGCTCATCAAAAAGATCACCCGATCCCTTAACGTAGCACGCCGTACCAAGACAAACTGAAATAGTATATTTGCCCTTAGGATTCAAAGAGAACTGCGAATAAAAAGTTACCACACCGTAAATTTTTTCAAGCGGAATATCCATCTCTGTCGCAATTATCGTCTGAACCTCAATCGGCAGATATCCATATATTTCCTGTGCCTGCTGCAAAACGGGCATCAAAGCACCCTTATCACCCTTATGAGAAGCAATTATTTCTTTTAGCCTTGCCTCTTGCTCGGCTGTTCCCGCAAAAGGGATAGAACAAGTTTTTGCTGCCATCATTTTACCTCCTTAATGTAATTATGCAAAAGTGTATAGGCGTCTTAAGCCCATACTACTACAAATATATTATAGCAAAAACGAATTACTTTTGCTATAAATAACTTAAACTAATTTTTGTCAAAATGTTGTGCACATTCACTAATATATAAATAGTCATATGAGTATTTGTATGCTGTAAAGAAAAATTTTGTATGTTTTTCGCAGATTATAGAATAATTCAGCTTTAATTATCTGCAAAACATTGTGCAAATCGCCAATTTTTCTAAAGCTGAGACATATACAAATTTATATGTAAACTTAATCCTAAGATAAGTACTGTTCTAATTCCATATCCGCGGCCGCACAATCTGCCACCGAAATTGAACTAGGTAAATATGCCGAATTGTAGTCGGTAATTCCCTTTCCTACGTTCGGGTGAACGTTTGAGTAAATCATGTCAGCAGCGAACAGCGGACAAAATATAATAAGAAGGATCACTTTTCTTTTGAGACTTATCTTTTTTAAAATGTCGTCAAAAGCGGGGGCTATAAAGTAAATAGCCGCACATCCTGCAAAGCCGAATATCAAAACTCCTTCAAGGCAAATGCGTCCGTTAATATTTAAAAAGTATCCGGTATAATCCCACCAGCGTATTCCGTAATAAAGCTCTAAAACATAGCTTGCCGCATATTCGATCACTCCGCACATGGTAGTCACTATTAAAAATGTAAGCGCCGGATATTTTAAAATTCTCTTTCCGAAAACTGTCATTGCCAACACGCCTGCCGTTCCGCCAAAGCCGTATATCGGAAGCCACGGGCCCATCATAGTTCCTCTGTTTACGAAAACATGATCCTCAACAAGGTGTATGCCCACCTCCCAACACCAGCCGATAACAGCAAACAGAAAAAACATAAGCAGATATGTTATTACGCTGTATTTTCTGTAAAACTTAAGCCCTATTGAAGGAATTTTTATCGTACGACTTTTGGCGGGTAAAAACTCCTGCCTTAAATAATCGGGGTATTTGGTCAGTACCTGACCGTCAGTGCTTTGAAAATCCATAGCCTGCTTTCCTTTCGTTCATACGGATTTATGTAAAACGGCGTTGTTTCAAATCAAATTCAATACCAGTGCCGTGTATATATTAACAAATTTTAAAATTTTGTCGTTTGGCATAGAAATTTTGTTTTATAAATTGTATAATATTTAAGAGTAAAAGAAAAGGACGTTTTAAAAATATGATAGCTGTATACCTCTCGCCGATTTATATTCTGGCGATAATATATCTCATTCGTCACTTTTACAGAATGACAACGGCTTTTGCGCAGGTGCTCAGAAAAAAGTGGTTTATAGCATTGCTGTCTGTTATTTTCTTTTTTCTTGCGCTAACGCCGGTGCTTGCGTCTTTTCTGCCCGATATATATATAAGGAAGCTTATACGTCCGTTAAGCGCGTATTGGCTCGGCTGTCTTTTGTATCTTGTTCTTATAGCCATAGTAACAGATCTGATTCTATTCGTGCTTAAAAAGACAAAGTTAATAAGTCTGAAATTCTTTGCCACAAGAAGATTCTACGTTGCAAAGGGACTGGGCGTACTGCTGCTAACCGCAGTTATATCCATCTACGGCTTTATTCACGCCACCACAATAAAAACTACCTCATATAACGTAGAGCTTGCAAAAAGCTGTAAGCTCGACTCGCTTAAGATAGCGCTCGTAAGCGACCTTCATCTCGGCTATTCTATCGGAAAAGCGCATACACAGAAAATGGTAGATGCCGTAAACGCTATGAATCCGGATCTTGTTGTGTTTGCCGGAGACTTTTTTGACAATTCCTACGACAGCATTGAAGAGCCTGACGAGGTTATTAAAATCTTAAAGGGTATGAAATCAAAATACGGCACCTATGCCTGCTGGGGAAATCACGACGTTTCCGAAACTATTTTGGTGGGCTTCACCTTCAAGACCGAAGATAACAAAACTCAGGACGAAAGAATGTATGAGTTTCTCGAAAAAGCGAATATAAATATACTGCGTGACGAAACCGTTCTTATCGACGACAGCTTCTACCTTTGCGGAAGACTTGACAGTCAGAAGCCGGGAAGTAAAAACGGCTCCCGCTTAACTCCGGTAGAGCTTATGAAGCAGATCAAGGATCACACAAAGCCCGTTATTGTAATGGATCATCAGCCGAGACAGCTTGAGGAGCTTGCAGACGTGGGAGTAGACATAGACCTTTCCGGACATACCCACGACGGTCAGATATTCCCCGGAAACATACTGACAGATATTGTTTGGGAAAACTCCTGCGGAATGATAAAAAAGAAAGACAGTATGTATTCCATAGTTACCTCGGGAGTAGGAGTTTACGGTCCGTTTATGAGAGTCGGCACCGACGCTGAGGTAGTAGAAGTAAACGTAAAATTCGCCTCGTAAAATCTGTGAGCAGCATAAATTTTACTGCTCTTTATTTTTTCTTTGAGCCTTTTGATTTTTTCTTTCCGCTTTTTGACGGCTTTTTTCCTCACTGTCGTCCTTTATTGTCTTAGGCAGTTCCTTTATATTCTTAGGCAGCCCCTTTATAGTTTCCGGAAACTTCTTTATATCGTAAGACATTTCCTCTATTTTCTTTTTTCGCTCAACCTCAGCTTGCTTTTCAGCAATCTCCTTCTGCTCGTGAATTCGCTTTTTCTCCTCCATATCGGCGTTTTTTGCAGATTCGTTTTCACTGTAAATCAATGCCTTTTCTTTATCATCGGCTTCGCTCAAATCTATATATCTGTCGCACAAAAGCTCATACCCCTCGTTTTTATTCTTTATCGCATTTTTTCTTACGATCAGGTAAAGCTTAGCGCTGGCGGCAGAGGTATACGAATTTGTATAAAAAAAGCCAACCAATCCAAACGACAGTATAGAAAGAATATGCCAACCTATAAATGACAAATCAAGCAAAAACGCCTGCCATTTAAAGCCTTTCATCATCTGTTTTGAAATTACAAACGCCTGCTTAACGCCGACAGTTGGATTTTCCGCAAGAATATACGGAACCTGTTTATACATATAGTATATTGGCGGATATAAAAATATAGTCAGTCCTGCAACAAATTTAATTGCGGACCATATCGTCATAATAATACACGGCTTTATGATGTAACCTTGCCTGTAAAGATATAGAACTCTGGCAACACCGGTATCCTTATAATAAAGATTTTCCATAAAAAATCTTGACCTTCCCACTTTAAGAGGCAAGCCCACGAAAAAAGAAAACGCCATACTCAAAACACTGATAACGAGTATTGCCAAGCCCAAGCTGAAGGTGTACCGATTAAACAGACTTTTTGCACCTGCGGCTATCTGCACAGGGTACGTATTCTGAAGCGAAATAATATCTGACGAATAATTTATAACTTTACTGATAAAAGACTTTTTTGGCAAAAGTTCAGATATCTTTTTATTCATTTCCTCTTTCTGATGTTTGCTCAGCTTTGCGCTTTGTATATCGTCGGCTCCATACGGAGCCTTAACGCCGTAGCTTTCATAAACATCAATAACTTCATCGTTTGTAAAAAGAATCTTGATATAGTCAGAGTTTGTCGTTTTTCTGTAATTTGTAAGCGTTTCGCTTCTGCTTGATACATAATCAGCGGCGTAATTGCTGTAATATGTTATTGCATACGAGGAAGAAACATACTCGCCCAAGAACACCGCGAGTATAAAGCATAATATTACTCCGGGCCAGAAGTTACGTTGTACGCTTGCGCGCGCCTCGGATCTTATATCCTTTATGCTGAACAAGATTTCCCCTCCTTAGTAAATGTCAGCAATGCCGATTAAATGTATGACCGACGTCAAGTTCACTTTTCCGACAGTTTATTATATCACAGCACCTGCGAACGTGTCAATAAAAAGCAGAACTTTGTCATAATTTGTAACGAAAATTTTGCAATATTAAGGCGAAATATTATTTGAAAAAAGGTATTGACAAAGCGATATACTGATGATATAATAAGTAAGCACCTTGGAAATGGTGCAAAGCATATATCGCGGAGTGGAGCAGTCCGGTAGCTCGTCGGGCTCATAACCCGAAGGTCGGTGGTTCAAATCCATCCTCCGCAACCAGTTGAAAGCCTTGAAATCAAACGGTTTCAGGGTTTTTTCTTTTGTTCGGAAAAATTAAAAATCTATTCAATTTCCCTCCCGTTTCCCTCCGAGCATCCAAAAACACTAAAATATTAGTCGATTTATGCATATCTGCTCAATGTCCTTTCAATTGTATTTGCGGCTTCTCTATCTTTGGATTTTAACGCATGTGCATAGATATTAAGAGTAGTTGCAGTATTTGCATGTCCAAGTCTTCTTGATACAGTACATACATCTGTACCCTCTGCAATCATCAACGTTGCGTTCGTATGACGAAGTGAATTAAGCGTTACATAAGGTAACTCACTTCTTTTAATAAATTTTGCAAACCAGTTTGTAATAGTATCAGGGTGAATAGGCTGTCCATTCCATGAAGTAAATAACCTGTCACATTCGCACCATTGATCTCCTGCTTTAAAACGTTGCTCAATTTGCCATTGTCTATATTTTCTTAACATAATACAAGCAGTAGTACTCAATGAGAAATGACGAATTCCTGATTTTGTTTTCGACTCTTTGGTAATCATAGTTTTATTTCCTATGTACTGAGCAGAACGGCATACATGCATTACTTGATTTTGAAAATCAATATCCTTCCATTCCAATCCACATAGCTCCCCACGGCGAATACCAGTATAAACAAGCAGAGTTATCATAGTTCTATACTGAATTGGCTCATTATCAAGCATAGTTATCATTTGTCTAACTTCTTCCTCATTCAAATAGCGTATTTCCCTATGAGGTACTTTGGGAGGATCTGCACGCTCCGCAACATTTTTTTCAAGCAATCCCCACTTTACAGCAGTTGATAAAATTTTAGATATTACTCTATGGTGGTCAAGAATGGTTTTCGGTGCTAATCTTCCACCGTTAATTAAATTACCGTCCTTGTCGTATTTTTTCTTTTGATTAACACCATATGCCTCCAAACTTCTGTAAAAAGCATTAAGTTGCAACGGAGTAATATCTTTTAGTTTTAAGTGTCCTATTCCCTTATTGATACGTCTTAAATAAATCTCATATCTGGTAAAGGTTTTAATTGCGAGTTTATCTTTTGCATATTCGTCCATCCACCTTTTTGAAAAATCAACAAAACGAATTTTATTGTCAGGACAAATTCCGCTCTTGACTTCTTCCTCAAAAAGAACCTTTTGCCGTTCCAATTCTTTTTCGATTTGTCTAGGTGTCATACTCTTATCAGGTACCCACGTTTTAGATTTTCCTAGTTTTTTACCATTAATATCAATTCCGCAGGAAACACGAATTTCATAACCACGTCCTTTCTTTCTTGCTGTTGCCATATATCTACATCGCTCCTTTCATAATTTTTTAAATTTGTCCCCCTAAACTAATTATTGCTCAAATTTTTGCAGATTGCAAAACATTTTCTCTGATTTTCTTTGTTTTCCACTATAACTCAATGTATTAGTCGATAGTATAAGCTCTGATACTGAGTATCAATACCAGAGATTTCACTATAGCAATTTAGTTTAGGCATTAAGATACTCAATTAAAGTATCATAATTTATCAGCGTTTTTCTGCCAGATTTTTTGGATGGAATTTCGCCATTACGGACAAGACATTTTAAAGCATTTAATGTTAAAGCCGTTTGGGGATCTTCCTTTTTAATCTGTTGATACGCTTGAGTTATCAAACGCATTTTGGGAAGCACTGTCATTTTTATCACTCCAATCGTTTATTTTATTCTGCACAATTATTCAGGTATGGAAATATTATTTCTTTTAAATTAATATTATTATTTCTTCATACTTTCTTTACATAACTGTTATATTTTCCATTTATATAATTATTTCTTTTTAAATTGTATTGTTCATAAGTAATAGTATTTACTGTAACGTCATCATTTGTTGTAATTACATTGCTATACGCATAACATGGAGAATGATTGTGTACAATTTTCTTAACGTCTCCATGTGACATAATAATTGCTTCGGGTTTCTTAATTCCTTTTGAGCAAGTATAAAATTTGAAGTTTGGTGGATAGAATTTTATTCTTGAACCTTTTTGAAATGCTTTACTTGTTTCATCGTCTTTTTTAATAGTGCTGAATTGTACTGAAAAGTATGCGCCAAAATTATCTGCAAAAGGTAAATTTTCAACCCATACGCCACCCTTGCCCCAGATAGATTTTATCTCTTCTTGACTTATATATAAATTTCTTGTTTGAATATCTTTAATCAAAATATGTAAGTGCCAATTGCCATTTTCCTGTGGTTCAAGTATTCTTATATACTCACAGTTGGGATAACGATATTTAAACAAACTCCAAAATTTGTTGAAATCCTTATTTGCCTGTTTATAGTCCGTCATTTCTCTATCATATGTAAGTGTAATAAATTTTTCTGAATTGTTACCAGTAAAATTAAGATTTATTATTCGTCGTAAAACTTTTACAGAGTTTTTAAAATGATTCTGCGAATGTTTTTTATCCTTATTTTTTGAAAAAGTAATATATTCACCTGTGGATTGGTTTATACAACCGTCCTTGCTTATTTTCTTATAATTATGAATTGTGTTACTTGCATTTTGAATCGTAATTGCTTCAACAATGTGATTCCCTATATAAACTTTAGTAAGTTTATCATTTGGAATGTAGTGTGCTTGTTCTTTTCTAATTTTAATTTTTTCTGACATAATATTCCTCCTTAAAAAAAGCCTACAATATTAATAACGTTTTCACTCCCATAAAAACATCGAGATTTTTATAGAAATTAACAAAATATTTACATCTTGATTTTACGGTTCTATAATTAATAACGAAATAGAAAGCAAAAAACATCAAATCTTTTTAATAATTTTTCAAAAGTTATTTCGGCAAAAATAAAATAATAGTAAATAACAATGATTTGATACAATATTTTTCTATCTCAAATAAGTTTATATAAAAGCGTTATTTTTCTTCTACGAAACATTATCCGTAAAAATAATTTGACTGTTTATGAGATTTTAAATAGAATCCTATAAATAACATAATTATTTCACTGCCTGAATTGTTATAAGTAGGCAAAAAGGGGGGTGTATAGAATGATGGAGATTACTATTATCAATCCGATAGAGCAAATAGAGCTAATATGTCAGGCTATGCTTGATTTACAGTACTTTATCAAGAACGATATTAATGATTCTATTAAAACTCAATTTTTTCAAATTAATAAATCACTAACGATAATTCACAAAGAATTGAAAAAACTCGGATATTAAAATATTTTTCTCAACACTAAACGCATACATAGGTTTTTGAAGTATCTGCAGACGTCATAGAGAGGTTTAATTAAGTTTGGCGAAAAGCTTTCCCAATAAAAAGAAAAGCCCTCTGTGGGGCGTATAGGCAAAAATAAAGACGCTTAGGTTTTTTAGTCTAAGCGCCTTTGTTAAATTGTCTAGTTTAAAAATAAAAAATATTTATATTATCCAACTAACTCTCCCGTAGTTTTTAGTTCACCAGTTTCAGCATCAAGTTCAAAGGAGACATATGGATTTGAAATTATGATTTTTTTATCTACAAACTGAACAGAATTCATCCAATCAAAAATATAATACTCATTTGTAATATTAGTCTTCCATATTATATTACCTTCAAGATCCACTTTCATTACCGAATCTGCATTTGAAGCTGAAAGCATAATTAAACCGTCGGATACTTTTCTTATATCGGATTTAGTACCTACATAGCTTGGCGTAGTAACATACGTTCCTATTGCCATATCAATTATATAAAGATCGTTGTTTGCAACAATATAGAAATTCTTTTGAGTATAGTCGTAAACTCCATTTATGGTTTCTTCAAAATCTCTTTGCCATATTTTATTAAAATTTTCATCATAATATCCTACGGTTAATGTTTTAAGATCGGTATCAAAAGTATAAATAAGATAATGCTGAAAGTCCGGAGTAAACTCAAATTTTCTGATTATATTTGAATCATCAACCGAAGTGCCTGTTCCACCAATGCTAGAACTAGACTTCGCATCTTCTATAACTCCATTTTTTAAATACATTCTATACTTAGTAAATTTTGAATTGGATTGATTCTCAGGTTCACAAATCATAAACGGATTATCATCAAAAGTACATTCACCTGCACCCGCACTGGAATCATAATCCTCGCCATCAGAAGCATTTCTAACTTCTACACTATTACCAAATAATACAGTTGCAACTTTTTTAATAAAGTCAGGTTCAAACACATCGGGACTACTTATCCCTTTGTTAAAAAATGTTCGATACGCATTAATAGTTGGTACGGTATATGAGATTTTATCTATGATTGTAGTCTCAATTTTATTATATCTTCCATAAACAACAATATCGTCCCCTGTAACAAGTCTTGTGTCTGTCTGTTTTCCTTTAATTACAATAAGATTGTTTTTTGTTTTCTCTTTGTATTCATCATACATTACTCCCATATTTGAATCTCTATAGTAAAATAATCCCTCATTTTTTCCAACCCAGACTAACATTTCATAATCATCATCTGTTGATTTAATTATCTTTTGAATTGTTCCCGTGAAATAAATTTGTGCACCCTCAAAAATTGACGGATAACGAGCAAGAAACTCATAATCAGTAATATTTATGTAGTCATTATCAAAATACTGAGATACCAGTTTTTGTTCTTCGGTTAATTCAGTTGTACTGTCTATTTTTATGTTTCTTAATCCTAGATAATTATCCGCACCTGTATTTTCTTCCTCGGTTGTATTTGCATTTGATTGATACTGTGAATTTTCTATTGTATTACTTTCTGTCTGCAAGTTGGAGTTATCATCAACCTTATTGTTTTGAGAGTTTCCATTCTCTTTTCCACAGCCTGCTGAAATAACTGTTAAAAGTATGCACATTATTAAACTTATAAATCTTTTCATTAATAGAATTCTCCTTATTTTACATTAGAATTTTTTGATATGAACACTGCTTCAATGTTATTGAAAGTTATTGCATTATTCATAACATAGCTTCTTGTAACAAAACCAAATATTGAACCTATAACACCTATTACTCCGCCGAACAAAATATTAATAGATCAAATTTCTAATACGACCACCTATTGGTGAAAACTTATTTACAATGCCAACAGGGTTAATCAAAACCTCTCTACTGTATTTGAAGTCATTTGATGATACTTTATAATTTACAATTGAGATTACTATTAAAACGAGTCCCTGAACATAATATACCATTGCTGTATCTTGAGTCCAAGAGTAGCCTGATAATGAAATACCTTGTATTAAAAGAATAATACCTAATAACAACTGCAAAGATGCTATAACGACCCAAATTATTGCCTCAGTCTTAACTTTTCCAGAAAGTCTTTGCAAATACGTATATGCTGTAGGCTGAGCCAAATTATTTGCTTGGTACTGGTAGTTTTGTTGTGGATTAAACTGTTGATTATTTACTTGTGATTGATTAATTGTTTTTGGTTGTTCACCTACCTTGTTTCCACACTTAGGACAAAATAACATTTCATCTGTTATTTCTGTTCCGCATTTAATACAAAATGCCATTTTTAATTCCTCCAATTCTTTTCTGATACTTGTTTATCAGAATATTATATTTTTTTCATACATTTCATCTGAATATCAAAAATAAAATGTGTTACAATAGCATTATAATACTATTTATTAGTTTTGTCAACGATTATCTCGTTTTTTATTGAAAATAATTCATTATCTCCTTTAAAATAAAAACAGGAGTTGATACAATGATTTTTTCTGATAAATTACGATTGCTGATAGAAGAACAAGATTTAACACAGAAGCAATTAGCATATGATTTGAAAATACCTGTTTCTACATTAGGCGGATATGTTCAAGGAACAAGCGAACCGGATTTTCAGACATTAAAAATCATTGCCAATTATTTTGATGTTACAACAGATTACCTTTTAGATTTTTATACAAATCAAGTCAAAAGCAGCAAGGAAGTTGATTTATTAAGAATATTCCGTTCACTATCACCTGAGCAACAGGATTTATATTTGGAGCAAGGAAAAGCCTTCATAAAAATCAAAGCAAAAGACAGTGCAAAATCATCAAACTCCATTTCAAAAAAGGAGAGTAACGTAGAATAAATTCCCTCCGTTTTCCCTTCCTCTAAATTTCATTAGACTTATTGCAATACATGAGCAGGGGGACTTAATCAGATTGCGTTATATTATTATAGATTGACTTACGCTTAAATTGGCAATTATTGAGAGTTTGCGCTCATAACCCGAAGGTCGGTGGTTCAAATCCATCCTCCGCAACCAATTCATTTGCACACCCAGATTGATTTCAGGGTGTGCAATTTTTGTTTTAGCTAAAACTTATATTGTGACAACACAAAACCCCGAGATAAAACAACTTTCCCGGCAGTTGTCAAGCGGGTAATCGTTAAAAGATTTGTAACCGTTGATTTTATGGGGGTAATCGTTGAACTTATGGGTAATCGTTGGATTATTGAGAGTAATCGTTAAACGATTGCCGCCCCGCTCACCGCAAATCATCCGGGATCGTAGTGGTAGATTAATTCATAATTTTGTGGTATAATTAATAAAAGAATGGACATATCTACTCAACAACTCAATATTTCGCTGTTAAGGTATTTTTCGCTATTTTCAAATTCCACACAGATTCCAAACAGGCCACACGCACATTCCTCATTCATGATGTATTCTATAATCACCGATGAAGATCGGAATACAGAAAGGTGGTTGAAACCATGAAAAAGTCAAAATGGATTTGGGGAATCGCTGTTATGGCGCTGGCGGTGATGCTGTCCGTCGGTTGTTTTACCGCTTTTGCGGCAGACATCGACGCTGAAACGGACGAGCCGAAGGCATCCGAAGCGACCCTAGCACCGGAAAACACCGGCGAAGAAGCACAAACCGAGGAATCCGTACCGGAGCAAAGCGAATACAGCTATCTGGCCGGACAGCAGAGAAGCGCTAATCGCAACGATTTGTACGCGCAGGCAGAGCAGCTTCCGGAGGAGGAACGGGACGCTTTCCTCGCCGAAAACGGCATTGGGGAAACGCCTTGGTCCGAGGAAGCGGCCGAATCCTACAGCTATGTTGCCGGTCAGCAAAGAGGCGCATCCTATCGGCAGAGCGATGACAGCGAGCGCACGCAGGACGTCTCCGGGTATGGTTACCTGACCGGGCAGGAACGCGGCGCAAGTTATCATAAGTAACAAAAAGCAAACTGCGCAAAACGGCAGACCGTCCAAGCGACGGTTTGCATTTTGCGTTGCAGAGGAGGAAAATCATGGCTTACTTATTGGCCGTCGATGACGAAAGAGACATTGTAGAACTGATTTCCCGTTTTGCGGAGCATGAGGGTCATATAATTGATACGGCGGATAGCGGCAAAGAAGCCGTTCGTTTATGCGGTGAGAACGACTACGACTTGATCATCCTCGATATTATGATGCCGGAGATGGACGGATTCACCGCCTGCAAAGAGATCCGCAAACAAAAGCAAACGCCCGTTATTATGCTGTCCGCATTGGGTACGGAGTACGACAAGCTGATGGGCTTTGAGCTGGGCATTGACGACTATGTGGTAAAGCCATTTTCCCCGCGGGAACTGATGGCGCGGGTCAAGGCGGTCCTTGCAAGACATACCGAGGGAAAACCGAAACAGGAAATCGTGATACAGGGTATCCGCATCGACACGCCGGCGCATGAGGTTTTCGTAGATGGAGAGAAAACCGAGTTGACAGCAAAGGAATACGAATTGCTTCTTTTTCTTGTGCAGAACATAGGGATTGCTCTGACACGGGAGAAAATTCTAAACGCCGTGTGGGGGTATGACTATTACGGCGATGACCGCACGGTGGACTGGCAGATCAAGCTCCTGCGCGGCAAGCTGGGGCCGTATCGGAAGTGTATCGTGACTTTGCGGGGAACGGGGTATCGGTTCGATGAAAAAACGTAAACCCTTCGGTGTAAAGCTGTGGCTGTGGTTCCTTTTGTTTTCCGCCGCTATTTTTACCGTGCTGTGGCTGTTGCAGACGGTTTTTCTGCAAAATTTCTATGACGGAATGGCGATTCGAAACGTCGAAAGAGCGGTAAGCAAGATGACCGCTCACGCCTCCGATTTCGACTTTTATGAGGTGATCGACGAAATTGCCGTATCCAATTCGCTCCTCGTATTTGTGACGGATGCAGATGGAAACGTCCTTTACAGCGCCGACGAATATCGGCGTCTTTACGGCGAAACGAATCAGGCGGAGGATGGGACGGACAATCCGTATCATGCGGGCGACGTGATGAATTGGGAAAAAGGCGCCCTGCGCAATCTGCCGTACAGCTATCAAACGCTTGTGAACAAGCTGGACGAAGCACAAACCGACAGAGTCGGCTTTGTGACACAGGACGAGACGGCCTATGTGACGGGCGTCCGATTGGGAGACGGAAGGACGCTGTCGGTCAGTCTCCCCCTCGGCACGGTGGGCGGCACCGTCGGGATCTTGCGGGTGCAGCTTGTCTGGGTGTCGGTTTTGTCGTTGGCGCTCGGCTTTTGTCTTGCGTGGATCATCTCCAAACGCTTCGGAAAGCCGGTCGCGCAGATCTCCCGCTCGGCAAAACAGATTGCCGAAGGCAACTTCCGCCCGAAATTTCCGAAAGGTTTTTGCGCCGAGCTTGACGAGCTGTCCGAAACGCTGGAAGAAACGGCGCTGCGTCTGGAAAAGGCGAAAAATGCCCAGCGGGAATTTCTCGCCAACGTTTCCCACGATCTGCGCACGCCGCTTACCATGATCAAGGGCTATGCGGAGATGGTCAAGGAAATCTCGTGGAGCGATGCGGAAAAGCGGGAAAAAGATTTGAGTATCATCATGCGGGAGTCGGACAGACTGACGGCGCTGGTCAATGAAATTTTGGAATTTTCCGCCATGCAGGCAGACGGTTCGGTTAAGGAGTACGAAAAAATCGACCTGAGCCGTGCAATCCGGGACGTGATCGAACAGTTTGCGCCATTCTGCGAGCAAAACGGCTATGTGATCGAAACCGAAATCACAGACGGCGTTACAGCGAGAGTGAATGAGGCACAGATCAAGAGAGTCATCTATAACTTCATCGACAACGCCGTAAGTCACACGGACGAAAGCAAAAAAATCAAGGTATCGTTGACCGTGGCGGGCGGCCGTGCTCGGTTTGCGGTGACAGACTACGGAAAAGGAATTGCGGACGAGGATGTCCCCTACATTTGGGACCGCTACTACACCGCCCGAAACAGGAAGAACAAGGCGGTCGTGTCGGGGCTGGGTCTGTCCATCGCAAAGGAAATCTTAACAGCGCATCGAGCGAAATTCGGCGTTGACAACCGCAATAAATGCACGTTTTGGTTTGAACTGTAATTTAATCTAATATGGAAAACGGGAACCCTTTTTGGGCATTTTGAACCCCCTAACCGAAAAGGGGGTTCGTTTGTATCAAAATTACGGTTATTCGCCAATTCATTTGCACACCCAGATTGATTTCAGGGTGTGCAATTTTTGTTTTAGCTAAAACTATATTTTGACAACACAAAACCCCGAGATAAAACATCCCGGGGTTTTAACTTACTGATTCCTAAGCTTACTTTGCCATCTTCATAAGCTGCGACTTCTTTCTGGCAGCCTTGTTCTTGTGCATAACGCCCTTAGAGCAAGCCATATCCACCTTTTTGATAGCAGTCTTTACGTCGTTCGCATCGCCTGATTCAGCCTTTTTAAGAGCAGTCTTAAGATCAGACTTAATCATCTTGTTTCTGAGAGTTTTGGTTTCAATGACCTTGACTCTTTTCTTAGCAGATTTTATGTTTGGCATACCGTTTCCCTCCTCATACACATTAATATCACTTATTCAGTGAATATCGCCGCAGACTGAGAGGAAATGCGGCTGATTCATAAAACAAGTCTCAACTGGTATAATAACATAAAAGACAGAAAATTGCAAGTCTTTTTTCAAATTTTTTTCAAAGGAATGAAATCTATGTCTATGCGTACTGATTTAGCGGTGGAAATCACCGAAAACGACGTCTGCGATGGTATAACGTCAAAAAAATCTACAAAAAGCGACCTCACCATCACCGAAACCGAAATCACATCCGATGAAGCCGCACAAAGAACGGGCAAACCAAAGGGAAGATACGTTACTCTCACGTCTGCAAAAACGCTGGATATACATTCGGATCTGTTTTACGAGCGTGCCGAAGTTTTGTCGAACGTCGTAACCTCACTCACACACGGTGCTGAAAACGTGCTTGTGGTGGGTCTCGGGAACCGGGGGATAACTCCCGACAGCTTAGGCGTAGCCACCGCCGAACACATTTTTGCCACGCGTCACATACACAGCCTTGCGCCCGATCTTCTTACGGAGGATATGTCAAAGGTAAGCGTGCTTGCCCCCGGAGTTATGGGAAAAACCGGCATTGAGACTGCCGAAGCGGTAGGCGCAGTCATAAAGGTCATCTCCCCCGACGCCGTTATAGTAATCGATTCCCTTGCCTGTGCCGAGCTTGACAATCTCGCCAAAACCGTGCAGCTTACGGATACGGGGATATCTCCGGGAAGCGGAGTTCAGAACTCCCGCGCTGAGCTTTCTGAGAATACTCTTGGCGTGCCTACAGTAGCGATAGGTGTGCCGACTGTTGTGGACATGCAGACCATTGCCGAGCACATTTTTAAAAGAAAAGCTCAGGAAAGCTACCGGGCATTCAGCGTTGCGCCAAAGGATATCGACCGCATTATCGCGCGGTCTGCAAAGCTAATTTCCTGTGGGATAAATCAGGCGCTTTTCCCGTCGCTCACTCCGGAGGAGATCGATTCTCTTGTGCAGTAGGCAAAATTAACAGATATCCTCGTAAAGTAAAACGCCCGGGGCTATTGGCACAGAGCCTCCGGGCGAAGATTGCTAAAGCATTATTTATTGTATAGGGTAATTAAATAAAAAGTTAAGAAATTTTATATTTTTCAGGTTGATCTTTGTCATATACACATGTATTGCTGCCATCTGTATATGTCAATGTTTTAATTTGTCCTTTGGTTCCAGCGTCAGTTGTTTCAATTTCTGGTCCATCTATCAAAGTACCATCAGTAACTTCTTGCTCTGATAAAGCTGCAATCTGAGTAAAGCTAATTGCAGCTTTTTTATCAGCACCAGTTCCCGAATATTTGGTTTCTGTGTCTGTAGTAGCAACAAAAGAAATATTATCAAGAGTAACACCATTGGCATAAGCTTCAGAAACTAATGTCTGAGAAGCCTGAACGACTGCCTGTGTCTGGGTTCTAATACTATTCTGCTTAGCCTTATCAATATAGCCGACAAGCGACGGGATAAGGATAGCCGCCATAATAGCGAGAATTACAAGAACAACGATAACCTCAACAAGGGTAAAACCCTTTTGATTTTTCATTTTCCTAAGTTTTTTCATACGAAAAAGCCTCCTTAATATAAAAATTGTGGATTTCATTATGTATAATAGTGCCAATAATTATATCCATAGTAATAGTATATCAAATCAAGGGTAAAAATGCAACTGCTTTCGGCTTATTTTGCAAATTTTTTTGCGAATTTGTATATATAAACAAATAAGATGCGCCTGTATTAGTGAAAAATGCCAATACATTTCCTAACGCTCTGTACAAAAAGGCTTTTTAAAGTGTAATGCCTTTAAAAATATGATACTATCTATCCGCGATAGGCACATACTCTTTTGCTTTAAGCACGCTCTTGTAAGCGGGACGTATTATCCTATTTCCGGTGACAATTTCCTCAAATCTGTGAGCACACCAGCCGGGCATTCTTGAGACAGCAAAAATCGGAGTAAACAGCTCTGGCGGAATTTTAAGCATAGTATTTACCAGTCCCGAATACATATCCACGTTAGCGCATATCGATTTATCCTTGCCTGCCTCCTTCAGAAGCTCAGGAGTAAGCCGCTCGATAGTTTCCAAAAGATTAAATTGCGCCTCATACTCAGTGCCCTTGGCCATTTTCTCAGCGCTCTGCTTTAAAATAACCGCTCTCGGATCGGACAGGGTATAAACAGCGTGACCCATACCGTAAATAAGTCCGGAGCCGTCATTAGCCTCCTTACGGATGATTTTCCGCAAAAAGTCTGCGACCTCTCCCTCATCGTTCCAGTTTTTCACGTTAGCCTTGATGCACTCCTGCATCTGAAGCACTTTTGCGTTCGCACCACCGTGCCTTGGACCTTTAAGAGCGCCGATAGCAGCAGCATAAGCCGAATACGGGTCTGTGCCCGATGATGTAAGGACCCTGCAACTGAAGGTAGAGTTGTTTCCTCCGCCGTGCTCCGCGTGTAAAATCATCAGAAGGTCTAAAAGCTTTGCCTCCTCATCGGTGAACTGTCTGTCAGGTCTTAGAGTCGATAAAATCATCTCGGAGGTGCTCTGCCCCTTAATAAGCGGGTGCATATACATACTTTTACCGAAAAAGCTTCTCTGCTGAACCTGATAAGCGTTTACCATAATTCTCGGAAGCTTTGAGATTATTGAAATAGCCGTATTAAGCTCGTGGTCCGGTGTGTGGCTGTCGGGGTTTTCGTCGTAAGAATAAAGCGCCAGAATAGACCTTGCCATTTTGTTCATAATATCCCTCGACGGCGCTTTTAATATCATATCCTCAAAGAAATTGTTCGGAAGTTCTCTCTGCGCATCTATAATCATGCGAAATGTTTTAAGCTCTGATTTTTTCGGAAGGGTGCCGAATAAAAGCAGAAACACAACTTCTTCAAACCCGAATCTGTTTTCCTTCTCAGCGTTTGAAACTATATCTATAACATTATATCCTCTGTAAAAAAGCTTTCCCTCAACGGGCTCTTTTTCCCCCTCATTGACTATGTATCCGTGAACGTTGCATATGTTTGTTATTCCCGCCATAACGCCCGTACCGTCGAGATTTCTAAGACCTCTTTTGACTCCGTACTTATCGTAATACTGCTTGTCGATAAGGTTGTTTTTAACAAACTGCTCTCTAAGCTTTTCCTGTGCAGTTTTTGGCATAATACAAAACCGTCCTTTCGTTTCATACTTCACCCATAACACTAAAGTTATTTTAATTATACCAAAATTACAAACCCCTGTCAAGGAGAATAACCTTTGTCCTCAGCGAATATACTTACGTAGACGCTGATTAAGAAAGGACGGACAAAGATGAAACAGACTGTAAAAACTCTTCTTATACTGGCTTTGGGAATAATGCTTATACCATGCCTTGTTTTTTTCAAGGACAGCCTTCCCTCATTATCAGACAAGCCGCTGCCTGATAAGATAAAAATTTTTCAGACCGAAAGTAAAGATATACGCACCCTGTCGCGAATGGATTATCTTTTGTATTCAACTCTTGCGTCAATATCTATGGATTTAAACGATGAAACGATAAAGGCGCAGATGATTTTACAAAACACCTACATAGCCCGTGAAATCCAAAGTCCCGACCGTTCTTTGGGCGGCGCTGACATAAGCGATGACGAAACGGTATATCAAAAGGTTTTTACTGAAAACGAAGCAAAGAATGTCTATGAAAACCTCGATGATATAATCAAGCGCATAAAGCCCCTGGCAGAACAGGTTTACGATACTATACTCACATACGATTCATCTCCTGTTGCAGTGGCGTATTTTGAACGCTCCTTTGGCAGCACAGAAAGCGCAAAGGACATATGGGGAGAGGACATAAGCTATCTCACCTCCGTAAAATGCGATACTGACTCAGAGCAGCAGCCTTCAGAGACCGAAATTTCAAAAGACGATCTTAAAAAGTCCATAGAGTCTTACTTTGATATAACCCTGTCTGATGATTACACCGACTGGATAACAGTTACTAAGGAAAGTAAAAACGGCACTCCGCTTGAGGTATCGATCGATGGACAAAAAGATGTTTTGGCAAGTGAGCTTTATATGCTGCTGTCGCTTCCCTCTCAGCACTTCACCGTCACCGCGAAGGACGACACATTCACATTTTCGACACTCGGCTCGGGACATCTTGTGGGCTTCTGCCAATCTTACGCAGAAAAACTTGCGTCAGACGGCAAAAGCTGCGGTGAGATACTAAAGTATTTTTACAAAGGCTGCGAAGTAAAAAGCGCAGAATAAAAGCTAAAAAAACGCTTTGATTGCATTGTGTAATCAAAGCGTTTTTAATGTGAATTTATAAAGCATTTTCCCTTAACATATTACCTCTGTCCGTAATAAGCGTTTTTGCCGTGCTTTCTTAAATAGTGTTTATCCTGAAGCTCCTGCGGGGCACAGCAAATGTCCTTATTTATCAACTCGGTCCTGTACGCCATTTTAGCAATTTCCTCAAGCACTGCCGCACATTCAACAGCTTTCTTCGCAGTTTTACCCCATGCAAACGGCCCGTGATTTTTACAGAGCACGGCAGGAGTTGCCACAGGGTCTTTTTTAAGCCTTTTAAATTCCGAAGCTATCAAAATACCGGTGTTTTTCTCATAATTTTCGTCTATCTCCGCCTTTGTAAGACATCTTACGCAAGGCACCTCCCCGTAAATATAGTCCGCGTGCGTAGTGCCGTAGCACGGAATGCCGCGTCCCGACTGTGCCCAGGAGGTAGCGTAAGAGGAGTGCGTGTGAACTATCGCGCCTATATCAGTAAAAGCCTTGTATAGCTCAAGGTGAGTTGGTGTATCCGATGACGGGTTGAGACTGCCCTCTACCCTGTTTCCGTTAAGATCCATAACTACCATATCATCCGGCGTAAGACTCTCATACTCAACACCGCTCGGCTTTATGACAAAAAGCCCCGACTGTCTGTCTATCGCGCTCACGTTTCCCCAAGTAAAGGTTACAAGATTATATTTCGGCAAAAGCATATTCGCCTCATAAACCTCTTTTTTTAAAGCCTCAAGCATAGCTGTTTCCTCCCATATAAAAATTAAATATCTGCCGCCGCACGTTCGATATCAAGACCCGTGCAGTAGCTCTCCATAAATTTTTGAAATCCCAAAACATCTGCCCTATCAGGAATGATTTCTTTAGTTTTACAGTCATTGAACACCTTGTTTTCCAAAAAGTCTGAAAGGCTGCCTTTCTCATTCATATAAGCCGCCAGAAGAGCTATTCCCCATGCTCCGCCCTCAGAGGCTTCCTCGTTTACGCTGGTTTTAACATTTGCAGCAGCCGCCATAATTTTCTGCCCAACCTCATCGGTTTTGAAAAAGCCTCCGTGGCAGTTTAAAACATCAAGCTTAACACTTTCTTTTTCAAACAGAATATCAAGCCCGATTTTAAGCGCTCCAAGTGCGGAATACATATTTGCCCTCATAAGATTTGAAAGGGTAAAGGAAGCGTTTTCTTTTCTCACAAGAAGCGGTCTGCCCTTATCTACCCGTGTTATATTCTCGCCCGAAAGATAGCCGTATGGTAAAAGCCCTCCGCCGTCTTTATCTCCATAAAGCGCCGACTTATATAGTGTGCTATAAAGTGTTTCGGTGTCGACATCCTTGCCGAAAGCTTTTAAAACCCCGCCAAAAAGCTTTGCCCACTCGTTAATGTCGGAGGTACAGTTGTTTGCGTGAACCATCGCCACAGGACTTCCGTCGGGCGTAGTTACCATATCAATTTCGGGATAGACTCCCGAAAGGCTTTTTTCAAGCACTGCCATTGCGAACACAGAGGTTCCCGCAGATACGTTTCCCGTGCGTTTTAAAATGCTGTTTGTGGCAACCATTCCTGTTCCTGCGTCGCCCTCCGGCGGACAAAGCGGTATACCGCTTTTAAGCGTGCCGCTTACATCAATAAGCGCTGCTCCCTCAGGTGTCAGATAGCCTGCGTGTTCCCCTGCGTTTAAAACCTTCGGGAACAACTTCCTTAATGTATAAGGCAGTCCGTTTTTCTCAAGAAGCACATCAAAGCTGTTTGCCATGTGATCATCGTAATCAAGGCAGCTTGAATCTATCGGAAACATTCCCGAAGCCTCTCCGACGCCCAGAACATTTTCGCCCGTAAGAAGTGAGTGAACATACCCTGCAAGCGTGGTAACTCTTTTTATTCTGAATATATGCTCCTCTTTGTTTAATATCGCCTGATAAAGATGAGCGACACTCCACCTCTGCGGGATATTAAAACCGAAAAGCTCAGTTAGCTTTTTCGCCGCATCATCTGTTATGTTGTTTCGCCAAGTCCTGAAGGGAACCAGCCACTCGCCCGATTCGTCAAGGGCGATATACCCGTGCATCATTGCGCTTATACCAATCGCACCAACAATGCAAAGCGTTTCACCGTACTTTTCCAAAACGTTCTTTTTAAGATCGGCATAGCAGCTTTGCAGCCCGTTTATAATATCGTCCTTTGAGTATGTCCATATACCGTTTATAAGCTTATTTTCCCAGGTATGCCCGCCAACGGCAACAGCCTTATTTTTTGAGTCTGTCAACACCGCCTTTATCCTTGTTGAACCGAACTCTATACCCAGGGCAGTTTTTGCTTCTCTAATATCCTTAACAATATCAGTCATCGCTAAAAGTCCTTTCTGATTAAGAAGCGCAGTTTAAGCGCTTATAGTTAACTGATTTTACCGCAGAATATATAAATCACCAATATTCATTTTAAAACCAGCAGTTTTTTAATGCTTACAGGTATTTTTCCCATGCTTAATCAAAACAACCCCCGCCAAAAAGGCGAGGGTAATAAAGTTTCGACTTATTTTCTGGCAGCTGCGGCATTTGTCTTTCTCTTCTGAAGCATAACCCACAAGGTAGGCGCGATAACGTTAGAAGAGTAAACACCTGCGATCATACCTATAATGAGCGGAAAAGCAAACGGCAGTATCGAAGTTACACCTGTTATAAGACTGACCACGCACACCGTAAGCATTGAAATAACAGTAGTTACGTTTGTGTGTACAGTTCTGCCTATCGTCTGAGTAACCGACATATTTACAAGCTCCTCGACGCTCTTCTTGCCGCCGTAAAGACGCTTGTTCTCTCTGATACGGTCATAGATGATAATGGTTGCGTTGATCGAGTAACCGAGTATCGTCAGGATTACCGCCATAAAGTTATCATCTATATCAAATCCGAATACAACGAAACAGCCGAACACCATCAAAGCGTCGTGGATAAGCGCTACCACAGCCATACATCCTGCGGAAATACCGCCAATCTTACGGAATCTGAAACCGATATAGATTATCATTATAACTGCCGCAAATGCCACAGCTACAAAGCACTTCAAGAAAAACTCGTTTCCGTTTGAAGGCGATACGTCGCTTGCGGAGTAAACCTCAAGCTTGTTGTCGGCAAACTTCTCCTGCAACGCGTTTGTCAGCTCAGTCTGCTTGGTGTTTGTAAGCCCCTCGCCTGAAGCGAACGAAAGCGTTACCGTCTTTGAGTTGTTAGCCATGCTCTCTCCGGTCTTTACCGTTACGCTCTCGCCGATAGCATCCTGTACTGCGGTAGCCACGCTTGCAGTATCTATGTCTCCCTCGTAGGAGTATTCGATAAGCGTTCCGCCCTTAAACTCAATAGCGAGATTAAGTCCGCCGAAACATGCCACAAGTGCAGATGCAGCTATTAATACTATGGAAACTATATAAAAGATCTTTTTCTTTGCGTAAACATTCAAGGTTTTAAGAGCCCTTGCTTTTGCTCTTAAACCGTAAAGGCTCGGCTTTTTGAAGCACTTAAATTTAGAAAGCGCCGAAAGCATAAGACGTGTGGCGAAAATACCAAATACGAAGTTTAGTATGATTCCCACCAAAAGCGTGTAACCAAGCGAGTAAATAGTTCCTGCGGTAGAAGCTCCGAACGGGAAGAAAATAAAGTTCAGCATTTTTGAAAACAGGCTGTCTGTCGGTCCGAACGCTCCCATAAGTATAACCGCAACAAACACTACCGTAATGTTTGAGTCAAACACAGCGCTCCATGCTTTTTTAAAGCCAACCTCAATCGCGCCGTTTAAAGTCTTGCCGTTTTTGAGTTCTTCCTTTATTCTCTCAAAGGTAACGACGTTTGCGTCAACACCCATTCCTACCGCGAGGATAATACCCGCAATACCCGGAATAGTCAGCGTAAAGCTCGAGACGTTAGGCAAAAATCCCGAAATTGCTGCAATAGTGCAGATTACCTGACCTACCAGCGAAATGGTAGCAACCACTCCCGCAAGGCGATAAATAAATATCATGTAAATAGCTATTAAAACAAAAGCAATAACTCCTGCAATGAGTATAGAGTTAAGAGCGCCTGTTCCGAGGGTAGGCGAAACGATATTAGTTCCGGTAGCCTCAAGCTTAAACGGAAGCGAACCTGCGTTTATCTTATCTGCAAGGCTTTTCGCCTCGTCGTAAGTAAAGTTACCTTCTATCACACACTTTCCGTCGGTAATTGCTGAATTTACCGTAGGAGATGAAATGCAATCCTCATCCATGTAAATTGAAATCGAACCGCTTCCCGCAAGTCTTGCAGTAGCCTCTGCAAAGGCATCTGCTCCCTCGCTTTTAAACTCAAGGCTTACCACCGGCTCATTTGAACCGGTTGTCTGATCCTGCTGATATCCTGCCTCTGCGTGTTCAACCAGATCACCGGTCAGAATCACCGTTCCATCCGGGTCCTGAGAACCCTCTCTGAAAGTTAGAACAGCGGTTTCACCCAGTTCCTGAACTGCCTGTCCGGGATCGAAATCGGTGTCTCCCGCCTGCCAGGGAAACTCAACTACTACCTTATCCTTGCTCTCGTCAACGTAAACCTCACTGTCTGTGATATTAAGACTTACCAGGCGCTGTTCAATAACGCTCTTTGCGGCGTCCATATCATCTCCCGAAGCGTCGTAGCCGTCAGCCGGCTCAAAGGTGGCATTCACACCGCCCTGAATGTCAATTCCCCATCTAATTTCATCAACGCCCTTTATGTATGTCACTCTCGAATCGCCGTACTTTCCGTGAACGCCGAATACCGTAAGATAAGCCAAAACGGCGATCACCGCAACAACGATAAAAAAGACGGGCTTTTTTACTCTACGCAACTTAATTTCCTCCATTTTACTTGATTTATAGTAATATTTGTATTTTGCAGCCGAACGCAGATTAAAGTTCGTCTGCGCACCCACTTTAACATTATACAATTTTAGTTATAAAATGTCAAGCAACAAAAGGAATTTCTCACATTTTGATAAAAATCACCCGTTTTAATTGCTTAAATCCTATAAAGCCCGCAGAGAAAATTTTCCCTGCGGGCCTTATTGACGCTAACTGATTTTCAACATTGTAAAATATGCTCAGTCATTACAGGCGTAAAGCTTTTATTCAGCAGATGTAGCCTGTAGGTTGATTATTCCGACATCTGCGGTAGTGATTTCTCCGTTTCCGTTTACGTCGGCAACATCAAAGTCATAACCGGTAAGCTCATTTACACCAACGGCAGCGGCGTTTGCAAGACCGACGTCAGCCGTTGTAATCGTTCCGTCGCCGTTTACGTCACAAGTCATGTGAAGCTCTGAATCCAATGTTACAGGCTCCGCGCCTACTGTCAAATCATATTCTCTCTCACATAAGCCTTCGGCAGTAAACACAACGGTATATTCTCCTTGAGCAAGAGTAACCGACCACTCCTTGTCAACCGTCTGCGTGTATACAGGCTCATTGGTCTCTTTATTTGTTATTTCAATCGTCACAGACGAAGTATCGACTCCCGGCGTCTCAATAGTACCGCCTACCGTGGTTCCCAGAACCGGTCTAGGGCTGGTTTGGGGATCAAACTCGTTATCCTTGAAAATCTTAGCCATCTTCTCATCGGTTATCTTTAATTCTTTTCTCACATACCACTCGCTGCAGTCCCAGGACATCGGACAGAAATTATACTCCTCACAGAACTTAAGAACATAATCGTACCAATCGTAACAGCCCTCTTTTACCAAACCTAACTGTCCGTGGAAAGCTCCGAACTCGCCTATGATAACGCCATATCCCTGCTGAGTGTACTGATTCATCTTAGCAAGCTGATTTTTCATATACTCAATATCCGATTCTGTTCCCCATGTGTCAGAATAACCCCAAGAATTGTTCGGATCTGATACCAGGCAGTAATGCGCAGGATCGTAATAGTGAACGGATATCATAAGATGATTTGCCACTGTATCGGTCGGCATTACATAACGCTTGTCGATAGTTTTGTCAATGTTGGTGTTATAACCAGCAATAAGCAAAAATCTGTCTGCGTTTTTGCTTCCCTGAGAACGAATAATATCCACAAACTTCTGATTTATATCAGTGATAAGATTATACTGCTGAACCATTCTCAAGAAGCCCCAATCCGTTCCAAACTCCTCATTAGCCGACTCAAAGATCAGCTTATGAGAATAATCCTTGAAACGTTCACCAACCTGTGTCCAGATAGCCTCATATCTTTTCCAAGCCTCATTGACCAGCGTTTCGTCTCTGCTGCCGAAATCTGACCACCAACCGCTGTCCCAGTGGTCGTTTACAACAGCGTACATATCTGCCTCAAGAACCCATTTAACTATCTGCTCAACCCTGTCAAGATAAGCAGGATCGATCGTGTACTTTCCGTCAGTTGACATCATATTAGACCATGCTACCGGGATTCTTACAGAATCAAAGCCCGCTTCCTTCATTCCTTCGATTATTTCCTTTGTTGTTTCAGGCTGTCCCCAGGCAGTTTCAAAATCTTGCGGACTTGAACCGTTTATCCAATCCCCACATGACTCCATGGTATTGCCGAGATTTATACCGTTACCCATGTCCCAAACAACCTCAACCGAAGTGTCGGGAACGTCCGAGTCATTGGTATAAACATCGTCAAGAGCAAAAACATACGATGAGTTAAACACCGTCATCCCAAGCGCCGCAGCAGCAATAAAACTTACTGCGGATTTTTTTAAAGTTTTCTTCATACTTTACCTCCTGATAATTTTATTTATTTTATTATAGCATAAACATTTATAATCTTCAACATCTTTTTACATCTTTTCACGCATTTTAATACAAATCAGACACTTATCTCCTCGTGCTGAGAGGTGTAAAGCTTATAATACTCCCCGTGCCTGTTAATAAGCTCGTTATGGGTTCCGCACTCGGCTATTCCCTTATCGTCAATAAACATTATCCTGTCGCAGTTTTTGATGGTCGACAGTCTGTGTGCGATAATAAAGCTTGTTCTGCCCTTCATAAGCTTGAACAGTCCTTCCTGCAAAAGCCTCTCGGTTTTCGCGTCTATTGACGAGGTGGCCTCGTCAAGTATCAGGATTTTGGGGTCCGATAAAAGTGTTCGTGCAAAAGATATAAGCTGCTTTTGTCCGCCTGAAAGCATTGAGCCGCGCTCGTTGACCTCCGTCATGTATCCGTTTGGCATCTGATTGATGAACTCATCGGCGCACACGGTTTTGCAAGCTGCTTTTATTTCATCCTCGCTTGCGTCAAGTCTGCCGTAGCGCACGTTGTCAAATATCGTTCCGCTGAAAATAAAGCTGTCCTGAAGCATTATTCCCATCTGCGATCGCAGAGAGTGCAGCGTTACATTTGAAATGTCGTTTCCGTCTATCGTTATCCTGCCCTCCTTTAAGTCATAAAACCTTGAAAGCAAGGACACTATTGTGGACTTTCCCGCACCGGTAGGACCTACTAAGGCAATGCTCTCTCCGCTTTTAACGTCAAACGAAACGTCCTCAAGCACAGTTTTACCCTCTTCGTAAGAGAACGTCACATTTTCAAAGGATATATTGCCCTCTATCTCCGGAAGCTCATATGCTCCCTCCTTATCGCATATTGTGACGGGTTCGTCCATTGTTTCAAAAATTCTCTCTAAGTAGGCAATGTTGTTAATAAAGTTATTGAATATGTTTGACAGATTTATTATCGGCTGCCAAAAGCTTGCCGCATAGCTTGTCATTGCCGCAATGGTACCAAGCGTTACTCCTGCCGGAGAAATAATCAGCAGCCCGACGGCATAAATAGCCGCCCGCACAAGCATCGATATGTTATCAACCGCCGGCGCCACCATATTGGAGTACTTGACGGCTTTCATCCAGGCAGTCCTGTAAGAGTTTGAAAGATTGTCAAAAATCTCCGCATTTTCCTCCTCACGAGTAAACACCTGAGCTATCCTGGCTCCTGTTATGCTCTCCTGAAGGTAAGCGTTTAAGTTTGAGCTTTTGTTTGAAACCTGCTGCCACGCTTTTCTCTGGCGCCTTTTTATAAGCATCATGATCCCAGCAAAGATCGGCACGCCCGCCAATACTACAAGTGCTAACGTAACGCTTACAAAGAACATAAACACCATAATAAAGAACATATTCAAAAGCTCTAAAACAATGTTTATGATTCCGTTTGAAAGCATATCGGAAACAGAGTTTACATAGTTTACCACTCTTATCAAAATCTTTCCGTGAGGGCGGTTATCATAGTATTCAAACGGAAGGTCCTGCAAATGTTTAAACAGGTCTGTCCTTATTTCAAAGATAATGTCCTGTCCCACAACAGTCATTATCCTTGCCCTTATGTTTGAAAATATTACCGATACCGCTATCGTCACAACAAGCAGCAGCACCAGAATGAGCAGTCCCCAGATATCACCTGCGGGAATGGTTTTATCAAGAGCGTACTGAGTTATGATAGGGCCCAAAAGTCCGGATACCGCCGCGAAAATGCTCAGCACAAGAGAAAATATCATTTTCTTTGCGTGACGATTCATATATTTAAAGGATCTTTTTAAGTGCCTTATGTCAAAAGGAGTTTCCAAAACCTCGTCTATGTTATATCTGTTTCTAGCCATCAGCCCTCACTCCTTTCAAAGCCCTCGTTCTGAAGCATAAAAACGTCATAATAGTAACCTTTGTTTCTGAGTAGCTCTGTATGAGTGCCCATCTCAACGATTTTTCCGTCGTCAAGAATTATTATTTTGTCAGCGTCCTTGGTAGAAGAAATCCTCTGAGCGATGATTATTTTAGTACACTCGAATCCCAGATTTTTAAGACTGTCCTGTATATGCTTTTCCATCTCAAGGTCTACCGCAGAGGTCGTATCGTCCAGAATTAAAATTTTCGGCTTTACGGCAATTGCACGCGCAAGTGAAATTCTTTGCTTTTGTCCGCCGGAAAGTCCCACGCCACGCTCTCCGATTATCGTGTCATAGCCCTCGGGCATTTTGTCGATAAACTCACTTGCTCCGGCAAAATCCGCGCACTTATATACGTCCTTTTCAGGCATATCGGAATTTCCGTACGCAATGTTTCCGTCTATTGTGTCTGAATAGAGCAAAACATCCTGAGTTGCCATTGAAATGTTGCGCCTCAAGCTCTTTAAGGCGTACTTCTTAACGTTTACTCCGTCCACCAAAACCTCTCCGCCCGGCACATCGTAAAAACGGGGAATAAGATTTATAAGAGTAGTTTTTCCGCTGCCTGTTTCGCCCATCACCGCAACCGTTTCCCCGGAGTTTATTTTAAACGAAACGTTCTTTAAAACCTTCGTATTTCCATAAGAGAACGATACGTTTTTAAACTCAACATCGCCTTTTATCTCTTTCGGCGTATATGCGTTTTCAGGATCCTTGATAGCAGGCTTTTTATAGAATATGTCCATAATTTTCATAGCCGAGGCCATAAAACGCTGAGTGTCGTTTACGTACATACCAAGGCTGCGCATGGGGTTTGATACCGCCCAGATAAGCCCCGATATCGCTATATATTCACCCATGGTAATACTTTTTGTAATCAGAAAAATTCCGCCCGCCAAAAGCATTACCGCAGAAAGGCTCACTGCAATTCCTTCTAGGTACGGCGAAAAAGAAAGCCACTTAAGCGAGGCCGCCTTGTTTGCAGCCGAATACTCCTTGTTTATTCTTCCGAACTTATCTATTTCGTACTGCTCTCTTGCAAACGCCTTTATCACTCTGTTTCCCGATATATTCTCCTGCGCCGCCGTGTTCATTGCTGCAAGCTTTTCACGAAGTCTCATATGAACGGGGCCTACAACCCTTTTGAGCCTGAAAGAAATAATAAAAATAAGCGGAGTAAGCGCAAGTATGCAAATTGCCATTTTCCAGTCTACCACAAAGAAATACACCACTGCCGCCAAAAGCAGTGTGACCGATTCGATAAGCCCCCTGAACACGAACGCCAACATATGCCGTATCATATCAAGATCTCCGGTAAGTCGAGTCATAATGTCTCCTGTGCGGTACTCATCGTAAAAGGTCATATCCTGATTTTCTACGGTTCTGAAAAGCCTGGTGCGAAGTGAAAAAATAACCCCCTGTGATGACTTCTCATAAGACATACAGCAGACATACTGAAGCAACGACTTCACAGCCGTAAACGCAATAAGCCCCAGAATAAGCAGTATAAGCGTTCCCTTTTTGTTTGCAATGTTAAAAAGTGCATCGTCTCCGGTAAGGTAGCCATCTACAATAAGAGCCGACAATACCGGCGTTGCTAGAATAAGTATATTGCATACAACAGAAAGTGTAAGCGCAAAAACGTATCTGCCCCTATATCCTTTTAAATTTTCCCATATCCATTTTACCTGAAACAAATTCTGTCTCTCCCCGTAATACAATAGTGCGTCTTAATTTAGTTACAACCCTGTTTTGATTATATATGCAAATTTTTATATAGTCAATAGATTTATATAAAAAAGCTTTCGTCAAAATGACGAAACACAGCGCGATTTTTAGGCATTTTGACTATAAACATACGAAGATGATCCAAAGTTAAAATATACTGCTTTCTCAGCTTAAGGTGAGAGAAAATTGTTAAGTTGTGTTTAAAAGTATTGCAAAGAAAAAAGTCCCTCTTTAGAGGGACTAAAGGGACTTTGCTGATCAATTCAAATTGTAATATTCATTATCCTGCCTAAAGCTGCTTCAAGCTGTGACCATGGTATTTCATCACGTATTGCCATAACATTATAAGTCTGATCTAAAACAACTATCGAAAGATTTTGTCCGGTCAACGGGGTAAAATAATATTCTCCCAAATTTCCTGATGTAAGCACATTATGATACTGATATTGGTCGTCTCCGATTTTTAAACATCTAATATTGCTATAATTGCTTCCTGTGTAGGTAATGTTCAGTTTAATAGCAGTGGGTTGTATTTTATTATTAACTGATGTTCCGTCCACTATACCAGGGTAGTATTGATCTCCACTTACAATAGTTCTTCCAATCTCAACACCATCTGCATTTTTCAGCAACAGATCAAAACTTGGCTGATACCATTGGCTATATTCAAACGGCAACTTGTAATTTGATATAACAAAGCCGTTAAAAGCATTTTCCACTACATATACTTTTTCATCTGTATCAACAGAAAACTTACTGAGAATATTGCCATTCTGGGAAATCTCTATTATCTTTACATCTTCTTTCAGTTCACAATCATACTCAATTAGTATATTCAATTCGTTCGGTGCCGGCTCAGGTATGTCGGTTGGGGTAGTAGGCTTTGGCTCTGTGGTTCCCGGAACTTCTGTAGTGGTTTCTGTAGGCTCGGTATTTTCTACTGCTTCAGTGCTTGGTTCTGTTTCACTTGAACTGTCTACCGTATATACAAAGGTTCTTTCGGCATAAGTTTTTAATTCATTATAGGTAATCTGAATTTTTCTATTATCATTCCAATTGGCATTTCCCGCTTGATCTTTACCGTAAGTGATTAACTGCAAACCATTTGGTAAATTTCTCAAGTCTAAGCCTACCCATGTATATTCATTTTTATTAAGCGATTGCATTTGTTGACAGCCATCACCACGTAGCCAACTTCCGTCTCCGTTTTTTAACTCAATCGCACCTATCTTACTTCTGTCAAAAACCGCTTTAAAATTAAACTTAGATGTAGCAGGACAATCAACTTCAATTACTCCATTACCATACCTGTCCTTCTGAACAGTTTCCAATAATACTTGTTGCTTGATATAAGCTCTCGAAAGTTCTACATTGTTATCTCCGTAAAGAATAACTACCGCATCATCTCCATTAGTTCCATTAGTACACAATGCATAAGAAGGAGTAACCAAAGGATTTACTGTTTTGTTTGGTTCGGGATAAAACACATCCGTCCCCCGAATCATTGAGCGCGCATTCTGAACTTCAACCCGTTTAACTTTTGATAAGTCTCCTGTGTAATTAACATTCAATTTTGCGTAATAATCCTTATCATATACAAACTCGACATTTGCTTCATCAAGATATAAACAAACACTGTTATCAAGTGTAGCGCCATACTGCAAAGCAAAACAAAATGTACTTTTACCGCCTATAACAGGCGCTGTATTATGATTTATATTAAGTACATCATCTGTGTATTTTTTTGTACTCTTTACAGTTATAGTATTATTTATATTATCTGCTTCAAAAGTCCAATAAAGATCTTTTGTTAAGGTAGATGAAAAATCACTTAAGTCTAACGGTGTATCATCATCCTTATAATGTACAACGCCATAATCATCGATCCAATCCACCTTTTTTGAATAAGTAAATCTAAACTTAAATTCAAAACTCTTTAAATAGTGATCCGTTTCGTTTTCAATTTTAACTTGTGCGCCCTGTGTGCTAAAATTTTTAGTCGCACCAAGCGAACTGTAATCCCCATTAGGATTTCCGGTAACACTTATTCTTACTTTTCCGCCATTTTCTCCGCCCTCAGGATGAAAATCTTCCCAATCAGAAGGAATATGGTTTCCGTTTTCATCTCTGTTGTCCCAGTTACCAGTCGCACCGTTACTTTGGACCTCCTTCGCCCAGATAACCTTACCGTCCTTGACCTCGGCGTGAAGGGAGTCGTTTACATCGTTTTTAAACGCGGCAATAACTTTTCCGTTTAAATAACCGGTGTTTTCATTTACGCCAAACTCACCGCTAACCTGATTGCGCACATCATCAGCACTTACTATACCGATAGTTTTAGTACCGCTTATATCCCCGACAACATTAAGCGTTTTTCCGCTCTCAAGGTAAATGTTATTGCCCTTTTGAGTAGCTGTGTTATTAACTACAACAGGATTTCCCTTAATGTTAAGTGTCGTTTTGCTGTTTACGCAGATAGCTCCGCCGTTGCCCACACAGCTGCAATTCTCTACTATTCCGCCGTAAAGATTTATAGTACCGCCATTAGTACTTGCGCTTATAGCTCCTCCGCTATTCTTGCTGCTTGAACAGTTTGTAATAACAGCCCCGTCGTGCATTTCAAATGTACCGCCTGTCAATTCAACAGCACAATCCTTAACATTTTTAATGGTTGCTCCATTACCTAATATCGTGACTCCATAGCTTGCCTGAACAGGTATTTGAGCCGCATTTCCATTATCTATAACAATATTCTCAAGTGTAATGGAACTATCCGCTTGCGTCTCGCTTGCAAAATGCAGATCGACGCCCTTCCAAGTATATCTATTTCCATTTCTTGAAGTTATTGTTATATGGGTTAAAATTTTACCTTTAACATTAACAGCTTCTGTTTCCGTAACATTTCCAAGAAGTTTAATTACTTGACTATTGCCTACACTGGCGCTACCTAAATATTTTACCGCCTCAGACACTGTTTCAAATACCAACGGATCTCCTGATTCTATGCTTTCCTTTGAAATAGTCGCCTTATCCGCCACATTATCATTATTATTATCAATAATAACCAGGCCGTCCGGCATCTGCGCCACATACTCACTGTATCCGCAGCCTGAGCAGGTCTTTACGGTATACTTTCCTGCGGGTACTTCACCGGATGATTTATAAACACCGTCAAGTGAAAACGGTATATCGCGCTCAAGGCCTTTGGTAAGCTCAACATCTTCGGTAATATCTCCAAAGTGCTCTTCGTCTATCTTAGTTTCGCATTCTACTCCCACCCTTGGAAGATTGTAAATATCATACTGCGGCTCAAGGTCAAGCTCGTCACCCGCATTAAGCGCCTTGTCGCCTTTTGCAAGACGGTTCAAGACATTTGTACAGGTCTGCTCGTGTTTGTCTTTGCCGACACAAGTCAAAGCACCATAATTATGACCGGGAGCAAAAGCAGTAACAGCCATCACACGGTACTTACTGTTTTCATCATCTTCATCACAGGCAGGACAATTGATTCCGGTGCACTTAAATTCAACTATTTCATCATTGTCGCAGGTCAAAACCTGTTTGACCGTAGCGATAAGATTATGGTGCTCAAAGTCGATATCAACTTTACTGCTAGCCTGATAGCCGCCGTTATGGTAAACGACATCTATTCCGTTAGAAGCCGTATACTCGAGAGATGTCAGGCTTATTCCGGCCGCTTCTTTAAACTCAGTATCGGTCGTCTTCTCAACAGAAACCGCCAAAGGTGATACTATATTTTTAGCCAGCGTAATGTCTGCCGCTGCCGAAACAACGACCTCTTCTTTGTTTACAAGATACGCCGGCTGACTGTATCCGCCGCTGTCATTAGGATCAAACGAAAAGTTTTTTATTTCTCCTTTATCTTCAAGCTCAGCACGCTTTAGGATAGCCTCTTTGGTAACAGACGAATAAACACTTTTACCCGGCTCCGAAGTATCCGCTAACGGCACGACCTCATCATAATTTACAACACCTGTTTCAAGCACATGCTCAACGCCAAGCGCGTTTGCTGCCTCAACTACTGCGCTGCACTCCTGAACAGCAATCTTTTTCCTCGAAGAATCAATATACCCCACAAGCGAGGGTATAGAAACTGCAGCAACTATCGCCAAAATGACAAGAGTTGTTATTGCCTCTACCAAAGTAAAGCCCTTTTTATTGCCGAAAGAATCTTTATTATTTCCACAGCGCGGCGCACTATGTTTTTTCATCGGCAATTCCTCCGTCTCTTTAAAATAATCTTCATAATAAATGTATAGTTATCTAATATTACTATATCATTTTTACAAGTGCTTTGCAAGCAAATTTCGGTCAATCGGCACAAAGATTTACCTTTTGCACAAATAGATGCTTATCTTTTTATCAAAGAAATAGAAAAACAAAAAAATTTAACAAATTCCGACAAGAAATACAAAAAAATACCCCCGCTTTTGCGAGGGCATTGATGCAAAATTTAGTAGCTCACGGTAAACTCAACTCTAGGATGACCGTCAGGTGAATCGTCGATGATTTTAGCGTTTTCAATTGTTATCGGTGTTTTCGGAACTGCCAGTTCGCCTGACGAATTAGTCTCTCGTTCAACCTCCAAAAACTCGTCCACGACCTTCATACCATCCTCGTCTACTTTACCGAAAGCGGCATACTGTCCGTCCAGAAATGAGCAGTCACCGTAGCAGATAAAAAACTGAGAAGAAGCGGAGTCATAGCTTTGAGACCTTGCCATAGACACAACTCCTCTCTGGTGAGACATTGTATTGGATGTAACGCCGTTTTGAGAAAACTCTCCCTTGATAGTTTTTTCAGAGCTGCCTGTTCCGTCGCCCTTCGGATCTCCGCCCTGAGCCATAAAGCCCTCTACCACTCTGTGGAAAGTCAGTCCGTTGTAAAACCCGTCGGACACAAGATCCTCAAAGTTATCGACAGTTATAGGCGCATATTCGGGATAAAGTGTAATGACAAATTCTTTTACGTTATCAGCGTCCTTGTTATAGGTTGCCTTGTTATTTCCGCATCCGCTCATAATAAGCATTGACGCCGCCAGAACAGTCGCCGCAACAGCTTTAAATATCTTCATAAAATTTTACCTCCTGATTTTCAAGATTGTTTATCTTTTCGCTCTTTCCTTTGCCCTTTGGGTGTTTGAAAGAGTTCTTTTTCTTATTCTTATATTTTTCGGGGTAACCTCCAAAAGCTCATCGTCCGTCAAAAATTCAAGGCAGTCCTCAAGGCTCAAGTTTCTCGGCGGAACAAGCCTCAAAGCGTCGTCACTGCCGCTGGCGCGTGTGTTTGTAAGATGCTTTTTCTTGCACACGTTTACGACCAGATCCTCCTGCTTTGGCGAAGCGCCAACTACCATTCCCTCGTATACCTCTGTTCCGGGATTGATGAAAAGCTCTCCGCGCTCCTGTGCGTTAAACAGTCCGTATGTGACCGCCTCTCCCGTTTCAAACGCTACCAGCGAGCCGGTGCTTCTCTTTGAAATATCGCCTTTATAGGTATCGTATTTTTCAAAAACCGAACTCATGATCCCCTCGCCCTTGGTGTCGGTCAGAAATTCGCTCTTGTACCCGAAAAGTCCTCTTGCGGGAATTATAAACTCAAGCCTCATTCTGTTCCCGAGCGGAGACATCGTCGTAAGCTCACCCTTACGTGAGCCGAGCTTTTCCATAACCGCTCCCACAGAACTCTCGGGAACGTCTATTACCACTCTTTCCATAGGCTCGCAGAGCTTGCCGCCTATCTCCTTATACAAAACCCTAGGCGTTGAAACCGACAGCTCATAGCCCTCTCTTCTCATATTTTCAATGAGTATCGAAAGATGCATTTCTCCGCGTCCGGCAACCTTAAAGCTGTCTGTGGAATCCGTTTCTGAAACCCTTAGAGATACGTCCTTTAAAAGCTCTCTGAAAAGCCTTTCTCTCAACTGGCGGGATGTGACGAATTTTCCGTCCCTTCCCGCAAACGGACTGTCGTTGACAGAAAAGGTCATCTCAACCGTAGGCTCTGAAATTCTGACAAACGGAACCGGCTCAAATGAACCAAACTCACAAATAGTATCGCCTATCGTAATATTTTCTATTCCGCTTATGCAGACTATATCGCCTGCTCTTGCGGTTTCACACGGGACTCTCTCAAGTCCCTCTATCTGATATAAAGTCGCTACCTTTCCGCGGTATTCCTTCTTTGTGTTGTGAAAGTCGCCTACGGTAACATCCATATTTACCTTTACCTCTCCGCGCTCTATCCTGCCTATCGCAATCCTTCCTACGTAGTCGTTGTAATCGATTGACGAAACCAGCATTTGCATAGCTCCGTTGTCCTCTACCTTCGGAGCGGGTATATAGCTTAAAATCGTGTCAAAAAGCGGAGCCAAGCTTTCTCCTGCTATGTTCGGACTGTCTGATGCTGTTCCGTCTCTTCCCGAGCAGTAAAGTATCGGGCTGTCAAGCTGTTCGTCGGTAGCATCCAGATCCATAAGAAGCTCCAAAACCTCATCGCCGACTTCATTCAGCCTCGAGTCGGGCCTGTCTATCTTGTTTATCACGACGATTATCCTGTGTCTGAGCTCAAGCGCCTTCTGCAATACAAACCTCGTCTGCGGCATCGGCCCCTCCGCCGCGTCTACAAGAAGTATTACGCCGTCTACCATTTTTAAAACACGCTCTACCTCTCCACCGAAATCAGCGTGTCCCGGAGTGTCGATTATGTTTATCTTTATACCGCCGTAAACTACGGAAGTGTTCTTTGAAAGAATAGTTATTCCTCTCTCCCTCTCTATGTCGTTTGAATCCATGACGCGCTCGTTTACGACCTGATTCTCACGAAACGTTCCCGACTGCTTAAGCATTTCGTCCACAAGCGTTGTCTTACCGTGATCGACATGCGCTATTATAGCGATGTTTCTTAAATCCTCTCTTACCAACTTTATCATCCTCACTTTTTATTCGAGGTTTATTTTACCACATTAATTTAAAATTTGCAAGAGCAAAGCGGGCGATGAAAAACCAAGCTTAAATATTGGCTTTCATTTTACTCGGTTTTGCTTTGGATTTTGCGGCCTCCGTTAAAACTGACTTCGCCAGTCGCCCCTCTTTCATAATAGGGATTTATACATGGTCTGATCGAGTGAAAGCGCGGCTTAACCCCAAAAGAATAATACGCACAAAAACCCCGCAGAGAATCTTCCCTGCGGGGCAAAAGTTTATCTACTTATTAAGCCTTGCCTCAAGGTCTGCAAGCTGCTTTGACATTTCCTTGGGAAGTCTGTCTCCGAACTGCTTGTAAAATTCCTTGATATCCTCAACCTCAGCTTTCCAGAGGTCCTTGTCAACGTCAAGAAGCTTGTCAAGAATCTCTGGCGTTACCTCGTCCTCAATTCCCTCAAGGTTTAAATCCTCGGGCTTCGGAAGGTATCCGATAGCTGTCTCTTCAGCGTCAACGGTGCCCTCGCATCTTCTGATGATCCAGTCAAGAACTCTCATATTGTCGCCGAAACCGGGCCAAATGAAGTTGCCCTCGTCATCCTGCTTGAACCAGTTTACGTTGAAGATCTTCGGAGCCTTGTCGCCGAGCTTTTTGCCCATTTCTACCCAGTGAGCCCAGTAATCGCCCATATGGTATCCGCAGAAGGGCTTCATAGCCATCGGGTCGTGGCGGAGAACGCCAACAGCACCCGTAGCGGCAGCGGTTGTCTCTGAAGAAACTACCGAGCCGACAAAGGTTCCGTGATTCCAATCAAACGATTGATATACAAGCGGAGTAGTCTTTGCTCTTCTGCCTCCGAATATGATCGCTGAAATCGGCACTCCCTGAGGATTGTTAAACTCAGGAGAAATGCACGGACAGTTTTCAGCCGGAGCCGTAAAACGCGAATTAGGATGTGCAAGTGTGTTGCCCTGTGCCACATACTCCGGGCCGTTTACCTTAGCGCCCTTCCATTCGGTAGCGTTTACCGGCGGGTTCTTGTCAAGCTTCTCCCACCAAACGGTCATATCGTCGTTGTTTATCGCTACATTCGTAAAAATCGTGTTCTTCTTTGTGGACTCAAGAGCATTGTGATTCGACTTATCGTTTGTTCCGGGTGCAACCCCGAAAAATCCATTCTCGGGATTGATCGCGTAAAGCCTGCCGTCCTCACCCTGCTTCATCCATGCTATGTCATCGCCGACAGTCCAAACCTTGTATCCCTTTTCGGTATAGGTTTTAGGCGGAATTAGCATTGCAAGGTTTGTTTTTCCGCACGCTGACGGAAATGCCGCTGTGATGTATTTTACTTCTCCGTCCGGCTTCTCAACACCCAGAATCAGCATATGCTCCGCCATCCAGCCCTCGTTTTTGCCCTGGAACGAAGCGATTCTTAATGCAAAGCACTTCTTGCCCAAAAGCACGTTTCCGCCGTAAGCAGAGTTTATTGACCAGATGGTGTTGTCCTCAGGAAACTGGACGATGTATCTGTTTTCAGGATCTACCTGAGCCTTTGAGTGAAGTCCTCTTACAAAGTCGTTAGACTCTTCACCGAGGTTTTCAAAAGCCTTAGCACCCATTCTTGTCATTATATCCATATTAAGAACAACGTAGATAGAGTCTGTTATCTCAACCCCGACCTTCGCGAGCGGCGAGCCGATAGGACCCATCGAGTAAGGGATAACGTACATTGTTCTGCCCTTCATAACGCCGTCGTACATAGGCGTAAGCTTTGCGTACATCTCCTTAGGATCGCACCAGTTGTTGGTCGGGCCTGCATCCTCTTTGTTTCTTGAACATATAAAAGTTCTGTCCTCAACTCTCGCAACGTCGTTCGGAAGAGTTCTGTGATACAGACAGCCCGGAAGCTTTTCACGGTTGAGCCTTATCATTTCTCCGCTTTCGCACGCCTCTTCTCTTAAGGCTTCAAGCTGATCGTCGCTGCCGTCAATCCACACTACCTTATCCGGCTTTGTCAGAGCAATCATTTCTTCCACCCAGGCGTTTACATTAGGGTTTTTTGTCAAACTTGCCATTATATTTCTCCTCTCATAACTAAATCTTGAATATTCAGCGCCAAAAAAGCTGAAATTTTCCATTTATTATTATACTTTGTTTTAACTCGGTTGTCAACAGTTATTTTGTTAAATAAATAACAATGTATCTTCGTGTTTACGTGCATTTTTCGGCAATAAAACCGTTTTCATATTGTGGTTTTCATAACAATTCCACGTTCAAAATGCGTTAGTGTGAATTTAATTTTCCTGCCGCGCATAATATCAAGTGTATTATATATAAGCGTTGCCGTATTTCTTCAAAATATGACCGCTTATGCTTTTAAAAATTACCGTTTGACAAATTTCTCACTGTCTAGTATAATAATGTCTGTACAGAGATAAGTATATATTATAAAAATAATAGTTTAGGAGGTGCCGTTTGTGGGCACAAATTCCAATAAAAACAACACCAATAATTTAGGACTTTTGGTTTTTGTAGCGGTTTTCATCGTAGTGGTAATAGTGATCTTCATTCTTATGCGAGCCGTATTTTCTCCGTCCGAAAGCTCAAACGCTTCATCGGGCAATATAGTGGCGTTTCAGACCAAACAGACCACAACGACAACTACCACCACACCCGTTGTTACAGACAACGGCGACAGCACAACAATCGCCAACTCAAACATTGATTCCAACGGAACGTACAATACGTTTTATGAGATGACCGTAAGTTCTGAGGTAAATGTCAGAAGCGGAGCAGGATCGAATTATTCAATGCTAGGTGTACTGTCGGCAGGCGAAAAGGTAAAGGTTATAGGTGAGACAAACGGATGGTATCAGATAGACTATAACGGAAACGTAAACGCTTTTGTTTACTCGTCTTATCTTTCCGGCGACAGACCGGTTTTTTCAAGCTCATCAACGACCCAAAACCAGTATGCTTACAATAACGGCTATAATCAGGGCGGCTACAACGATAACTATAATAACGATTACAATTATGACAACAACGGTTATAACGATCAAAATTACAACTATAATTATTCTTATGACTCAAACTCAGATTATTCGTACAGCGACGGCTCTTACGGCGATAACGCAGATCAGGAGTCTTATGACAATCAGTAATAGAAAGCGCTTGTGATGATAAAGCTTAAACTGCGGAAAAATTTTTCGCAGTTTTTATTTTATTGCGTCAGTTTTTTCAAAAATAACGTCTATATATATTATGATACGTTTTAAAAAGGCAGGTTATATCAGAATGACCGACAAAGAGCTGATGACGCTGTTTGCCTCGGATCCCGCCTCCGCTATGCGTTGGGCTATAGACATTTACGGCGATCTCATTTACGCCATAGTTAAAAATCGTCTCGGACACGGACGACAGCGGGAGGATATCGAGGAAACGGTGAGCGATATTTTTGTAATATTATATCGTTCAATCGACAAAATCGACCTTCAAAAAGGTTCGGTGAAATCATATCTTTCAGCAATAGCAAACAGATATGCCGTTAAAAAATCAAAAAAGCTTTTTTCTCAAACCTCTGCGGAAGCGACAGTCAGCAGATTTGTGAAAACGTCTTCTGACGCCAATGAGGAAATTATGCAAAAAGAGCAAAGAAAGCTTTTGCTTGACGAAATAAAGGCTCTTGGCAAGCCCGACTCTGACATTATTGTAATGAAGTACTTTTACGGGCTTAAAAGCAAAGAGGTAGGCAGAATTTTAGGTATAAAAACAAACACCGTGGATAAGAGAACCGGGCGGGCGCTTGAGCGGCTTAGAAAAATTCTTGAAAAGGAGGCATGAAGAATGAATGATAAGCTTTACAGGCTTTTTGATGATATATCGGAAAGCGAACTAGAAGAGCTTGACATATCAGATATAAGCATACATACAAGCTCCCGCAGGAACAAAAGAATTTTTTCCTCAGTCATGGGCAAGCTTTCCGGAGTTAAAAGACAAGCGCCTCAAATCCGTTTGTCTAAAAAAGTATTCATAATTTCCATCGCCGCCGTTGCTCTTGCGGCAGGAAGCATAGGAGTATACTCAGGATATCAGCTGTCTCAGGGAATCTACGACGGTATTCAGTACAGCCTGCCTTACCTTATGACTCAGGAGGAGGCCGCTGTTCTATCGGCGGTTACAACTCCTTTTAACGGAACGGTTATTCAAAACACTTACGATAATATAGATTTTAAGTTTGAGGGAATAGTAAGCGATACTACCGAAAAACACATAATACTGACAGCGTCAAGATCGGATGGCAAAAAGTTTTCCTCAAAAAATGGTACGAGCTATATGGCCTTAATGGAAACGACATACACATATAAAACCGACTTCAGCAACAGCTACGGATACGAATTTTGTGATATCAGGAACCTGTTTAACATTACCGTTACAAAAGACGGCAATCTTGCAATAGATATTTCTATTTCAGACGATGTGCTTGAAAAAAATGACATAAAATACCGTTTTAAAATAAAAGATATATACCAGCTCCCCGGACAAGGTATTACACAAAAGCTGAGCGTTATGTTCGGGAATTTGTGCGACTCATATTACCTTGATTATTCTAGCTTGGACCCGGAAGTTGAATATAAAAAATACAAAACCGCTTTAAAGGATTATGCGCTTAAGACCTATGAAGGAAACTTTCAATTTTCTTGTCAGCTTCCCGAGGACGACGGAGTAATAAAGCTTTACGATGAAGAATCCATGCTTCATGTGGCGATAAGCAGCCTTTCTTTTGAAATAACAGGACCGGGTTTAAACTCCTGTGTGAACAGAGACGGTGTGACAGTAACCTTTAAAGACGGCACCAGCGAAACTTATTTCATGGACAGCAGCTCACAATTGAACACCAACAACATACAAAAAATAGTCCGGAAGTTTCAAAGACCTGTTGATCCGTATCTTATCACAGAAATTTCAGTTTGCGGGAAAACGGTAAAAATTCCGCTTTATCAGTCATACGCTTATTAAATTCAACACAGTTTTTAACTGAGTGCAAACTACACCTTTACTAGCAAAGCAGCACATTGGGTTGTTTCCAATGTGCTGCTTTGCGCTTTACGAATTTTTGATGTGAGAAACAAGATAAAGAGAGCCGAAAATAACTGCGTTTGAATATATACCGCTGACAGCCTTTCGATATTCCGATATTGCGCTTTCTCCTGTAACTGCATCTGCTCTAAGCGAAACGAGTATGTTCTTAAGCTCCAAGGAAGTATACGCATTTGGGTGAAAGCCGCTTACGGCAATGAATTTTTTACACAAAGGAACTATCGGCAAAAGAGCCTTTTGAGCGTTTTTATCCTTTAACATTCCGACTATTGCAACGGGCTTGTCAACACTCTTTAAAACTTCTGAAAGCGCTTTTATGCCGCCTTCGTTATGACAGCCGTCTAAAATCACAAGCGGAGATTTTCTTATTATCTCCGTCCTGCCTATAATAGCCGCCTTTTTTATTCCGTTCATCACATCGTTGTCCGATATGTCAAAATGCTTTTTTAATACATCCGCCCCCTCTATCACGTTTACGGCGTTTGTCACCTGATGCGATCCCGACATTGTAAGCTCATACTTTTTACCCTTGTAGAAAAAATCTCCGCCGAACAGCATATCAGAAGGTATAAAAACGTCCTCCCTTTTCGGGAAAACAAGCTCTGAACCCGATTCAAAGGCTCTTTTTTTAACGACCTCAACTGCCTCAGCCGGATTGTCATATGCCAGAATGACCGGAGCGCCATCCTTTATAATTCCCGCCTTCTGAGCAGAAATTTCTTCAATAGTATCTCCCAGCACCGTCATATGGTCGTAGCTTATGGAGGTTACAACGCACAAAAGCGGGTTTCTTATTACATTGGTGCAGTCAAGCATTCCGCCAAGACCGGTTTCAAGCACCACAACCTCTGCTCCCACCGCTTTATAAAACAAAAAAGCGACAGCCATTGTTATCTCAAACTGAGAATAATCCTTTCCCACAGCACAGCTTTCTACCCTTTTGCAAAGCGGCATAAGCTCAGCATATGTTATGTTTGATCCCATAAACCGAATGCGGTCGGTATAGTCTTTAATATAGGGGCTTGTAAAAAGCCCCGCTTTTACCCCGGCACAGCTTAACACCTCATAAAACATCTGCGCCGTAGAGCCCTTTCCGTTTGTGCCGGCTATATGTATAAATTTAAGGTCATTCTGCGGATTTCCCAAGGCATTTAATAGAGCGCTTATTCTTGAAAGATCCCTGACCGGCTTGCCGCTTTTTGTAAAGGAATTTATAAAATCCATTTTCACACTGTCCCTTTTATGGCGGACGGCTCTTGTGTTTGTAAAAACCGTCCGACAAAGCATAAAATAAATACACGCATAAATAACGCGCCATTAAATTATACATCACATTTATTGAGATGTAAAGCTTTTTTATTCACAGTATATTCACAATTATAGGTTATACTGTAATCTGAATCATATTGAAAGTGTGCGCAGCAATGTTCAATACTGCCGCTACTAAAATCTTAAACCGCGAGGATAGATACTATGGACGATAAAAAAGAGCTTTTACCCGAGGACGACTTAGAATATGAGCGGAAGCTCAGAGATAATAAGAAAAAGGAGCTTTTAGAAGAGGAAAAAGCAAAGGAGCTTGAGGAAAAACAGCGCAAGGAGTACGAAAAACGTCTGGCCCAGGAGCGACTTGAGCTTTTAAAGCTTAAAAACGGAGATATTTCAGAAAGTGAGATGATAAAAGAAGAGCACGAGGAGGCAGTAAAGCTTCACGGAGTTGCCAGACTTAAAAACTTCTGGTGGCACAACAAAATCATTATTCTGCTCGCCGCATTCTTTATTATCGTTTTCGGATACATTACCTACGATACTCTTTCAAGAACGCAGCCGGATATGCGTGTGATAATGACCTGCAACAACGGTCTTATCAACCGTACCGAAGAACTTGCTGATATGTTTGAGGAATACTGCGAGGACATAAACGGCGACGGAGAGGTATATGTACAGATAATCGAAGCGCCAATTGCAAAATACGGTACGGATTATACGGCAACCACAAAATACCAGTCGGTGATTCAGGCTAATATGCAGACTGCCGAAGTAATATTTTTTGTTTCCGACACGGATATATTAAACGATGAGTCGGGCGTTTCAGAGGCCTTTGCAGACCTTACGGCTCTTTACCCAGATTCTGAGCTTGTTACAAAAACAGGTCTTAGCTTAAAAGGTGATTATGTTCAGAAGAAGCTTAAGTGGGAAAACGGTTTTCCGGACGATATGTTTATCGTAATGAGAGAGCCGGTGGCTACCATGAAGGACACAAAGGCTGAAATGCAGGAAAACTTTGAAAGCGCCAAAAAGATAATGGATCATCTGGTAAATGATTTCACGATACATTATGAGGAGGAAACAAAATAATGAAAAAAGGGCTTTTAACCAGAATCATAATTCTTGCAATAGTTGCGGTAATGATTCTGGGAATAGTAATCGGTGCGGTGTTAAGCGGCGCACTGGGAGTATAGGGGCAGAGTAAAATGGTACATATAGGAAACGACTGGGACGACATTTTAAAGGATGAGTTTAAAAAGGAATATTATTTTTCTCTTCGCGAGTTTTTAAAATACGAGTACTCTCACTATCATATTTACCCGAATATGTACGATATCTTTAACGCTTTTAAGCACACGCCATTTGAAAAGGTAAAGGCTGTTATTCTGGGACAGGACCCTTATCACGGTGCAGGTCAGGCACACGGGCTTTGCTTTTCGGTAAAGGAGGGTGTACCTCCTCCGCCGAGCCTTAAGAATATTTTCAAGGAGATTTATGACGATCTAGGCTATCCGCCGCCGAAAAGCGGAACGCTTACTAAATGGGCAGACGAGGGAGTTATGCTTTTGAATACAACTCTTACCGTGCGAGAGGGGAAGCCGCTTTCACATAAAGGCAAGGGATGGGAGATATTGACCGATGAGGTTATAAGAAAGCTTAATGAAAAAAGCAAACCTGTGGCGTTTATTCTATGGGGAGGAAATGCTAGAAGCAAAAAGCCGCTTATAACAAATCCCATTCACGGAATTTTTGAAACAGTTCACCCGTCGCCTCTTTCGGCATTCAACGGATTTTTCGGGTGCAGACATTTTTCAAAGGTGAATGATTTCCTTACTTCAAAAGGAATAGAGCCTATAGATTGGAGACTTTAGATATAACTACTGCATATGTCTAAGGCGGCGAAACCCAAAAAGTTCACATCTCATATCGCTTGTTAATTACGGGACGGCGCTCCTTATTTAGATAAGCTTTAGCATAATCAGAAATAATTTATCCGCATAACATAAAACGACATAACTCTCCATTTGAGGGTTACGCCGTTTTTTGTTTAATACTGCCCTGTTAACGCCGACCAAACAGCCGGATTTTTCGTGCCGTTTTACTTTGATAAAAGTTCGTCCGCAAGAGCCGATAGCTTCGGCTTGTCAGTCTCCTTCATAGTTGAGCGGATAGTGATGACCGTGTCGCACACCCGTATATCCTTCATGGTTTCCAAAACTGATTTAATAGTCTTTGCAGCTGTCGGCCCCCACGAGCCGTTTTCAATTATCGCCACATCTCTGTTCTGCCATGCCTTTGACTTCAGGTGGTGCAGAAAATCAGACATCGGAGCAAAAACTCCCGCATCATAGCTGGACGCCGCCAGAACTACCTTTCCGTACTTAAACGCGTCCTCAACGCACTCCGCAATGTCTTCGCGGGAAAGGTCTGAGATTGCAACCTTCTTTGCGCCCTTTTGCTCAAGAACATCCTTAAAATACTTAGCAACCTTAGCTGTGTTTCCGTGAATCGACGCATATGCGATAAACACGCCATCAACCTCCGGCTTATAGCTAGACCACGTTTCGTAAAGTCCGATATAATAGCTGAGATTTTCCTTAAGGATCGGACCGTGAAGCGGACAGATCATCTTAATGTCAAGCCCTGACGCTTTCTTAAGCAGCGCTGCCACCTGTGCGCCGTATTTTCCGACTATGTTGAAGTAATATCTTCTTGCCTCGCAAGCCCAGTCCTCCTCAGTGTCGAGAGCGCCGAACTTTCCGAAACCGTCCGCAGAGAAGAGTATCTTTTCACTTGATTCATAAGAAACCATGACCTCCGGCCAGTGTACCATAGGCGCCATTATAAATGTGAGGGTGTGTCCGCCGAGTGAAAGCGTATCGCCCTCTGCTACAACTTGCATTTTGTGTTCAAACTCAAAGTCGAAAAACTGAGGCAGCATAGAAAACATCTTTTCGGTTCCGACAAGTACTGATTCGGGATATTCTTTCACAAAGTCGGCAATGCTTCCCGCGTGATCCGGCTCAAGATGGTGTATTACAAGATAGTCCGGCTTTCTGTCACCCAGCTCTTTTTTGAGATTTCCAAGCCACTCTTCCGTCTTTCCTTTGTCAACTGTATCCATTACGCATACCTTTTCGTCAAGTATGACATATGCGTTGTAGGAAACTCCGTTAGGCACGATATACTGACTTTCAAACAGGTCTATGTCCCTATCGTCAACTCCTACGTATTTTATGCTGTCTGAAATGTAGGTATCCTTCATTTTAAATCCTCCTGTGTATGACTTTTTTCAATATATACATTATACCCTATTTTTACATAAAGTCAAGGCGGCATAACTAAAGTATGCAAAATAAAAATCAAAGAGCAGAATACTTACAGTTCAATTTTAGCATATGAGTGTGTGAGTATTATTTCATATTATTGCACAGAAATTATTCTTTTACCTTCAAATTATTTTACTCAAATCCTTGAAAAAAATACGTTTATATGATATACTGATTTTGAATTATCGCCGTAAGGAGGAAAATAAGTTTATGATAGACAAAATTGATTTGTCCGGAGAGTGGGGTTTGTTTCTTGACAAAGATCAGAGCAAAAAAATTCCTGACAGTTTCAGTGACAGTATCTGTTTGCCCTCCACGACCTCTTATTCAAAAAAGGGTAAAAGAAGCTCAAAGCATTCAAAGGACTATCTTACCGATGAGTACGAGTTTTCCGGCGATGCATGGTTTTATAAAAAAATAAATCTTTCAGGGGTTTTAGGTAAAAAGGCTTTTTTGTTTTTGGAGCGCACAAGGATAACTACGCTTTTTTTTGACGGCAAAAAAATAGACACTAATGACAGCCTTGTGTCCCCTCATATCTACGATATAAGTAAGTATGCTGCCGACGGAGAGCACACCCTGACTATTTGCGTTTCAAATGTCGGCTACAAAACGTCCGGCGGTCATTTGACAAGCTGTGATACACAGACGAACTGGAACGGAATAGTCGGAAGGCTTGAGCTTCAGATTTTTGAAAACACATATCTTGACAATGTATTTATAGAGTCAGACGTAAAAAACAAAGCGTTTCATATAAAGGCGGACGTTAAGGGAAGTAACACAGGTGAGATAACCGTTTGTGCCGAAAGCTTTAACGGTCCTTATACTTCAAATACCGATACGTTTGCTCCTGCCGTTTTTCCTTTCAGCGGCGGTGTTGTCGATATTACCTATACGCTTGGAGAACGCGCAAAGCTCTGGAGCGAATTTGAGCCGAATCTTTATATGCTAAAAACCGATATTGGCGGAGATATTACCGAGAATATTGTGGGACTAAGAGACTTTGGCACCGACGGCGACAAGTTTACCATTAACGGCAAAAAGACATTTTTACGCGGAAAGCACGATGGTATGATCTTCCCGAAAACCGGCTACGCCCCCTGCGATGTGGACGAGTGGCTCAGGGTAATGGAAATTTCACAGCGGTACGGTATGAATCACTATCGTTTTCACACCTGCTGCCCGCCGGAAGCGGCTTTTATCGCGGCAGATATGCTGGGCATTTATATGGAGCCGGAGCTTCCGTTTTGGGGAACCATTGCTGCTCCCGGAGAGGAGGGCTTTAACGAAACCGAGCAGGAGTTCTTAATAGACGAGGGCAAAAAAATGCTTAAGGCCTTCGGAAATCACCCGTCTTACTGTATGATGAGCCTTGGAAACGAGCTTTGGGGAAGCACAAAAAGGCTTAACGAAATAATCGGCATATACAAATCACTTGACAAAAGGCACCTGTATACGCAGGGGAGCAACAACTTTCAGTTCTTTCCGTCGGTACTTGAGAACGACGACTTTTTCTGCGGCGTAAGACTTTCAGGAGACAGACTTATACGCGGCTCTTATGCTATGTGCGATGCGCCTCTCGGTCATATCCAAACTAATAAACCCTGCACTACCAAATGTTATGATTCGGTCATAAAGCCTGAGGTAAAAACATCAGAAAACAGCTCAGCAGACATAGACGGAATGGTAAAGATACAGTACGGCACAACTATGAAGCTTGTGAAGGCAAGCGAGGCAGACGCGCATTTTATCCCGAAGGTTCCGATAATCACACACGAGATAGGTCAGTATGAAACGTATCCAAACTACGATGAAATTGACAAGTACACGGGTCCGCTAAAAGCCAAAAACCTTATGCTGTTTAAAAATCGCCTTGAGAAAAAAGGACTTTTAAAATTCGCAAAGGACTATCATTTTGCAAGCGGAAAGCTTGCCGCCGCCTGCTACAAGGAGGAGCTTGAGGCTGTGTTTCGCTCGCGCAGGCTTGGCGGCTTTCAGATCCTTGACATTCAGGATTTTTCCGGACAAGGAACGGCTCTTGTCGGAATGCTTGACGCATTTATGGATTCAAAGGGAATAGTTACCGAAAAAGAATGGAGAGCATTTTGCAATGAAACCGTATTGCTTGCTGAATTTGATTCTTACGTTTTTGAAGGCAAAGATAATTTTAAGGCCCATCTTATGATAACCCACTTCGGGGCGAATAAGCTCAGCGGCAAAAAGCTTAAATGGTCACTTTCAGGAGAAAACTGCGAGCTTTCAGCAGGAGAAAAGGAAATACCCGACACAGAGGAAAACTATATAGATGTAGACGACATATCAGTAACGCTGCCAGATGTAAAATCTCCTGCCAGTATTACCCTTACGCTTTGTCTTGATGATACGGATATATATAACGAGTACATACTTTATGTGTATCCCGCAGATATAACAGCAGAGCTTGACGGAGTTTATATCTTTAAAAGCGCAGAGGACGCAAAAGCCAGAGAGCTTTTGTCGCAGGGCAAAACGGTGCTTGTAACGCCCGATATCAAAATCGACGATAATAATTCGATCCCCGGCTTTTACTGTCAGGATTTCTGGTGCTACCCTATGTTCCGCTCCATTTCCGAAATGATGAACAAGCCGCTGCCGGTAGGCACTATGGGGCTTTTGATCGATAACAAACACAAAGCGCTCTCGCAGTTTCCAAGTGAGATTTACTCCACCGAGCAGTGGTGGGAAATTGTAATGAACTCAAAAAGCGATATTTTGGACGGCAATGATAAGGATAAAAATATAATTGTCAGAACGATAGATAACTTTGAGCGCAATCACAGTCTTGGCCTTTTGTACGAATACAAAAAGAGCAGAGGAAAGGTCGTGGTGTTAAACTGCGACATTGATAAGCTTTCTGAGTCCCCCAACGGCAGACAATTTATAAAAAGCGTTTTTGACTACGTAAGAAATTAAATACAAATAAGCTAAAGAAGAAACCGCAACATACGGTTTCTTCTTTTTATTGCAGTATAAAAAGACTATTTATATATTTCCTATCACACTTTTTTATCTGCGGGAATATGATGTACCAAGGACGGCGAAGTGTAGGCTGTCCGCAAAAATATTTAGGAGGATACATATATGAACGAAACGAATTCATGCGGCGGCTTCAATGAAAATGTGTGCATTGAGGTTATGCGGGTTTTCGATTCCTGCAGCGACAAGGACTGCTTGGAGGATCTGGAGGTAGCGTTCACAACTCCGGAGGCGCTTGAAACTATAGAAGCGGCAAGCTTTATCAAATGCAAGCGTGTAGAGGTAGTGAACACGGTATTCGGAATAGAACCTGTGCCGTTTAACAAGGGCTTTTACGCCGTTGACATCACCTATACCTTTTCGGTTGAAATCGAGGCCTTTGAAGGCTCTGCCTGCGCTTCTACGACAGTTCTCGGCACGACCTCTTTTTCAAAGAAGGTAATACTTTTCGGAAGCGACGGAAACACAAGACGCTTTTCTTCAGAGGATGTCCAGACTACCAGCATAGCTCCCGGCTGCTGCTACTCGTCTCTGCCCAATGCGTCTGTCACAGTAGTAGAGCCTATTCTTCTTGACTGCCGTCTGGTAACAAGATTCCAGAAGCCATCGTGCTGTACGGATACCTGCGACGGTTCTTGCTGCCAGAACGGAACCGATATTCCCGTTGCGGTTTCTCAGGGCTGCTCAAGAGCGGTTTATGTGACAATAGGAATGTTTTCCATTATTCAGCTTTCAAGGTACGTTACGCTGATGGTTCCGGCTGCGGATTACTGCATACCCAGCAAGGAATGCTCAACAAACACCGATTCGCCCTGCGAGCTCTTTGAGAAAATAAAATTCCCCACAAACGAGTTTTTCCCGCGCTCTCTTGAAGAATCGGAGTACGATGCAGGCTGCATATCAAAGGCAAACGCGGCTGCGGCTACAGCGGCAGTAACATCCAACCCTGCTGCAAAACCTGAAAGTGATCATTCAGAAGAAGATTAGATCTGCGTTTTAGAAAAATTCCCCTGATTTTCAAAAAACGCTGACTAAAACAATTTTTCAAGGCAAGAATAAAAATAAGACAAAACTAAAAACGGGAGCGTGTTGAAATGTCCATTCACAGGGGAGAAATATATTATGCCGATTTGAGTCCTGTTGTAGGAAGTGAGCAGGGAGGCGTAAGGCCGGTACTTATAGTTCAAAATGATGTAGGGAACAGGCACAGTCCAACGGTTATAGCAGCGGCAATAACAAGCCAGAACGGCAAAGCCAGACTTCCCACGCACATTGCAGTCGGAGGAAAGTCCTGCGGACTTCAGAAAGATTCCGTAGTGCTTTTAGAACAGATAAGAACTCTTGACAAAAAGCGTTTGAGAGAACGAATGGGAGAGCTGGACGCTCCCTCTATGGACAGAGTAAACAGCGCTCTGTCCATAAGCTTCGGACTTGGACAATAGGAACATAAGGTGAATTTGAGTCTGCGTACTTGACATTTCAGGTAAAATAAATTATAATACATTTATCGGCGTAACAGCAAGAGTAGTCAGAATTTAAGCTTTTACAGAGAGTGCGAAAGGGTGAAAGCGCATAAAGCAGTTTTGATAAAGTGCAGCTGCCAGCCGGAACGGTGAACGTAAAGCGATAATGCCTTATTATTATCTGTTCCCGTATGACCGCGTTAAGGTTTAAGGAATTGCCCAAAAAGATAATACGGGCGGTTTTTGAGTGTTTTCGGAGTGGAACCGTAGTTTAAGTTTAACTGCCTCCAAAAGCGTTTTATCGCTTTGGAGGCTTTTTTGTATATTGACAACAGGAGAGATGAAAATGAACATTTTAGAAACTATCATTAAAACAATAAAAGAAGAAGTACAGTCGGTAAAGGATAAGGATCCCGCCGCAAAATCGACCTTTGAAATACTGTTTAACTACTCGGGACTTCACGCTGTACTGTTTCACCGTGCGGCTCACTGGTTTTATAAAAAGAAGCTTTTCTTTATCGCAAGAACCATATCTCAGTTTGCAAGACTCGTCACGGGAATTGAGATACACCCCGGCGCAAAAATAGGCAAGGGACTTCTTATCGACCACGGCAGCGGAGTAGTTATAGGTGAAACCGCCGAAATAGGCGATAACTGCCTTATTTATCAGGGAGTCACTCTGGGCGGCACCGGAAAGGAACGAGGAAAACGGCACCCCACACTGGGAAATAATGTTATGGTAGGCGCCGGCGCAAGGGTTTTAGGTCCTTTTAAGGTCGGCGATAACGCAAAGATAGCCGCAAACGCAGTTGTTCTTGAGGAGGTTCCGCCAAATGCCACAGCAGTAGGTGTTCCCGCAAGAATAGTGAGGGTAAAGGGAAAGAGAGTTCAGGACCTGGATCAGGTTCACATTCCCGACCCTGTTTCGCAGGAGCTTTGTCGTCAGCGTATGAAGATAGAGTTACTTGAAGCACAGCTTAAAATTCTCAGAGATAAGGAATAAATCATATGGTGATATATAACACTTTGACAAGAAAAAAGGAAGAGCTTAAAACAATTGAGGATAATAAGGTCGGCATATATGTGTGCGGACCTACCGTATACAATTATATTCACATCGGAAACGCACGCCCCATCTGCGTTTTCGACGTGTTCAGAAGATTCTTGATGTATCAGGGGTATGAGGTCAAGTACGTCCAGAATTATACCGATGTAAACGACAAGATAATCGCTCAGGGGAAAAAAGAGGGTTTATCCCCGGAGCAGACCGCTCTAAAATACATCGCCGAGTTTGAAAAGGACGCAAAGGGTCTTAACGTGTTAGATCCCGACGAGAGCCCAAGGGTTTCAAAATATATCGGAAAAATAATAGCTATGATAAAAACTCTGATAGAAAACGGCTATGCGTACCAATCGGGCGGCGACGTTTACTACCGCACTAGAAAATTTGAAAATTACGGTAAGCTTTCAAAACAGTCGCTTGACGAGCTTATGGCAGGCGCAAGAGTTGAGGTAAACGACTTAAAGGAGGATCCACTTGACTTTGCACTGTGGAAGGGTGCTGACGAATCCGAACAGCACTGGAACTCCCCCTGGGGGCCGGGCAGACCGGGATGGCATATAGAGTGCTCTGCAATGGCAAAGGACACACTCGGTGATACTATCGACATTCACTGCGGCGGCTGCGACCTCATATTTCCACACCACGAAAATGAGATAGCTCAGTCAGAGGCTTCTACCGGCAAAAAGTTTTCAAACTACTGGATGCACAACGGACATATAAATATTGATAACAAAAAGATGTCGAAATCCTCCGGAAATTTTTTCTTAACACGAGACGCCGCTGAAAAATACGGCTATGAAACGATTCGTTATCTGATGATTCAGGCTCATTACAGAATGCCGATGAATTATACGCCCGAGCTTCTCAGTGCGTGCAAGGCCTCATTGGAGCGGCTGTATAACCTCAGATCAGCGCTTGAAATGGCGGTAAAAAATGCAGAAAGCGGCAGCATAAGGGACGAGCTTATTAACACCGTAAACGAAAAAAAACAGAAATTTATCAATGCACTTTCAGACGATCTTAACACGGCTGACGCGCTATCAGCCGTATTTGAGCTTACAAGAGATATCAACACGCTCTTGCAGGAAGATTACTCCAAGGAGGAAGCAGAGCTTTCACAAAAGGTATTTCTGGAGCTTACCGGTGTTCTGGGGCTTCTTTACAACGAAAAGGAAGAAGAAATTCCGGATGAAGTATTGTCGCTTGCAGAGCAGAGAAATAACGCCCGAAAGGCTAAGGATTTCGCGCTTGCAGACGACTTGAGAGACAAAATATCTGCTTTGGGTTATATGGTTGAAGAAACCCGACAGGGTATGAAAATATACAAAAAATAAGGAGATTGTTGTTATGCCGGGAAAAACAAATTCACAAAATCCTATGCTAAAGCCGTCGTTTTTGAACTTTTTCAAGTTCTCACTTATTGCAGTAGTAATTATAGCCATTGTTTTTATAGGTATTGCATTTAAAAACAGCGATCAAATAGACTATTCAAAAAGCGACTTTATACAGCTTAAAGAGCCTGCGGACGACGCGGATGTGGTTGTATTCGAAACAACCGAAGGAACCTTTAAAGCCGTGCTTTATGAGGACGAAGCGCCCGAGTATGTAAAATATTTCAAAAAGCTTGTCAAGGACAAGTACTTTGACGATACTTATATATGCACAATAGTAAAAAATCAGGATGGACTTGAGGCGGGCTTTCTCGGCGGAAGCAAAACCGCTGACGGCACTACAATAAAGGAGTCGAACACAGAGCTTACAAATATAGAGATTTCTCCCAATCTTCTTCCCATAAAAGGAGCGCTTGGGTCTCTTTGCACAGAAGAGGGAATGTTCACATCCGCAAAGGCGGGAAGCATAGTTACTTTTGTAAACGACGTTGTCAACTCAAAGGAGCTTAAGGATTCTGTAAAAGACGGTGAGAATATAAACGGCAGAGACAGGGTAACGGATATATTTCTTAAGTTAGGCGGAGTTCCCAATCTTATTCGGGAGTATACTCTGTTCGGACAGGTTTTCGACGGCTGGAACACCTACGATAAGATCAGCGCATATGAGATCATCGATGAGGACAAAGCAGACGATGCCGAAAATAAAAACTACCAGCCTGTAAAAGAAATAAAGTTTAAAAAGGTATATCTTTCGACCTACGGGAAAGAGAAAACAGGAGAATACAAGCTTCCTGAAAGAGTTGAGAAAGATGCTGAGCAAGTAACAACAGAACAGTTAACAACTAATCCGTAATCATTTACAAACACATCACACACACCAAAACCTTTAGGTGATTTCTCTTTTGGAACTTATCTCGTGTGATGCTGTGTTACTTTTTGAAAATTGACGAGGCTATTTTTCTTTGAATTTGTCGCACATTATTGATAAATTTACAATAATCGAGTATTTTGTAAAAAACATATAATTGAAAACCTTCTGATTTTATGTTATACTATTAGCAGAAAAAATCTGTTTATGGGAAGTTCAAAAAATGCCGCAAAAAGTTGAAAACTATTATAATTATATATACGCTGGAAGAATTCATTCACGCAGGCACAGAAGACGCAAAAGAATCGGTGTTTGGATACTTACGCTGTTTATCATTTTGCTTATTGCCCTGCTCTTTTACATAGTGTTTACAAAAAAGCAGCCGAAAAGCGTTCCCGCAAACGCCGGCGGCTCGGCAATCTCTGTATCGGAACCTGCCGAGGAAGCTGATACTTCGTCGCGTGCAACTGAATCGGCAGAGCCTTCTCACACAACCCGGATAATTGACGGGCGAACGTACATTGACGGGATCCTTGTCGTAAACAAAAGCTATCCTCTGCCAGCCACCTACGACCCCGGGCTTGATCCGGAGGCACTTTCTGCATTTTACCGAATGCAGAAAGACGCAAGTGACGACGGATTGTTTTTATACATTACCTCCGGATACCGCAGCTACGCCGAACAGGTGGCGCAGTACAACATTCACGTTCAGAACAAGGGTAAGGATTATGCTGACAAGGTTTCGGCAAGACCGGGATTTTCAGAGCATCAATCGGGTCTTTCAATGGATATAAACTCCACCGAGGACAGCTTTGCCAACACCGAGGAGGCAAGATGGATCGCAGAAAACTGCGTTAAATACGGATTTATAGTCAGATTTCCAAAGGACAAGGAGTACATAACCGGCTATGCCTATGAGCCGTGGCACATAAGATATGTAGGCATTCAAAACGCCGAAAAAATTTCAGAATCCGGACTGTGCCTAGAGGAGTATTTAGGTATAAAATCCGTGTATGCAGACTGACCTCTTTGCAACCTTCATTATGCATATTGTAAAAATACCGCGATGTGCCCGCTTAAACGAAAGCTTTTTATAATTAAACCCGCCGAATTTTACGGCGGGTGTTTTTATATCAGCTTATTCTTAAGAGCTTCTAGCTTATCAAGGTTATAGTTATACTTTTGCGCATAATCTGTGCTTGCATCTTCTGGGCGGTGAAGTCTGACTATTTCATAAAGCCTGTTTGCTTCTTCCATAAAGTCATTGTAAACCTGAATTGCTGTATCGTCGTCCTTAAGGGCCTCTTTAGCAATGGCGTTTAAATTGTTCTTTTGTCCCATTGCCGCTTCAAGCATGTATAGCTCATAATCTATGTCGATCTCCTCTGTATCTTCTACGATATTCTCTAACATTCTTTGGTAAATCGGGCTTGATTCCTCGCTTTTCATCTGATCGGCAAACCACTTTTCATTACAAATACAATATACCTCGATATTTTGCAATGGGTCAAAAACAGTCGATAAACTGAGCGTTAAATAATCTTTTGCCTCCATATTTTCAGTGATGAACATATAATCATCCAAAGACGAATAATACTCGGTCAGCTTGGTGCGGTTTAGGTCTATCGACATAGAATTATCCTCGAAAGTCGGACGTGTCTGTGCATACTTTTGCTGCATATCCTTTGCATATCCTATAAATTTTGTATACGCATCTATTAAGATCCCGTTAGATGACGCAGTTACATACTTTGTATACTCTGGCTCTGAATTAAACTCCTCGGCAAGCCTGTTTATGCAATTAGTAACAGCCTCTTCATCGGGCGTATCAATTCCGGTATCATTGTCACGTATCACGTTTGATATTACCTCGCCTGTTTGTTCATCATGACTTGAGAATGAACCTCCGACATCATGATAGCACAGCAAACAAAGATTATCGTGGATCTTTTTTGCCCACTTTAAACTCTCGGATAAGTTTTCATCGTATTTAAAACCTTCTATCGCCTCATCATAAGTAACCGAGCTTTCTATCCCTATGCTTTTGGGCACCTTTACGGAATTTTCATTCTCGCCTTTATCCGCACCGCAGGCGGTAGTGCTAATCGCAAACAAGGCTGTAAGTATAAGCATAAAAATTCTTTTTCTTTTCATTATAGTTCCTCCCTAATATGGTTTCTACAATATATATAGACGAAAAAGACCAAAAATCTGACAATATCTTCAAACTTTTTATACAGAAGTTTTGTTTAGTAAAGCCTTGCCTTTAACTCATCAAGTTTGTCAAGGTTAAAGTCAAATTTGTCGGCATACTCTGAATCTCCGTACTCCGGACGGTGTAACCGCAAAATCTCAAAGAGCCTGTTTGCTTCTTCAACAAAATCCTTGCATGCTGATATTTTTATGTTATCACCACTAAAAGCTTCTTCTATTATTGCTTCAAGCTTAGTCTTCATTCCCATAGTTGTCTCAAGCTGCATTATCTCAAAATCTATGTCGATCTCTTCCGGAACAATATAAGTCACGAACCCACAGCCATAAGCACCATTCATAACTTTATCCATCCTTGAATCACGGGGAGTCCTGACATATTCCTTTGACTCCATATTATTTTCCCATTGCTCACTATAGTTTATATATAGCTCCGCAGTTGCAAGTCTTTCATATATCCGGTCGTTTACATAGGAAAAAAGATAGTTTGTTGCATCAAAGTTGTCTGAAACCTCGTAAAAACAGCTTATATACTCTGCCATTCGGCTTATGCTTATATCCACCGAAGGCTGTGAATCATCAATCGTTGGAGGAGAATCAAGATACTTCTGATATGCGTCCTTCAAAGCGTCCGTGCATTTAAAATACGCCGTCTTTTTTGCAGTATCAGGTATGTCACTCATATACTTTGAATATTCAGGCTCAGCCTTTAAACTTTCTTCGATCTCATTCATAAAAACAGTAACACCTTCATCAGTCGAACGATTCTTTCCGTTTATGTCCGGACTTGAAAAGTCTACTCCTGTATCGCAGCAATAAACTGCACTCATGAGAAGAAATGCGTTTGACGTCCATCTGTATATATCATCTACGTTCTTGTCATACTTTATCTGCTCTATCGCCTCATCATAAGTTATGTCACTTTGAGATGTAAGCCCCTCAGGCAGCTTTACATCGGTGGTTGTTTTGGCTTTACCGCAGGAGCATAAAAACATCGTCATCAAAAGCACAGTGTATATGCTTAATAGTCTTTTCGATTGCATATATTTTTCTCCTTCTTTATGCACAAATCCCTCTCCGCTTATGCAGAGAGGGATTATAGCCTTACTTAAAACGCTGTCTTATATAGTTCAAGAATTGACTCTACTGTGCACGGACGCGGATTTCCTCCGGTGCAGACATCGGCAAATGCGGATTCAGACAGTGCCTGTAAATCCTCTTCCTTAACGCCTATTTCGTGCAGCTTTTCAGGGATTCCTACGTCCTTTGAAAGCTGCTTTACTGCATCAACCGCTGCCTTTCTGTACTCGGCCTCGCTCATTCCTGCGGTGTCAACGCCCATTGCCTCGGCAATGTACTTGAACTTATCCCCGGTGTACTCAGCATTGTATTCCATAACATACGGCAGAAGCACCGCGTTTGCTATTCCGTGAGGTGTATCGTAAAATGCTCCCAGCGGATGTGCCATTCCATGCACAACGCCTAAGCCCACATTTGAAAATCCCATTCCCGCGATATACTGTCCGAGAGCCATATCCTCTCTGCCCTTGGGCTCGTTGTTCACCGCCGCGCGCAGCGACCTTGCTATAACCTCTATTGCCTTTAAGTGCAGCATATCAGTAAGCTCCCACGCACCAAGAGTGGTGTATCCCTCAATAGCGTGCGTGAGCGCATCCATTCCGGTGGACGCTGTAAGTCCCTTTGGCATAGACGACATCATTTCATAGTCTACTACGGCTACTACCGGAATGTCGTGAGTATCAACGCATACGAACTTTCTCTTCTTTTCCTCATCGGTTATAACATAGTTTATTGTAACCTCTGCCGCTGTACCCGCAGTTGTAGGTACTGCTATTATCGGTACGCACGGGTTCTTTGTAGGAGCCACTCCCTCAAGAGAAACAACATCAGAAAACTCAGGATTGCGAATGATGATGCCGATAGCCTTAGCCGTGTCGATAGGCGAGCCTCCGCCAATCGCTATAAGATAATCAGCACCGGACGCTTTGAATACCTCTACTCCCTTTTTAACGATCGATACTGTGGGGTTAGCTTTTACCTCGTCAAAAATTTCGTAGGGAAGCCCCGCATTGTCAAGAAGTTTTGTAACCTTTTCCGCTACCTTGTACTTTATAAGATCCTTGTCAGTTACAACGAGCGCCTTTTTAAAACCCCTTGCCTGCGCTTCGTTTACGATCTCTGATATTGATCCCGCTCCAAAATACGACGTTTCATTTAAAATCATTCTTGCCATTTCTTTACTCTCCTTTTTTTTAATTTCATGATGTTTTGCTAAATATATTATACTAAATTTATTTCCGTGTTTCAAGAAAATATCCACGAAATTATGCACAATAAAATTTCCCATTATTTGTCAGTTTGCACAAATGACTTATTTAATTAATAAAAAGCGGCACACAAAACACGCTCAGCCCCGGGTTTTTCCGAGTACTGAGCGTGTTATCGGTTAAGTCTCCTTATTCATATCAGCAGATATCCAAGTGCCAGCATAAGCTTTATGTCCGCTCCGTTTTTATAGAGCACATATATAAGTATTCCTATTATCGCCTTTTCTTCATCGATATTTAACTCGTCAAACAGCGATTTGCTCCCCTTTTGTCCTCCCAGCCCTGCAAGTGAGCCTAGAAACTCGCTGAACGGTGACGCCTTACCGCGCCCTGAATCCTTATGTACCTCAGGAGCAGGAGGGGGAGGAGGAGCAGGAGGTGAATGTGCAACTTGCGTTGAGGAAGTCTCTTGCGATGGTCTGCTTAAATGCGATGCCGCGTGCATCTGTTGCATACGGCGCAACGCTTCTTCTCTTAACGAAGTAAATTCATCAGAGGATGCCAAACAGGTCACCTCCTAATATACCGCTTTCACGCAAAATCGGCAATATCGCAAGCAGCTTGAAAATCTTTATCATGCTGTCTACCTTTGCCTGCTTTTCTTCCTTCAAAAGCGGCTTCAGAGCAAGCAGCAGCGCAATGTTTTTATCGCTTTTCGTGTTTTTCTCCATCATCCCCCTGAGCTGCATAAGCTTTGTGATATCGATGTTGCCCAAGGGATTTTTGTTTTCACTTTTAGGTGGCGTCTCCTCGGCATCTGCGCTGTCATTCACGCTGAGAAGCTTTGAAATGTCGAGCGGCTCAGAGTCGGAGCTATTGCTCCCGTCTGTGCCGAGCATCGAGGCAAGCTCTTTTATTTGCTTCATACTCTCCTCGTCGTTGAGCACCTCGTTTAATTTTGTCATCAGATCGTCCGTCTCATTCACCGCCCTTCAATTTATTATCAAACTACTTTGATATTTTTTTGTAAATCTCCTGAGCCTGAGGAGTAGAAAGAATTTTTTCCGCAACCTTTGGATTAGACAATGCCTGCTTCAATCTGTCGGCGTCGGTTCGGTTCATATTGCCCAGAGCCTTGTCAAACGCTCCGCTTTCCAACTGATGCTTAAGTGTTTCAGGCGTTGTTCCTAGCTTTTTTGATGCAACATTTAACAGCGAAGCAAGCTGTTTTTCATTCATTTTCATAGATTTTCCTCCATAAACCATACTTGTATTTATTTTAATAATATGTTACAATGATATCAAATATCACATACGGTGGTAAACAATATTTATGCCGAGGGGCGGTTTTAATGAGAATTATAGTTTTTTCTGATACGCACGGGTTTACATCTGCTGCAGAGGACATTGTAAAAAGAAATTTAAACGCAGACCTTTTCGTTTTTCTAGGAGACGGAGAAAACGATTTAAACTCTGTAAGCCGGAAATATTACGATAAAAGCTTTGTCGCTGTTCCCGGTAACTGCGATTACTACTCAATGCTTCCTACAGTAGGTGAGTTTACTGCTGAAGGCAGAAAGATTATCTGCACACACGGCCACCGCTACAACGTCAACTGGTCACTTGACTCTCTCTACCGCCTTGCAAGAGAACGCAAGGCGGATATCGTTCTTTTCGGTCACACGCACCAGCGCTTTTACCGCTGTGACAACGGGATTTACTTATTAAACCCCGGAAGCGCCGCTATTCCCCGCGACGGAAATCCTCCGTCGTTTGCATCGATTGATATAACCGACAAAGGAGTAGAGATTCGTCATATCGACCTATAATAATATATGCACATCACTTTACAAACGTTAAAAGGGGACGGCAAAAACCGTCCCCTTTTAATGTACATCAATATTTAATATTAACCCTTGCGCCCACCTCGGTCGGGATAACAAACGCTCCGTCGCGATACTCGCTGACCCTTGCACCAGGCGAGGTCTCAATCTGAGCATTTTTGGGTGCTGCGATTTTTAAAATACTTCCCACTTTTGAAACAATATCGGCATTTATGCTGTTGCCGCAGAATTTAAAGCTTACTTCAAATCCGCCTCGCGCAAGCACACCTTTTATCTCTCCCTCACTCCACTCCTCGGGCCTTGCCGGAAGAAACACAAGCTCTCCGTTTTCACTTTGCAGCAAAGCCTCGACTATTGCGGCAGCTCCGCCAAAGTTTCCGTCGATCTGAAAAGGCGGGTGACTGTCAAACATATTCGGGTTTGTCGAGTAACTTAAAAGCGCTACGAGGTTTTCATAAACTTTCTGTCCTTCAAACAGCCTTGCCCACATATTCGTTATCCACGCCCTACTCCAGCCGGTGTGACCTCCTCCGTGTGAAAGGCGTCTTTCGATTGTCGCTCTCGCCGCTTTTGCAAGCTCAGGAGTTTTTCTCATCGATATCATATCTGCGGGATACAGTGCAAAAAGCTGTGAAATATGCCTATGCCCCGGCTCTTCTTCGTCGTAATCCTCCGCCCATTCCTTAATTTGTCCGTATTTTCCCACCTCGGGCGCAGGCAACAACGCTCTCATTTTATTGAGCTTTTCGCCATATGCCTCACCCCTGCCGAGAATTTTTCCCGCCTCTATAACGGCAGTAAAAAGCTCATACAGAATCTGGCTGTCCATCGACGGCCCTATGCAGACAGAACCCTTTGTTCCGGACTTTGTAATATATGTATTCTCAGGAGATGTTGACGGACAGGTGACAAGCTTGCCATCATCATTTTCTATTAGAAAATCGGTAAAAAACTCCGCCGCTTCTTTAAGCGTATCGTACTTTTTGTCAAGAAATTCTTTGTCTTGTGTAAATTTATAATGCTCCCATATGTGAATGCACAACCACGCCGCTCCCATCGGCCACGAGGTTGCCGGAAGCCATAAGTCCTGCGGCGCGGTATCCCCCCAAAGGTCGGTGTTATGATGTGCCACAAATCCGCCGCAGTTATACATCTCTTTAGCGGTATGTCTGCCGTTCGGCCGCATTTTTTCTATCAGATCAAACAGCGGCATATGAAGCTCAGACAGGTTGCATACCTCCGCCGGCCAATAGTTCATCTGAGTATTTATGTTTATCGTAAAGCGGCAACCCCAGGCCGGCCACATATTCTCGTTCCAGATCCCCTGAAGGTTAAGCGGCAGCGTTCCCTCTCTGCTTCCCGAGATCATTAGATAACGTCCGAAGTTAAGATAAAGCTCAAACAGCTTGTTGTCAGTCTTACCCTCCTGCCTTATCCTTTCAAGGCGCTTATCTGTAGGCAGATCCTCCTCGCTGTTGTCGTTCAGCGTAAGGCTCATTCTGTCGTAGAAATGTCTGTAATCGGCTATATGCTCCTTTTTCATATCCTCAAAGGTTTTGCCGTCGAGCTGTTCAATATCAAAAAAAGCTTTTTCTTTGTAGTCTAAATACCGGTAGCTTGTCTGTGCGCAGATAAGAACCGTAACCTCATCGCACCCTTGTGCCACCAGGCTGCTGCCGAAGCTATGAACGCTTCCTCCTGACGGAATTACCTTTATCACGCTTGCAAAATTTATGCCGTCTTCTCCTCCGCAGCCGCCGTAGTACAGAATCGTATCCTCAGACACAGGCGAATTGTCGTCGAAATAATCGTCTCTTCCGTCTATTTCAATTCTCAAATTCACCGCCGCTGCCCTGCTTGCTGAATACTTTACAGCTATTACCTCATCAGGGTACGATGCAATACACTCCCTTTTATACTCTACGCCGTCAATCTTGTACGAAACACTCATAACAGAGTTTTCAATATCCAGCATTCTCACATATCCGTCAGGCTCTTTATCTGATTCATAAAACTGCTCTGCACTTAAATCCCCAAGCGGCATATAGTGGCGCTGATTTACGGGCGTTCCGCTAAATGCCTTTAAAATAAGCTTTTCCGCGTCCGGTATTTTTTCTTCCTTGATAAGTGTACGCACTCTTTCAAGATTTTCAAGTGCACTTTTGTTGTTTCGCTCTCTAGGGCCTCCCGACCACACGGAATCCTCATTAAGCTGATATCTCTCTTTATATATACCGCCGAAAACCATAGCTCCAAGTCTGCCGTTTCCAATGGGAAGCGCCTCGTCCCAGTTCTCGGCAGGCTGTTTATACCACAGAACAGACGAATTGTTCATACTTATCTGACCTTTCTTCTAATTGTTATTTAATTATACCAAATCGCCTGACTTTTTGCAATACCATATATATTAAATTCCCTTTATTATAATACAATATAGAAAAATCCCCCGGCACTGCCGAGGGAATATTTTCGGGTTTGTCAACCTGTAAGTCCTGAACGCTCAATACCTTCTGTAAAGTACTTCTGTAAGAAGATATACATAATAAGTATCGGAGAAATTGCAAGTATACATCCTGATTCAAGCCAAACTATAAGCTGTCTTGGGCCTACCGCCTGATTGTTGAAGAGATCTGCCGCAAGCGTTGAACTTAAGTTCTGAAGCTGAAGTCCTACCGTTGCACTGTCGTTTAAGAACGATGACGTCATATAGTAATCGTTCCAGTACCACACTACCGAAAACAGGAATACGGTCAAAAATGACGACGCTGCGTTCGGCACCATTACGATAAGGAATGTCTTGAACGGACCGCAGCCGTCAAGATATGCGGCGTCCTCAAGCTCCTTGGGAAGTCCTTTGAAGAACTGCCTGAACAGGAAGATAAACAGTCCGGCTTTTATTCCGTTTGCAAACAGCGCGGGCAGATATAGCGTCCAACCCGTATCGATAAGGTGCAGACCTTCTCCTCCGTTAAACATACTGAATATTCCCAACGGGTTAAAGTATGTAAACTTCAAGTACATAGGAATTGTCGTGATCTGCGGAGGTACAATGATCATAAGAATAACTATTACAAACAACAGTCCCTTACCCTTGAACTTGAATCTTGCAAAGCCATAACCTGTGAGCGCACAGGTTCCTACCTGAATTACAGAAGCAATAAGATTAAGCTTTATTGTGTTCAGCGCCGTCGTTCCGAATTTCATAGTTTCCCAAGTCTCCTTGATATTGTCAAGAGTCAACGACTTGGGGATCCAGATGATAGACGGATCGTTCATCTGCTCATTAGGTCTGAATGATGTCGTTATCATAAAGATGAGCGGATATAGTATGATAAAACACAATCCGAACAGTATCAAAAATCTGAATATCGGCCATATTGTTGATAATATTGCCTTGTTTCTGTTATATCTGATCTGTTCAGGGGTCAGATTTGGCTTTATTCCCAGCTTCTTCATTTCCTTTTTCTTTGCTTTCTTTGCAGCCTTCATTTCCTTTGCAAAGATTTTCTCTTCTTTTTTAGTTGCCAACTCTATCCCCCCTATACTTCATAGTAAACATGTTTGCTTATCAGAGCTGCTATGATTCCGAGAGCTAATCCTACTATGGCAAAATATGCCCAGGCCATGGCGGCCATATATCCGTAGTTCCACGAGCTCTCCTGCGTCATAATAAGCTTCATAACCTGGTTTGACGGGTCAACGAACGAATCGACAACCGTATAAACCAATGCTGCAAGTATCATAGGGCTTATGTATGGAATCGTTATCTTCCAGAAATACTCCCACGCAGTCGCGCCCTCCATCTGAGCCGCCTCTTTTGCGGTAAACGGAATATTTTGCAGCGCCGACAGGAATATGAGTATCTGTATTCCCGAACTCCATACCAGATTGAAAATATCTGACGTAACGGTTGATATAGTCTCTGTCAGAGAATCGCTTATTCCGTATATTCCCAAAAAGTCCAGCAACTGATCGACCAGGTCCGTTTCAAACAGGGTATTGAACTGTTCTGAGCCCCCCTGATAACCTCCGGTTGACATATTACCGTTTATGATCTCCATAACAGGTCCTGTCGCTATGATAACCGGCAGGAAGAATACCGCACGTGCAAAAACTCTTCCTCTGAATTTCTGATTCAGTATTACCGCCACAAATATCGAGAAAATAAGTATAAGCGGTGTTTTAAGCGCCGTGTCTCCCAGCACAGAAACCAGATACTGTGAATAGTGCTGGTCTTTTCTGAATGCGTCATAGTAATGCTGAATTCCGTTCCACTCAAGGTTCATTGAACCCTTTGTAGGCTGCGTGAGGTTGAAAGAATAAATAAGTGATTCGATAAGCGGCATTATGAAGAAGTATATAACTCCGATAAGCCATATTGCTATAAACGCATACCCGTAAAGCGCCTTTCTTCTTTCATAAGGAATTCTCATTCCCTTTTGCCTTGCTTCCTTCGGCGGTTTTACCGCCTTTTCGGTTTTTACTGCCGTACTCATTATTCTTCATCGCCTCCTTCCTCTAAACAGTTGCTAACATCGATCTCTTTTCCGTCTACCTTTACCGTTGAGTTATTAAGGTCAACCTCAACCGTTGCCTTATCCTCACCGTCCTCAGTTCCGTATGTGGTTACGGCCACGCCGGTATCGGTATCATATTCGTAATTGGTTATCACGTACTTGCTTAGGCTTGATAAAACCTTATCCGCCGCAACCGACTGATTAGCGGCCAAGTCTACCCAGCCCTCATAGTTTGCGTAATACAGATCGTTGTAATCGGTATCGTTTAATACAGACGAAGCCGCATAAATCATATCATAGTGTATCGCCGAACCGTATGCAAGCGCAAGCAGGAATGTTTCATCCGAGTTTGAGCTTGAGTTTACAGCCTTGGTCGAATACGGAACATATCCGTGAACTATCATCTGGTAAAGCGGAATATCGTAATCTACAATGTTGAAGCCGCTTGAGTATACAGGAACGTTAGTTATGTGGTCAACGTAAGGGATAACGTATGCGTTTGCCTGATCCGCAAGCACCGAGCCTACCTCTTTCTGCGCCTTCTTATATCCCTCAACAATGGTTTCCAGCGTCGTCTGTCTGTTTGAGTAATTGCTTGACGAATAGTCCGATACAAGCTTTGATGAATAACCGCCGAACGCTATGTTCTTTAAGTCCTCATCCTTATAGCTCTCTATCATTTCGCTGAATACCTTTGAGTATACCGTAGGCGTCAAAAGCGCTGGCGCTACTCCTGATTCAGCTCCGAAAGCGGGATTGTATCTGAGCTGTCTTGAGAAGGAATTTGAAACTCTTATCGCCGTGCTAGTAAACGTGAAGTATCCCCAAGAGCTGCTCTTCATCTCCATATTATCCATAGACGGATAAATGGTTACATCGTTGTCGTTTCCGTACTTGATAAGCTCCTCAAGGTCGTCGTTTCCTCCTACCGTTCCCGATGCAGACGCCTTTGTGGAAATTTTTCTGTCTATCGACTTAGAAGTCCAGTCGTTGTACGCCGCCACTATGTCCGTAGCACCTGCATCCTTCAAAGCCTTAAGAATCTTCTGCGCCTGCTCAAAGGTTGTTATCTCCGTCTGTAGGTCAAACGGAATTCCCAGAATCGATTTTGCCTTTATCACTCCTCCGAAGAAGTCAATGTAAAGACTGGTATTGTCCTCCGTTATCTTTGACTTCATCTGAGTCTTTTCTATAAAGTAGTCGCGGTATACCTTTGCAACGTCTGCGTAGTTTACCTCCTCCTCATTAGCAAGAGGATAATAGGTAACCGCCAGCGTTCCCGACTTGATATTGCCCTTTTCAAAAACCTTAAGAGCCGCATTCTCACCGCTTAACTCAAAGTCATCAGAGCCTCTTACCTCAAAGTCATAGTAAAGTGAATTGTAGGTCTGATTTCCCTGTCCGTTTATCTGCGCGTTGATCGAGCAGTCGGCATCACCCTCGGTAGCTATTGCTACCAGCGCCTTTTTGCCGGAGACGTGTGCTCCAAGCGGCAGGTATGCCTGCTCCATAGTTCTGGGAACCTGAAGCGGAACGTTTGTGTAATTTCTTCCGTAAACCTTCTGAGAATATACTGTTGCGTAATTGCCCTTGCCGTTGTTGTATTTTATAACGGCACCCGTTCCGTCCGGAATTATCATATATCCATCTATCGGCTTATCATTTGCATCAGTTTCCGGCACAGATCCGAAATACGGAGTGAGCTGAATATCCGTTATTACCAGGCCGCTTGATTCATCATCAGCTTTTTTCTCTTCGATTTTTGAGGTGTCACAGGATACCGTGAGCTTTCCATCGGCAAGCGTGTACTCAACCGGTATCTCAAATCCCTCTTTACTGAAGCTGTATAGAATTGACAGTCCATCGTCCTTTACGGTTATCGTCGTGTCGGCGACCCTGGTCCTCTTTGTATGAGTTCCCGAGTATACCGTGGAAGTAGTTCTGCTTTCACGGTTTCCGTATGAAACTACAAGCCCCGACTGAAGCTGCTGTCTCTGCGCCGTTTTCATAAACGGATTTCTGTCAGACGGATCCAGCATCGTGTTGTCAGCCTCAGTGTTTATCGGTGTGCTCCACCAGTAGTTTTTCTGTCCGTTTCTCTCGTCCAGAAGACAAATTCTTGCGGTCTCCTCATCGTAGTAAAGTGAGATATCCCCGTCTTTGACCGCCAGCTTGCAAGCCTCCAGTGCCTGCTCATCGGTTATCTTATCCGGAAGCTCAGCCTCAGCCTCCTTTTGCTCCTGCTTGCTCGCTGCCTCATTGTCGCTTCCCTCAGAAGCCGTATCTTCACTTTGCGAAGCCGTACTGTCTGCGGCAGTGACGTCCTCTGCAAAAGCATTCATTAGTGTTCCTGCGGGCAAAAGCATGGTAACTACTAATGCACACGCTATAAGCTTTTTGATTTTATCATTATGCATAATAATTACCTCCTTAACCCCTGATACGGTATGTTATTTCCGTATAAATCTGATAGAAGAATGCGTATACCTGCTGGAACAGACTTATCAAGAGCACAGCCAAGAACAGGATTATCAGCATCGCTACCAGTGTGAGAACTATCGACAGAATCGTTTTTGAGAACGAATACTGGTGAACGGCTTTCATTCCCTGTATCATCAAAACCACTGACCAGCCCAGCCCTATGTATTCTACGGTGTTAACCCAAACCGATTCGTCTAGCGTCATAAAGTTCGACAGAAACACGCCTATGTAGGTTCCGACTATGTAAGGAACCAAAGCATATGCTGAGTTTATACAAACCCTTTTCATCGTACCCTCTCCGTCGAGAAGCGTACATATTGACCAGTTGCCTATTACCCATGTTGCAAAGTATACTACCGACTGAACTATCAGCGGAACAACATTGAATATCTCCTGATTTCCCTTTGTGAACTGAAAGCCTCGTAGTCTTTCACTCGCTACCATAGCAATGAACAAAAGTCCTACTATTATAAACGCGTATTTTAAAGAGCCTCTTTTCTTCCAGCGAAGATCCTCAAAGCCCTCGACCGGATGGAAAACAACATGCTTGATCCAGCCTAACTCTGAAAACTCATACATTGTTATTTTCCTCCTTTCGCCTTAGCTCTTTTCCCTATGATTCCCTTTTTCAAAAGAATCCTCAAGACGATTATAGCTATTACTATTACTGCAAGCACTATTATTGCCGCCGTGAAGTACTCTGATATAACTTGCTCTCTGTAATACTGATATGCGTTATCGTAACTCGCGTCCGCTTCGGCATATTCAAAGTAGTCCATAGCCTCTTTATAGTTACCTTCATTGAGCTCCGCCTTGCCAAGGCCCATATATGCCAGCCAGTATCCGCCGTCGCGGCTTAATACCTCTTCCCACGGGCCCTTAGCCTCTTCGTACCTGCCCTCTGCATACAGGCTCGCCGCCTCATGAACAATACGTCCGAACTGAGTTTCCACAAATATCGTTATGTCGTTTTTCTTTCCGTCTATAACGTATATCTTATCGCCTCTCGACTCGACCGCGTTAGGAGCAATAAACGTTCCTTTCTGGTCTGATGTGGAGTTCTTTGAGCCAAACACGAACAGAAGATTGTTTTCCTGATCGTACTGAAAAATTCTTCCTGATTCGTAGTCGAGTACGTTAATGTTCATATTATCGCTTACAACAAGGTCGGTTAATCTGGTTGCAAAGTCAGAGCTGACCTCTGCCGTTGTAAATTCGACCAGATCGCCGAATTTATATGAATTTCCTGCACTTGTGTTCCAGATGTTGTATCCGGCGGGATTCAGCTTCTTTACCGCGTCCTGAGACGCGTTTGCGGCCTCAGTTACCGTATAAATAAAGCCCTCGTTATCTACGTCGAAGTTTGCAAACTCAACGTTTACGTTTCTCTCCATAGAAGCAAGCTGTTCATTTGACGCAAACATTCTCCAGACCTGCTGCGCAATTACCGCTGCGGTAACCTCAACACGGTTAGCTCCGTAAAATCCCGTGAAATCTCCGTCAGGCGCAAACTGTACCGCGCCCTGAGTTATGGAGGACTCTACCGCGTATACATTTCCGCCGCTGTCCGCAAGAACCTTTGTCGGATTAAACGTCTGCGAGTCATAAAGATCCGTATCGGGTTTTACAAACTCCTGGTCCGATCGCATCTTGGTTGACGACTCTGCAACTGCTCTTACCACTCTTGCATTTGCCGTGTCTGCTATGTATACAATCGGATTGCCGTCGCTTACCGTAACGTACAGTCCCGATGGGTCGCTAAAGCTTTCAATAGAGCTGTCGGTAAGCGTGTCGTATGCCCCCGTAAGCTTTAAGTCCTTATTAAGTCTGAGTATTCTGTTGTTGCCGGAATCGGCGATCCAGAACTCATCAAGCTCCGGCTCGTAAAACAAATCCTTTGCATTTGAGATGCTCGCCGAGGCATTTTCTGACAAAAACAAGTCGTCTCCCGGTGTGGAAAGCTTTATTAGATCCATACTGCTTCCCGAAACAACATTATCTACTCTGTAACCGCTCTGAGAAGGGATCGCGTCATACCACGCATCGTAGTTGTATGAAACGTACGGCTCATCTGCAAACGCCGCTATCGACGTCGCCGATAACACAAGTCCTGACGCAAGAACGATTGACATTATTTTCTTTAATTTATTCATTCTTGACACTACTTATCACCATTCCTTTACATATATTCGTTATAGCCTGTTAGTCTTTAATACCCGAATTTGCCATTGTTTCCATTACGTTGCCCTGTGCAACCATAAATACAACCAATGGTGGAATCATAAGTAGTACTGCCGTTGCGAAGGTTACGCCCTGTCGAGCGATACCTGATGCAGATATCTGCTGCATTATCGTAGGAAGCGTTTTAAGCTCCTCAGAGTATACAAGCACTCCGCCCTGAACTGCCCACGCTGCCTGGAATGCGAAGATAAGAAGCGTCATCATAGCCGGCTTTGAGTTTGGAATAACAATTCCCCAGCATATCCTGAAAATTCCCGCTCCGTCTACTCTCGCCGCCTCTATCATTGAGTCGTGTATGGTGGAGATGCTCTGCCTCATCAAGAACAGGTTCATAGGCATCGCTATGCTCGGAAGGATAAGCGCCCAATAGGTGTCTATCATACCGAGAGTCGCCATTACCAAAAACTGCATGATCCACAGTGCGTTTGACGTGAACAAAAGTGCTGTTACTATTATTTTATTTATCGCAGCGCTTCCGGGAAATCTGTACTTTGCAAGTACAAATGCCGCGCAGCAGCACACGAACATATTGGATATGGTAATTACAACCGTTACAAATACGCTGTTGAATATGTATCTTGAAAGCGGAACCCACAAGCTGGATGCTATTGTAAACATACTCTCATAGTTTACTAATGTCGGCTCTAAAACGTAAAGCTTAGGCGGGAATACAAACAACTCGTGTATAGGCTTAAACGACTGAAGTATTGCGTAGTACAGCGGGAATATCATAAAGATTCCCAGAAGTATAAGGAAGATGAAGATGACAACCGTACCCGCTGTCGAACCGTTGGCTCTTTTCTTGTTCTTCTTTACGTGCAGCTTTTCGATGTTTATCTTAGACTGCCTTTTACGAAGCTTTGCTAACGCTTTTTCTTGTTTCTTTCTCTCTTTTTCACTGAGTCCCATTTTGTATCCTCACCTCCTAATCCAAGTACTTGGCAAGCAGCCAGTTAATAAACTTATTAACCAGAAGCATTGCCGCAAACAGTACGAAACATATTGCACAGGAGTAACCCATCTCGTATCGGATAGTACCGTAGTCGGTTGCGTGATTCATAATCGTGTGAGCCACATAGTCGGTTGACGGAAGTCCTACAAGCGACTGTCCTACTACTCCGACTGTGAACGCCGCTGAAATCTGAAGTACCGCCGCGAAAAGAAGCTGCGGTCCCATAGACGGGATGGTGATCGAGAAAAGCTCCTGCCAACGGTTTTTAATTCCCTCGATCGCTCCGGCTTCGTACATCGATTTATCAATGTTCTGAAAGCCTGCACGAAGAGCAAGGAAGCCTGCACCCATTGAAATCCACATTTGAACTATCAGAACTACTACAAATATGTAACCTGTATCCGTCAGCCATTGTATAGGTGCGTTTATAATTCCAAGATCCATCAGTATTGCGTTAAAATATCCGTACGTATCTCCTGAGAATAGCAGCTGCCAGATTACATATACTGACGGCGTCATTGAAGGAGCGTAGAATACAAATGTGAAGATCGTTTTAAGTACCGGGTGCATTTCGTTGATAAGCCACGCTAAGAAGAACGAAAGCACATAGCCGATAGGTCCTGTGAAAATCGCCATTACAAGAGTGTTCTTTACGGCAATCATAAATACGTCGTCGTTTAAAAACAACGTTGTGAAGTTTGAAAGTCCGATAAATTTCGGAAGCTGTACCATATTAAAGTTTGTAAATCCCATAGGAAGCGACATTATTACCGGCACTATGGTAAATATGGTGAACAGTATAAGAAACGGGGCCATCATTCCGTAGCATCCGGCGTTTACGCGCATCATATGAAACGTGTATTTTAATTTGCCCTGATTTTTAATAGGCCCTGCTACGCTTGCTTTTGCCATATTCGCTCACTCCCCCTTTACTTATTACTTCCGACCGATAATCCAAGGTCGTTCAGCTTACGCTTGATCTCGTCGTTTATGTCCTTATTGTACCACATAAACGTATCTCTGGGATTCTCAGCGTTGTTTACGGTTTCTCTGAAGGCATTCATTATATTACGCGTTACCGCATATGAAGCCGGTATTACAGGAATTTCAATCTGCTCTGCAAATTGAGCCTGAATCTTTTCCATATCAATGGTAGACCACGAAAGCTCCTTAAGAGCTTCAATATTTGCCGAGTCAAATCTTCCCATAGTTCCCATCAGAGCCTCGATGTCGTTTCCGTAGGTTACCTGAGTATCCTTATCGGTAAACCACTTCAGGAAGTCCCATGCAGCCTGCTGATCCGCGGCCTTCTTGAAGATTACCGCTCCGGTTCCCTGAGAGCTTGCCGAACGGTTAACAGTTCCGTCCTCACGGCGGGTTCCGGGAACCTGCGTCATTCCCCAACAGCCCTTTATCTCAGGCGCCGAAACGGTTACCTGATTGTAAAAGGTATACGGCTGAATCAGAATCGGCATATCTCCAGTTCTGAAACGTGTAAAACCGTCGTACTGCTGCGAGAAGCTGTATGTCGTATAGAACTTGGTCCACTTTCCGAAAGCGTCTATGGCTTCCTGCGTTTCAAAGGTGGTTTCCGTCTGCTCTTCATTATAATAGTTGAGTCCCTGCTGAAGCATAAGCATCGCAAAGGTGTTTCCTGCTTCAACCGTAGTAGATACTACCGCAGTACCGTTCGCTGAGGTGTTCTGCGTTACCGGAAGAACAAGTCCTACCTCCATGTAATTGCGCTGAAGTACCGGAAGAACCTCAATAAGGTCGTCCCATGTCTCAACGTCGCGCTCGGCGTCGATTCCGTACTCTGCCAGAATGTCCTCACGATAGAACATCATCGGGATAGTCTGGCTTACCGGCAAGCCGTATACTCCGTTGTTATAGGTATACAGAACCGGTGCGTTTTTCTGGAATCTCGTTACTACCTCGTCGTAATCGTCAAAGGTGGTTAGGTCTGTCAGAACGTCACGGGCAGCAAGCTGAATAGGGAAGTCTCCTCCTATAAACAGCGCTATGTCAGGACCTTTTCCCGCCAGTGTTGCTTCAACGATACCTCCTACAACGAGGTTTACAGTGATTTTTGTATCACTTGTGTTGTTAAACTCGTTCTCGACAAGCTGGTTTACTACCTGAGCCTGGTCACGTCCGAGCTGTACCCAGCAGACAAGCGAATCTTCACTTTCGTTTGAAAGCGAGTTGTAATCCTCGAAGAATGAGCCGATAAACGACTTGAATCCGAATGCCAGACTGTCAAAGAAGCCCTCGTCAGTTGAGGTAAAGCTTTTTCCGGACGGAACGAATTCCATCATATCCACCTCAAGAGGCTGACCTCTGTACTCTCTCATCCATGATGATACGGAAGTAATGTTATCCTTTATCTGTGTAAGATTTCCCGGAATATTAACAGGCCTGTTGACGCAGTTGTCAAGAACTATCGCCATCTTCTCAAGCGTTACCGCTTCCGAACCGCCTGTTCCCGAAAGATCCTCGATTTCTTTCTTTGTGTTTTTAAGCTCCTGACTTAAGCGCGTAAACTCGCTTATGATTTCAGGAATTGCCTTTTGTATCTGATAGTCGTTGTATTCGTCCGGATCTGGTCCGGTAATCTGACGGATTCTTCTGTAGTATCCCGTTATCTCGTATACCACGTCGTCGAGGTCCGCCATTATCTCTCCTATCTCCCCCGGGATAGCCTCAAGCATAAGAGTGTGAGTTCCCTCTTCAAGATAGTAGTATATATCGTTTCCGTCTGCATCCTTAGGAGTTGTTACCTCCCAGTCGGTTGCATAGTAGAATTTTATCTGTCCGCTTTCTGTGTTCGGAATCTTGCCGTCAATATAAAGCTTTCTGTTTGAGTAAAGACCTCTCATCTGATCCTGTCTTCCTCTGATTCCAAGCTTGTAATAGCCTGCTGTTTCTACATCAAATTGCCATGTTATCGACTGCGTTGACTTTGACCAGTTACCGGAACCTATGGTATTATATCTAGTCTTTGTCGGGTGTGATGGCTGTGTTATAGATGAATTTCTGTCACTGGTGGGGTAGAGCGTTCTGTCGGACTTGTAAATCGCGTCCTCGCCCTGTATCGTTATCGTCTTTGCGTCCTTGTTTTTATCAAGCTCAGTCTTGCTAGGAGCCGAGTACGGCTCTGGTGTTTCCTCCTGTGCAAGCTTTATGCTCTCTATTGCAAACTGCGCTTTTATCGACTCAATAGTTATGGTGTACTCTCCGGCTTCAAAGTAAAACCAAAGTGCGTCGCCGTAAAGTCCGTCGCCGTCCTTTAAAAATTCCTCCTGCCAGCAGACCTTTTCAACCTGTCCGGGTCTTATATCGTTTCCGTGTACATCCTGCTTTTTTTCTTTATCCTTGTTCTCCCACCTTTTAGCAAGAGTGATTCTTGAAGCGGTATCGTAAGGAGACTTTCCGTTTATCTGAAAATCAAACTCAACCCCGTCAGTTCCGCCTGCAAGAGCCTCGTAAGAAACCTTTATCGCATAAACTCCGGTTTTATCCACTTTAAACGGAAATGAAATGCTTCCTACCTGATTTGCCCATTTTAAAGCCTCTCTTCCGTCTACATCTTCAACCGTTACCTCAGCCTGTTCACTGGCGGTGTATTCGGGCTGATATTTCCCCGAATAAATATAGCCCTCATCTTCGGCTACCTCCGGACGCTCGGCGTCCTTATACTTTTCACGATAGTCCGTGTAGGACACCATATCATCTGCCGCCGTTTCTTCAGTCTCTGCAATACTCTCCTGCTCTGTGTCAGATTCCAAGGCTGGAGCCTCAGTCTGATCTTCGGCAGCATAAGCCGCAGCTGATGAAGTCGCAAGCAGCGCCATAACCAATGAAAAAGCCAAAACCTTTTTCAAAAGCTTGTGTTTCACAGTGTATCCACCTTCCTTATAAAATGTAGTAGTTCCGGTTTATATTTCCCCTTAAAGGGCAATAGCGTTGATCATTCGCCTGACTTGAATATGTGAATCCTTCCGGATTGCTCGTCAAGCTCCGCTTTCACCTTGTCTCCGCCCCTGATCCCGAGCGCCTCAAGGTAATCCTTCGGGATCTGAAGCCGTCCCGATCTGTCTAATACGATAAGCTCCTCGTGCTGAAGGTCTTCTTCCTCTTCAGCCGCAGGCTGCTGCTCCGTTATATCGCTTATGTCTCCAAGGTCTTTTAACTCATCGGCGTAGGACTTCTTTCTCACAATTTCAGAGCTTATGCGTCCGTCACGTATCGCAACTACTCTGTCTATATGCTTTGAAAGCTTCACGTCGTGAGTAACTATTACAATAGTAAGTCCCTCGGTCCTGTTAAGCTCTTTGAATATATCAAGAATTGCTCTTGAAGTTTTTGTGTCCACCGCTCCCGTAGGCTCATCCGCCAAAAGAAGCTTTGGCGAGTTCGCAAGCGCTATCGCTATTGCAACCCTTTGCTGCTCTCCTCCGGACATCTGATCGAGCCTTGAGTTTGCTCTGTTTAACAGCCCTACCTTATTTAAAAGGTCAAGAGCACGTTCGCGCCGCTGCTTTGCACCCTTTAAGAGCATCGGCATTTCTACGTTTTGAACCGCCGTCAGATACGGAATAAGGTTTCGCGCGTTGTTCTGCCACACAAAGCCCACCGTGTTCCGCTTGTACTCCATATAGTCGTTGTCGGAAAACTTCAAAAGGTTCTTCCCGTCTACAAAAAGACTTCCGGCACTCGGCTTGTCAAGTCCTCCGAGCATATTCAAAAGCGTGCTCTTGCCGCTTCCGGAGTTTCCGACTATTGCCATAAGCTCGCCGCGCTTTACTTCAAAGTCCAGCCCCTGAAGAGCTACTACCTCAACCTCTGAGGTCTTATAAATTTTTACAAGGTTTTCACAGCTTATCATACAGTCTTCACTCAGTGAAGCTACATTATTTTCATCAGTCTGAATCTCACTCAACAATCTCACCGTCCTCAAGCGTGTAAACCACATCGGCCACATCCATCATACTCGGATCGTGAGTTGTCATCACGATTGTCATTCCCTCTTTTTCGACAAGCTCCTTAAAAAGCTTTACTATGTACAAAGAGGTCTGGGTATCAAGCTCCGCCGTAGGCTCATCTGCAAATATTATCTTGGGCGAATGTGCTATCGCCCTTGCGATAGCCACCCTCTGCTGCTCTCCTCCCGACATTTCCCCCGGGCGGTGATGCATTCTCTTTGCAAGGCCTACGTTTGCAAGACACGTTTTAACTCTCTCGTCCCGCTGCGCCGCGGGATATTCCGCAAGCCTGAGCCCGAACTCAACGTTTTCATATCCTGTCATACTGGATATCAAAGCTACCGACTGAAAGACAAAAGACATATCATACCGCCTTTTCTCGTCTCTCTGTTTGTCACTTAAAGCTGTTATATCCTCATCCAAGAACATAACTTTTCCCTCAGTAGGGCGGTCAAGAGCTCCTAAAATATTTATCAGCGTCGTCTTTCCGCTTCCGGAGCGACCCCTAAGAACCGTGAGCTTGCCCTGCTCTATTTCTATATTTATATTCTTCAGCGCATTGACGATGCTTCCGTCGCCGATTTTAAAATCACGGCTTACATTTTCAGCCTTAAGTATTGCAGACACCTGCTCACCGCCCCTTAAAATTGACCTTAACACGGTTTTATTTGTGCATTTTGCACATTTGGCTTTTTAGACAAATAATAGTAACACACCTTTAACCAATTGGATAAAAGCAACTATCAGACCGTGTTATTTTAATTCTTTTTTGACGAAATAGTCAAAGAAATTGCAATTCGGGTGCAATTTTCTATTTAATATTATAACAGGCATCTATTTTTTTGTCAAGGTTTTGTTGAATTTTACTATATGTTTTGTGCAGATTGGTAAAAACAGCTATTTTTAGTGATTGTGCACAAAAATAATATTAAATATTTGTATATAAATACAATAATTTACTTTGTTTAGTTTATTTTCGACATATTATTGTAAAAAAATACAAGTTGTTCATAATTTATTAAGTAATTGTTTTCAATTTACAAAGCATTTGTTAAAAGACGGATAGTTACGACTGCTGCGGCTGACTTAAAAGCGCTTTGCTCTTTTTACACACATAAGAAAACTTGTAAAATACCTAAACGTAAAAAGGGTCTTACAACAAAAGGCTCGGGAGATTGATGCTCCCGAGCCTTTACTTTTTAAACATCTAGTTTGCTTTGGTTTCTATCTCTTTTTTAAGCATTGCCACAAGGTCGCCAACCTCCGCAGTACCGATATCGCCGTCCTTGCGTGAGCGCACTGCAACTGCGCCCGCCTCTATCTCCTTGTCTCCGATAACCAGCATATACGGGATCTTTTCAAGCTGAGCCTGTCTTATTTTCCAGCCCATTTTCTCTGCTCTCTTGTCAATAGTTGCCCTCACACCCTCAGCCTTCAGGCGATCAAGCACCCGTTCGGCATAGTCGTTCTGCTTATCTGAAACGGGTATGATTCTTGCCTGCTCCGGCGCAAGCCACAGCGGAAATGCTCCTGCGTAATGCTCTATCAAAATCCCTATAAATCTTTCAACCGAGCCGAACGCTACCCTGTGTATCATTATCGGGCGATGCTTTTCTCCGTCTGCTCCGTTGTATTCAAGCCCGAATCTCAGCGGAAGCTGAAAGTCAAGCTGTATCGTTCCGCACTGCCATGTTCTGCCTATGGAATCCTTGAGGTGAAAGTCTATCTTCGGCCCGTAAAACGCACCGTCCCCCTCGTTTATTTCATATCCTAGCCCCAAGTCCTCAAGTGCGCCCCTCAGTGCATCGGTTGCCATCTCCCAGTCCTCATCGCTTCCCATACTGTCCTCCGGGCGTGTAGAAAGCTCAACGTGATAGGTGAATCCGAACAGACTGTAAACCTCGTCGATAAGCCGGGCAACTCCCTTTATCTCGTCCTTTATCTGATCCGGAGTCATAAATATGTGCGCATCGTCCTGCGTAAAGCAGCGGACTCTCATAAGTCCGTGAAGCTGTCCCGATTTTTCGTGTCTGTGAACTATTCCGAGTTCCCCCAAACGAAGCGGCAGATCTCTGTAAGATCTAGGCTCAGACTGATAAACCAAAACACCGCCCGGGCAGTTCATCGGCTTTATTGCACAGTCTTTCTCATCTATGACAGTTGTATACATGTTATCCTTGTAGTGATCCCAGTGTCCGGATGTCTCCCAAAGGCTTCTGTTTAAAATGATCGGAGTGGATATCTCCTGATAGCCGTTTCTCTCGTGAAGCTCATGCCAGTAACCGAGCAAAGTGTTTTTAAGTATCATACCCTTCGGCAGGAAAAACGGAAATCCCGGTCCTGCCTCGTGCATCATAAACAAACCAAGCTGTTTTCCAAGCTTTCTGTGATCTCTTTTCTTTGCCTCCTCAACAAGCGTAAGATACTCCTCAAGCTGCGAAACCTTTGGAAAAGCGACCGCATAAATTCTTGAAAGCATCTTGTTTTTCTCGTTTCCTCTCCAATACGCGCCAGTGCATGATGTAAGCTTTATCGCCTTTACCGACGCTGTCGTCATAAGGTGAGGACCTGCGCATAGGTCGGTAAACTCTCCCTGCCTGTAAAATGAAATAGGCTCTCCCTTGCCGGCATGCTCCTCGCAAAGCTCTACCTTATATATCTCCCCCTGCTTTTTAAGGTAATCGATAGCCGCATCTGGTGAAAGCTCAAACTGCTCAAGCTCTAAGCCCTCCTTGACTATATTCTTCATCTCCTGCTCTATTGCAATGAGCTCTTCCTCAGAAAAGGGTGTTTCTCTGTCAAAATCATAGTAAAATCCGTTATCTATAGCAGGCCCGATGGCAAGCAGAGTCTCTGGATAAAGCCTTTTGACTGCCTGCGCCATAATATGAGACGCCGTGTGCCAGAAAGTCTTTTTTCCATCGATATCGTCAAAGGTCAAAACCTCAAAGGTGCAGTCAGAATCCACAACCGTCCTTAAATCCCTGACCTCTCCGTTTATCTTCACCGAGCAGGCAGCCTTGTAAAGTCCCATACCAATGCCCTTGACGATCTCTCCCGCGCTCTGAGCGCCCTCAATCTCTCGGGTGCTTCCGTCCTTTAGTGTAAGCTTAATCATTTTAATACTATCCTTTCATAACCCTAAGCAACGGGTAATTTTTTCTTAAAATATCTTAATAAAATAGTAGTCTGCAAAAACCAGTACTCCAACCGCAAACAGCACAATACTTGATATAAGGCTTATGACATTAAAAGCTCTTCTGGTACCATTTGTGAGCACGCTTTTGCCGTTTTCGTCAACGCAAAAACCGTTGTACGCAGAGTTTGACCAGTACACGAATATAAACAGAATTATCGCCCACAAAAGCGTCTCGTACATCGTTATCGCAGACTTTACTATCGCGACAGTCAAAAAGAGGGCTACTATTGCAAGTTCCAGAGCTATCGACAGAAAAAACGTGATAAAGGCACCTTTTTTCTTGGTTTTCGGCAAAAGCATTAAAACGCTCCTTTCAAAATAAAAATCCCGAACGCAAAGCGACCTGTTCGCTTTACCCCGGGACGACAAATATCGTGGTTCCACCCAAGTTCCCCGCGCCAAAACTTACGGCACAGGCTCAACAAAATTCCTTAACGCAGAAATTACGGCGCTTATTGGGCGCGCTCGGGAGCGGTGTCCGTTTTCACATACGGCAAGCGAAATTTCAGCTGATTTTCACTCTCTCTTTTCCGCGGCATAGCAAAAAGGCTTCTCCGTCACAGTTTTACCTTATATAAAGTAATTTTATCACCAAGGCACAAAGTTGTCAAGAGATTTTCTAAAAACAGACTGCTTTTTGTCAAAACGGACAAAACAATCTTGACAGACTTGTATATTTGTTATATAATGAATTTGTATATTATGTATTTATGCAATCTTGATGCTTAAGCATTTTCTAAGTATCATATTGTGTCAATAGATATTATCACTCTTTTTATACATTACTCCGAGGGTAAATGTACTCAATCAGTCGGCTGATTTTTGCCGATATATATTACGGGGCTTATCCCCAGAATGTAAAATCACAATTGAATATTTGAATTGAGCATATGCCTTCGCGGGTAGTATTAACCATACTGACTTAAGAAGGAGGAAGCTTAAAAATGGATTTGTTGACATCTGTTTTACTGTGCATCGGTACACTGATTCTCGGCGCGGCAGTTTCGTTTTTCATTGCGTTTAGACTGGGTGAAAATCACCGCAGAAAAAATGCAGAGGCCAAGATAGGTTCCGCCGAGCAGGAGGCTCAACGCATTATTGACGACGCAGCCAAAAACGCAGAGAGATTGAAAAAAGAAGCCCTTATTGAAGCAAAGGACGAAATTCACAAAAACCGTAATGAAGCGGAAAAGGAAATCAAGGAAAGAAGAACTGAGGTTTCACGTCAGGAAAGGCGGCTTCAGCAAAAGGAAGAGGCTCTTGACAAAAAGGTTTCAGGCATAGAGAAAAAGGAAGAAACGCTTCAGCAGAAAATAAGGTCTGCCGACGAAAGTCTTGAAGAGGCCGAAAGAATAAAGAGAAGCCAGCTTGAAATGCTCGAAAGAATTGCGGAATACACAAAGGATCAGGCAAGAGATCACCTGTTAAAGCTGCTGGACGACGAGCTTATTCACGATAAGGCAGTTAAAATTCAGAACTACGAAGCACAGATAAAGGAAGAATGTGAGGACAGAGCAAGACAATATATCTCTCTTGCTATTTCGCGGTGCGCGGCAGATCAGGTTTCAGAAACCGCCGTTTCAGTAGTTCCTCTGCCGAACGACGAGATGAAGGGCAGGATCATCGGCAGAGAGGGAAGAAACATCCGCACCATTGAAACACTAACGGGCGTTGACTTGATCATAGACGATACGCCGGAAGCTATAACTCTGTCCTGTTTTGATCAGGTAAGAAGAGAGATAGCTAAGCTCACACTTGAAAAGCTGATTCAGGACGGAAGGATTCATCCGACCAGAATCGAGGAAATGTATGAAAAGTCAAAGCGAGAGGTAGAATATAAAATCAAACAGGAGGGTGAAAGAGCGGTTCTTGAAACCAATGTACACGGTCTGAATAATGAGCTTGTAAAACTCATCGGTCGCTTAAGATACAGAACAAGCTACCGTCAGAACGTACTTAACCACTCAATAGAGGTTGCACATCTTGCCGGTATGATGGCATCAGAGCTTGGCGTTGACGCAAACCTCGCGCGCAGAGCAGGACTTCTGCACGACGTGGGTAAGGCGCTCAGCTACGAAATCGAAGGCTCGCACGTTCAGATAGGCGTTGACGTATGTAAAAAGTACAAGGAAAGCGCCGATGTAATCCACGCGATAGAGGCTCACCATGGCGATGTTGAAACAAGAACTGTTGTTGCCGCACTTGTTCAGGCAGCAGACGCCATTTCCGCCGCAAGACCTGCCGCAAGAAGCGAGAATTACGAAAACTACATCAAGCGCTTGCAGAAGCTTGAGGAAATATGCACCTCTTACGAGGGTGTTGAAAAGTCTTACGCTATTCAGGCGGGACGAGAGGTAAGAATCATCATTCAGCCTGAAAAGATAAACGATGAAAAAATGGTTTTGGTTGCACGTGATATCGCCAAGCAGATCGAGGACGAGATGGATTATCCCGGACAGATTAAAGTCCACCTCATCAGGGAAAGCAGAGCAATAGAGTATGCAAAATAAGCTTTATAATTTCAAAAAACAGGGAACCGGAAATTACTCGGTTCCCTGTTTGTCTTGGCCGATTCATCGCCAATAAATACAGCCCCGCAGTGCATAATTCTCAGCGGGGCTTTAATGTTTGGTGCTGCTATATGGATTCAAAATTAATGTTTCTCTCACACACAATTGTGAGATTTCCGTTTCTTACCCTTACATCGTCTATCAGACTTTTTTCCATACTGCTGTTTTTAAGGCGTATTTCATATGTAAGCTCGTAAAGCATTCCCATATTCGTGGTCCTTACTTTAATGAGCTTGGCGCTTTTAGTATATTTTTCAAACAGGTCTGTAAAGCACTGCGAATAGTCAAGATCCTCCGGAATAGTTATTCTGAGCTTTTTGTTTTCGCTGCGCTCTGTTCCTATATCAAGCTTTGAGCCTACCAACAGGACAGCTCCGATGATTACGGTTATCACTGCCGCAAAAATAACGTATCCCATTCCGGATACCAGTCCCACTCCCATTGCAAAGAACAAAAAACATATATCAAGACTCTTTCCCGGTATAGAACGAAATCTTACCAGGCTGAACGCCCCCATAACGGCAATTCCCGCTCCCAGATTTCCGTTTACAACCAGTATTACCACTCCTACAACCGCTGGAAGTATTGCAAGTGAAACAAGCATATATTTTGAAGCGTTTCCGCTCATAGCATATATGCCGGCAATTACAAGCCCAAGAACAAGACTTACCGCAATAGCTATTATCACTCCCCATACGGAAATGTCTGTCGTCACGTCTGTAATTATGTTTGTGAACATAGATTAGTTCTCCTTTCAAAGCTTTGTGTGAAAACGTTTCCAACCTTAGAAAACGCCGATGAATATATTTTTTCTCTTGTGAGAATATCAGTAAGCCACAGCGGAAAAGAATCCGCCCGCTTTATCTCCATTACGTAATCACCTTTTTTCTCTTCTACCAGAAGTCTTCCGCAGTCGCCCAAGCGCAGATCCAGATCCTCAAAGCGGTATCTGATGTTGGTATCAAAGGTTATTCTCAGCTCCGGATCCTCAATACCCAGCATAGCCACCCGGTCGTACCCCACAAACACATAAGGCTTAAGCCCCATACGACTTTTGAAATAATCTATTTCTCTTGCCTGCTGCACGCTCATATCAAGGCTTTTAATGCCGCACAGATAGTCCCATGCGTATGCGTAAGGAAGCTCTACCCTGCGCTTGTAAACTATGCCCTTAAACTTCTTCTTTATCTCAATAAAAGCCGTAGTTTCGTCATTTGGCACGCCGTAGCAACGCAGTCGGAGCTTTTCTTTATACACTGGGTGTGACAATGACTTTAAAATGGATTCGTGGTAATCGTTGTCGCAGTAGATATTCAGTACCGTGTGACGCCCGTATTCATCCGGCTGCACTTTGTCCTTTATCGCCTCGGTAAAACGTGCATACTGATCGACATTGAGCAAAAACTTTTTTTCACCACGTTTAAAGGTGTTTTCGTAAACCGTATCTACCGCCCCTTTAATTTCTATTTACAATGAAGAAAAACGTAAAATCTGTTACAAAGTCTATGTCAGAATATTCACTTTTTATGTCAAGCGTTAAAAATTCAAAAACCTTTACTTTTACCGAAAAAACGTCGTTTGCTTATAATCCCTTATTTGTTTAATACAAATAATATACCACGATTTTGTTGATTAGTCAAACAAATTGTGAACGTTTTGTGTAAAAATATCTAATGCTTATTTACACAAACGGGGAGCATTCCACTATGCTCCCCGTTTTTATATGTAAATGTTTATTGACTACTTTTTTGTTAAACGAATTACTCAACGTCCATAAGCTCGTGCAAAAAGTTAGAGTAATCTGTTCTGCCGTCTTTAACGAACTTTATCGCCGATGACGGGTGGCTGTTTAAAATTGCTGTCAGCAGATAAGAAATGTCATAGCCCCACTTATAACCCTCATCCTTAAGAGCAAGCATATGCTTTGCCGCAAAGTCCATTACCGGCACCAGATCGTATTTCGGGTTTTTCAGAAACGCAAGAAGCGATTCTGAATAGCAGTTTCCTGCGCCGCGCCCCATTCCGCTTACGGTGCAGTCAAGCCAGCTTACTCCGCAGCGAAGTGCAGTTATAGTGTTTGCAAAGGCAAGCTGCTGATTATTGTGCGCGTGAATTCCTATCTGCTTTCCGTACTTGTTTCCTATTTCTATATACTTTTGCGCCAGACGCTCTATCTGCTCGGGGTAATACGCTCCAAAGCTGTCTACTATGTAGATTATGTCCACCGGGCTTTTTGCCAGAAGCTCAAGCCCCTTTGTCAGCTCATCATCGTTCACCTTTGATACTGCCATAATGTTTACGCTTACCTCATAGCCCTTTTTCTTGGCGTCCTCTATCATCTCTATCGCAGAGGGTATCTGATGTATATAGGTAGCAACCCTCATAAGTTCAAATGGAGAGTCCGATTTATTGCGAACGTCGTTTTTAAAATCTGTTCGTCCAACATCCAGCATACACGAAAGCTTTAAGCCGGTATCATTGTCACCTACGATTTCAAAAACATCGTCGTCATTGCAAAACTTCCACCTGCCGAAGTCGTTAGGATCAAAAATCTGCTTTGAAGCCTTGTAGCCGAACTCCATATAATCAACGCTTGCCTTTATGTTCATCTTATACAGATCTCTGACAAATTCATCAGAGAATCTGAAATTGTTTACCAAACCTCCGTCCCTGAGCGTTGCATCAAGGACCCTTACATCAGGGCGGAAGGATATCAAATCTCCCCGTGTTGCCATATTATATCATCCTTTTCCGTAAATTTACTAGTTCGCTTTAAATCGCTAAAGTGACTGAATTATATATTACTACTAAATTTGCTGTATTACAAGAGCGTTCACTTAAAATTTATATTTTATTCACAACTTTTTAATTATTAGACAACGAATATATTAGTTATAAAATAAAGCAGAAAATCCGAGGTCATTAACGAAATGTGAATAATATAAAAATATTTTAAAAACAAATGCACGTTTGCGTGCAAAAGTCGCCCTTAAACCTTCTTTTAATAGAGAGGCTTGAAAGAAATTCAAAAATAAACCGCGAAAGGAGTATTATCAGGGTGGAATTGATACTAAGCATTGTTTCTCAGATTATAATAACAGCAACAATTGCCGTTTTATCATACTATTATAAAAGGATGTCTAAAAAACTATGTGAACAGGAGAAGGTAAAGGACGGTGTGGTTGCAATTTTGCAGGACAGGATATTTTTAGCAGGAAGCGCCCTTATTTCAAAGGGCGAGGTGAGTCTTAAAGAGCTAAAAAACCTCGAAAACTTGTACAGCGTTTATCATTCACTAGGAGGAAATTCAACCGGAACCGAAATTTTTAACAGAGTAAAAAACTTAAAGATAAATATGAACAAAAAGGAGGAGATTTGATGGACGTGTCCAATCTCGTAACCGTTTTGCCGATTGTTGCAATATGCTATTTTGCAGGACTGGGCGCAAAAGCGTTCAAGCTAACCAGCAGATTTATCCCGCTCGTAACGGGAAGTCTTGGAGGAATTCTAGGCGTTTTGGGATTTTTCACAATGTCGGATTATCCCGCAAAAGACCTTATGACCGCAGTTGCAATAGGTATAATCAGCGGTCTTGCCTCAACCGGCTTTAACGAAACAATTAAAAACGTAATAAAACGAAACAAAACAGAAAAATCAAATACGCAAGCAGACGCTGACAAAAACGTCAAGCAATAACCGGCCGATGACCAACAGCCGCCTCATTATTTTGTTAATATAGTAAACCCATTAACATTTTATCTATATTCTATTTGTCAAAAGCTACAAAAAGTTACAAAATTGTTTCGTTAAACAAGGCAAAACGCAGGATAAATCAAAGCAAATATTAAAATTCAGTTAACAAATACGTCTTTTCCTTGACAATTGATAACGAAAATGTTACAATTCTGTGGTAAAAGTTACAAAATTATTACAAAGCAGAAAGGGTGGCTTTATGCTAAAAAAATTAGCAACAGTGACATTTTCAACAATAGTTTTGACAATAGGAATTTTCATAATCGGGACGCTGAACGCAGGCGCCGCTAAGGAATCGCTAAGTGTTAAAAGTGTTGAGACCACATCGACAAGTGCAACGCTTACTTTAAGCAAAGGTTCAAAAGCAAATTATATCACTTACTCAGAAAACAGGAATTTTTCCGACTTTAGCACGGTCGACGTTGTGGGCACAACAGTAAAAATAAGCGGTCTTAAGCCGGAGACGACATATTACTTTAAGGCGGTAACTCGATCTGCAAGGATTGCAGATAGCAGCGGCGGCTATATCAGCGCTAAGACCGAACCGGTAGTTTCTCCGTCTGTGGACTATTCAAGTATTGTTACCAGTGCTATGAGAGTCGAATTCAAAAAAAATGCAGAATGCTCCGGTTACAGAATGCTTATATCGGAAAACAGCAACTTCACTTATACGACGGCAACGCAGGGCAGCTCTTCTCTGAGATTTGACTATCTAAAGCCGAACACAACCTACTATCTTAAGGCGTACACGTTTGTGACGATCAACGGCTCAAACTACTTTTCAAAACCGGTAGTCTTCAATCTTAAAACCAAGGCGCTTCCGAAAGCTACAGTAAACTATAAGAAGTCAAACAGCGTAGAGAGCGCTATGAGGATTGAGTTTAACAAGGCGTCTGACATAAACGGATACAAATTATGTATTGCGGACAACAAGAAATTTACCGGAGAAAAAACGGTACAGGGAGGTTCTTCTTTGAGGTTTGACTATCTTAAGCCGGATACTACCTACTACCTCAAGGCGTATACCTACAAAACACTTAAGGGCAAAAACTATTTATCTGAGCCTGTAACCTTTTCGTACGACACCAAGGATTTACCTGAACCAACAGTAGATCTAAAGGCTTCTAACAGCGTTGAAAGCGCTATCAGAATTGAGTTTGACAAAGTTTCCGGCGTAAGCGGCTATAAGATGCTAATCTCTGACAACAAAAGCTTTGCCGGTGCAAAGTCTGTAAAGGGCGGCTCTTCTCTGAGATTTGATTACCTAAAGCCGGATACCACCTACTACATCAAGGCTTACACTTACAAAACAATTAACGGCAACCACTATTATTCGCCGACTAAAACATTCTCCTACAACACAAAGTCTTTGCCGAAACCGACAGTAAACTATCATGCCTCCAACAGCGTTGAAAGCGCTATCAGAATTGAGTTTGACAAAGTTTCCGGCGTAAGCGGCTATAAGATGCTTATCTCCGACGATAAAAGCTTTGCCGGCGCAAAATCGGTAAAGGGAGGTTCTTCCCTGCGATTTGATTACCTCAAGCCGAACACAACCTACTATCTTAAGGCTTACACCTACAAAAAGATAGGTGATAAATACTATTATTCCGACACGTTGAGCTTTTCTTATAAGACAAAGCCGTCCCCTGCCGCTCCGACGGGAGTTAAAGCTACTAACGGAATGTATCAGATCTCCTGGAATACCTGGGGTCCGCAGTACACGATATCATGGAACGGCGTGAGCAAAGCTTCATATTACAACGTATACGAAAGCTCAAGCAGAAACGGCAGCTTCAGAAAGGTTGGAAGCGTTTCTGGCACATCCTATACCGTGACCGAGCCCTCACTCGGTGATCACTACTACATCATAAAGACTGTTTCCGGCGGCGTTGAAGGAAAAGCCTCCGCCGTGTGTGGAATAAGATATGTAGGTATCTTCTCTACAACAGGCTACTGCGCTAACTACGGCGCTCAGACCGCAGACGGAAGCTACTGCGCATCAGGTCATACGGTTGCCGCAGGCTACGCGTATGCTTTCGGTACTTACTTTAAAATCGGTGACCATGGTTATACCTATGAGGTCGAGGACAGAGGCGGCGCTGTTTCAAACTCTGTAATAGACATCTACTTTGACTCCTATGCCGAAGCTTGTAACTGGGGCAGAAGATGGCTTCCCGTTTATCAGATACTATGATTTAACAATAGAAAAGACGGCTTTGGGGCCGTCTTTTTATTATTCACATAACCCTCTGACACTACCGCCAAAAGCAAGCAATTGCCTTTTGATTTTTGTTATGATATTCTTTACTGATACATATAGCTTTTCATTAGGCCGGCAAACGCACACGCAATTTAAGTAAGCAAACTTTAAAAGCATAACAAAATTACAATAACCGCAGAAAGCTATTCCCTGCGGTTTTGCCTGTTTATTGCAAACCTTTCTTCTTTCTATCCTGATATTTAAAGCACTCCTTTGCGACAATGTTGCTCAAAAGCAAAATGCAGATGAGATTAGGTATTGCCATAAGGGCGTTTGTGATATCCGAAAAGCGCCATACAAGCTCTAAGTGTGAAATTGCTCCTACAAAGCAAACTGCGCTGTATACGGCTCTGTATCCAATCACCGCTTTTTTGGCCCTTACCAGATATTCAAGCGACTTTTCTCCGTAATACTCCCAGCCGATAATGGTCGAAAAAGCAAAAAATACCAGTCCCAGGGCTACTGTTATCCCTCCGAACGAGCCGAGAGCGGATTCAAACGCCTCGATTGTCAAGTATGCGCCCGAGCTTTTGGAATACTCTAAAACGCCTGAAGAAGAAATCGCAAGCGCGGTTATCGTACACACCAAGAGCGTGTCAAAGAAGGTTCCGGTCATATTTATGTACCCCTGTCTTGACGGGCTGTCGGTGTTTGCGGCAGCGGCGGCGATCGGTGCGGAGCCTAAGCCCGCTTCATTTGAAAAAACGCCTTTTGAAATTCCCGAGCGCATTGCTAAAACCACTGCTTCGCCTGAAAAGCCGCCTCCTGCGCAACGCAGAGAAAAAGCGCCCTTTATCATATCGCAAAGCCCCGACGGGATGTTTTCTATGTTAATAAACACCACCGCCATAGCACACAGAATGTATCCCGCTGCCATTGCCGGCACGATTATTGAGCAGACTTTTCCTATGCTTTTTATTCCGCCAAGAAGTATAAGCATTACCACGATGGCAAGAAATATTCCGCAAAGCCACGGGGGCACTTTAAAAACCGACATAAGCCCGGAGGATATTGAGTTTGCCTGAGCCATATTTCCTATTCCGAAAGACGCCAGAACTGTGAAAACAGAAAATATTGCCGCGAGCGCCTTTCCCAAAGTTTTTATCCTAAAGCCGTTTTTCATAGCGTACATAGGGCCGCCGCACATTTCGCCTGCGGCGTTTTTTTCTCTATATTTTACCGCAAGCACACTTTCCGCATATTTTGTGGAAATCCCAAAAAGTGCAGCAATCCACATCCACACAACTGCTCCGGCTCCGCCTATGGCCAGCGCTGTGGCTACTCCTGCTATGTTCCCCGTGCCGATAGTCGCCGCAAGAGAGGTCATGAGCGACTGAAAAGGAGAAATGTCTCCCTCACCCTTTTCATGCTTGGTAAAAACCAACCTCAGCGCATGAAAAAGATTTCTCCACGGCAAAAACTTAAGCCTTACGGTGAGAAATATTCCCGTTCCCACAAGCAGCAAAAGCATTGCCGGGCCCCACAGAAATTCATATAAAATATCCAAAATATCAGTAAGCATATAAAGCTCCTTTCCTTGAAAAATACCATTTACTTAATAATACTTAAAAACACGTTAAAGAATTCGCCCGGACCGTGTCCCCCCCCATGACGTATCGCACGATTCTTGACATACCAAAGGATATATGATATACTTAGTTAAATATACGGGCGTATTTTGTCCAAAAGCGGGGGAATGCCGTGGAGCCTAAATTTAATATCCTTCTTTCCTGTATGCATCAAAGCGATATGAGCCTTATCAGCGCTTCTAATATTAACAGCGAAACGGTGATGATAAATCAATGCGATGAACAAAAAACCGTCGTCGGAGTTATCGGCGAAAACAAAATCAAAATGATCTGTACCACCGAGCGCGGTCTTTCTAAAAGCAGAAATATGGCTATAAAAAACAGCGAAGCCGACATCTGTCTTTTGTGCGATGACGACGAAGTGTTTGAAGACGGGTATGAGCGCAGAATTCTTAATACCTACAAGGATATTCCCGACGCAGACGTTATTGCCTTTAAAATGAAAGATATGCCCTCGCACTTTCCCGATAAGGTAAAAAAGCTAAAAACTCCTGATCTGTTTCACATAAGTTCGTGGCAGATAAGCTTTCGACGTGGCAGTATATTAAAAAGCGGCGTTTTGTTTGATGAGCTTTTGGGCGCGGGAACGGGAAACGGAGCTGAGGAGGAGCTTAAGTTTTTGACCGACTGCAAAAAAGCCGGCCTTAAAATTTATTACGCTCCGGTTGCTGTTGCGACGGCAGCTCAGAAAAAGTCCACTTGGTTTTCAGGGTTTAATGAAACTTTTTTTGAAAACAGAGGCGCCTCTACAAGATATATACTGGGATTTTTACCGGCTTCCTTATACGCGCTTTATTATGTTCTGACAAAAAGAAATCTCTATAATAAGGATATTTCTTTACCCTGTGCTTTAAAAGCAATATTTAAGGGTATTAAAAAAAATAAAATAACAAAGCTTAAAAGGAATTTAAAATGAATAAAATCATTTCATTTATAGTTGCTGCGTACAACTGCGATAAATACCTTTTTAAATGTCTTGACTCGTTTTTAAACGAGCAGGCACTTGAAAAAATAGAAGTTATCGTTGTAAACGACGGCTCCTCTGATAAAACCGAGGAAATAGCTTTGGATTATCAGCGCCGATACCCTGAGGTTTTTTCTGTGATAACTCAGGAAAACAAGGGTCACGGCGGGGCGCTTAACACGGGATTTAAAGCGGCGAACGCCAAGTTTTTAAAGCCCATAGACGCAGACGACTGGGTAGTAAAGGAAAATCTGCCCGCTTTTGTAAAAGTTCTTGAGAGATGCGAAAGCGATGTTGTGCTTACGCATCACCACACGATCGATATGGCTACGGGTCAAACGCTTAAGTGGAGATCTTATCCTCCCGCATTTTACAAAGAATATACGCTTGACGAAATTATGGATAGCTGGAAAAGCTTCGACAGAAGCCTGACCTTTCACGGAATATGCTACCGCACTGACTTTTACAGGCAAAACGCTCTGCCACTGTCTGAGCATATTTTTTATGAGGATCACGAGTTTGCTGCTATTCCCTGCTGTCTTGCAAAAAGCGTTACTCCCTTTGATATGTTTATTTATCAGTACCGGGTGGGTGACCTTGATCAAAGCGTTTCAGACCAGAATCAGCTCAGAAGGCTAAGCCACACTGAAGCGGTTTTGATGCGTCTTATAGACGAGCAGAAAATTGTCGGCGATTTTAAAGAATCAAGCGGCCAGAAAAGATATTACGAGCAAAAGGCACAGGGACTTTTATTAAGTTACTTTACCACTGCCGCGCTGGTTGATAATGACAAAAAAAGAGGACGCCTGAACGCTATGCGCCTTATGAATATTTTCAGAGACAAAATGCCGGGCGCGGCAGCTATTGCCGAAAGCCAGTTTAAGATTTTCATGTATCTTAACAAACTGCATATATCAAAAAAGACTTATAAAAAAATTCTGTCATTAAGAATTTACAACAAACTAAGGCACAACCACGATTTTAACTGAGAACCGTTTGCGACGACCTGCCTTATTTTCTGAAAGGAACGATAAAACAAATGACTAAAGCAAAATGGAGATTTGAACCTAAAGAAGGAAGCTTTCTTGAGGTGTCTAAATACCGTGATCTTTTAGGCCAGCTGGTATCCAGAGATTTAAAGCTTAAGTACAGAAGAAGCTTTCTGGGATACCTGTGGAGTATTCTCAATCCGCTGCTGGTAATGATAGTAATGACAATAGTTTTCTCGACCATGTTCGGAAGAAATCTTCCTAACTTTCCTATATATCTTCTTTGCGGACGAATAATTTTTGAATTTATAAACACCTCGACCGGCAAAGCGCTGGGCTCGATAACAGATAACGCTGTTTTACTTAAAAAAACCTACGTTTCTAAGTTTATGTTTCCCCTTGCGAAAATCACAAGCTCTATGATTGACTTTGTTTTCTCAATGGGAGCGCTCGTGCTTGTTATGGCATTTTTATCAATTGTCAGGTCTGAGTGTTTGTTTTCATTTTATAACCTCCTATTCCCTATAGTGGTAATTCAGGTTTATGTGTTTTCTCTGGGACTGGGCTTTTTGCTTGCAGAGCTGCACGTGTTTTTCAGAGATATAAGATATATTTATAACGCAATAACGGTTGCCTGGCTGTACCTTTCTGCAATATTTTATGACGCAAGTATGCTCAAAGCCGTTCCGTGGGTGCAGTTTATAGTTGAGCATCTTAACCCTGCGTACATCTACATCAAACAGTTCAGAGACATAATATGGATGGGCAGAAACGGACTTGAAGTGGTTTATAACACCAGAATCTTTGCCCAAAACTTTCTTGTCGGCGCAGCGTATGCTCTTGCAATGCTCGCTATCGGAGTTTTCTTCTTCAAGAGAAAACAGGACAAGTTTATTCTTTATATTTAAGAGAGGAAAACACTGTGTTTGGATTTGTAAGAGACCTTCCCAAGGAAGAGAAAAAAAGCGAATATATAGTTGATCTTAACAACGTTACCGTGCGCTTTAACAAGGCAAGCGAAAGCGTTGATAATCTTAAGGAATATTTTGTAAAGCTTGTCAGACACGAGCTTATGTTTCAGGAGTTTCTGGCTCTTCAGGATATAAACCTTCATATAAAGCCCGGTGAGGCCTGGGGATTTGTAGGAACTAACGGTGCAGGAAAATCCACCCTTTTAAAGGTGATAAGCAAGATACTTAAGCCCTATAAGGGAACGGTAAGTGTAAACGGCACCATCGCATCTTTGATAGAGCTGGGAGCTGGTATAGACCCGCAGCTTACGGCAAAAGAAAACATATACTTAAACGGCACGATACTCGGTTATTCAAAAAGCTTTATAAACTCTAAGTTCGACGACATAGTGTCCTTTTCAGAGCTTGAAGAATTTTTGGATTCACCTGTAAAAAACTTTTCTTCGGGAATGAAAACAAGACTCAGCTTTTCAATTGCCACGGTAATGGAACCCGATATTCTTATCGTTGACGAGATTCTCGCGGTGGGAGACGCTCTTTTCAGAAAAAAATGTATGGAGCGTATGAATCACATGCTTTCCGGCGGAACGACGCTGCTTCTGGTTTCGCATAACATAAACGATATACAACGTCTTTGTACTAAAGCGATGTGGATTAACAGAGGAAAAACCGTTATGTCCGGAGACGCCTCTGAGGTTTGCAGCGCTTATCAGAACACAATTGCCGACGTGAAAGAAAAGGAGCGCATTGAGCGGGAGAAACAAAAACAGCTTGACGCTCAGAAAAAACCAACCTAATATAAAAACATAAAACGGCAGAAAATAAGAGAAAGGCTGATTATTTAAAATGAGTACGGTAAAGCTTCAAAATGTCATTATGCAGTATGACGCGGACGCAAATTTCAGAAAGTATCCTGAAATAATGTATCGCGCAACAAACTACAACAACATACTTCCTTTGGTTTATGACCCGGAGGAGAAATGTCACATTATGAGAAAGCTCGATTGTGTTGACTTTGTTTCATACTTTAACTGCCTTCAAGTAAATATGCTGCGCAAAAAAACCTACGCAAAAAACTTTAAGCTTCATCTTATAATCAAGGGAAAAGGCTCGGTTGAGCTTCTGGAGGTTTTCAAAAATTCAAAGAACATTAACTACGCCGTCATTTCAAACACGATTATCTCCGCCGAAGATAAAACGGAAGTAATTATTGATATTCCCGATACAAACAAGCCTCTTGTTTCATTTGAGATAACCGCTCTTGAGAATTTATATATCTACAAGGGCTGGTACTCAGCAGAGGTTGACGATGACAAGATAAGAGATATAAGGATCTCTCTTGCTACCACTACCTTTAAAAAGGAAGATTACATAAAGAAAAACATATCTCTTTTAAAGAGCAAGGTTTTATGCGAAGACAGCGATCTTAAGGACAACATATTCGTTCACGTTATCGACAATGGAAGAACGCTTGATCCCAGCGAGTTTGACGGGTTCGGAATAAAGGTATATCCGAATAAAAATGTGGGCGGCGCCGGAGGCTTTACACGCGGTATGATAGAAGCCTTGGCCCTGCGACAAAAACCTACTCACGTGCTTTTAATGGACGACGATGTACTTATTATGACCGAAAGCCTTTTCAGAACGTACTACTTATTGAGAATATTAAAAGAAGAGTACCATGACTGCTTTGTGAGCGGAGCAATGTTTGATTATGATATCCGTGAAAGACAGTATGAAGACGTGGGCTATATTCGTGTGGCAAACGGCGAGTACGGTCCCGTAAAATCAGCTATGGATATGCGTAACATTGCAAACGTTATCGACAACGAAAAGCTGGACGAAAGAGCAAACTCTTATGCCGGTTGGTGGTATTGCTGTATTCCTGTGGAGCATATAGAGAAAAACGGTCTGCCGCTTCCCGTTTTTGTGCGGGGTGACGACGTCGAGTTCAGTTTAAGAAACAAAGCAAGATTTCTGACCATGAACGGAATCTGCATATGGCACGTAGGCTTTGCGGGAAAATTCAACGCCGCAATGGAGCTTTATCAGGTTCACAGAAACAGCTTTGTCGTTCAGGCGGCAAGCGGAATCTGCCCCGAGGTTAACTTTTTAAACAGAATAAAACCGATGTTCTGGCTTGAGATAACCAGATTTGCATACTCAAACGCAGAACAGCTTTTAGACTCTATCGACGATTTTATGAAGGGCCCTGAGTTTTTGGAAAACCTTAACGGCGAGCAGTCGATAAAGGAACACAATAAGAAAAACGACAAGCTTTCTCCCATATCCGATTTTGCTCAGTATAACATAAAAAACAAGGATCCGTATTCATACAAAAGACTCGGCAAGATTTCAAAGCTATGGTATATTGTGACCATTAACGGCCACCTTTTACCCGGCTTTTTGCTCAGAAGATGGCCTGAAGTGATCTCTTTTGACTTTTTTAATGTTCCTGGCAAAAACTTTATGAGAAAAAGACTGATTGCGGTGAATAATAAGGATAACACCGCAGTTATGAGAACCATAAACCGCAGAAAATGCTTTGCGCTGATAAAGCGCTATAGGAAAACAATGAAGAACTATAAGAAAAACCACGAGGCAGTGGAAAAGGCATACAGAGATGAATTCAAAAGAATGACAAGTACTGAGTTCTGGAAAGGTTATCTTGATATATGAGTAAATACAAATCGTTTTTAATAAGAATGAACTCGGCCAAGGAGGCGTTTCGCTCTCCGCTCGCCTGGGACAATGCAAAGAAATCTTTTACATCTGCTCCGGACAAAGCACCGGAGAACACACCCGAAGAGCATATGCCAGTTGTGAAGGAAACTGATCCCCGGTGCAAATCGGTAAAAACGCTTTTGCCAAAGTACTGCTGCGGCTGCGGCGCGTGCTATAATCTTTGCCCGACAGGTGCAATAACTATGGTTTATAACGACGAAGGATTCTTGGAGCCTGAAGTTAATGACGAAAAATGTATAGAATGCGGGCTTTGCAAAAAGAGATGTCCTTCTATCAACACAAAATATAAAAACCGCTCAGAGCCGACCTGCTATGCGGCTTACGGAAGCGATGAGATCAGAGCAAAAAGCTCTTCAGGCGGACTTTTCACGCTTCTGGCGCAAAGCGTTTTTGACAAGGGCGGATATGTCTGTGGTGCAGGCTATACCGACGATCTTAAGGTTGAGCATATGATAATCAAAAGCCCTGATGAGCTTGACAAGCTGCGTCTTTCAAAGTACGTTCAAAGCGACGCTAACACAGTTTACAGACAAATAGGCGAGTTTTTAAAGGAAGGCAAGCACGTTCTTTTCTGCGGCTGCGGCTGTCAGGTTGCAGGTCTTTATGCATACCTGGGTAAGCGCCCCAAAAAGCTCCTCTCTATTGACCTTATGTGTCACGGAGGGCCTTCGCCCAAGCTGTTTGAAAAATATCTTACGGAGTATCACAAAAAGCCGGTAAAGCGTGTGGGATTCAGAGACAAGGATTTTTACGGCTGGTCTACTGAAATGACAGTTGAGTATCAGGACGGAGAAATTTACAGACAGCGCCGCGAAGTCGATCCTTTTTACAGAGCGTTTTTACCCTGCATATCCGTAAGAGAATTCTGCGGCGAGTGTTCGTTCTCGGCACTTCCCAGGCAGGGAGACATAACCCTTGCGGATTTTTGGGGAATTGCAAGATACAATCCCGATTACACCGACGGCAAGGGAACCTCAATAGTATCGGTAAACAGTGAAGTTGGCGCAAAGGCATTTGAAGAAATCAAGGATAAGCTTATCGTTTGTGCACAGGTTCCCTGCGAGGATATCAAGAAAACAGGACAGCCATATCAGCATCCGTTTAGGAGAAACGAACAGAGGTATCCTTTCTTTGACCTGATAAAAAAGGGTGCGTCTATCGAAAAAGCGCTTGACTATGCACAAAACAGAAAATTTGACGTTGCTATAATGGGCGCCTGGTTTGGCTGTAACTACGGAAGTGTTGCGACCTATTACGCTTTAATGAAGGTCGTGGAATCATTTGGTCTGAACGTTTTGATGGTTGACAAATGTTATGTTCCGAATACTGATGACGACCCTGAGTTTGGCCGTTCAAAGGCAAGAATATTCGCCGAAACGCACGGATATAATATAAGCCGTCATTACTGGCCTCATGAATTAAAAGAGCTTAACCGACATGTCGATACATTTTTAATGGGAAGCGATCAGATGTGGCACAGGGGAATAAACAGGTTTTTTGGCTTTTCGTTCTATTTTGACTTTGTTGAAGACGAGAAGAAAAAGATAGCCTACGCTACCTCTATCGGTCATCCGTTTGATTTTGCTCCGGAGCCTGAAACGACTACCATAAAGCATTACCTTCACAGGTTTGACAGCGTGTCTATGAGAGAATCCTCAGGTGTAAAGTTTATGAAGGAAAAGTATGACCTTGACGCGACACAGGTTTTAGACCCGGTGTTTATTGCCGAAAGAGAAATTTTTGATAAGATCGCTGAGGAATCAAGATACGCAAGCCCCGACTACAGCTATGAAGCGGACGAGGATATATGCTTTAAGGAGCGCTCGTCTGACGGATTCATCACAGCATATATTTTAAACCCCTCCGAGGAAAAGAAAAAGGCTATTGAGTGGATCTCTCAAAAGCTCAATAAGCCGGTGAGAATCATGCTTGACGGCTGGGAGAAAAACTTTGAAGAAAACAGCCAGAAAATGGGTCTTAACTGCGTAAAAGACCTAAACGAAGGCGACTGGATATACAACATCAAAAACTGCGACTTTTTGTTTACCGATTCCTGCCACGGCTTAAGCTTCGGAATCCTTTACAACAAACCGCTTATCGCGATAGCTAATCTTTCTCGCGGGACAACCAGATTTTTCTCTCTTGTTGAGCTTTTGGGACTGGAGTCGCATCTTGTTCGTGATGAGAACATAGGAACCATAACCGAACACGATGAGCTGCTTGAGCCCATTGATTACGAGCCTGTAAACAAAAAGCTCAAAGAAGAAAAAGACCGGTCTTTAAAATGGCTTGAAAACGCAATATTCTCAACTAAAAAGATAAAGTCGAATGCTGTTTACAGCGTATATGACGAAAGATTGGAGGAAAAGGCAAATGACTAAGCATTACGACTACCTCATAGTAGGCGCGGGCCTTTACGGAGCGGTTTTTGCTTATGAGGCTATGGCAAACAGCAAAACCTGTCTGGTAATTGATAAGAGAGACCATATCGGCGGAAATATATACACCGAAAACCGCGAGGGCATAAACGTTCACGTTTACGGCGCGCATATTTTCCATACCTCAGACAAAAAGGTATGGAACTACATCAACCGCTTTGCCGAGTTTAACAACTATATAAACTCGCCCGTTGCAAGATATCACGACGAGCTTTACAATCTTCCGTTTAACATGAACACCTTCCACGGTCTGTGGGGGGTTAAAACCCCAAAGGAAGCAAAGAAAAAAATCAAAGAACAGACCGAAAAGCTTGGCATCATTGAACCCATAAACCTTGAGGAACAGGCTCTTTCCTTGGTGGGCGAGGACATTTACAAAAAGCTTATAAAGGAATACACCGAAAAGCAGTGGGGACGCGATTGCAAGGATCTTCCCTCATTCATTATAAAAAGACTGCCGCTCAGGTTTACCTACGACAACAACTACTTCAACGACCCTTATCAGGGGATCCCAAAAGGCGGCTATACCCAGATAATTGAAAAAATGCTCGATGGAGCCGATGTTTTGGTAAGCACCGATTACTTTGACTTTATAAAGGGAAACGAGTGCATTGCAGACAAGACCGTATTCACCGGAATGATAGACGAGTTTTACGGATTTAAGTACGGACCGCTTGAGTACCGCTCTGTGCGCTTTGAGACCGAAACGCTTAATGAGGAAAACTATCAGGGCAACGCAGTTGTAAACTACACTAGCCACGAGGTAGGCTTTACCCGAATTATCGAGCACAAGCACTTTGAGTTCGGCAAGCAGCCAAAAACAATTATATCGCGCGAATATTCTCAGGAGTGGCACAAGGGAATTGAGCCATACTACCCTCTCAACGACGATAAAAACGGCGCTCTTTTCGCAAAATACAAAGAGCTTGCGGACAAGGAGGATAACGTGATTTTCGGAGGCAGACTGGGAAATTACAGCTATTTTGATATGGACAAGGTTATCCTTGCTGCATTTAGCGCCGTAAGAAACGAATTTTCAAAGACGACCGCCGATTGACTAAAAGAATAAAACCCTCGGAATTTCTTTCGGGGGTTTTAAAGTATTTTTACAGGGAGAGAGCTTATGACTGACGTATTTAACTCAGAAAGAATAATTCTTGCCTCTGCTTCTCCGAGGAGAAAAGAGCTTATGAGCCTTATCACAGAAAATTATGAGGTTATGCCCGCTGATATCGACGAAAGGGTGGACCTTATCATAAGACAGGAGCGCATTGCTGAGGCGCTTGCGATAAGAAAAGCAAAGGCAACAGATGTTTCAGGTGCGCTGATAATCGGCTGCGATACCCTTGTTTTATGTGACGGTAAAATAATGGGCAAACCAAAAAACAGAGTTGACGCTTACGGAATGCTTAAAACTCTGTCAGGCAAAACTCACTCGGTATTGAGCGGTATTTGTCTTAAAAAGGACGACAAAATAAAATCCTTTACCGTTGAAACAAAGGTGACCTTTTACCCCATTCACGACGATGAGATAGAGTGGTATCTATCCACGGGAGAGCCGTTTGACAAGGCGGGAGCATACGGTATTCAAGGATACGGGGCAACGCTTGTAAAAGGCATTGAGGGCGACTTTTTTAACGTGGTGGGACTTCCTGTTTCACGGCTTAAAAGAGAGCTTATATCGTTTATCTGCGGTGAATGACCGGAGGACAGTATGGGGCTTTTAAAAAAAGAGAAAAAGACTAAGCTTAAAGACATAGTTGAGTTTCACGGAAAAAGGATAAGCTATGCCGTTGAAATGATAAATGCAGAGGAAAAAATTATAGGAAGAAACGGCGGGATATCATTAAACGGAAACGAGGTAGTAATTCTGCTTGAGGCAAAAGAGGTCTTTCGCTGTAAGGTTTCTGACTTTAAGGCGGGAACCTTGATGAGCGGAAACGGTGTTGACATAAACGGCTTTGACGTAAACGAGGGGCGACAGCGCCACATTATTGCATATTACAGCAAACTCAGACAGTGAGGAATGATAAAATGGGAAAAATCAAATTAACTGCGGCGGTCATAGCATGCAGGTTTACACGTTGGGTGCTGAGAGTTATCGGCAAGGGCGGAACAAGCCTTCCGGGAGAAGTCGCGGCAAGGCTGTACCCTAATGTTTTGGCTGACCTTGCAAAAGATGTTAACACTATCGTTGTTACCGGAACTAACGGCAAGACGACTTCTTCCAGAATGATAGAGCAGACACTTATCGAATCAGGCAGGACATATTTCTGCAACAAAAGCGGAGCTAATATGCTTGGCGGAATTGCTGCGGAGTTTTGTCAGAACTCAACTATCACTGGCAAGAAAAAATACGACTGGGCTTTGATAGAATGCGATGAGGCGGCATTTAAAACAGTATCAAAATATTTAAACGCCAAATGCGTTTTGGTTACTAACGTCTTTCGCGATCAGCTTGACCGCTACGGAGAGGTCACTCACACGCTTTCAAGCATTATTTCAGGAATAAAAAATTCAAAAAATGCCGTGGTATGTCTTAATGCGGACTGCTCGTTAACCGTTTCTATCGCAGATGAAATCCACAACAGGATCATATATTACGGAGTAGACAAGCCTATTTACGAGCGCACGGTTGAGGAGATATCAGATGCTCCGTACTGCATAAAATGCAAGTCGCAGTACGTTTATTCATACCGCACCTTTGGTCATCTTGGCGGCTTTAAATGCATGGGCTGCGGCTACCAGAGACCAGTGCCGCAGGTATCGGTAAGCGATATATTTGAAACCTCTGAAAGCTGTTCGGTAGTTTCGCTCAAAATCGGCGAAGCGCAGTACAAGGTGAAAATCAACCTTCCGGGCGGATACAACATCTACAACGCTGCGGCAACCGCGTGCGTCGGCTACGCGCTCGGCTTTGATGCAGAAACAGACGTAAAGGCTCTTGAAACCTTTGAATGCGGCTTTGGCAGAATGGAGATGCTTCCGATAAACAACGCGCGACTTAGAATGATTCTGGTAAAAAACCCCGCCGGCTGCAATCAGGTTCTTAACTTTCTTTGCAACAACAAGGAGCGTTCGCTGTTTATCGTGGCTTTGAATGACAACTACGCCGATGGCACGGATGTTTCCTGGATATGGGACGTAGACTTTGAGAAGCTCCTTACAGTGGACGATAAATTAAGCGAGATCTGGGTAACCGGAATTCGCGCCGACGAAATGGCAATGCGCTTTAAATACGCGGGGATAAGAACCGATAAAATTAAAGTAAAAAAGGATTATTCCGCACTTATCGACGATATTGCCGATTATGACGGGGCGGTATATATGATGCCTACCTACACCGCAATGCTTGCCATAAGAAAAAGAATAGCAGATAGATTCGGCTTTAAGGAATTTTGGAAGTAAGGAGAGTACGTTCTATGAAAAAGCTTAAGATTTGTCATCTTTATCCCGACGTACTTAACCTTTACGGAGACAGGGGCAACGTAACGGCGATAAAAAAGCGCCTTGAGTGGCGCAGTATAGAAAGTGAAATAATAAACGCAAATATCGGCGATAAAACAGACCTTAGCGACTGTGACATATTCTTTATCGGCGGAGGTCAGGACTTTGAACAGGAAGTTCTGCTTAAGGATATTGCCGCCGGAAAGGGAAGAGCCATAACAGATGCCATAGAGTCCGGAAAGGTTTTTCTCGCTATTTGCGCAGGATATCAGATATTAGGGAAATACTATAAAACCCACACCGGCGAGGTTTATAATTTTATCGGCGCACTTGACCTTTACACAGTAGGTCAGAAAAAGCGAATGATAGGAAACTATGCTTACGAATGTGAAATCGACGGCAAAAAAACCGAGATAGTAGGGTTTGAAAATCACTCGGGAAAAACCTATCTCGGCGAAGGAGTAAGACCTTTCGGAAAGATTTTGTACGGAAACGGCAACAATTCACAAGACAAAACCGAGGGTGCACGATACAAAAACGTGTACGCGACCTACGCTCACGGACCTGTGCTTCCGAAAAATCCCGCCTTTACTGACGAGCTCATCCGCACAGCCCTTAAAAACAAGTATGGCGACGATGTGCTTGAGGCGATTGACGATACATTTGAAAACAACGCCCACGATTATATGGTGAGACGTCTTTTAAATAAATAGATGCTCAATGTCAATTGTTTATTCTGGGAACTTTCTATATATTTTTTTACAGGTTTTTACGAATATTTGTAACCTTTAAGACTAAGTATTTTTAATAACTTCTTTGTATCATTATGCTATGCCTTTTTCTGGCTTTTCTTATGCTCTACTTGGATTTCCAAACTTTTAGTATAGTACATGATTTTTTTTGGTTGCAGAAAACACAAACCGCCCCGAGCAGTCTAACTGCCCGGGGCGTTCCTTAGAGGGGAGATAAATCTTTAAAAGAACTTAATATCATATTCATTTTGCTCTGTCATTACTTTTGTGACAAAGCGATTCATTGGGGCATCCCTTACAGCCGCAGCCGCAGGTGGTTTTGCCCTGCTTTTTATTTTTTATCAAATATGCCGCAACAAGCACAACTACGGCTATAAGGACAAAGCTTATAATAATTGTAGCTGCATTTTGCGATAACCAGTCAAGCATTTTAATATCTCCTTTTAAATAGCGGGCATCTCCCTGTTATTTTCCCACCTTAACCTTAGTAGTTAAAGTTGTAGACTCCTTATAAGGCTTAAACAGCATATAGATAATAAACGCAAGCACTAGTATTGCAAAAATAAGACCTACTACGTTTATGTTTCCGGTGAAAATGCTGCCTATCTGATAAACGATAAGTGATACCGCATAGGCAAATACGCACTGATATGTTATAGCGAACGCCGTCCACTTTCCGTTGTTCATCTCTCGTCTGATAGCTCCCATCGCCGCAAAGCAGGGCGCGCACAGAAGATTGAATATCAAGAACGAATAAGCTGAAAGTGCAGTGAATGCGCTCTGAAGATTTACCCAGACCTCTGCTCCGTCCTCTGCGACCTCACTGAATCCGAAAAGTATTCCGAAGGTATTAACAACATTTTCCTTTGCTATAAGACCTGTAATTGTTGCAACGGCAGCCTCGCTTTGTCCCCATCCCAGAGGAGCAAATATCCATGCGATGGCTTTTCCGATAGTGTTGAGAATAGAATCCTCGTACTCTACCATTCCGAATTCACCGTTCGACCATCCGAACGCCTGAAGGAACCAAAGAATGATAGATGAAAGAAGAATGATTGTTCCTGCTTTTTTAATAAATGACCAGCCGCGCTCCCACATTGAACGGAGTATGCTTCCGACCGTAGGAAGGTGATACGCAGGCAGCTCCATTACAAACGGAGCGGGATCTCCTGCAAAAAGCTTTGTCTTTTTAAGCATAATACCTGAAACGATAATAGCCGCAATTCCAACGAAGTATGCGCTGGGCGACACCCACCACGCATTGTCAAACAACGCTCCCGCAATAAGAGCGATTATAGGAAGCTTTGCTCCGCACGGGATAAAGGTCGTGGTCATAACAGTCATACGGCGGTCTCTTTCGTTTTCAATGGTACGTGAAGCCATAACTCCGGGGATTCCGCAGCCTGTACCAATTAGCATCGGGATAAACGATTTACCGGAAAGTCCGAATTTTCTGAAGATACGGTCAAGCACAAATGCTATACGAGCCATATATCCACAGCCCTCAAGAAACGCCAGAAAGATAAACAGAACCAGCATCTGCGGAACGAATCCCAGAACCGCTCCGACACCGCCTACTATACCCTCTACGATAAGACCTACCAGCCAATCGGCAGCGCCTGCACCTGTCAGCCAGCTTTCAACTGTCGGTGCGATCCACTCGCCGAACAGCGTATCATTTGTCCAGTCGGTCACGATAGCACCTATTGTAGTTACCGAGACATAATACACGATAAACATAACTACCGCAAATATCGGAAGCGCTAAAAATCTGTTGGTAACAACCTTGTCTATTTTATCCGAAAGAGTAAGTCCGCCTTTATTTTTCTTTTTATAGCAGTCTTTGATAATGGAACCGATGTATATGTATCTTTCATTTGTGATAATGCTTTCCGAGTCGTCGTCAAGCTCCCTTTCGGCAGCACTTATGTCCTTTTCAATATGAGACTTTATGTTTGCCGGAATGTTAAGAAGCTCAAGTACCTTTTCATCTCTCTCAAAAATTTTTATAGCGTACCATCTTTGCTGCTCTTCGGGGATCTCGTGCAAAAACGCCTCCTCAATATGAGCTATTGCGTGCTCAACGCATCCACAGAAGGTGTGCTGAGGAACAGTAGGAACGTTTGATCTGGCCGCGGCAACCGCCTTTTCAGCCGCCTCCTTTACTCCCGTGCCCTTAAGCGCCGAAATCTCAACGACCTCACAGCCAAGCTCCTTTGAAAGCTGTTCAATATTTATAACGTCGCCGTTTTTCTTGACAACGTCCATCATATTTACAGCCACCACAACAGGGATTCCAAGCTCAGTTAGCTGCGTTGTAAGGTATAGGTTACGTTCAAGATTCGTGCCGTCTATAATATTGAGTATTGCATTGGGTCTTTCGGAAATCAGATAATTTCTCGCAACAACCTCTTCAAGCGTATAGGGGGAAAGCGAGTAAATACCCGGAAGATCCGTTATGGTTACTTCCTTTTCACCCTTAAGCTTACCCTCTTTTTTCTCAACGGTTACGCCCGGCCAGTTTCCGACAAACTGATTTGCACCTGTAAGAGCATTAAACAGTGTCGTTTTACCGCAGTTGGGGTTTCCCGCTAAAGCAATTTTAATGTTCACCTGATAACTTCCTTTCCGTCTGTTTTAGTTGCCTATGGCTAACTCAAAGGCAAAATAAATTATTCACATTCAATGTTCTCGGCGTCTGCTTTTCTTAGTGAAAGCTCATAGCCTCTTACGGTAACCTCAACCGGATCTCCAAGCGGCGCCACCTTTCTTATGTGGATCTCAACGCCCTTGGTGATGCCCATATCCATGATTCTGCGCTTTACAGCGCCTTCGCCGTTAAGTTTTTTCACCACCACGGTCTGACCTATCTTTGCGTCTTTTAAAGTCATACTCTTCTCCTCCTGTAAAATTTGCTAGATCATTATTTTATTAGCCATTTCACGGCTTATAGCCACTCTGGAATCCTTTATATTCACAATCACGTTACCGCCCATAGAGGTAACAACTGTAACAAGCGCGCCCGCTACAAATCCAAGCGTTTCAAGGTGCTGCCTAGTTTCAGGGTTTCCCCCGACCTTTTTTACCATATTTTCCTCGCCCTGCTGTGCAAAAGTTAGCGGCATCATATAGTCCTCCTAAATAGCTGAAATTTTAATTAGCGAAAGCTAACTCCTTTATTAGGTTAGCATTATCTAACCAAAATGTCAAGGTTTTTTTCAAAAATAGGCGTGTTGCACAAACTTTCAGTTATCATAAGCTAACCTGTTAGTCGTTTTGCACAAACATATTGAAGCCGCATTTTGCATAGCAATTTATACTTTAATTAGCCCTTGAATATTTTTCCGGTTTGTGATATACTAATATTCAAGTCGTGTGCTTTGCACAAATATTTTTGGGAGGAAAACATATATGACGAACAAAACGTTTTACATCACAACGCCTATTTATTACCCGTCCGGCAGTCCGCATATAGGTACCTGCTATACGACCGTTGCGTGCGATTCTATCGCGAGGTATAAGCGAATGCAGGGCTATGACGTTATGTTCCTTACAGGCACCGACGAGCACGGTCAGAAGATTGAAGAAAAGGCAAGGGAAAGCAAAGTTACTCCAAAGCAGTATGTAGATGAGATTGCAAAGATATTCAAGCGTCTGTGGAAGACTATGAATATAAGCTACGACAGATATATCCGAACTACAGACGACTATCATGTTGAAGCTATACAGAAAATATTTAAGGAGCTTTACGACAGAGGATACATCTACAAGGGTGAATATAAGGGAAAATACTGCACTCCGTGCGAAAGCTTCTGGACTGAATCTCAGCTGGACGAAAACGGCTGCTGTCCCGAGTGCCACCGAGAGGTCACCCAGGCGAGTGAGGAAGCGTACTTTTTCAAAATGTCTCCCTTTGCTAAGAGGATAGAAAAGCTTCTGACCGAAACGGATTATCTACGGCCTAAATCAAGAGCAAGGGAAATTGTCAATAATTTCATAAAGCCGGGGCTTGAGGATCTATGCGTTTCAAGAACATCGTTTTCCTGGGGAATTCCCGTTACGTTCGACACAAAGCACGTAGTATATGTATGGGTGGACGCACTGTTCAACTACTGCACGGCGCTTGGATTTGAAAACAGCAGATATAACGACTATGACAAATACTGGCCTGCTGACGTTCATATGGTGGCAAAGGACATTATGCGGTTTCATGCTGTTATATGGCCGGCAATGCTAATGGCGCTTGATATGCCTTTGCCGAAGCATCTTGCCGTTCACGGATGGATCACCTTCAACGGACAGAAAATGTCGAAATCTATGGGCAACGTAGTGGACCCGTTTATTCTGAGCGAGCGGTACGGAGCCGACGCGATAAGATATCATATTTTAAGAGAAATGGCTCTCGGTGCAGATTCTTCTTTTTCAAATGAAATAATGATAAACAGAATAAATTCTGACCTTGCAAACGGACTTGGCAACTTGGTGTCAAGAACAGTAGCTATGGCAGACAAATACTTTGGCGCTACGCTTCCGACATACAGAGAGGCGGGAGAATTTGACGACGAACTTATTGCCAAAGCAACCGCTCTGAGAAACAAGGTAGACGAATTTATAGATAATACGCAGATAAACAATGCGCTTGCAGAGATTTTCAGGGTCATTTCCCGCGCGAATAAATACATCGACGAGACCACTCCGTGGATTTTAGGCAAGGACGAAAGCAAAAAAGCACGGCTTGCGTCTGTTCTTTACAACCTTCTGGAAACCATAAGGATAACTACTACGCTTTTATCCTGCTTTATGCCGGCTGAAATGCCGAAAATATGGGAGCAGATCGGAGCATCGGCTGATGACGTGACATATGATGCCGCAGGAAGGTTCGGCGTTTTGCCGCTTGACGTAACCGTTCACAGGGGAGATATTATCTTCCCGAGAATCGACGTTGAAAAGGAAATTGACGAGCTTAATGCAATTATAGGCAACCAATCTGACGACACGGGAAGCACAGTCGGCTTTGAGCCGGAAAAGCTCAGAGAAGAAATAACCATTGACGACTTTGCAAAGGCAGATCTAAGAGTTGCACTTGTAACAAAATGTGAAAAGATAAAAAGGTCCAAAAAGCTTTTGTGCCTTCAGCTTGACGACGGAATGGGAGGCAGACAGGTAGTATCTGGAATTGCCGAATGGTACAAGCCCGAGGATCTTGTGGGCAAAAAGGTTATGATAGTTGCAAACCTAAAGCCTGTTAAGCTTTGCGGAGTTGAATCAAACGGAATGATTTGCGCAGCGGATATGCCAGACGGCACCTGCAAGGTTATCCACCCTGACGACGCTCTTCCTAACGGAAGCAGAGTAAGATAAAATAAAAAGCCGGTTTTCCCGGCTTTAATATGCGCCTGTAGCTCAGTTGGATAGAGCAATAGCCTCCGACGCTATGTGTCGTGCGTTCGAATCGCATCAGGCGTACCAGCATGACGCTGTACCTGTTTTTGCATCGGGTTCAGCGTCATTTTTACTTAACGTATTTTTTTAAAATACCGTAAAGCTTCATAACATTGAGCGGCTTTGAAATGTGCTCGTCTGCAAAGTCCTTAGACTCAGTCGATTTAGAAAAAACATTGTTATCCACAGCTATTATCGGAATGTGCGAATCGGCTTTTCTTATTTTTTCGGCGGTCCGGGCACCTGAAAGCTTTGGCATAGTCTCGTCTAAAAAGACAATGTCGAATTTATCTTTTCCGTTAAAAAGCTCAAGAGCCTCCTCGCCGTTGTGCGCAGGAGTTATATTTACACCCATAATTTCAAAAAGCTCAAAGGCATTTGACAGATTAAGCAAATTATCCTCTGCAAAAAGAACCTTTACATCTTTAAACACAGATCCTATATCTCCGCCGGTTTCCTGATTCTGAGCGCTTATGATATCAAGCATAACCTTTTTTAGCCCGGTGTTGAACACAGGCTTATAAAGCGTGTAAACATTGCTGCCTGACAATTTTGAAATTCCCTTTGAACCGAGCAGCACAATTGCCACAGAGCCGTTTGTTATATCACTGATAAACTCCGCCGTCTCGTACGCATCGTCCAGAGAAGTATCTATGATAACCGCAGCGTACTCAAAGCCGTTATGCTTGAATTCAAAAATCTCACTCGCAATTTCCTTGGGATCATAGATGTATGTACTGTCAACTCCCAGTGCCTGAAGCATAACACTTAAAGATTCACACTCCGCTTTATTGTTGTCAACGATCAAAACATATTTGCCTTCAAGATCAGCACCGCTTAAAAGCTCAACGTCCTGAAGCTTGGTGGTAAACTCTAAAATTAAAGAATCCTTTGAAATTATCATTTCTCCGCCAATCAAACCTAGAACGTTCTTAACTATCTCCATACTAAGGTCTTCTTTGCCGAAGTTGTCAAAGATATTTTTAATCGTATCCTCGCTTCCCTCATAGATAAAGCGGTATTTTGAGTATCCCTCAAGAACTACAAAATCCTGAAGCTCCTCCACCCTGAACTTTATCTTTTTACCCGGATCAGTGCAGTCGCTTGCCCTTAATATTGTAGTGGTTATTATCTGAACGTATCTGGTCAAGTCGCCGTCAAGATACTCGTGAACGATGTTGCTTGGTGTTATTTCAAGCAGCTGTGATTTCTGCTCAAGTCGTGTGCTTACTATTTCGATAACCTCTGAAAACAGCTCTTCAAACACAAACGGCTTAGAATCCACTGAAACGTTTGCGCTTTCAAGCTTAGACATATCAAGCGACTCCGACAGAAGCTTTTCCGATTCGCATGAAAGAGAAGATATTCTGCAAAGATAATCCGTTACCTTCTGATCATCCCCGATACTCGCAAGTGCAAGAGAAGAAAGTCCGTTTATAGAGACAATCGGTGCCGAAATTTTGTCCGCGGCATCCTTTAAAAACTCATTTTTTGTCATATTTGCGTTTGAAGAAAAAGCAAGCGCGTCGCTTAAGGCCCTCATTCTGGACTTTTCCGCATCAATATTTTTCACAAGAATTATTATGTTCCTTTCACCGAAAACGGTGATGTTTGTGCAAACCATATTAAAGCTGTGCAAATGTCCCCTGTAAGACATAATTTCAACGTCATCGGAAATTATCTCACTGTCAAATGCACACTGCTTAATTATGCTTATTATTTTCTCGTAGTTTGTTTTATCTGTAACACGTTTTATTTCCTCGTCCAGTATAGAAAATTCTCCTCTTTTAGGAATGCTGAAATACTTTTTGTCAAAGTGAATACAGTGAAAGGAGGACAAATCAGCAGAAACCGAAAGAGCAGCAGAATATGTTCTGGAGACGGCGATCTGAGACGCCATCTCGTCAATATTTTCAACCATCTGCTCATCTATGCATCTTATTCCGAGAACGATATACGGCATATCAGTACTGAAGCTGTCAGATTTCACAATACTCATCTCCATCCAACTTCCGTCTTTATATTTATATACCAGATCTATCTCGTCCTCACCGCTTATAAAGCGCTTCAGAAGCAACTTTGCATCAAGGGTGTTTATCACCTGATTTCTGTAGCTGTCGGCTATATATGCCTTAGCATACTCAAGAATAACTTCCCCAAAGCTTTTGGTAGGCATATTGTTTTGCACAAAGTCCTCGTATCCGCCGCGCACCTTTAAAGGCCTGATAGATTCCTCGCTTAAGTTTACAAAATACGCTCCGACGTACTTTCTGCTTAATGCTGCCATAGTAGCGTGATTTTCGGCGTTTTTGATTTCGTTTCTCTTTCTGTTATCAATTACCTGGGTAAGAGTGATTTCTGTTATATCCTCGTCGCTTATATCGGTCAGGTTTACCGCAGTTGTAGAAACCCACCTGTACCCTTTTTCAGAATTTGAACGGTACTCCAGATACACTGTGCTTTCTCCCTTTGAGAACCTATCCAACAAATTCTTTCTGCAAAACGTTTTTATATACCTGTCCCGATCATCGGGAAAAACGCTCTGTGCCATATTCTCAACAGATTCGTCAAAGGAGCTGTACTTTTTCTCACCGGAATACTGTGCAAGGTTTGCAAGAGTTATTCTCTCAAAAGAGTTTCTCGTCAGGTTTATGTACGCTGCAAAAACGTATTTATTTGAAACAGCGGCAGCCAAAAGCATATTTACCTTTTGGTTTTCAAGACGTTTTTTATGCTTTTCATTGATGTCCTCAACAGCTATTACAACAGTTGTGCGGTCAGGATCGTAACCCGATATGTCATAAGAAACCTGCCTGAACTCTCCGCCGATGTTTCTTCTGTACTCTCTGGTTATTTTATCGTTTTTTGAAAGTGCCTTAAGTATATAGTTTATATCAAGCTCCTTTAAATATCTTGCTTTATCCTGAGGATGAATATAATTTTCGGCAAAGTCGTTTATTACCTTGCTGTAAGATTGTGACTCAAAATCACAAATATAGTTTTCGTCCTCCTTTGACTGCATTACGCAGTGAAGTGTTTTGTTTTGGGTATCTAAAACATATATCGCCAAAAATGTTTTGCACAAAGTATCAAGTACTACGGCGTCATTGCTCATATGAAGCTTATCACGTCCTACAAATATTCTTACTGCCAACATATTTTTCCCGTCAAGCGATACCTTAGCACTGTTTGCCTCTAGTGAGTTTACGCTTCCGTCGCTGAACCGGTATTTTAAATATCTCGTTTCGCCTATCGGATCACTTGGCAGCAAGGCGCTCGGCAAAACATCAGAAGCACAAACACCTTCGCTCACATCGGGAAAATAATTTTTAAACAAGCTGCTTACATAACATATATTAAGCGTTTTTTCATCTGCAATATATATAGCGCAGTCATAAAACATATCTATAAAATTATTCAATTTCAAACGCCCCCCTTAAACTATACATATATAATTATACAACGTTATTAAAATAAATTCAACAGTTTTATACAGCTGAAAATAAATTATAACCATATTAAGCCAAATTTACCAATTAAAAAGGGCGGCAGAAGCCGCCCTTATCTTAAAGTGCATTTTTATGCTTTTAGCCCTCAATGATCTTAACGATATCTCCTACCGTCTTAACGTTTTCAACGTCCTCGTCAGGAATCTTAATCTCAAATTCGTCCTCAAGAGCCATAACCAAATCAACTACATCAAGAGAATCCGCGCCAAGGTCGTCAACGATCGAAGCCTCCAAAGTTACCTTATCCTCGTCAACCTCAAGCTGATCTACAATGATATCTTTTACCTTATCAAAAACCATTTTAATTACCCTCCTATCCTATTTTTTAGGTCGCAAAAACCGAGCAAGTCAGACCAATTCATCAAACTCTCCGATTTTCCTAAATTTATTATAGCGTTCAATAAGTAATTCGTCAATACCTTTTTGCAATTTTCTTTTTATAGCGTCATCGAGATATTTTGAAATATTGTCTGCCGTTTCGTCGGCAGAAATATGAGCGCCTCCGTCGGGCTCCGGGATTATTTCCTCGCAGATGCCCAGATAAACCAGATCCTCCGCGGTTATTTTCATTATATCGCAAGCCTCACGCTCACGGGATGCGTCCTTCCAGAGAATCGACGCAAAGCCTCTGGGCGAAATAACGCTGTAAATCGCGTTTTCCAGCATAGCAAGCTCATCACACACGCCAAGCGCCAAGGCACCGCCGCTGCCGCCCTCTCCGAGAACTATTGAAATGACGGGCGTTTTCAGCGTCATAAACTCCATTATGTTTCTGGCTATCGCTTCACCCTGCCCTCTTTCCTCCGCCTCAATTCCGCAGAAAGCTCCGGGAGTGTCAATTAGGCAGATAACCGGACGGTGAAATTTCTCAGCCTGCTTTGCAAGTCTAAGCGCCTTTCTGTACCCCTCAGGGTGCGGCATAGCAAAGTTTGAAGCCTTGTTTTCCTCAAGATTTCTTCCCTTTACCTGAGCAAGAACGGTGACAGGCGTACCCTTGAAATATCCTATGCCGCCGATTATTGCTCCGTCGTCTCCGTAATATCGGTCTCCGTGAAGTTCAAAAAAGTCGTCAAATATAAGCGGAATATAGTCCCTTACCGTAGGGCGGTATTTGTTCCTTATCAAGTCCAGTCTTTCACTTGCCAAGAGGCTACTCATCTTCCTTAACACCTCCGTGCAGCTTTATCAAATGTGCAATGGTCCGTCTTATTTTTCGCCGTTCTACTATCATATCGACAAAACCCTTTTCCATCAGAAATTCAGCCGACTGAAAATCCTCCGGAAGTCTCTGCTTTATCGTACCTTCGATAACTCGTCTTCCCGCAAAGCCTATCAAAACCTTTGGTTCGGCAATTATAATATCGCCCAAAGACGCAAACGATGCCGTAACTCCGCCGGTGGTCGGGTCTGTCATGACCGTGATATAAAGCCCTCCCGCGGCGTTGTGTCTTGCAACCGCCCCCGAGGTTTTCGCCATCTGCATAAGAGATACCGTACCCTCCTGCATTCTAGCGCCTCCCGAAGCGGTAAACACGATTATCGGAAGCTTATTTTGAGTTGCATATTCAAACGCGCGTGTAAGCTTTTCGCCCACAACACTTCCCATAGAAGCCATCATATACCTTGAATCCATAACGGCTATAACTACTCTTAATCCCCTGATTCTTGCCTCTCCGGTAACAACGGCGTCGTTTAACTTGGTTTTTTCACGAAGCTTAGCCTGTTTCTCTGGATAGTCTGGAAAATCAATGGGATTTTTAGAAATCATATTCTTGTCAAATTCAATAAGGCTTCCCTTGTCAATAGTAATTTCAAGCCTCTCTTTGGCTGAAATTCTAGAATGATATCCGCAGTTTGGACAAACCTTTGAGTTTGATATAAAGTCGTCCATAAACGATACTCCCGAGCACCTCGGACATTTAAACATTATATCCGACGGAATGTCGTTTTTTCTGAGCTTTTGCGGTGACTTATCATCGCCGTTAAAGCGTGTTTTAACTACTGAAAACAAATCCTCGAGCAAAATAAATCCTTCCTTTCGGGAGATTTTATGTAACAAATAAAAGCTTTATCCCCGTCGTTTGACCAGTTTACCTGAAATCAATCGCCGTTATCCTTTAAAATGTCGGTTCTTCCCAGAAAACCGTTGTCGTAGTCGCCCTTTAAAAATTCCTTGCGTCTTATAAGCTTTAAGTGAAAGTCAATATTTGTCGAAACTCCGTCCACTATAAATTCAGAAAGTGCCCAGCGCATTTTTGCGATCGCCGTTTCACGGTCTGATGCGTGAACAATAAGCTTAGCTATCATAGAATCATAATATGGCGATATTTCACAGCCCTGATAGCACGCACTGTCTATTCTTATTCCCGGTCCGCCCGGAATGTAAAGCGAATTTATAACTCCAGGAGAAGGTAAAAATCCCATTTCCGGGTTCTCAGCATTTATTCTGCACTCTATTGAATGACCTGTAATACGTATGTCCTCCTGCCTGATGCTCAAAGGCTCGCCTCCCGCGATCAGAAGCTGCCATTTTACAAGGTCAACACCCGTAACAGCTTCGGTTATAGGATGCTCAACCTGTATTCTCGTATTCATCTCCATAAAGTAATAATTATGCTGCCTATCCACCAGAAACTCAATAGTTCCGGCATTTCGGTATCCGCATACCTTCGCCGCAGCCACTGCCGATTCACCCATTTTTACTCTGAGCTTTTCAGTCATTATTGGAGATGGAGTTTCCTCTAAAACCTTTTGGTTCCTCCTCTGCATAGAACAGTCCCGCTCACCCAGATAAATTATATTGCCGAAGTTGTCCGCAAGTATCTGTATCTCAATATGCTTTGGGTTTTCTATAAATTTTTCAAGATACACCTCGTCATTTCCAAAGCATGTCAAAGCCTCCTGCTTTGCGGCGGTCATCTGAGATTCAAGCTCGCTTTCGTCTTTGACTATCCGTATTCCTCTACCTCCGCCTCCGGCAGAAGCTTTAACAAGAACGGGATATCCTATCTTTTGAGCAAGCGCTCTTGCTTGATCAATACTGCTTATCGCTCCGTCAGAGCCTAAAATCACGGGAACTCCCGCTTGCTTCATCGTTTCCTTTGCCTTAGCCTTATCTCCGAGCATTTCTATCGACTCAGGACGCGGACCGATAAAGGTTATCCCGCACTTTTCACAGGTTCTTGCAAAGTGCGCGTTTTCAGACAAAAAACCAAAACCCGGATGTATTGCGTCAGCACCCGTAAGCTCGCAGGCGGAAATTATTTCGCGCATATTAAGGTAGCTGTCCTTGCTCTGCGGAGGACCGATGCAAACCGCTTCATCGGCAATTTTTGCGTGAAGTGCATTTTTATCCGCAGTGGAATACACCGCAACGGTCGCTATTCCAAGCTCCCGGCAGGCACGGATTATTCTTACGGCAATCTCGCCTCTGTTTGCAATCAAAACTTTCTTTAGCATAATACTTCTTCCTCAGGTATATTTATGTGGTAATCAAATTTTATCCGAAAAAACGGCTTTCAAACAGATTACTTAACAGCAAACGTGATTTCCGCTGAAACCGCCTTTTTGCCGTTTACGGTCGCAAGGCCCTTGCCTACTCCCAAAGGACCTCTTACCTTTATTATCTCGACCTCAAGAGTAAGAGTATCTCCCGGAATCACCTGCCGGCGGAATTTGCAGTTGTTTATTCCGCCGAAAAGTCCGATCTTTCCTTTGTTTTCCGGAAGCGAAAGAAGCGCAACCGCTCCCGCCTGCGCAAGCATTTCGACCATGAGGACACCCGGCGTAACGGGGTATTCCGGGAAGTGTCCTTTAAACCAAAAATCATCCTCTTTTATGTACTTTGTTGCAACTACTCTTTTACCTTCCTCAAGCTCGTTTATCTCGTCGATGAGCAAAAAAGGATCTCTGTGCGGAATTATTTCCTTGATTTGCTCCTTATCCATTAAAACAGCCATAAACTTATCCCCTTAATCAAGCAAATTAACCGATGATCATTACCGGCTGATCGAACTCAAGCGCATCGCCGTTTTTAACAATTATCTCTTTTACAACACCGTCAAAATCGCTTGTAACCTCGCTCATTACCTTCATAGATTCTATGATAAAGATAACATCGCCCTTTTTAACGGTTTTTCCGACTGTTACATAAGGCTCATCATTGGGTGAAGGAGCAGCGTAAAACGTTCCTACAATAGGCGCTTTTACCACATTGCCCGACACCGCCGCAGGTTGTTCTTCAGAAGACACCGGTTGAGTTGCTGCCGCAGGCGCCGGTACCGGTGCGGGAGCACCCATCATCGGCGGTGGAGGGCAAGCCCTTCCTCTTATCGTTATACATTTATCACTGTCGCCTAATGTGATCTCCTCAAGCCCTTTTTCTTTCACAATATCTGCGAGCTTTTCAATAGCATCAAACTCATAATCAAAAATCTTTTTGGTCATATCATTGTCCTCCTAATTTGTCAGGCTTCATACTTTTTTATACAAAGCGTTGCGTTATGTCCTCCGAATCCCAGAGAGTTTGAAAGCGCACCCTTAATGTCAACCTCTCTGTTGCCCTCTGTGCAATAATCAAGGTCGCATTCCGGATCGGGAGTTTTGTAGCCAAGCGTTTTGTGGATAAAACCGTTTTTAACCGAAAGAGCGGTAACTATCGCCTCAACAGCTCCTGCCGCACCAAGCAGATGTCCTATCATACTTTTGGTTGAGTTTACCACCGTCTTTTTAGCGGCATCCTCTCCAAGGGCAAGCTTTATCGCAGTAGTCTCATACTTATCGTTAAGGCCCGTTGATGTTCCGTGAGCGTTTATATATCCTATGTCCTCAGCTTTAAGTCCCGCTTCCTCATAACTGTTTTTCATAGCTCTTGCAGCGGCTTCTCCCGTCGGAGAAGGACTTGTCATATGATATGCGTCTCCGGTTGCGCCGTATCCGCCTATCTCGGCATATATCATTGCTCCTCTTGCCTTAGCGTGTTCAAGCTCCTCAAGCACCAGAATTCCACAGCCCTCGCCCAGAACAAAACCCTGTCGGTTAAGGTCAAAGGGCGTAGACGCATCCTCGGGGTTTTCGGCCTTAGAAAGAGCCTTCATATTGTTAAAGCCGCTTATTGCAAATTTGGTAACGCAAGCCTCTGTACCCCCCGCAAGGCAGATGTCTAGATAGCCGTCCTTGACCTTGTGAAACGCCTCTCCGATTGCGTGCGTTGCAGACGCGCATGCGGTGGTAGTGCAGTAGTTGTCGCCCTTAAAGCCCGTTTTCATAGCTATCGTGCCGGCAGCCATATTAGTAATCATCATAGGAATGTAAAAAACGGATATCCTGTCGGGACCCTTTTCAAGAAAGCTTATGTGCTGCTTTTCGGTCTCGTGAAGTCCTCCGATACCGGCGCCTATGATAACTCCCGCTCTGTACGGGTCAATATCGGAAAAATCAGTTCCCGCGTCCTTCAAAGCCTCATTGGCGGAGCAAACGGCAAACTGAGTAAAGCGATCCATCCTTTTGGCTTCTTTCTTATCTATCACGCCGCTCGGATCGAAATCCTTTACGCTTCCCACGACCTTTACGGGGATATCGCTTGTGTCAAACTCATCTATAGGCTTTATGCCCAGCTTGTTTTCCTTGATATTTTCCCAAAATTCGGCCACGTTTTTTCCCAAAGGATTTACCGTTCCCATACCGGTGATAACTACTCTTCTCATATTATAAAAGTTCCTTTCGGTTAAGTTTTACATTGAAAGTCCGCCGGAAATTTCAATAGTCTGTCCGGTCACATAGCTTGCATCATCAGACACCAAAAACGAAACAACTCCGGCGATTTCGTCTACCGTGCCGTATCTTTTCATAGCAATTACAGACAGCATAGCGTTTCTCTGTTCATCTGTCAAAGCATCAGTCATCGGAGTTTTGATAAATCCCGGTGCAACGGCGTTTACTCTGATCCCTCTTGAGCCCAGCTCCTTAGCGGAGGTCTTTGTCATACCGATGATAGCCGCCTTTGATGCGGAATAGTTTATCTGCCCGGGATTTCCGTAAAGTCCGGCAACAGACGCAAGGTTTACGATAGCGCCGCTTCTCTGTCTCATCATAACGGCTCCGACAAATTTGGTCATATTAAAAACGCTTTTCTGGTTTACCGCAATAACAGCGTCGTACTGCTCCTCGCTCATTCTCACCATCAATCCGTCCTTTGTGATGCCGGCATTGTTTACCAAAACATCTATTGAACCGAAACGTTCTTTTACCTTCTTTACCATTTCCTCACAGGCATCGTATTTTGAAACGTCGGCCTCAAAAATCTCCGCCTCTATCCCAAACTCCTCGCACTGTGCTTTTACAGCCTCTGCGTTTTTCCGGTCACTTTCGCTCGGATAACAGTTTATCACTACGTTATAACCGTCCTTTGCAAGCCGCTTAACGATACACTCGCCTATTCCCTGAGAAGCACCCGTTACTATTGCTGTTGCCATCGTTTTACCTCCGTTTATCCGACAGGAAACGACACCCCGTCATTTTATTTTTATATAATACACCTTACCTTTGCTATTTTGCCAAAAGCTTTTCAGCACCCGCAAACATATCTTCAATAATGTCCTTAGCAGGCTCTACCTTTGTGACAAGCCCGGCAATCGCCCCGCATAAGAACGAGCCTTCCTCAAGATTTCCGTCCTGAACCGCTTTTCTTAGCGAACCTACGGTTATCTCCTCAAACTCCTCGGGAGTTATCGTTCCTTTCATCTCGTCTGAGGCAAGCCTCTTTGCAAACTTTGTCTTTATGTTCCTGCAAGGATGTCCGGTCGATCTTCCCGTGACAATGGAATCCGTGTCCTTTGCCTTAACGACAAGCTCCTTATATGTCGGATGTATCTGACACTCCTCGGCTGACAGAAAACGTGTTCCAACCTGAACTCCCTCAGCACCCAGCATAAACGAAGCCGCAACCCCTCTTCCGTCCGCAATTCCTCCGGCGGCGATAACGGGAATCCCAACTGCGTCAACCACCTGCGGAACAAGACACATCGTAGTGTTTTCTCCAATATGGCCTCCCGACTCGGTACCCTCGGCTATTACCGCATCAGCACCAGAGCGCTCCATTCTCTTTGCAAGAGCAACACTTGGAACAACGGGTATGACCTTTATTCCCGCTGCTTTCCACATTTCCATATATTTACCGGGATTTCCCGCGCCTGTTGTCACCATAGGAACACCCTCCTCGACAACAAGCTCAGCAAGCTTATCTGCATTCGGCGACATAAGCATAACATTTACGCCAAACGGCTTGTCCCCGACGCTTGACTTTGCCTTTTTGATCTGTTCTCTGAGATAGTCGATAGGAGCCGAACCTCCTGCGATAATTCCCACGCCTCCCGCGTTTGACACCGCAGAAGCGAGCGTAGATTCCGCCACCCAGGCCATACCGCCCTGCAAAATGGGATATTTACAGCCCAAAAGCTTTGTTATTCTGGTTACCTTCGTTGTCATAATAAAATTCCCCTTTTTTAATATTCAAATATAACGCTGCCGTAGGTAAGTCCCGCTCCGAATCCGACAAGGCAAACCTTATCTCCACGCTTTATCGCTCCAGTGTCAATAGCGTCGCAAAGTGCAATAGGAATACTTGCGGAGGAGGTATTTCCGTACTCCTCAAGATTCAAGAAAAACCTGTCGATCGGAAGCGAAAGATTTTTTGCCGCTGTTTCAATTATTCTCTTGTTAGCCTGATGCGGAACGATGCAGTTTAGATCACCGGGGGTCATACCTAAAATCTCACAGGTCTTTTGGCACGCTAAGGGCAGAGTTTTTGTCGCAAATTTATAAACCTCTTTACCGTCCTGATAGAGGCAATGGTTTTCACGCTTTGGCATATCGTCCTCGATCTTAACTCCGCCATTAGAAAACGGTGTATGCGATTCGTAGCTTTTTGCAAGAAGGTATTGTGCTCCCGTTCCGTCCGCGCCCAAATACGCCGCATAAATGGTGTCATCGCATCTTTCAAGCACAACCGCAGCCGCTCCGTCTCCGAATAAAACGCAGGTGGAGCGATCCGTGTAGTCGGTGATTTTTGAAAGCTCTTCAGATGAAACCACCAAAGCATACTTCAAGCCGCAGTCAGTCTGAAGGTACCTTTTCGCCATATCAAAGCCGTATACAAAACCGGAGCAGGCGCAGTTTACGTCGATTGCCATAGAGCCTTTAGCGCCTATCTCTCTTTGTATAATGCAAGAAACCGACGGGGTGGAATAATCCCCCGTAATTGTAGTGGCGATGATAAGGCCTATTTCATCAGGTTTTATTCCGGCGTTTTCGACAGCCGCCTTTGCAGCCCTCGCTCCCAGAAACCATGTAGGCTCTCCGTTAGCAATATGTCGCTTTTTTATACCGGTGCGGGTGGTTATCCACTCGTCGTTAGTATCGACTATTTTGGCAAAATCCTCATTTGTAGCAATGTTTTCAGGGGCACATTTCCCTGCTCCGAGAATTTTTACTCCTATCATTTTATTTCTCCTTTGAATTTATGTTCTTATGAAGTATAATCTATTGTCAAATTTTAAAAGTTGTGATATACTTAATTGCAACGATGATAGTATTATACTATAAAAAGGGGTAAATATCAAGTATAAATTGCCAAAAATATCATTGCCTGCCAAAAATAAAGAGCGTTAAGGAGTATTATTATGTCAAAAAATGTTTTCCTGTTCTCCGGACAGGGTTCCCAGTATGTTGGAATGGCTAAGGAGCTGTTTGATAAGTACGAAAGTGCAAAATCCGTTTTTAAAAATGCAGAAGATATTCTGGGCTATGATCTGAAAAAAATCGTGTTTGAGGGTCCCGATTCAGAGCTTAACAAAACGGTTTATTCTCAGCCGGCGATCATGGCAACCTCTCTTTGCGCATTTGAGGCTTTAAAGGCAAACGGTGTTTCATTTTACGGTGTTGCCGGACATTCACTCGGAGAATATGCAGCTCTGGTGGTTTCGGGAATGGTTACATTTGAGGACGGCTTTAAGCTTATAAAAGCAAGAGCAGAAGCTATGCAGAAAGCAGCCGAGGAAAACAAAGGTGCTATGTGCGCTGTTATCGGTCTTTCAAGCGGGGAGATCGAAGACGTATGCGGCAGCGTTTCCGGATACGTCGTGCCGGTAAACTACAACTCCCCCGTTCAGACGGTGATTGCAGGAGAGATTTCTGCCGTTGATGCAGCATCAGAGATTTTTGCCGAGAAAAAAGCAAGATGTATACATTTAAATGTTTCAAGTGCATTTCACTCAAAGCTTATGCAATCGGCGGCGGACGAATTTATAGATACAGCCAAAACCGTATCGTTCAGTGTGCCTGATGTTGCGTTTTACTCGAATCTTTTAGGCGAAAGGCTTACCGATTTTTCCGATATGCCCGCACTTTTGGCAAGCCACATTGTTTCTCCCGTCAGATTTGTAAGCGAGCTTGAGGCAATGAAGCGCGACGGATTCGATACGTTTATTGAGCTTGGCCCCAATAAGGTCCTGACAGGACTTGTCCGCAAAACGCTTTCTGACGTATCGTATGCAAATGTAGAAAATGAAAAAACGCTGGAAAAAGCTTTGGAAACTATCACTAAATAAGAACAATCCGGCATTAAACAAAGGGACGAACAACAAAAAGCTGTTCGTCCTTTTTAATGTTTACAAAAGCGGTCCAAAAGCCCTGATAAGCGATCCTAAAAGACGTGAAAACACGTTTTTATTCACATCACTAAGCGTAAGCTCACGGCATTTTAAAAGTGTTTTTTCAAAGTCTTCCTTTACCTTTTCAACAGCGTGAGAGCGATACATAAAAACCGCGTCCTCAAAGTGTAGATATAAGCTCCGAAAATCGGTATTTACCGTTCCCACGACAGCCTTTTGATCGTCTGAAACAAAATTCTTCGCATGAATAAATCCCGGTGTATAGCTATAAAACTTTACACCTGCGGGAATAAGCTCTCGGTAATAGCACATAGACATCTGGTGCACATACCACTTGTCATAAATTCCCGGCACTATGATCTTTACGTCCACGCCGCTTTTTGCCGCATAAGAAAGCGCCGTTACAAGCTCGTTGTCAATCACAAGATACGGAGCCGTAATGTAAACGTAATCCTTTGCTTTGTTTATTATATCAAGATAAACCGTTTTCCCGACAGCCTCCAGATCGTTCGGACAGTCTCCGTACGGTATAACATAGCCCGTGTCCTCGGCAGCAAAATACGTTCTGTCAGTACGGTATAAATTATAATCCTCGTGCTGTTTTTCGTCAAGTTCCCACATCTGAAAGAACATCATAACAAAACTGAATACTGCATCGCCTTTCAACATAACGCCAGAATCCTTCCAATGACCGAAACGTTCCTTTTTGTTTATATACTCGTCCGCGAGATTGATTCCGCCTGTAAATGCGACCTGCCCGTCAATAACGGTTATCTTTCTGTGGTCGCGATTGTTTTGCTCAGAAGTCAAAAACGGCTTGAATCTGTTAAACACCTTGCATTTTATGCCGTTGACGTTTAGAAAATCGTCGTACCCTCCGGGAAGAATGGAAGCGCTGCCCATTCCATCGTATATCAGTCTTACATCTACACCCTCGCTGACTTTAATATGCAAAAGATCAAAAATCCTCTTCCACATTTTCCCTTCTGCAATAATAAAATACTCCATAAATATATATCGCTTGGCTTTTTTGATTTCATCAATCAAGGCGTCATAAAACTCCTCGCCCACCTTGAAATACTTGACGTCGGTATTTTTATAGGCGGGATATCCGGCGCACTCACCGATATACTTTGCAAGGCGCGCCACAGAAACGTCGTGCTTATCAATTTCCCTAACTATTCTATTGTTTTGCTTTAAGTGGCGACGTGTTGCGCGGTTCACCTCGTCAACACGTCTTTTAAAAAAGTATCTGTTAATCTGAAGATGAAGATACAGATAAGCCACCGACATAAAGCCGGGAAGCACTACAAGCGGAACAAGCCACGCTATTTTATAAGAAGGATGATCTGAAGAGTTTACTATCAAAACGGAGGTCACAGCACCCATAACCGTCTGTATAACGTATGCTGCCGCAAATCCCCTTGCGGTGTAAAAATACAAAAAAACAAAGGCGATAAGCTGAAGCACTATAAGGAGTATAACCGTTATCTTTCTAGTGAAAATCGATTGGATATAGTGCTTTAACTTTTTTTCTCTTATTATAACCTTAATATTAGGCATAAAACACAATATCTCCTTTAAAGCCTCAGCTTATCACTTTTAACCTGCTGTTTTTACGCTCTTTGCTCGATGATTTCTATCATCTCTCCGACGTTTTTCATTCCCGAAACCTCGCCCATTGTAAAGCGGATTTTAAACTCGCTTTCAACCGCAGATATGAGATTTATATGCTCGATACTGTCCCAATCCTCAATATCGTCCGCCGTGGTCTGAGCGTCAACAACGATATTCGCGTCGTCGAAGACATCTCTAAAAACCTCGTTAAGCCTTTTAATGATCACCTGTCTGTCCATAACCTTTACTCCTTTACGGTAATAACCTTATTTTTTTCACCGTAGCCGTTTATATCAAGCGACCACACGGTATTTTTTTCACTGTCCTCATATATTTTTTCAAAACCGAAATCCGAATAAAGTGTTCTTACCATTTTATTCTTAGCTGTGGGATAATAGTACCCCTTAAGTTTTTTTATACCCCGCTGTGCCGCGTTTTTTACCAAAGTGTCAAGCATAGCGTATTCCATATCGCGCTTAAGCACCCGACAGCTCATCAGCCACAGGATAATATCAAGGCTTTCACCGTTTATTTTTCCGATTACGACCGATACTATTCCGTTATCGCCGAATTTATCCGTAAGCCTGCCGCAAAGCCTGATATATCCGCTTGATTTATATAACTCCTCCATTTGAGAAAGCGTAAACCTTTTGGTTGTTAGATTAAACTGATTGCTCTTGTTTGTAAGTTGGGTTATACGCTGAATATCCACCGGCTCAAAATCTCTTATTACCGCATTCATTTCAAGACTCAAAAGATAGTCCTCATAGCTTTCAAACATAGACTTTTGCCTGTTTCTCTTTGCGTTTGTCTCATACATCTCATTCCTTTTAAGGTCGTCCATGGATATTGACGTGACCTCAAAAAAGCCGTTTTTGTCAAGCGTTTTTATGTACGAATCAACCTGTCCTATCCTGGGAGCCTTTACACCAAGCTGAGCCGATACTATTTCACGCTCCGCGGGGTTATCGTCTACAAATACAAAGCTTTCGGGCAACAGGCCTATCTCGTCCGCTATGTTTTGTATATTTATATTCTTTGGCTCCCAGTTTGCCTTTACAGAGATAAAATCCTCAGGCTTAAGCGCACCGTCCGGATGATTAAGCCCCGCCAATGCGTTCTCCTCATCGTTTTTTGACGCCACCGTCAAAAGCACCCCTATGTCCCTGTGCGCCCTGATGTACTCCTGAAATTCATAATAAGCCTCAGCCTCAGCGGTTTCCTTTCCGATAACTATACCGTCGACTCCGTCGTCGCCAACAACTCCGCCCCACAGGGTGTTGTCAAGATCAAGCGCAAAAGCCTTTTTATTTTTTCCCATAATCGACTTTATTATATTTGAAATGTTAAAGCAAAGCTCAGGAACAGCGTCAAGGCACAGACAATACTTATACATATACCACCATTTAGGCTCACTCCACTTGTCAAGGCCGTAGCTTGCCGAAAGGTAGTTTATATCGTTAATAAAAAAGTTTTCGTTTCTTTCGGAATAACCGTACAGCTTCATATTGAGTCGGCATATGAAATTCGTTAAACCGTGAATGTCGCTTGCGTCCTTATTTCCCAAAAGCCTGTAATACGGCAGCTCAAAATTATTCTGTATTATTACCGCGCCGAACAGAGCTTTTATCTTATCCCACATAACCTCAAAGTGCCTGTATTGCTCATTTAGCTTTTGCTCTATTTCACAAGCGCTCTGCTTTACGCTTATTTTCTCGGTTATATTTCTTGAAGACGTGTGAATATACACTATGTCAGGTGAAAACTTCAAAAGCTCAGGATTTTCAAACATAACATCCTGCCAGTACTGTGCGTACTCGCATTCATAAAACTCCGGCTCAATGCCCTCGTTAAGTAAAAACAGCTCCAGAACAGATACTATATCACTTGTGGTAGAGCCTCCCAATACGGCGATTTTTTTCTTTATTCTGTCTGTGCCGTCCGATAAAATTTCTCTTTTTATACTTTTTCTTTTTTTAAGGATATATCCGTTGTCAAAGGGATAATTAAGCACGTCCATAAAAATTCTCCTACATTGTTAAAACGTCTAAGCCGAAAAATGTTTTACTAAAAAATATCTTTATAATACTATTGCTGTGCGGGTACAGTCGTCGTTACCTGATCGGTCGCGGCTGTGGCAGAGTCTGTATTTTCTTTTGAAGGAAACGTAGCCGGTGTAACCGTGGTGATTGTTATCTTATTGTCAAACTTCTCTTTATTGACGTTTTTGTTTGAGTTCTTTATAACGGTATCGTCAAGCTTAAAGCCAAACAATCCGGTAAAAGCATTAGCAGCCGTTTTAAGTTCCTCCCTGTGAGGAGTTGTATCAGTAAAGTACTCGGATATTTTTTGTGTGTACTCCCCGTCAAAGTAAGACCTGAACGAAAACTCCGGAAAGGTCGCATAATTTCTGTTCTCGCTTTGCATAAAGCCGCTCGGTCGGTCAAGAACCATTAGCGCTGCGGCAATACACACAAAAACGAACGTTACAAAAACGGAGTTTAAAACATAAAAAAACTTTTTGTTCCCGTTAATGCCCTTTGCTTTTTTTTCTTTAATTTTTACGTCCTCATTTTCATGATTTTTTATTATAACATCCGGAGAACCCTTGGCGGCATTTTCTCTTCGTACATTATCCTTTATAGTTTCGGCTATTATGTCGGCAACCGTTTCCTCTGCTTTATGGCTTTTCACCTTAACGTCGGAAATATTTTTCGCAGTGTGCTTAAGATCGATAGGCTTAGTGTCGCCGTTGTGATCGCCAGCAGATTCTAAAACGGATTTTATGTCAAGAGTTTTTGTTTTTTCGTCACCTTCACTTTTATGCATCTCGTTAGCCTTGGGGATCTCATTTTTAATATCTTCAAGCGCCTTGTCAAGAGAACTCAACGCATCGTTGAGAGCGCTTTTTACCGAAGTAGTCTCCATAGCATTTTTGTTGTTCATTACAAATCACCTCTTAGGGCAGTAGTTTTTATCTTTCAGGGCTTTTTAAGCAAATCCAAACAGGCATCAGAACCTGAAATACAGAAACGGGTGAACGGTGCTGGTAACCAACATAATGCTTGACATTACAAGCAAGGCGGCGTTTATGACTACTCCCGCAGTGTTCACTATCAGATATGAAGCCCTCGCCTTAGCCGCAAGCTTCTTTACCGTATCAATTATCGGGAACGAGAAGAACACCGCAGCCGCCATAAGGATTATGTACTGCACCATAAGCGTTTGGCCGGTGGCGTCAATAAGCTTATTCCCCTCTGCTCCGACAAGGTTTTTAAAGAAACGCCCAAGAGAGTCAAACGACTCAAAATAGAATATTCCGAAGCCTATTGCGATAACGACTTTGCTGTAGATATGCGTAAGCAGGGCCGGCCATTTTTTAAGGCGCTTTTTGCCGATTTTTGTTTCAATAAAGATAAATACCCCCCAGTAAAGTCCCCATATTATAAAGTTCCAGCTTGCTCCGTGCCAAAATCCGGTGCAGAACCACACCAGAAAGAGATTAAGATATTGTCTTCTCTTTCCAAAAATAGGCAGATAGAAAAGGTAGTCTCTGAAAAAACTTCCCAGAGAAATGTGCCAGCGCTGCCAGAACTCGGTTATATTTCTGCACATAAACGGATGCTTAAAGTTTTCGTCGAAGTGAAATCCAAAAATTCTTCCCATTCCTATCGCCATATCGGAATATCCCGAAAAATCAAAATAGTACCACAGTCCGACTGCGACAGCGCCATACCAGGTTCCCACAACCGAAAGCCCGTCAAGCGCCGCATAGCCGTTTTCTGGCGTTCCGAAAAGTCCGGTCACAACCGAGCTCAAACTATCCGCAATAAGAACCTTTTTTGCAAGTCCTACGCAAATTCTGGAAATTCCTTCAGAAACATCCGCAAGGCTTGTCCTTCTGAAATTTATTTCGTTTTCAACTGTCGCATATCTGACGATAGGTCCCGCAACCAGTTGAGGAAACAGAGAAACGTACATAAGAAAACGCATAAAGCTTTTTTGAACCTTAACCTTGCCCCAGTAGCAGTCGATCGTATACGAAATGGTCTGAAAGGTGTAAAAGCTTATTCCTATCGGAAGCGCAATATCCGGCACCGGCAGATCAAGTCCTGTTGCGTAATTTATATTTTCAACGATAAAGCCCGAGTATTTAAACACCACCAAAAGCCCCAGATTTATTATAAGAGACGCCGCAAGACCAAGCTTTGCTCCGATCTTGCCTCTATATTTGTCTATCACTCTGCCGTTTACATAGTCAACGGTGGCGCTGAAGATCAGAAGCAAAACACAAATAGGCTCTCCCCACGCGTAAAACACAAGAGAAAACACTATAAGCACAAGATTTCTCCACGCAAGATTTTTGCAGATGAAATACATAATCAGGCACAGCGGAAGAAATATGTACAAAAAAAACAAGTCCGCAAATATCACTTTTAATTCTCCTTTATTTTATGAACATTATAAAAATGTCATTGTGATGTTGTCCTTTATCAGATTAAACTTCGGCTAAATATGCCTATAGGCAGTGCAAAGCCAATATATTAAACTATCAATTTAAGTATACCAAAAATCACGCGCTCCGTCAATTGAAATATTAAAAAATAAACGACAGCCGTTTTTCGACTGCCGTTTTATCTAATCTTCAACTATGCTCTTTACGGGCGCGTTATCCCTCATTTCTCTTAACCGTCTCTTTTTCTTGATTTTCATAATAACGCTTACCGTTAAAAGTACAAAAGAGCCCGCCGCAAAGACAGCTATGGGATAATACCACAACATATATTTTGTTTGGGGATTTACGTCTCCGCTTGCGGAAACTCTGCCGGAGGCAAATTTAATAACCCGCTCATACGCCACATATAAATATATAAGAGCTCCTCCGACAGAAGCCAAAAAACTGATTATATATTTTTTTAAAAACGCAAGCATAAGTCCCAGCAACATAATAAGGATTCCCGCCAGCATTGCGTTTGCAGAGCCAAGCGTAAGCGCGCCCTTTTCGGTTACCGTCATAGCTCCGGTATAAACTCCTACCACCGTGACTCCTCCGTAAAAAAATCCGGAGTATAAAAAAGAAGCAAGCATAACGATCTTTATAAGCAAAATTGGTAAGGGCTCTTTTTTCATAAATTTTTCTGAAGCTTTTGAATTAAGCTCATGTAAAGCTTTTTCTTTTTCCAAATTCTTCTGTCTGTCCAGTCGATTTCTCTTTGACATACGCTCAGGTCACCCCATTGTTATAATAAAGACATTCTATCATACAATGTAATATTTTTCAAGTCCTTTTTATTCCTTGGCAGTTATTAAGCCATTGAAAATATTGCTTTGCGTAAAAGGTCGAAAACGAGAAATTATACTAAAGACGCGTCAAAAAACGAACAGTAATGAAAGGAGACAAAAATGAAAAAAGCCCTTTCTTTGTTTTTTATTTTTTTATTCATTATTACTTTTATTATTCTTATGCTTACCGGCTTTTATTCAGCGTCGCTCCCCAAAAGGTTGTTATACGATTCGCCTGACGACATAAAGCTTTCTCCCGTTTTGTCTCTAAAAGATTCTACAGCTTCGCCGGTTTCTGAAAATGCTCCGGAAGTTAAAAAGCTTATGCTTTTCAACACTATCCCCGTAGGCGAAATAAAGCTTGAAAAAACAAGCCGGACCTTTGTTATTCCCGGCGGCGAGCCTATCGGAATAAAGCTTTTATCAAAGGGAGTTTTGGTTATTAAGCTTGGAGATGTTAACGGAGAGTGTCCGGCAAAGGACGCCGGAATATGCCCCGGAGACATTATAGTATCTGTAAACGGCAAGGAGGTCATGACTAACGAGGAGATCGAAAAAGCCATACAGAATTCCGATAAGCCCGAGGCGGAGATAAAACTCATAAGAAACTCAGAAGAAAAGACCGTTTACCTGACGCCCGCTTTTTCAGAGCAGGACGGCTGCAAAAAAGCAGGACTTTGGGTAAGGGATTCCTCCGCAGGAATAGGCACTCTCAGCTTTTATTGCCCGGACACACAATTGTTTGCAGGACTAGGACACCCTATCTGCGACGCTGATACAGGCGAGATGTTTGACATCTCAAAAGGCAGCGTATGCGGCGCAGGCATAACGGGCTTTAAAAAAGCAGAGGGAGACAAAGCCGGGGAGCTTGAAGGTCAGTTTAACGAAAAAAACTTAAACGGAGATATTCTGATAAACTGTGATTGCGGCATTTATGGAACGCTTGATAAACCTCAAATTGACCGCGACGCCGTACCGTTAGCTTTTAAACAGGAGGTAGAAATCGGTGATGCAGAGATTCTTACCACAATAGATGGCAGCGAGCCGCAAAGATATTCCTGTAAAATAGAGCAGATAAACAACGAAGGCACTAAAAACCTGGTTATAAGAATAACCGATGAAGATCTTTTAAAAGCCACGGGCGGAATCTTGCAGGGAATGAGCGGAAGCCCAATAATACAAAACGGCAGACTTGTAGGCGCAGTAACACACGTTATGCTTGAAACCAGCGAAATGGGCTACGGAATTTTCGCTGAAACTATGCTTGAAAAGCTAAATTCTGTTTCGGGTCAAAGCAGTGACTCTTTAAAAATAGCCTCATAGCCTGTCGAATTACAATGCAAAATCAACTTTCGGCAGGCAAATAAGCGTGTCGGGATGTTTTTTTGAGTAATGGAATGATATTTGCAATATATCCACGCAATATAACTGTTTTTATGTTAACCCTATGAATTATGATTTAATGTGACTTGATATGTCGAGAATTTTATGTTATTTTTTGTTTTGCGCTCTTGTATTGTGTAAATGTGTATGTTAAAATAAAAAATACAAAATATATGGAGGGTTATCCGAAAAATAGACTTTTTCGGAATATGACAAGAAAGGAATGGTTTAATGAATCAAAAAATTAAGGTTCTGATCGGCGATGACAGTCCGGATTTCGGAGTGAACGTTGCCAATTCGCTCAGAGGTATGGGATTTTACGTTATCGCCCGTCCGAAAAACGGACAAACACTGTTTGAGGCAATTAAAAGCGAGATTCCGGATATCGCCGTAATAGACGCTGTTATGCCGAGCTTTGACGCAATAGAGCTTATCAAGAAGCTAAACGCCTCAAACTACAAAAAGCCGCACATTATAGTTGTCAGCTCTTTTGACAACCAGTTTATCGAAAGAAGTGTAATGGAAATGGGTGCGGCGTATTATATGAGAAAGCCGTTTGAAACCAAAGTCCTCGGCGACAGGATCAACACCATTATGGGTCAGGGTATAGACTCAGACCTCTCGGTGCACCGTGCGGCAAACGGGTTAAACCTTGAGGTAATGGTGACGGACATCATCCATCAAATAGGCGTTCCCGCTCACATAAAGGGATATCACTACCTTCGTGAGGCAATTATACTTTCCGTAAACGACAGTGAGATGCTCGAAAGTGTTACCAAGGTTCTTTATCCGTCTGTAGCAAAGAAGTTTAAGACCACGCCTTCAAGGGTTGAAAGAGCGATAAGGCACGCTATAGAAATCGCGTGGGACAGAGGAGATATTGATACATTAAACTCATTCTTCGGCTATACCATTGACGTTGGAAAAGGAAAACCAACCAATAGTGAGTTTATTGCGCTTATAACCGACAAGATAAATCTCAAAAGAAAAGCAGCAGTTCATTACTGAAAACAGGCGAATTAAATTGACTGATAAACTAAACAGATTATAAACGGCGGACGGCAATCAAAGCTGACCGCCGTTTTTTCTTCGACTTACTTGACAAATATAACAAAATTTTATATAATTATAAAAAATAATTGGAGGTGCTTATATGTTTAAAAATATCGGCCGAAAAATCAAAATGCTGGCCAAGGTCATATGCTGGATAGGCATTATCTTTTCACTGATTGCCGGAATCATACTTATTGCTATAGGAGCACAGCATTGGAACGGAGAAGTAACAGTAATAACAGGAGTGATAGTGCTCATTTTAGGGCCGATCTCCTCTTGGCTCGGAAGCTTTACGCTTTACGGATTTGGAGAGCTTATAGACAGCACTCAGGCTATCAGAAACAGGATAGCTCCGGAGCAGATTGCACAACCGTATTATCCGCAGCAGCCTACATATCAGGAGCCCTATCAAAATCAGACAGACTATCAGAATCCGCAGCAGTAAGGGTATCAAAAGGGAAGCTAGAGTTTCAGCTTCCCTTTTTAGTTTGTGTTTTAACGCCGCAAAAAAATTCTCAAAAAGTAAAGACAAAACAAAAAAAGTGTGTTATAATAATTATAATATAACATTTTAAGAAAGGACAAATCTTATGGTAAATGAGAAATCCTGCGGCGCCATCGTCTATCGTAAGTATCACGGAAACACAGAAATACTTTTGATAAGACACGTAAACAGCGGACACTGGTCATTCCCGAAAGGACATGTCGAGGGAAACGAAACGGAAATAGAAACCGCACACCGAGAGGTTCTGGAGGAAACGGGAATAGACGTTATCATTGATCCTACCTTTCGAGAGACCGTAACCTTCAGCCCCAGAAAGGACACGGTAAAGCTTGTGGTGTATTTTATCGCAAGGGCAAAAAACACCGACTACATTCCTCAGGAGGAAGAAATAGCGGACATTCGCTGGGTGGAGATAACCCGAGCAGCAAGCGTTCTTGCATACGACAACGACAAGCTGATTGTTTCAAGAGCAAAAAACTACATACCTTGACAAAAATCGCTTACGGAGTTTTCCGCAAGCGTTTTTTATTAAGTCAAATACACCAAAAAAGCATATTGTTATTTGTGTAAACCGTAAAAATGCACTTTAATTTCAGTTTATTTTTCCTAAATTTGTAGACATTTAACAAAAAGCGGTGTATAATTAGTACATAAATTTATAAGGGAGGCTTTTTTATGGCTTTTAAAAAGTACATTGCCGAGTTTATCGGCACAGCGGTGCTTGTTATCTTCGGATGCGGAACCGCAATGCTCGTAGGATGTGACGCCACAAACGGAAGCGGCTATCTTCTAACCGCTCTGGCGTTTGGTCTTGTGATAGTAGGAATGGCTTATTGCATAGGAAACATTTCAGGTTGTCACATAAACCCTGCGGTATCGCTCGGCGTTTTGATCACGGGAGGAATGAAAATAGTTGATTTTATCGGCTACGTTATTGCTCAGGTTCTCGGTGCTATTGCGGGCTCCGGTATTCTGTATCTGATTTTTAATATGAGCGGAATTGATCCAGGCAAATACGGCTCTAACAACCTTGACGGCGTAAAAGACAGCATCGGCGCAGGATTTTTGGTAGAAGTGATTCTGACGTTCGTATTCGTTCTCACTGTCATAGGCGTAACCTCAAAGAGCGCTAACCACGGCTCTTTCGGAGGACTTATCATTGGTCTTACGCTTACTCTCGTACATATCCTCGGCATCGGTCTTACGGGAACTTCCGTAAACCCTGCAAGAAGCATAGGCCCCGCTATTTTTGCAGGCGGCGATGCTCTTACAAATGTTTGGATATTTATTCTGGCACCGCTTGTAGGCGCTGCACTTGCTGCAATCGTTTACAAGGTTTTAGCGCCTTCTGATAAGGCTGAGTAATCTTCTTTAAGCATTAAAAAGGACGGTCTTGTTTTCGCAAGACCGTCCTTTTTAATGAGGCGCTGCCGCATAGTTTATAAATAAAATCACATAAACAGCGCCATAGTCAATGGCAGTTTAAAACCCACCGCTTCGGTCTATGCTCTGACTTTTAGGCAGAGCATAGACCACGGTTATAGAAAATCAGGTATTGAGAAATTCAACTTCCAATATTGTGCTCCTGTCTCTCGCACTCTTCCTCATAAGCTTTTAAGATTTTGTCCTCAATATCCTTTCTAACTTCGCTGGAGATCGGGTGAACTATATCCCGAAATACGCCGCTTGTGTCTCTGCGGCTTGGCATAGCAACGAAAAGCCTCTCATCCCCCTGCACCACCTTTATATCGTGAACGGCAAACGCCCCATCAAAGGTAACGCTTATAACTCCTTTAAGTCTTCCGTTTGGGATAAGTTTTCTTACTTTAATGTCTGTGATTGTCATTATATTTAGCTCCTTTTATTCAGTGATAAAAATATTTTTGCCGTTAAAATAAAAAATATACTAAAAGGGGTTTATTTTTTTAAGAAAACATGATACAATATATTAGAACAATAGTTTACTGTGGGAAGGATAATTTATTGTGCATATTAACCCTTTAACAGATAAAAAACACATACATTTTATAGGTATCGGCGGCTCGGGAATGTATCCGCTTGCGCAGATTCTGCATTCTCAGGGCTATTACCTCACCGGCTCTGACAATAACGAAACCGAAACGCTTGAGGCAGTGCGAAAGATGGGAATCCCTGTTTTTATGGGACAGAGAGCAGAAAACATTGAGGGTGCCGATTTAATAGTGCATTCCGCCGCGATAATGTCAGACAATCCTGAGCTTATCGCCGCAAAAAACAGCGGTGTGCTTGTAATGGAAAGAAGCGAGCTTTTGGGGCTTGTAACAAGCTGGTACAACAACGCCGTATGTATAAGCGGAACTCACGGAAAGACTACTGCATCTTCAATGCTTACGCAGATTTTTATAGACGCAAAGGTTGATCTTTCCTGCGTGATCGGTGGAAAGCTGCCGTCAATTGGCGGCTCTGGAAGAGCGGGAAACAGCGACATTATGGTGTGTGAAGCGTGTGAGTTTGTTGATACTTTTTTAAAGCTTCACCCCGATATATCGGTCATTCTGAATGTAGACGCCGATCATCTTGAGTATTTTAAAACTCTTGACAACATTAAAAAATCGTTTGTAAAGTTTGCAAACAACGCCTCAAAAGCAATAATTTACAACGGCGACGATGAAAACACCGTTGAAGTCGTAGGCAAGGCAGACGAAAAGGAGAAGATATCGTTCGGCTTTGGAGAGGATAACGACTACTGTGCAAAAATAACCGCAAAAAGCGGTCTAAGAACCGATTTTGACGTTTACTACAAGGGACAAAAGAAATGTGCAATGTCAATTTTCGTTCCGGGAGAGCACAACGTATTAAACGCGCTTGCGGCGATTGCCTGCGCAAGATACGAGGGCGTTACGTACGAAAAGATAGCCTCGGGACTTCACAACTTTTCAGGAGCCATAAGGCGCTTTCAGAAAATAGACGAAATAGGCGGAATAACCATAGTTGACGATTATGCCCATCACCCGGCAGAGCTTTCCGTGACGCTCAAAGCAGCAAAGTCGCTTGATTTTAAAAGGATATGGGCAGTATTTCAGCCGCTCACCTATTCACGGACAAAAATTCTGCTTAATGACTTTAAAGAGGCACTTTCTATTGCCGATATAGCGGTAATAACCGACATTATGGGCAGCCGTGAAAAAAATACTATAGGCATATATTCTCGAGATCTCGCAAATATCATTCCGGGAAGCGTTTTCTTTGACTGCGATAATGAGACGCAGGATCAGCAGACCGACCAAAGGAAAATGCAGAACTTCTCTGACATTTGCGATTATATAAAACAAAACGCGCAGCAGGGGGACTTGATTATCACCTGCGGTTGCGGAGACGTATACAAGCTTGCAAAAATGCTTGCAAAAAGATTAAGGGAGTGTAACGATGGCTAAAACGCTTAGCGAAAAGGACAGACAGGTTTTTGAATACGTAAAAAGACGGATTGAAGACGGCTATGCGCCCACCGTTCGTGAAATTTGTGCGGAGCTCGGCTTCAAGTCCACCTCCACCGGCTTTCGGTGCATAAACGCACTTATTGACGCGGGCCTTCTTGAAAAGAGCGAAAACCAGAACCGTGCAATAAAGCTGACTGGCCGCGGCGGAATGAGAATTCCGGTCATCGGAACCGTAACGGCCGGAACACCTATTACGGCAATTGAAAATATAACCGACTTTATAAGCTTTAAAACCACAAGAAATTATGACAACCCTCTATTTGCACTTAAGGTAAGAGGAGAAAGTATGATAAACGCCGCCATTCTAGACGGCGACACGGTTATTGTTGAGCAGCAGCCAATAGCGGAAAACGGCGATATAGTGGTAGCCCTGATTGACGATACCGATGCTACGGTAAAGACCTTTTATAAGGAAAACGGGCACTTCAGACTTCAACCAGAAAACGACACAATGGATCCCATAATTGTGGACGAGGTCAAAATTTTAGGAAAGGTAATCGCCGTGCTGAGATATTACGACTGACCAAAATACGCATTAAACAAAAACCATAAAGACCCGAATAAAACAAGACAAATTATCAGAGATGCGGCGGCAATCAAAAATTAAAAATAATTACACCCGCAATATTTTCTTCTTCTCATGCGTGTCTGTAGCTGTATATTTTTAAAAACGAACAGTAACTAACATTAAAAAGACAGTGCCGGTAAAGGAATTTAATGAAGGGAGTTTAATAAATGAAAAAGTTTTTCAGCACGCCAAAAAGGGCGTTAATTTCAACTATTTGCATAATAGTCTTTGTTTTGGCTGTTATCGCGGCAGTAAGCATGATTGTAATTAAAAGCAGCCTTATAAGCAAATCAGAAGCGAAAGCCATTGCCTTACAAGATTCAGGATTAAAAGAGTCCGATGTATCAGCACTGCACGCGGAACTTGATTTTGATGACGGACGTTTTCAGTATGAGGTTGATTTTTACAGAGACGGTACGGAATATGAATATGTGATTCAGGCCAGGGACGGAGGCATAATTTCAAGGGATATTGAAGGCGGCAGAAATAATTCAAGTCAAAACTCCCCTTCAGATCCTTCAGGAGTGGAATATGATAATGCTCCGTCATCTGAGCAGAGTATACAGTCCTCTACAGATGAGAATGAGCCGAAGCAAGTTTCCCTTGACAAGGCAAAGGCGGCGGCTTTAGCGGATGCGAAGCTTTCTGAAGCAAATGTTACCTTTACAAAAACTAAGCTGGACAACGACGGCGGCATTAAAATATATGATATTGAATTTTATACCGACGATACCAAATACGATTATGAAATCAATGCTTCTGACGGAACCGTGCATGAAAAAGATGTAGAGGCAGTTAGCATAAGTCCGACAGCTTCTGCGGACAGCAAAAATAACGCTAAAGATGAGTATATCGGTGTCGAACGGGCAAAAGAAATTGCTCTGAATCATGCGAACCTAACCGAAACGGACGTGCGGTTTGTCAAATCGGAACTTGATTACGATGATGGAAAAGCGGAATATGAAATTGAATTTTACCTTGACAAAAAAGAGTACGATTACACAATCGACGCGGTTTCAGGAAACATTATCAATTATGATGTTGACTATAACTGACATATAACAGCACCGGTAAGGGTAACCACATGAACACCGTTTCACAGCTTATTTGAATCAGAAAAAGCGTTTGAACTTTTTATGATAAGATGCCGTTGCGAAAAACATTAAAAAGCTGACATATTATAAATGTATCAAAAAGTTTAAAAAATGAATGGTATTTCGCTTTTTAAAAAAGAGTGTTCCAGCCTAAGTTCATTTGCTATGCTTCACAAAGGCAGCCCGAACGCAGACGACCAAAAGGATGCAGTAACTTGCGGCTTTCATGGATATGTATACCAAGAAAGCACAAGCTTTGTATTTTATTTTGTATGAACTGCTTGGCAAGCTAAGTCAAAAGAAAGTAAAAAAACTTTAGGATCATCTAAGAAAAAACAAAAAATTTGCTTCCAAGGGCGCAAAGCCTCTGGGAGCAAATTTTTTTTAAAGCAAGAACCATAAATACCGTAATTAACATATAGTTTTTCTATTCTACAGGAAGGTGTTTGGATTCATGTTATTTTGCTATCAATTTAGTATTTAACGGTCTTTTATTGAATACATTTTTTTACGCGTCTGGATGATTCAAGCTTAGAAAAACATAACGGATAAATTACTATAAGCAGTATCAATTCTAAAAATGTCAAAAGAAAGCTAATCCAGGAAAAGCCGATTACTTCTGTTACTGCGGGCATAAGAGCTTTTTCATAAAGTATAATCAAAAGAACGCCCACGCAGCATCTTGTAATTTTCTGAGAAGCTGATACATCAAGAGAAAACCTCACAAATCGCCTTTCCAAAAACCAACCTATCGTCACACCGAGAAATCTTCCGGCATCCTTAAACCCGTCGGTCATCATTTTATTTGGATCAACCAAAAGCTTACCGTCGACATAATCCATAGGATACGATTTAAGGCTTATATAAATCAGAAACAATGCTGTTAAAGCCACACCAACTATTGGAATTATGTAATCTCTTTTTTGATTTTTATCAATCCACGTCCAGACCTTAGAACCCACAATAACAACAATTACACCAATCAATGTACCGACCAGTACATCCTGCGGAGTGTGAACGCCTATATAATTCCTTGAAAAGACCGTCAGTAAAATCATTACCACCATAAAAACACAAAGCGGTTTATATCTTCTGTATCTTTCAATTACGGTTCCGTAATTAGCCGCGGCAGTCACACTGTGTCCGCTTGGAAATGAATAGCCGGAAGCCGTTTCGACAGGAACGATTTCACTTGATCTGATCCAGGGTCTGTAGACGCAAAATGTCAACTTCAACACCTGCATAATAAACCTTGAAAAACCAATGTTTAAAAACAAAAAGCTTCCGCTTTTCTTGTCAACGGCCCAAAACATTATACAAGCGAGCATCCATATAAAGATCCCATATGACAAATCACTTATCTGAAGAAAAAAGTCATTAAACACGCCGCCGACAGATTCTCTTGCATTCTGCAAAAGCAGTAAATATTGTATATCCATAATACTCCTCCTTTACATATATTTTACAACAAAGTAAAACATATTGCAACACAAACTTTATAATAAAAGTAAAAAAGAGTCCGTATTAGGACTCTTTTTTGTTAGAAAAGAACAGCCAAAGGTGTAGAGATGAGTAATATCTACTAAAAGTAGTGAACTCTGTCCATAGCAATCAATAAACTGGAATTTCACCAATTATCATTTATTTATCCGTACTCTTGCGCAAACTTCGAAATGACTAGATTCTTGTAATTCATTTTACTAAGTATAGTCAATAATTTTTATGAATCACTCTATTCTCTTCTCCGTGTTTCTAAAATTTATAATTGTCAATAACAGCATAATGGACAATAGTTAAAACAATTTTCATATCGAATTGTTTGACCATAGCTATTTGTTCGTGCACTCTGGTCAGGTTTCACTCGAATTACTTCAGCGCCATTAGCATCTGCCACCTTTTTGCAACAGGATCTGCTTTTATGCATATACCCATCAACTTTTACGGTAGCCGCATTATAAGACGGCAGTTTTGCTACATAGTACGAAGACCCAAAAAGGCCTCCATTTATAAAGATATAAACGATAATAGAAAATACGATAAACCCGACAATTGCTTTAAGTCGACCGTTGCCACTTTTTTTAACAACTGAATGCACGCTACTTTTAATTGTGGCATCTGTATTAAAATTGCTGTCATTAAGCTTTTCTTTTGTCTGTTCTTTTTTATCTGTCTCCGTATGGGACATCTCAATAAAAGAATCATCAATAGCTTTACTTTCTGTTATAGGTGTTTGTTCGTTCATTTCATTTTCCTCCTGATTTATTTAGTTCTTGAAAAATCCATTTTCGACACGATACTCATGCCCTCATCAATATTATACTCAATGTTTGAGTAATTGTCAATACTCAATTTTTGAGTATTGTACAATATTTTCATAAAATATATTGAGGTGATTTTATGCATTATCGTGAGAGGATCAAAAATATTCGGGAAGATCGAGATTTAACGCAAGCGCAGATTGGAAAGATACTAAACAAGTCGCAACAAGGGTATAACCATATTGAAGCAGGACGTGCGGAACTAAAAATTGACGATCTGGTATTGCTATGCAAGTATTATAACCTATCTGCCGATTATCTGATTGGTTTAATTGATAAACCTATATCGTACAAACATCAACAAAACCTACGAAAGAATGGATAGAATATGCCGAGAACTGCGGTGTACCACAATTTGAAAGATGCGCCAAAACAATGCGTAATTGGTATACCGGTATTATTAATTCGTTTTCTTCACCTGTTACTAACGGTTTCACAGAAGGCTGTAACAACAAAATTAAAGTCCTTAAGAGAAATGCTTACGGTTACAAAAATTTTAAGCGTTTCAGAAACCGTATTTTACATATTTTTTCTCACTAACACCACTATAACACACAAGCAGCCACCTGTTGGTAGCTGCTTTCATACATTTTTTCATTTTAACTTTTACGCCAACTATTGACTTTGAGCCAAAATAAAAAAGAGCCCTTAATAGGACTCTTTTTGGCTCCCCAAGTTGGACTCGAACCAACGACCCTGCGGTTAACAGCCGCATGCTCTACCGACTGAGCTATTGAGGAATATAAAGTCGGCAACACCTATTTTCCCGGGCCGTCGCCAGCCAAGTATCTTCGGCGCAAATGAGCTTAACTACTGT